>NZ_LZJK01000151.1 GCF_001667945.1 Mycolicibacter sinensis | reverse complement strand
GAGTACGTCGTCGAGTGGGAGCAGTATCGGCTCGCCGTCGAGGTCCGCGGCGGTGATCTCGTCGGCGGCGGCCACCATGTGGTCGGTCGGGACCACGGCGACCGTCGTCTCGTCGTAGAGGGGAATGACGGCCAGCCCGGAGGCGTCGGCCGGCGGCCGCAGCAACGCCACGTCGACGGTGCCGTCGCGAACCGCGGCGGCCGCCTCCGCGGCGGCGACGGACTGTAGCTGCAGTGCGACCTCGGGGTGGCGCTCCGCCCAGATCCGGGCCCACTTCGCGGGCGTCCCGCCGGGGACGTACCCGAGGGTCAGGGAGAGCCGGGTCACCGCATCAGGCTACCGATACGCTGCTTGCATGAGCCGGCCGAACGCGCAGTCCATGAAACCCGCCACGGCGGCGAAGAAGCTCGACGTGTACCTGCCGGCGACACCGGCGGAGTTCCAGGCCGGCCCGATCACCCGCAGCGAGCTCGCCGCCCTGCAGGCCGACCCGCCGCAGTGGCTGAGGGACCTCCGCAAGAACGGGCCGCATCCGAAGAACCTGGTGGCCGCCGCCGACGAGATCACCGCCGCGGACCTCGACGGCGAGCCGATACTGCTCCCACTCGACGACGTACTCGCCTGGGCCGGTGCCCCCGGCGCCCCGGTCGATTACCGGCCCGAGACCACCAAGGACGCAATAGAACTCGTCGCCGCGGGGATGGGGGTGCTCATCGTTCCGCAGTCGCTGGCCCGGCTGTATCACCGCAAAGACCTGACCTACCGGCCGATCACCGACGCGCCCGCCTGCCCGGTGGCACTCGCCTTCCGGCACGGGTCGCAGTCGGTCCTGATCGAGGAGTTCATCGGCATCGTGCGTGGCCGCAGACCGGGATCCTCGCGGGGGCAGGCGCAGCCGGTGCCGAAACGCACTGCGCGGGAGAAGACTTTGGCAAAACAGGCTGCCCGGGCCGCGGCGGGCAAGGTCGCAAGGAAGCCGGGCCCGGGCCGGCGCGGTCGGCGCTGAGTCAACTAGGCGTCGACTGTGCGTTTTAGGCGCCATCGTCGGCGAGTCGCGTACGAAACGGCACACTCGCGCTTAGGCGCGGGCGATCCGTTGGCCACTCAGTACCGGTGCGCCGGCCCCTGCTGCCCGGCGTACATCCGCCGCAGCATCTTGTCGCGGACCCAGCCGTTGTCGATGAGCTTGATCCCGGTGTTGGCGATCGCTGGAATGCCCGCGAGCTTGTGAAACACCCGGCCGCGCCGATACTCCCGGCCCCAGGCGGCCTCCATCCGCTGCGCGTAGTTGCTGAAGTCGTCGGGGCCACCGTTGGTCAACGCCGCGACGGCGCACTCACCGGCGGCCAACCCCGATTCCAGCGCCTTGGAGATGCCCGCCCCGGAGGCGGGCTTGCCCGCACCCAGGGAATCGCCGGCGAACAGCACACCCGGGCGCCACGGCGGCCACGCGGTGAAGCCCATCGGCAACCGCCAGGCCCGCACCGTCTTGGATTCCTTCAGCTCGGTGATCGACGGCAACTCCCACTCGGCCGGCAGCGTCTCCAGGAACTCGCCGAGGAACTGCGTGGCGTTGATCGCCTGCCAGTTCTTGTAGCTGTTGACGTAGCCCAGACCGACGTTGACCCGTCCGCCGCCCAACGGGAACACCCAGCCGTAGCCGGGGAGCTGGTCGCCGTGAAACGCCAGCTTCAGATAGATGTCGAGGGAATCGACATCGGGACGCGCCGCGGGCATCTCGGCGCGGATCGCGATCGCCGAATAGCCGTTGTAGGCCGAGTCGAGCTTGAGCGCCCGCTTGATCGGCGAGTAGGCGCCGTCGGCGGCGATCACCGCGTCGGCCCGCACCTTCTCGCCGCTTTTGAGCACAACCCCGGTGACCCGGCCGGCGTCGTCGAGTAGCGGTGCGGCGGCCTCGGCGGACTGGCGGACCTGCGCCCCGGCCGATTCGGCGTGCTTGAGCAGCAGGGTGTCCAGCTCGGGCCGGCGGGCTACGTAGCCATGATCGGGCATCCCCGGGCGGCGCGGAAACGACAGCTCCCACTCACTGGGGCTGAACACCTTCACCCGGTTGACCTGGTGGAATTTGTCGACCTCTTCGGCCAGCCCCATCTTCTGCAGATAGCTGACGGCGCGGGCGGTCAGCCCGTCGCCGCAGGGCTTGTCGCGCGGGAAGTCGGCCTTGTCCAGGACGACGACGTTCGCGCCGGCCTGACGGGCCTGCCAGGCCGCTGCCGATCCCGCCGGGCCGCCGCCGACGATGGCCAGGTCGAATCGTTGGGTCACTACATCTCGTCTCAAATATGCGCGTTTGTGCGCCACGGGAACTGTCTACCGATGCTAACGGACCAGGTCACCGCGCGGTCTCCCCAGGTCAGCCCCGGCAACGCGGTAAGGTGCTTGACGTGCGCGGAACCAGTAGGCCCAAGCCGGCCGACAACGGCGGGCAGAAGGTCGATGCGCGCAGTGAGCGTTGGCGCGAACACCGCAAGAAGGTCCGCGGCGAGATCGTCGAGGCCGCCTTTCGGGCGATCGACCGGCTCGGCCCCGACCTGAGTGTGCGCCAGATCGCCGAGGAAGCCGGTACCGCCAAGCCCAAGATCTACCGGCACTTCGCCGATAAATCCGACCTGTTCCAGGCCATCGGGGAGCGGCTGCGCGACAAGCTGTGGGCGGCGATCTTCCCGTCGATCGACCTGGCGACCGACCCGGTCCGAACCGTGATCCAGCGCAGTGTGGAGGAATACGTCGCCTTGGTCGACGAACATCCCAACGTGCTGCGGTTCTTCATCCAGGGGCGCTTCCCGGAGCGGTCGGAGTCGACGATGCGCACGCTCAACGAGGGCCGCGAGATCACCCTGGCAATGGCGGAGATGTTCAACAACGAGCTGCGCGAGATGGAGCTGGACCGCTCCGCGATCGAGCTGGCCGCGTTCGCGGCCTTCGGCGCGGCGGCCTCGGCGACCGACTGGTGGCTGGGCTCGGACCCGGACAGCCCGCGGCGGATCACCCACGAGGCGTTCGCCAGCTACTTCACCACGATCATCATGGGCGTGGTCAACGGCACCGCCGAACTACTGGGCATCACCATCAACCCGGACCGGCCGATCCACGAGGCCGTGCAGCGCCAGCCGGTCGGCTGATTTTCGCTGCGCTGGGCACCTCACAGCTGGCGGGCGCCACGCCAATGCAGTGCCTCCAAGGCCACCGCGACGTGCACGCTGTTGTCCTCCAAGGGCCTCGGCAACAGTTCATTGGCGCGAGTTAACCTGCGCAGCAGCGTGTTTCGGTGGGTGAACATGCGCTCTGCGGTGCGCGATGCGTTGCACTGCTGCTGCACGAATGCCAGGACTGTCTCCCGGAGTTCGATGTCCGCCGATGCCAAATCTCCGAGGGTATGCGTGATGAACCGGTCCGCCAACTCCGGGTCGGCACTGATCAGCGCCACCAGTTCGATGTCGGTGAATCGCGCGACGCGCTGGCTTGAGCCCAGTCGTACCATCATGCGCTGAGCCGTGACGGCGTCGAGATGGCTGCGCCGGAACCCGTCGATGCCTGACGCCGTCGCACCGACCGCGATGTGCACCCCCGGCAGGTCGTCCAGAGCCGTTGCGACGGCGGCGAGGTCGGGGCCTGCCGGGCCGGGCACCCATACCCAGCGGGTCGCCGCGCTGGCGAGCACCGACAAGGCGCGCCGGCCATCATCGGTGCGTCCCAGTGCTTCGGCGGCGGCGTCGAGATCGGCCAGGTTGGCCATGGACTCATCGGCCCAGATCACCGCGGCGGTGTGGCTTTGTTGCAGTCGGTAACCGAGCCGGCTTTCGGCACGCTGTCTGGTGATGGCCGCGCCGTCGAGGATCAGCGCAACGGTCTCTCGCCGTTCGGCGTGCGTCCCCCGTGTCAGCGCCTCGCGTTCGATCTGCATCTGCGCGCAGATCCCGGCGATCGTCGCATCGATGAAAGACGTCAGCGAGCGGGCCGTCACGTCGAGGAGTTCGCGCAGCACGTCGGGGTCGCGGGTCAATTCGAACGCGGTCTGCATCCACGATCGCCACACCACATTCGTTCCCACTCGGTAGGCGTCCAGCACGGCCGACTCATCGAGGCCGCGGCGGAAACCGTCTCGGACGATGAGCAATGACTCCGTCGCGAGGTTGGCCGGTACCGGTTCTCCGGGGTGACTGACGTTGGCGGCCGCCCAGTGCAGCAGGTTGGAGCGGTTACTGCGGCGGATGCCTTCGGCGAGGACCGGGTCCGAGGCGATTGCCTGGGTGTACACGCCCGACAGGGTGGCCTCGTGTAGTTCGTCGAGTGATTCCGGGGGAGCGCTGACCATCAGCTGAGCGCCGTGCCGGATCAGTTCGCGTACCGGCTCCGAGGGCCGTGCCCAGTCCATGGCCAGAGCATAGGTCGGTGGTGCAATATGCACCGGCAATCGGGCGCATTAGGTGATAAATGCTCTTTCCTCTCCACCCGGGACCCCCGAACAATCAGGTCGCTATCAGGTGACAGCCGTCACAGCGCACCTTGACCACACACTGGAGGACCACATGTCGCGCATCGGATCCACACAACGCGCAGCCGTCGAGCGCGCCAACCGCAAGGCCGTTCAGCGGCGCCGGGTACGGCAGCGGCTGCGCGTCGTGGCCGCCACGGCACCAGGGCTGGCGGCCGGGGCACTGGCGATGGCGTTGGCCACCCCGCACGCGGTCGCCGAAGTGGCGCCGGCCGGAGCCATGCAATCGGTGATCGACCAACTGCTCGACGCGCAGCAAAAGATCATCGACACCAACAGCGACTACCCGTTCATCGTTCCGTCCGATTTGTCGTCGCTGCAGGGCTACACCCAGAACCTGGCGATCACCACGCTGCTGCTCGGGCTGAACAAGCTGAACACCAGCAGTGACAGCATCACCTGGGTCCCGTTCCCGTGGTCGGCGAACGTCGCCGAGCCGCAATCGCCGCTGATCCTGCCGAACCCCGACGACCAGTACGGGCCCATCGCGGTCGACCCCACCGCGACCTACACGGTCACGGTCAACCCCGGTGCGGGCACCCAGGATCTGTCCTTCACCGCCAACGCCGGCAACGGCGTGACGGTCGACTTCACCCCGGTGTCGAGCCTGGACTTGGCCGACGCCACCCCCAACGCCGACGGCACCTACACGATCATCCTCAGTGCCACACCCCACGACGGGAACTGGGTCGACATCTCCGGGGTGGGAACGGTGATGATTCGCAACATCATGGGCGACGGCGGTCTGCCGCACGACTACATCACCATTCATCAAGACGGTGCCACGGCAGCATCGAGTCTTCCGGAGTTGTCGCATGACCAGATGATCACGATGCTCGGCCAGCTTGCCGCGATCATGCCCTTGGTGAACGCCTCGGGTACGTACTACTCGCAGATGGAGATTCCGGACTCGTTGCCGGACAACACCATGACCGACATCTCGGCGACCAGCGGCGCGGTAGAGGGGATATCGACGCCGGGCCAGATCAGCAGCATGGGGCACTTCGAGCTCGGCCCGGATCAGGCGCTGATCATCAAGGCGCCCAACCTGGAGGCCGGGTACTTCGGCCTGCAGCTCTACAACGACTGGGGCCAGAACGTTCCCTATGTGACCGCGCAGGGCGGCCTCAACAACACCCAGATCTTCCAGGATTCCGACGGCTACACCTATTACGTGGTCAGCAGCAAGGACCCCGGCGTGGCGAACTGGGTCGACAATTCCTCGCTGACCGACGGCATCGTCGGGTTGCGCTGGCAGAACGTGACCGGAGATGTGACCAACCCGGACGTGCAGACCCAGGTCGTCAACATCGCCGACGTCAAGGACTATCTGCCCTCGGACACCCCGCTGGTCACGGCCGAGGAACGGGCCGCCCTGCTGCAGGAGCGCCTCTTCGACTACGGCTACACCCAAGACCAGGACCACAACATCGACTGGCTGGGCTGGAACCTGGTGTACAACCAGTTCAAGGCCGCGATGGGCCCAGAGGCGTTCGAGCAGATCTTCGGGGGCCAGACCGACGTACCGACGGTGCTGGACCGGATGACCGACCCGTCCCTGATGCCCAACCTCGACGCCGTCGCATCGGAGTTCCTGACCAATCCGGCCGGAAGCCTGGCGGCGTTCATCGGCAATCTGCCACTGGCGATCAAAGACGTGGAATTGCCGATCCTGCTGGCCTCGTTGAGCATGAAGGCGGTCATCGACGAGACCGCTCAAGCGGTTCAGGGCGATCTCAGCTCCGGCGACTGGACGCAGGCCTGGGCCGAGCTGAGCAGCGGTCTGCAGGGGCTGGGAACACTGTTCGACGACGCGTTCACCGACCCGGCGACCGGAATCATGGCGGGTCTGCTCAATGCGCGCGACGACATGGCGACCGGAATCCTGCACGCCGGCAACAGTTTCGATCTCAGTGGGTACTCGCCGCTGACGGATTCACTGGTCGACCTGAATCAGCAGGTAATGGCCGCCCTGCTGGGCTGAGTCGCCGTCGCCGTCGTGCCGCCGCCCCGCACGGCCCTGCGGGGGGGGCGGCACGACGTTGACGGACTCAGGTCCGGCAAACACACTGAACATCAGTACCCGCAAGGGAAGGACGCCTCATGACGCTTACCGACGAGACCGCCGAAGAAGCCGGCCAGCGCGCACCCGTACAGACCCGGGCGCTCATCATCGGAACCGGGTTCTCCGGGCTCGGTATGGGCATCGAACTGCAACGCCGCGGCGTCGACTTCCTGATCCTGGAGAAGGCCGACGACATCGGCGGAACCTGGCGCGACAACACCTACCCCGGCTGCGCCTGCGACGTCCCGTCGCACCTGTACTCCTTCTCCTTCGAGCCGAAGGCCACCTGGAGCAAACTGTTCTCACCGCAGCCGGAGATCCTGGACTACCTCAAGGGGGTCACCGACAAATACGGGTTGCGCCGCCGCATCCGGTTCGGGTCGCGCGTCGACCGCGCGCACTGGGACGACACCGAGTTCCGCTGGCATGTGTTCACCACGACCGGGCAGGAGTACATCGCCCAGTTCTTGATCTCCGGTGCCGGGGCGTTGCACATCCCGCGCGTGCCCGACATCGAGGGCATGGACGAATTTGCCGGGGCGGCTTTCCATTCCGCGCAGTGGGATCACAACGTCGACCTGACCGGCAAGCGAGTCGCGGTGATCGGCACCGGCGCCAGCGCGATCCAGATCGTGCCCGAGCTGGTTCGCGATGACGCGAAGGTGGCCCAGGTGCAGCTGTATCAACGCACTCCGCCGTGGGTGGTGCCGCGGCCGAACAGCCCGTTCCCGAAGGCACTGCTGACCGCCTTCTCGACCGTTCCGGGCCTGCGTCGCGGCGTGCGCACGACGATCTACTGGGCGCTGGAAGGTCTCGGCTTCGCCATGACCAGGAGGCCGAGCCTGCTGCGGGCAGTCGAGCTGGTCGGCCGGTGGAACATCCGCCGCAATGTCCGCGACAAGGAGCTGCGCCGCAAACTCACCCCGCGCTACCGGGCCGGCTGCAAACGAATCCTCTACGCGCCCAACTACTATCAGGCGGTCGCCAACCCGAAGGCGCAGCTGATCACCGAGCGCATCGACAAGATCACCGCCAGCGGGATCGTCACCGCCGACGGTGTCGAGCACCCGTGCGACGTCATCGTCTATGCCACCGGCTTCCATGTCACCGACTCCTACACCTACGTCGACATCAAGGGCCCGGGCGGGGAGGACCTGGTAGACCGCTGGAACCGCGAGGGGGTAGTGGCGCATCGGGGCATCGCGGTCGCCGGCATGCCCAACCTGTTCTTCCTGCTGGGCCCCAACACCGGCTTGGGGCACACCTCGGTGGTGTTCATGATCGAGTCGCAGATCCACTACGTCGCCGAAGCGATCACCGCGGCGGACGCCGCCGGGGCGCAGGCGCTGGCGCCCACCCGCGCCGCCCAGGACCGCTTCAACGCCGAACTGCAGCGGCAGCTGGGCGGGTCGGTGTGGAATACCGGCGGCTGCCGCAGCTGGTACCTCGATGAGCACGGCGTCAACCGGACGCTGTGGAGCGGCATGACGTGGCAGTACTGGCGCTCCACCCGTAAGCTGCGCCCGGCCGAGTACCAGTTCTCCGGAGTGGGCTGACGCGACACGGCAGACACAACTTCTTGTGTTGCCACGGGTTGTCGGCCCCCAGGGGTAGTGTCGAAGGCCTAGCTTTCCGCGGGTGAAATGGGGTTCTGGTGAGCGAGAAACTGAAGCTGATCGACCGGGTCTCAGCGATCAACTGGAACCGGGTGCACGACGACAAGGACCTCGAGGTCTGGGACCGGCTGACCGGAAACTTCTGGCTGCCCGAGAAGGTGCCGGTCTCCAACGACCTGCCGTCCTGGGGGACGCTGACCGATGAGGAACGCCAGCTCACCATGCGGGTCTTCACCGGCCTGACGCTGCTGGACACCATTCAGGGCACCGTCGGCGCGGTCAGCCTGATTCCCGACGCGCTGACCCCGCACGAGGAAGCCGTCTACACCAACATCGCGTTCATGGAGTCGGTGCACGCCAAGAGCTACAGCCAGATCTTCTCCACGCTGTGCTCGACCAACGAGATCGACGAGGCGTTCCGCTGGTCGGAGGAGAACGCCAACCTGCAGCGCAAGGCGGCCATCGTCATGCAGTACTACCGCGGGGACGAGCCGCTCAAGCGCAAGGTGGCCTCCACGCTGTTGGAGAGCTTCCTGTTCTACTCCGGCTTCTACCTGCCGATGTACTGGTCGAGCCGGGGCAAGCTCACCAACACTGCCGACGTGATCCGGCTGATCATCCGTGACGAGGCGGTGCACGGCTACTACATCGGCTACAAGTTCCAGCGCGGGCTGGCCATGCAGGACGAGGCCAAGCGCCAGGAGCTCAAGGACTACACCTACGAGCTGCTCTTCGAGCTCTACGACAACGAGGTCGAGTACACCCAGGATCTCTACGACGGGGTCGGGCTGACCGAGGACGTCAAAAAGTTCTTGCGCTACAACGCCAACAAGGCGCTGATGAACCTCGGCTATGAGGCGCTGTTCCCGCGGGATGAGACCGATGTCAACCCGGCGATCCTGTCGGCGCTGAGCCCCAACGGCGACGAGAACCACGACTTCTTCTCCGGGTCGGGGTCGTCGTATGTGATCGGCAAGGCCGTCATCACCGAGGATGAGGACTGGGAGTTCTGAGGTTCTCCCGTCTGGTGGCCGGGCACATCCAGTCCGGCCACTGAAGACATCGGTCACCAGGCCGCGGCTCGCTCGCGGACCTCGACGGCCGCCTGGAGCATCTGCTGGTTGCTGGTCAGCCAGCCATGACACCGCAGTGGCGGTGCGCACCGGAGAGCCGGCGGTGGCGCCTAGTCGGCGACGACGACGACGGTCTTTCCGTGGCTGCGCCTTGCGGGGTCGAATGCCGTCGGCACTTCGGCCAGTAAGCATGTCGCTCCCAGGATCGGGCGCAGCCGGCCCTCGCGGAGTCTGCGCTCCAGGACAGCCAGACCCGACCTGTCGGGCTCGACAACGAAAAAGATGGTCTGTGCGTCGGCGGGTCGAACGCGCGGCGGTTCGGCGATGGAAACCAGCGCCCCACCGGGACGCACCAGTGGCGCTGAACGATCGAGCAGCTCACCGCCGATCACGTCAAACACCACGTCCACCTGGCCGACATCCTCCAGCCGATCCTGTTGCAGATCCAGGAACTCAGCGGCGCCGAGGCCCAAGATCGTGTCCCGGTGTTCGGTTCGACCGCTTCCGATGACGCGCGCGCCGGCCTCGTGGGCCAGTTGTACGGCGAGGCAGCCAACAGCACCGGCGGCGCCATGAATCACCACTGTCTGACCGGCCACCAGACGCGCATGCGCGAAAAGCCCCTGCCAGGCGGTCAGTCCAGATATCGGCAAAGCGGCGGCCACCGTGTGGTCTACGTCGGCCGACAGCGGGGCGAGGTTGCGGGCCTCCACGGCGACGTATTCGGCCAGCGAGCCATTGCGGGCCCAATCGGTCATTCCGAAGACGCGCTGCCCCAGCGTCAACCCGGTTGTGCCGTAGCCCAACTCGGCCACGACACCGGAGACCTCGTGCCCAGGGACGCTGGGTGAGCGGTCACGCCCCGCGCGGTCCGTCCAGGTGGCCGGCCAGTCGAGCTCACCCGGCGTGAAACCGGCGGCGTGGACCCGGACGATGACGTCGTTCTCCGCGGCATGCGGGTAGGCGACATCGGCCAGCGAAAGCCCCGCGACACCCGCAGCGCGGTCCGTGGCAACAATTGCCTGCACGAGTACTCAACCTACCGTGGCCAGGTCGGGCGCCAGGTAGTCGTGCGGCCACAGCGGCTGAGGGACGTCGACGCCGAACGGTGTGCCCCAGTGGTTTCGTGATGAAACCTCTTGCACCGGGCGCCGATTGGCTGCTACGCCCCACCTTCCCCGGGGATATCCGAGTGCGAGCATGGCTGACATTGTCCAGCCTTCCTCCACCGGCACGCCCAGCAGTTCGTTGACGCGGTCGTTGAAATTGCGGAGGACCATCGTCATGACCCCACCGACGCCTTCGGCCCGGGCGGCCAGCAGCGCGCTCCAGATCGCCGGGTAGATGTTGGCCCCGCCGAGATCGTCGATGGCGAAGACGAAGAGCAGCAGGGGAACTTCTTCGAAATGGTCGGCCAGATAGTCCCCGGAGCCCTTGATGCGGCGCATCGTCTCGTCGTGTCGGGTCGGATCCGCGCCCGGGGCCGGCGCGACCATCGGTCCCGTGCCGGCCGCGAATTTCTCGTACTCGAGGGCGCGGCCCTGCCGGAACAACTGTGCCAGTTCACTCTTGAGTGCCGGATCGTCGACGGCGAGAAAATGCCAGCGCTGGGTGTTACCCCCGTTGGGGGCGCGCACGGCCGCATCCAGGATGCGGGCCTGGACGTCCAGCGGGATCGGTTCAGGCCGCAACCGCCGCATCATTCTGGTGGTATACAGCGCTTCGTGGATATCCATGTGCCTGCTCCTTTCGCTATTCGGGCCATGGGCTGTTGAGGATGCTGTCCACCAGGTTTCCCCGCTTGAAGGAGGGGTCGAAGTGTGCCAGCACATCGTCGTTCATCGTGCCGAAAGTGCTGTCCGGACGATGCTTCATACCGTCGTTGAAAGCCGCCAGAATGCGGTTCTTGAAGTCCGGGCGGGGATGGGCGGCGACCACCGCGTCAATGTCCGCCGCGTCCAGGTCTGCCCGGCCGACGCCGACCACATCGGTCTTGACACCTGCTGCAAGAAGCAAGGTTTCGGTGTCGAGTCGTGCGGTGATCTCCGGCGTCGTGTGCAGGGCAATGCCGAGCCACACCTTATCGGCCTCGGATCGACCGACGCCGCGGTCCAGCAGGAACTCGCGGGCGGCATCGGCGCCGTCGATCTCGAAGCGCTGAGTGGACCTCCGGTAGCGCGTGGTGAGGCCGAAGTCGTGGAACATCGCCGCCACGTAAAGCAGTTCCAGGTCTGGCTGGCGCCCGAGTCGGCGACCGTGCAGCGCTCCGAACAGGTACACCCGCCGGGAGTGATGGAACAGCACGTCGTCCTCGGCACTGCGAACGAACTCGGTCGCCTCGCGGGCGAGTGGCGTGTCGGGTACGACGATGTCGGCGATGGTCTCACTCCGCTGAACGGGCACGGTGGGTCTCCTTGGTTGGTCGAACAGAGACCAGCCTGCCGCCGACGCGGGTGGTCGACGCGCGGCGATCGAGCCGTCAAAACCTCAGATTGCGACACAATGGGTCCGTGGCTGAAGCCGGTTCCCGATCGCGGGTGATGGTGATCGTCGTCTTCGACGATGTGACGATGTTGGACGTCGCAGGTGCCGGTGAGGTCTTCGCCGAAGCCAACCGGTTCGGAGCCGACTACCGGATCAAGATCGCCTCGGTGGACGGGCGTGACGTGACCACCTCGATCGGGACGCGGCTGGGTGTCACCGATGCCCTCTCCTCGATCGAGTGCGCCGATACCATCATGGTCGCCGGTGCCGACAGCCTGCCCCGCCGCGCGATCGATCCTGAGCTTGTGGCGGCGGTCAAGTCGGTCGCGCAGCGCACCCGACGGCTGGCCTCCATCTGCACCGGGTCGTTCGTTCTGGCGCAGGCCGGTCTGTTGAACGGCCGGCGTGCCACCACCCACTGGCATGATGTCCGGTTGTTCTCGCGCGCCTTTCCCGCGATCACCGTCGAGCCGGACGCGATCTTCGTGCGCGACGGCGATGTGTTCACCTCGGCGGGCGTGTCGTCGGGCATCGACCTGGCGTTGGCGTTGGTCGAAATGGACCATGGCGCAGAGCTTGTCCGCGCCGTGGCCCGGTGGTTGGTGGTCTACCTCAAGCGCGCGGGCGGCCAGTCGCAGTTCTCCACGCTGGTCGAAGCCGATCCGCCGCCGCAGTCCGCGCTGCGAGCGGTGACCGATGCCATTGCCGCCGACCCCGGCGCGGATCACCGGGTCAGCGCTCTCGCCGTACGGGCCAGTCTCAGCACACGGCAGCTGACGCGCTTGTTCCGATCCGAGCTGGGCATGACTCCGGCCGACTACGTCGAAAAGGTTCGCGTCGACGCGGCCCGCGCCGCCCTGGACGCCGGCCACACGGTGACCGACACGGCACGCCTCGCGGGCTTCGGCAGTACCGAAACCCTCCGGCGGGTGTTCGTCGATCACCTCGGCGTCTCGCCGAAGGCCTACCGAGACAGATTCCGCACCGCCCTGCGCGGGTGAACGCAGGCCCGCCTGTCGGCTTTTTGGGCGAATGACGGGCCGAGCGGGCTTCCCGGTGTTTGCATATCCCAGTGAGGAGCGTTGAGCGACCCGTTGCCGGCGCCCGCCCGGGGCTGCAACTGGCCCTGGCCACCTGGGTGTCGATGATCAACTTCTGGGCCTGGAATCTCATCGGCCCGGTGGCGATGACCGATGCCGCGCGGATGTCGCTGGGCAGCACCGAAGTCTCGCTGCTGGTGGCCACCCCCATCCTGGCCGGCTCCTTGGGCCGGATGGTCGCCGGGCCGCTGACCGACCGGTTCGGCGGTCGCACCATGTTCATCGGGGTCTCGTTGGCCTCGATCGGCCCGGTGCTGGCCGTCGGTGCCGCCGAGGCCGCCGGCTCCTACCCCCTGGTGCTGGCCTCCGCGCTGCTGCTCGGCATACCCGGAACGGTGTTCGCCATCGGTATCCCGTTCGCCAACAACTGGTATGAGCCGGCCCGCCGCGGTTTTTCCACCGGCGTCTTCGGCATGGGCATGGCCGGCACGGCGCTGTCGGCGTTCTTCACCCCCCGCATGGTGCGACGGTTCGGGTTGCTGCACACCCACTACATGATCGCCGCCGCGCTGGCAGTCACGGTCGTGATCTGCTTCCTGGTGATGAGCAACGGGGACTACTTCGCCCCGAATACCGCGCCGGTGCTGCCCAAGCTCAGGGCGGCGATCCGGCTGCGGGTCACCTGGGAGATGTCACTGTTGTATGGGGTGGTGTTCGGGGGATTCGTGGCCTTCAGCAACTACCTGCCCATCTACATCAAGACCATCTACGGGTTCTCGCAGGTGGATGCCGGGGAACGCACGGCGGCGTTTGCGCTCGCGGCGGTGCTGGCCCGGCCCGTCGGTGGTGCGCTGGCCGACCGCATCGCACCCAAGTACGTCGTCTTGGCGTCGTTGGCGGGAACGGCGGTGATGGCTGCGGTCGCTGCCCTCAAGCCGCCGACGGACATATGGTCGGCGATCACCTTCATCACGCTCGCCGTTGCCCTCGGTATCGGCACGGGCGGAGTGTTCGGGTGGGTGACGCGACGTGCCCCGGTCGGGACACTTGGTGCCGTCACCGGAATTGTCTCCGCGGTAGGAGGTTTGGGCGGCTACTTTCCGCCGATCGTGATGGGCGTGACCTACGACCCCGTGCACAACGACTACACGGTCGGGCTGCTGCTGCTGGTGGCGACTGCCCTGATCATGTTCGGCTATACCGCGTTACGGTTGCGTGCCCGCGAACCGGCCGGCGCGGCACACGCTTAATGTTGCGGTAATCACCTTCGAGTACAGGGAGTGCAGGATGACGACAGAGACCGAACGCAGCACCCGTTCCCGAGCGTGGTACGCCGGAGCCGCGATCACCGCGCTGCTCGGGTTGTTCTTCGCCTTCGACAGCATCCCGAAGATCGCCGGGATGCGCTTCGCCCGCGAAGGCACCGAAGCGCTCGGTTTCGCCCCGGACAAGACCGCGGTGATCGGCTGGGTGCTGCTGGTGTGCCTGATCGTCTTTCTGATCCCGCGCACCGCGGTGCTGGGCGCCCTTGGCCTGACCGCCTACCTGGGTGGGGCGGTGACCGCCAACCTACAAGCCGACAAGCCGCTGGCCGGCTTCGTGTTATCCGGCGTGTACGTCGGCGTGCTGCTGTGGATCGGGCTCGTCCTGCGCCGGCCGGAACTGCTGCGGGTGCTGGGACTTCGGCGCGACTGAGCGGCCTAGCGGGCCGGCAGCTGATCTAACAGCTCGTCGAGGAATCCGCCCGCCTCACGCCCGGCCGCCTCGACGTCGCCAGTGGCGATCGCCTCCACCAAACCCCGGTGCCGGATCTGGTCTGACTGCACCGGTTTCGCGCTCGTGGTGGCCACACTGGCCATGACCACTTCGGTCAGTCCGCAGTACAGCTCGGTCAACACCGGATTGTGCGAACAGCGGACCACCGCGAGATGGAAATCGGTGTCGGCCCGCACGAAGTCGGAGTGTCGGCCCTGCTGCTGGTGGCCGTCGCGGATCTCCAGCAGTGCGCGCAACTCGGCCAGATCGTCGTCGGTGCGGGCAGCGGCGGCCAGGCGCGCGCCCTCGACTTCCAGGCAACGCCGCACCTGTAGCACGTCGCGTAGCTCGGATCCGCACAGCCTGCGCACGGCACCGGAGACCTCGCTGGTAGCGCGCACATACGTGCCGTCGCCCTGGCGGACCTCCAGGATGCCGCTGTGGGCCAGCGCCCGGACCGCCTCCCGCACGGTATTGCGGCCGACCCCGAGCGCGTCGGCGAGTTCTGGCTCGGTGGGGATCCGTGAATCGACCGGCCATTCCCCGCCGGTCACCGAGGCGCGAAGCTGTTCGATCACCTGATCGACCAAGCCGGTGCGGCGGGTGGTGACCAACGGCACAGCGTCCTCCCTTCATCCAATCATGGGATGTATGCGATCCTACGTTAGGTGACCCGCGCAGCCCGCACCGAAACGCTCGGCCAGTACGAGCACGACCTTGAGCTCGAGCTCGACGGCGTCACCGAGCTCCGACCGGCCACGATGGCGGCCGGCGGCGCCCTGCTGACCGTCGCGGTGGTGCTGACCGCGCTGAACCTACGTCCGGCGATCACCAGCGTGGGGCCGCTGCTCCCCGAGATGCGTGGCGCCTTGGGCACCTCGGACACCTGGGCCGGCGTGCTGACCACGCTGCCCGGACTGTGCTTTGCCGGAGCCGGGCTGGCCGCGCCGTGGTTGTCGCGGCGGATCGGATTGGGCCGCACCATCTCGGCAGCACTGCTCACTCTCGTTGCCGGACTGCTGATCCGGGTCTGCGACGGGCCCTTCACGGTGCTCGGTGGCACCTTGGTGGCGACCGCCGGAATCGCGTTGATCAACGTGCTGATCCCGGTGATCATCCGCGGGTCCTTCCCGGCGCGGGTGGGGCTGATGACCGGGATCTACACCGCGGCGCTGCAAGGGGGAGGAGCATTGGGGTCTGCGGTCACCCCGCTGCTCGATGACGCGCTGGGAGGCTGGCGCTCGGCCCTGGGCGCCTGGAGTGCGCTGGCCCTGCTGGCGCTGGCGGCCTGGGTGGTGGGGTCCCGCGGGTTCGATCGGGCCGGCACCGTAGCACCCGTCGCCGCGGCGAAGGGCCGGTCGCTGTTGCGCAGCAGGCTGGCCTGGACCGTCACGCTGTTCTTCGGCACCCAGTCGTTTCTGGCCTACGTGGTGATGGGCTGGCTGCCCGAGGTGCTGATCGACAACGGCATGAGCGACGCCCACGCCGGCCTGCTGCTCGGGTTGATCTCGCTGATCGCCGTGCCGATCAGCCTGATCGTCTCGCCGCTGGCCGCGCGTCGCGCCAGCCAGAGCGGCTGGATCGTCGGGCTGGGTGTGCTCGGCATCGCCGGAATACTCGGTCTGCTGCTAGCGCCCGCAGCCGCACCACTGCTGTGGAGCGTGCTGGTCGGCCTGGGCATGAGCGTATTCTCGTTGGCGCTCACCGTGATTGCGCTGCGTGCCCGCGACGCCGAGGACACCGTGCGGTTGTCGGGGATGGCGCAGGGCTTCGGCTATCTGCTCGCCGGCGCCGGCCCGTTCTTGTTCGGCCTGCTGCACCATGTGAGCGGCGGATGGACGGTGCCGTGGCTCATGATGCTCGCGGTCTACCTGGTGCAGACCCTGGCGGGCGCACTGGCCGGGCGCGGCCGCTACGTCTGAGTCCCGGCCCGGCGCTCAGGACTGCCGTAGCCACTCGGTGTCGATGACGAAGCGGTAGCGCACGTCGGAGGCCAGCACCCGCTCGTAGGCGGTGTTGACGTAGTCCGGCTCGATGACCTCGATCTCGGGGCGCACACCGTGCGCCGCGCAGAAGTCCAGCATCTCCTGCGTCTCGGCGATCCCGCCGATCAACGACCCCGACACGCTGCGTCGCATCCGCACCAGCGGACCCGGTGGCACCGCCAGCGCGTGCTCGGGCATGCCCAACTCGACCAGGGTGCCGTCCAGCGTGAGCAGGTTCAGATACGCGCCCAGGTCCAGGCTCGCCGAGACGGTGTTCAAGATGACGTCGAAGCCGTTGCGTAGCTTCTTGAACGTCTCGGGGTCGCTGGTGGCGTAGTAGTGCTGGGCGCCCAATCGCAGGCCGTCCTCCATCTTCTTCAGCGACTGGGACAGCACGGTGACCTCGGCGCCCATGGCGGTGCCGAGCTTGACGGCCATGTGGCCCAGGCCGCCGAGACCGACGACGGCAATTCGCTTGCCCGGCCCCACATTCCAGTGCCGCAGCGGCGAGTACGTGGTGATGCCGGCGCACAGCAGCGGTGCAGCCGCATCCAGGGGGATCTCATCCGGGATGCGCAGCACGTAGTTCTCGTCGACGACGATCCCGCCGCTGTAGCCGCCCTGGGTGGGCTGGCCGTCGCGGTCGACGCCGGCGTAGGTGCCGACCATGCCGCCGCCGGTGCAGTACTGCTCCTGGCCGGCCAGGCAGCTGGGGCACTCGCGGCAGGAGTCGACAAAACAGCCGACCCCGACACGGTCGCCGACCTTGAATTTGGTGACTTGCGCGCCGACCGCGGTCACCACACCGGCGATCTCATGTCCGGGCACCAGGGGGTACTGCGGGCGGCCCCATTCGGCCCTGACGGTGTGGATGTCGGAGTGGCAGATTCCGGCGAAGGCGATATCAAAGGCGACGTCGTGCGGGCCGGGCTCGCGGCGGGTGATGGTGGTCTTGCTCAGCGGCGCGTCCGGCGCCGTTGCGGCGTACGCGGAAACGGTGCTCATCGGTGATATCCCTCTTCGATTCGGCGGCGTTTTCATCGTTTTTATATAGCCTAGCGAAGTAAGTTCTCTCGGGCCGCCGGCTGCTCTGCGCAGGCGCGATGCCGAGGCGCTGTTTGCCCAGCGTGGGGGTGATGATGGGGCCGTCACGTAATCTTTGACACATCCCTCTGCAGGTCACTGCCGCACCGTGGTGGGGCGTAGCCGGCGTCGCGGCTCAGCGTGCCACGGTTCCTCTGCGGCGGGTGGTCAAAGCGAGGCGGGCGGCCCCGCGCAGCAGCCACGGTGTCTGCCGTGCCATCACCGCGACGGCACGGTCCGAGCGGCGCATCGAGGTCTGAGGGCCCGGAGTTGGCGTCGACGCCAGTTCGGCCTCGGCGGATCCGGCCGGCGGGCCGTTGCGATCGACGGCCAGGAGTTGCCAGGTGCCGGGAACGCCGCGTAGCTCGACGCTGCCGCGGTCCTCGAAGCCCGTGCCCGAGCCGACGACCAGGTCGCGCACCGTGCGCGAGACCAGAATCTCCCCGGCGCCGGCCTGGCCGACGATCCGCGCCGCGATGTGCACCGCCATTCCGGCAATGTCGTTGTCGATCAGTTCGCACTCACCAGTGTGGATGCCTACCCGGATCTCGATGCCCAGGGTGTCGGCGTCGGTCTGTAATGCCTCGGCACAGCGGATCGCCTGTGTCGGGCCGTCGAAGGTGGCGAGATGGCCGTCGCCGGTGCTCTTCACCACCGCGCCGCTGAACCGCTTCGTCAGTTCGGCGGTGACCTCACCGAAGCGCTGAAGCACCGCTCGCCACCGTTCGTCACCGGTGGCAGCGGCACGTTCCGTCGAGGCGACGATGTCGGTGAACAACACTGTGCGCAGGGCGCGATGTGACTGCGACGGCGCCGCATGGCTACCGGTGAGGAACTCCTCGATCTCAGTCAGGATCTTGTCGGGCTCGGTCAAAAAGGGTGCGTGGTCTATGCCTTCGACCTCCAGGTACCGCGCGCCGGGGATATGGGCGGCGAGATACCGTCCGCCCTGCACCGGAACCGCGTGGTCCTCGCGGGCATGGATGACCAGCGTGGGCGCGGTGAGTGTCGGCAGGATCGGCCGCACGTCGATCAGAAACGCCGCTTCAAACGATGCCCGCGCCATCCCCGGGCTCGCGCTCATGCGCTCGCACATCGCGAGCTGGCGTACCGACCCGACCGAGGGGGCACTGATGCTGGCTGTCTCACCGTTGCCCCACCCGGAGCGCACCGTGCGGCCGGCTTGCTGGAAGCGGGCCAGCTGCTCGATCGACGGCGTGTAGTCCTCGCCCAGTTCGGCAAGGAAGCGTGCCCGCAGCTCGGCCGGGTCTCGGTCTAGGTCGTCCCAGCCCTCGAAGCCCCAATAGGGCACTGTGCCGGAAAGGATCAGCGCCCGCGTTCGCGCCGGCCATGTTGCCGCGAACATGATGGCGACCGGCCCGCCGTCACTGAGACCGCACACCACGGCCTGTCCGAAGCCGACGGCATCCATGACCGCCTCGATCTCGGCGGCGCGTTCCTCCAACGTTCGAACTTTTGGCACCGGGTCCGACAGCCCGACGCCGGCCTTGTCGAACCAGGCAACGCGACAGAACGTCGCGAGCTGGTCAACGAACGCTTTGAATTGGGGGAGGGTCCAGGCCAGCTCGATGTGGCTGACGAAAGGCCCGACGACGACCAGCTCGATCGGCCCGTCACCGAATACCTGATAGGCCAGGCTGAGATCGCCACACTTGGCGTATGACGTTTCGGGCACGGCATGAGCGTACTGCGGCCGGAGTTTGCCGTCGCCGAAAACGGAGGCGTCCGACGCCACGCCGATAATTGCCGCGATCACCGGCCGCCAATGGAAGGTCAGCCGAGTGAAAACTTCTGCACTGCAGTAAATTTTCCGCGCTTCACACCGAAAAGAGAATTTTGAGTGGGAGCCGGTGGCCGGGCACCGAGGCGACGGTGCTTGAGACCTGTCGGCTTGCGGCGCAATGCCAACGGGCGCAAGTACAGCGCGACGAGGCCGAGGAGGCCCGTCAGCCGGCGCCGGTCGAGCTGCGGCAGGTGATCGCCGCAGCGGCCGGGCTAGTTGATCGGCGCGTTCAGCCAGCGCAGGTCGTCGACCACGCCGCGGGCCGCGACCGGTCCCTGCCCGGTCTGCCACACCTCGTTGTTGACCACGAACACCCGGCTGTCACGGTTGGCCGCCAACCGGCGCCAGGAGACGCTGTCGAACACGGCGGCCGCCCGCGCCTTGGCCGCCGGTGAGGCAAACGACACGTAGACGATGTCGCCGTCGGCCGCCGAGAAGTCCGCGCGGCCGCCGAGATCGCCGTCGGCTGCGGCGATTTCGATGTAGGGCCGGTCGGTGAACCGTTGCGATGGCGGCCGGTCCACCCCGACGGCCTTGAGCACACTGGCAGCGAAGTTGGCCGCCCCGTACACCCGCACGCCGTTGTCGGTGAGTGCAACCACCGAGGCTTGGAAGTGGGTGGCGTCACTGGCCTCGCCGGTCTCGGTCGCCTTCTCGCTGAACTTGTCGAGCACTTGGTCGGCGGCGCCGCTGCGCGCGGTCGCGGCGCCGACGCCGCGCACGTTGTCCTCCCATGCCATCCCCGGTGCTCCGGTGAACACCGTCGGGGCAATCGCCGCCAGCTCCGCATACCCCGGCGTCAGGCCGTGGGCTCCCAGGATCAGATCCGGGTGCAATGCGGCGACGGCGTCGGTGTCCGGATTGCTGCGGGTGCCCACCGCCGGCAGGTCGTGCACCACCGCGCCCAGATACGCCGGCTGGTTCTCCGAGCCCTCCGGCAGCGCCGCCCCGACGATGCGCGACTGCAGGCCGAGCGCGCACAGGGCATCGAGCTGATCACCGGAGAGCACCACGATGCGCTCCGCGTTCTCGGGCACCTCGACGCTGGGCGGCTCCACGCCGGCCGCGTTGTGCACCGACCGCATCGGTGGCCCCGCGTCGGCCCGGGCCGGCTCGGCCGCACAGGACTCGTCGGGCCGACGATCGTTGCCCAGCACCCCGGCCCCGGCGACCATGGTGGTGCTGGTGGACGTCGGCACCGATTCCGGCCCCTCGCCGGCGCAGCCCGAGACCGCGGCCAGCAGCACGGCCAGTGCTGCCGCCGACACCGCTCGCCGGTCCGCCCTGCTCACGCGGTGACGGTAACACCCGGGCGCGGCGCGCCCGCCGGGGAGACGAATACGACAGTTTGTAGGAGGCCTATACCGGCGCGGCGACGGCCGGGGTTAGGATTCGACCCAAGTTCCCGGGATGCCCATGTTTGGAGGAATGTTGACCGCCGAAGCACCCCCGCGCGCAGAACTCGAGCCGAGTCGGCCGTTCCCACCGTTGATGGGCCCCAAGGGCGGCCTGCTCTACAAGGTGATCACCACGACCGATCACAAGCTGATCGGCATCATGTACTGCGTCGCCTGCATGGTGTTCTTCTTCATCGGCGGCCTGCTGGCGCTGCTGATGCGCACCGAGCTCGCCGCGCCGGGCCTGCAGTTCCTGTCCAATGAGCAGTTCAACCAGCTGTTCACCATGCACGGCACGATCATGCTGCTGTTCTATGCCACCCCGATCGTGTTCGGCTTCGCCAACCTGGTGCTGCCGCTGCAGATCGGCGCGCCCGACGTGGCGTTCCCGCGGCTCAACGCATTCTCGTTCTGGCTGTTCGTGTGCGGTGCGACGATCGCGCTGGCCGGGTTCATCACCCCCGGCGGTGCAGCCGACTTCGGCTGGACCGGCTACACCCCGCTGAGCAACGCCGTGCACTCGCCGGGCGCCGGCGGGGACCTGTGGATCATGGGCCTGGCGGTCAGTGGTCTGGGCACCATCCTGGGCGGGGTGAACATGATCACCACCGTGGCCTGCATGCGCGCGCCGGGGATGACCATGTTCCGGATGCCGATCTTCACCTGGAACATCCTGGTCACCTCGATCATGGTGCTGATCGTGTTCCCGCTGCTGACCGCGGCCCTGCTGGGCCTGGCCGTCGACCGGCACCTGGGCGGGCATATCTACGACTCCGCCAACGGCGGTGAGTTGCTATGGCAACACCTGTTCTGGTTCTTCGGCCATCCCGAGGTCTATATCATCGCGCTGCCGTTCTTCGGCATCGTCAGCGAAGTGTTCCCGGTGTTCTCCCGCAAGCCGATCTTCGGCTACGTCACCCTGGTCTACGCGACGATGAGCATCGCCGGGCTGTCGACTGCGGTGTGGGCGCACCACATGTACGCCACCGGCGCGGTGCTGCTGCCGTTCTTCTCGCTGCTGACGCTGATGATCGCCATCCCGACCGGGCTGAAGTTCTTCAACTGGATCGGCACGATGTGGCGGGGCCAGATGACGTTCGAGACGCCGATGCTGTTTTCGCTCGGCTTCCTCGTCACGTTCCTGGCCGGCGGCCTGACCGGGGTGATGCTGGCCAGCCCGCCGATCGACTTCCACGTCAGCGACAGCTACTTCTTGATCGCGCACTTCCACTACGTGCTGTTCGGCACCATCGTGTTCGCCACCTTCGCCGGAATCTACTTCTGGTTCCCCAAGATGACCGGTCGCCTGCTCGACGAGCGGCTGGGCAAGCTGCACTTCTGGCTGACGTTCATCGGGTTCCACACCACGTTCTTGATTCAGCACTGGCTGGGCAACATGGGTATGCCGCGGCGGTACGCCGACTACCTGCCGACCGACGGATTCCAGCCGTTCAACATCGTCTCCACCGTCGGAGCTTTCATCCTGGGTGCCTCGATGCTGGCCTTCACCTGGAACGTCTTCAAGAGCTGGCGGTACGGCGAGGTTGTCACCGTGGACGACCCGTGGGGCTACGGCAACTCGCTGGAGTGGGCGACTAGCTGCCCGCCGCCGCGGCACAACTTCACCGAGCTGCCCCGGATCCGTTCGGAGCGGCCGGCTTTCGAGCTGCACTACCCGCACATGATCGATCGGCTGCGTGCCGAGGCGCACGTCGGCCGCCACCCCGGCGACGAGCTGTACGAGCCCGCAAACGCTTGATGAGTCCGCTGGGGGTGAGGCGGCGCCGGGTCGGGTCGGGCGGCCGCCGCGGGTGAGCATGCCCAAGGTGCCGGTGTTGATCACCGTCACCGGCGTCGATCAGCCGGGCGTGACATCAGCGCTCTTCGAGGTGCTGTCGCGGTATCGGATCGAGCTGCTCAACGTCGAACAGGTCGTGGTCCGCGGCCGGCTGACTCTGGGCGTGCTGGTGTCTGCAGTACCGGATGTGGCCGACGGATCGGCGTTTGCTGCCGAGGTCACCGCGGCCATCCACGGCGTGGGCCTGGACGTCACGATCGAGCGCAGCGACGACGCCCCGATCATCGCCGTGCCGTCCACGCACCGGATCGTGGTCCTGGGACGGCCGGTGACCGCCGCCGCCCTCGGGGCGCTGGCCAGCGAGATCGCGGAGATCGACGCCAACATCGACATGATCCGGGGCGTCTCGGACTACCCGGTGACCGGGCTGGAACTGCGGGTATCGGTGCCGCCCGGCGCGGCCGGTGAGTTGCAGTCCGCGCTGAGCCAGGTCGCCGCCCAGCAGCGGGTCGACGTGGCATTCCAAGACGCCAGCCTGTCGCGGCGGACCAAGCGCCTGATCGTCTTCGACGTCGACTCCACGCTGATCCAGGGCGAGGTCATCGAGATGCTCGCCGCCCGGGCCGGGGCCGGGGACGCGGTTGCGGCGATCACCGAGGCCGCGATGCGCGGCGAACTCGACTTCGCCGAGTCGCTGCATCACCGGGTAGCCACCCTCGCCGGCCTTCCCGCCGGTGTCATCGACGAAGTGGCCGGGCAGATCGAGCTCACCCCGGGGGCACGCACCACGCTGCGCACGTTGCGCCGGCTGGGGTTCAAATGCGGGGTGGTCTCCGGTGGGTTCCGGCAGGTGATCGCACCGCTGGCCGCCGAGCTGAAGCTGGACTTCGTCGCCGCCAACGAATTGGAGATCGTCGACGGCAAGCTCACCGGCCGGGTGATCGGGCCGGTGGTGGACCGGGCGGGCAAGGCCGACGCGCTGCGCGAGTTCGCCGACCGGGCCGGCGTGCCGCTGGAGCAGACCGTCGCGGTCGGCGACGGCGCCAACGATATCGACATGCTGGCCGCCGCCGGGTTGGGCGTGGCGTTCAACGCCAAACCGGCGTTGCGCGAGGTGGCCGATGCATCGTTGAGCTACCCGTACCTGGACACGGTGCTGTTCCTGCTGGGGGTCACCCGCGCCGAGATCGAGGCCGCCGACGCCCACGACGGAGTGCTGCGCCGGGTCGAGATCCCCCCGGAATAAGCCGGCGAGCAGACGCGGTCAGAACAGCGCGCCCACCACGATCAACGGCAACAACCCGAGGTCGGCGGCGATCGGGGTGCCGATCGCGTCGAGCAGGTTTCCGTCGGCGAGTTCGCTGGTGAAGATCTGGTAGTCCAGCTGCGGCAGGGTGAACAGCACCGCGCTGAGCATGTCCAGCGGTGGGATACCGGTGTGCGGCGGGAAGGTGCCGAACAGATCTTCCGATGTGGTGGGCACCATCGACAGCACCGAGAATTGGCTTCCGGGCAGCATCTCCGCGGATTTGACGAGTTGCTCAGCCCAGGACGGCAGCGAGTACACGTAGTTGTTCGGGTCGGCCAGATCCTTCAACGCATCGGTGACGCCCTTGACCAGGCCTTCGGCCAGTGCCTGCGGAACCTGTTGCAGCACACTGGCATCGGGCAGGAAGCCTAGCGGGGTGGGCAGATCGGCGAAGCCCTGGTCCCAGCCGTGTTCGAGGTTGCCGTAGCCCAGGTTGACCAGCACTCGCAGTGCCGGCTGCAGCAGGTCGACCAACGGGTCGCCGATGAACGGCAGCAACTGCAGCGGCGCCAGCAGCGGCAGGGTGTCGACCGGCAGCATGTAGTAGTTGGTCAAGGTGTCGGCCGCCGCCGTCGGCAGCGCTACCGCGTCGGCGATCTCCTCGGGCGTGAGCCCCAGGTAGGTGGTGTGCTCGAAGATGATGCCCAGCGCGGCGTTGAGGTCGGCCAGGAAGTTGATCGGGTACCGCGGGAAGTCGGCGAATCCGTCGTACTCGTGGGTGTAGATGTCGGTCGGGTACAGATCATCGGGGGTAGCACCGCTGAATGTGAGCCCCAGGCTGGGGATTGTCGGCATGCTGTCGTCGGGCAGATTGAACCGTTCCAGCATGCCGCCGTTGGGGTTGGCGGGATCCCCGACGAGCACGAAGTGCACCAGGTCGCGGGGCACGCCCTGCTCGGCGAGCAGCGACATGGCCACGGTCTCGACGTCGGCGCCCTGCGAATAGCCGAACACCACCACCGGGTTCGCGGCGTCCACCTGCCCGCCGGCGATCTGGTCCCCGATCGCGGTGGCCAGCAGTTGGGCGCCCTGCGCCTCGGACTTGTCGAACACCAAGCCGAACGGGCCCAGGAACGGGTAGAGCCCTTCGGGGGTGGTGACGATCTGCGTCGTGCCGGTGAATCCGCGCGGTGCCAGGTAATCCGCGACAGCGAAGTCGGCGTAGGTCTGACTCGGCGTCGGCAAGCCGCTGCCGCCGAGAATCAGTGCCGTGCCGCCGCCCAGTGAAGACGTGCCGTCGGCTGCGGTGAGCTGAATTTCGGGGGTCTGGGCGCCCGGCAGCGGGGAGGCGATGAGACCGGCGGCGAGCCCGACCGCGAGTGCATTGGGAAAGAGGACCATCGCAACCCCCTGAAATATGGCGCAGGCGATAGTGTGCGCGCACCATCCGGGAAATTACAACCTGCATGCCTTTGCTTCCCGACGCTGGCGCTGTGGGCGGTGCTACCGGCACCCCGGTCGGTTGCCAGGGGAGCGGGGTACGGCACCATAGGGCCGTGCCCGACACCGGACGCCCCGGCCCCGCTGCAGCGGCCGACCAAGATCTGCTGATCCACTTCGAGGGCGTTTCGTTGTGCCGTGACGGGCGCTCCCTGGTGGGCCCGCTGGACTGGTCGGTTGAACTCGACGAACGCTGGGTGATCATCGGGCCCAACGGGGCCGGCAAGACATCGCTGCTGCGGATCGCCGCCGCCACCGAACATCCGTCCTCGGGTATGGCCTTTGTGCTTGGTGAACAGCTGGGCCGGGTCGATACCACCGAACTGCGGGCCCGGGTCGGGTTGAGCTCCTCAGCGCTGGCGCAGCGGATCCCGGGCGGCGAAACCGTCCGCGACCTGGTGATCTCGGCCGGCTACGCGGTGCTGGGACGCTGGCGGGAACGCTATGACGCCGTCGACCACGAGCGGGCCGTGGACCTGCTGGAGAGCCTGGGCGCCGAACACCTGGCCGACCGCACCTACGAAACGCTGTCCGAAGGCGAGCGCAAGCGGGTGCTGATCGCTCGCGCGCTGATGACCGATCCCGAGCTGCTGCTGCTCGATGAACCCGCGGCCGGCCTGGACCTGGGCGGCCGGGAGGAACTCGTCGCCCGGCTGGCCGATCTGGCCGCCGATCCCGACGCGCCGGCGATTGTGCTGGTCACCCACCACGTCGAGGAGATTCCGGTCGGCTTCAGCCACTGCCTGTTGCTGGCCGAGGGCCGCACCGTCGCCGCCGGCCTGCTCAGCGATGTGCTGACCGCGGAGAACCTGTCCGCGGCGTTCGGGCAGTCGATCTCCTTGGACGTCATCGACGGTCGGTACTTCGCCCGCCGGACCCGCAGCCGGGCGGCGCACCGGAGGCGGGCATGAACCATCCACAGCCGCCGCCCCTGCCGACGCGACCCGCCGCGACGGTGATGCTGGTGCGCGACGGGGACAGCGGACGCGGTGCCCTGGACGTGTTTTTGATGCGGCGCCATGCCGCCATGCAGTTCGCTGCCGGTGTGATGGTGTTTCCCGGCGGCGGGGTCGATGACCGGGACCGCAGCGCCGAGATCGCCTGGGTCGGGCCGGACTCGTCTTGGTGGGCGCAGCGGTTCGGCGTCCAGACCGACCTGGCCGCGGCGCTGGTGTGCGCGGCGGTGCGCGAGACCTTCGAGGAATCCGGCGTGCTGTTCGCCGGCCCGGCGGATGACTCCCAACGTGTGGTCGCTGACGCCTCGGTATACGCCGACTCCCGCCGCGCCCTGGCTGCCGGCGATCTGTCCTTCGCCGAGTTCCTGCGCACCGAGAACCTGGTGCTGCATGCCGAACTGTTGCGGCCGTGGGCGAACTGGGTGACCCCGGAGGCCGAGCGCACCCGACGCTATGACACCTACTTCTTCGCCGCGGCACTGCCGGTCGGGCAGCGCGCCGACGGCGAGAACACCGAGTCCGACCACGCCGGGTGGGTCACCCCGGAAGCGGCGATCGAAGACTTCGCGGCCGGGCGCAGTTTCCTGCTGCCGCCGACCTGGACCCAGTTGGATTCGCTGGTCGGCCGCAGCGTGCAGGACGTGCTGACGTTGGAACGCCAGATCGTGGTGACCCAGCCGACGTTGGCCCGGCACGGCGACAACTGGGAGATCGAGTTCTTCGACTCGGCGCGCTACAACGAGGCGCGCGGCAAGCGGTGGCCCGGATGAGCGAATTCGTCACGGTCCACCCGTCGTCGGCCGGAGTAGCCACCCTGGTGCTGTCGCGTCCGCCGAGCAACGCCTTGACCCGGCAGGTCTACCGGGAGCTCACCGCGGCCGCCGCCGAGGTCTCGGCGCGCGACGACGTCGCCGCGGTGGTGCTGTTCGGCGGCCACGAGATCTTCTGCGCCGGTGACGACGTTCCCGAACTGCGCACCTTGCTGCCTGCCGAGGCCGAGCGGTTCGCCGGCGTCCGCCATGACGCCGTGGAAGCGGTGGCGGCGATCGGCAAGCCGACGGTGGCCGCGGTCACCGGCTACGCGCTGGGCAGCGGGCTGGCGCTGGCGTTGGCGGCCGACTGGCGGATCAGCGGTGACAACGTCAAGTTCGGCGCCACCGAGATCCTGGCCGGGCTGGTCCCCGATGGTGCCGGGCTGGCCCGGCTCACGCGCACCATCGGCGCCAGCCGCGCCAAGGAGTTGGCGTACAGCGGGCGGTTCTTCGACGCCGAGGAGGCGCTCGCGCTGGGCGTCATCGACGACATGGTGGCTCCCGACGGGGTCTACGACGCGGCGATGACCTGGGCCCGACGCTTCGTGGATGCCCCGCGTCAGGCGCTGGCAGCGGCCAAGGCCTCGATCGACACCGTCGCCACGCTGCCGCCGGCCGAGCGGGCCGCGGCCGACCGCCGCCGCTACGCCCAGGTGTTCGCCGCCGGACTCGGCGAAAACCCTCGATAATCACCCGTTCTAACTCTCTTATCAGCTAACGTTCAGTCGCGTGGCGACGTTCGCCCGCTTGCTGGCGTGAGGGAGAGAGACCAATGCAGCCACTTGGCCCCCGTCCGTGGATCACGGCGACCGTTGCGCTGGTCGCCGCGGGAGCTGTCGCGGCCACGCCGGTCGCGACACCGCTGCCCGACGTCGCCGCGGTGGAGGTCGTGCTGGCCGCCCAGGACATCACCCTGGATCTGGTGCGCCACGGCGAGTCGGTGGACAACGCCGAAGGGTTTTTGGGCACCTTGGCGCCGGGTGCCGAGCTCACCGAGCTCGGCCGGCAGCAGGCGGCCGACGTCGCCCCGGCGATTCATGAGGCGTTCCCGGACGGGATCGCCGGGCTCTTCGCCTCGGAGATGATCCGCGCCCAGCACACCGCCCAGCCGCTGTCCGATCTGCTGGGTATGGACGTCACGCACCTGGCCGGGCTCAACGAAATCAATGCGGGATGGTTCGAAGGCCGCGAACTCGACACGCTCACCCAGATCGCCTACGCCCTACCGACATTGCTGTGGGTCATGGGTCAGTACTGGGTGCCGATGTTGGGATCCACGATCGACCCCAACGGGGTGGCGTTCAACGACCGCGTCACCGACGCGATCGAAACCGTCTACCACCACACCGTGTCCGACCCGGACAACCCGCCGAGCAGCGCGGTGTTCGCCCACGCGGGCACGATCGCGATCTGGACGTTGATGAACGTCAAGAACCCCGACTTCGGGCTGGTCATCAAAGAGTTGCTCGACACCCACACTCCGCTGGCCAACACCGGCCAGGTCGTGATCGAGGGCAATCCGACCGACGGCTGGACGCTGGTCAGCTGGGAAGGGCACGAGGTGTCGGCCACTCCGGACCTGCTCACCGGATTGTTCGTCGACTGGCGCGATCTCACCACGGCGCCGCAGATCGCCGCCTGGCACATCCTGGAGGCCTTCCAGGGCGGCGACCAGGCAGACATCACCGCCGCCCTGCAGACCGGGTTCGACCAGGTCGTCGGGGCGATCACCGCCTTCCCGCAGGCGGTGATCGACACCCTCACCGGCGCGCTGAGCGGCTAGGACGCGCGCCGGAACGCCGGGCGGCCGATCTATTGACGTAGGAAAAATGTGAGCGTAGCTTCAGCGAAGTATTTGCGTTACGCGACGTAGCGTAACGGAAGCTCGCTGAAGGAGAAGACCATGCACCACACCCGCCCATGGATCACCGCCGGAGTCGCCCTTGTCGGCGCCGGCCTCCTCGCCGCCACTCCGGGGGCTGCCTCGATGTCCGGGCCACTGCCCACCCTCGGTACGCCTGACATCCAGCTCACCGCCACCGACATGGTGCTGGAGTTCGTGCGGCATGGGCTGTCGACCGACAACGTCCAGCTCATCAACGGCAGCGTGGCGCCCGGCGCGCACTTGGCCGACTACCCGGACCCGTACAACGGCTTCCATCAGGCGGAAGCGGTCGGCCAGGCGTTGTTCGACGAATACGGCACGGACGGCGTGGACGGGATCTTTGCCTCCGGCCTGGTCCGGACCCAGGAGACCGCCGCGCCGTTCGCCGGACTGATGGGCATGGATGTGGCGAACCTGTCCGGGCTCAACGAGATCAACGCCGGCATTTGGGAGGGCATCCAGTCGTCAACCGTGGACCAGTTCAAGGCGGTGGCGCTGTCGTACCTGATGGCCCCGATGTTGTGGACCTACGGTCTGTATTCGGTGCCGCTGCTGGGTTCCTCGGACTTCAACGGGATGGCGTTCAACGACCGCTTCGGCGACGCCGTTCAAGCGATCTATGACCACAGCCTCTCGCTTGACGACCCCACGATGCACGACGTGGCGTTTTCCCACGGCGGGGCGATCATGGTCTGGACGCTGATGAACGTCAAGAACCCCGATTTCGACCTGCTCTTGGAGCACCCGCTGACCAACACCAGCCGGGTGGTGATCGAGGGCAATCCGACGGACGGCTGGACGCTGGTCAACTGGGACGGGGTCGAGGTCTCCGCGACCCCGGATTCGATGACCGGGCTGATCGTCGACGTCCGTGACCTGATCGTGGCGCCGCAAATGGCTTCCTACCACATTCAGCAGGCCCTGCTGAGCATGGATCCGGACCAGATCACCTCGGCCATCCAGACCGGCTTCCAAGACGTGTTCAATGCCGTGACCCAGTTCCCGCAGGCGGTGTTCGAGACCCTCTCCGGAGCATTCGGTGATGCCACGAGTGGTGGCGTGGAGGCAACCAACGACGCGATCGGCGACGTGGTGGCGTCGCTGGCGAGCTGAACCGCAGCAGGCGCTTGGCCGGGCGTGGCGGGGTCATTCCGCTGCGCCCGGCTTCGTCTGTGGTGGCCCCAAACTATTGACATAGGAAAAACATCAGCTTAATCTGAGCTGAACATTTGCGCTACGCAACGTATCGTAACTGAACGTGTGCTCGCTGAAGGAGAAGGCCATGCACCACACCCGCCCCTGGATCGCCGCCGGAGTCGCCCTCGTCGGCGCCGGACTCCTCGCCGCCAGCCCGGCGGCTCCGATGGCCGGGCCGCTGGCCGCTGTCACCCTGCCCGGCATCCAGCTGACCGCCACCGACATGGTGCTCGACCTGGTACGCCACGGCCAGTCGGCCGACAACGTCGAGGGTGTCATCGGGACGCTGCCTCCGGGCGCGCCGCTCACCGCGGAGGGCGCTACCCAGGCGATGTATCTCGCCGACCCCGACAACCCGCAGCACCTCGCCGACCCGAGCTTTTACGACGGGATCTACACGTCAGACTTCCTCCGGACTCAGCAGACCGCAGCCGACTGGCTGGCCGCGGCGGGTGCGCCGGACACCCCGGTGACGCACCTGGCCGGACTCAATGAGCTCAACGCCGGCATCCTCGAAGGCACCTCCCAGTCCAGCCAGGCGACCGCGCTGCTGTACCTGGTGGCGCCGATGGCCTGGATGTTCGGCCAGTACTGGGTGCCGCAGCTGGGTTCGACCATCGACCCGAACGGGATGGCGTTCCAGGACCGGTTTTCCGACGCCATCGACCAGATCTACAACAACGCCGGGCCCGTCGATGCCGATGGCAACCTCAACGGCGTGGCGTTCTCGCACGGCGCGGCGATCTCCACGTGGGTGATGATGAACGTCAAGAACCCCGACTTCGAGCTCTACTTCAAGTCGTTGATGGCGGGGTTGCTGCCCAACACCGGCCAGGTGGTGATCGAGGGTAACCCGACCGACGGCTGGACGCTGGTCAGCTGGAACGGGCAGGAGGTGGCCGAGAACCCGGGCCTGCTCACCGGGCTGTTCGTCGACTTCCGCGACCTGATGATCGCCCCGCAGATGGCCAGCTGGCACATCATGGAGGCCCTGCAGGGTGGCGACCCCGCCGACATCACCGCCGCGCTGCAGACCGGCTTCAACGAGGTGCTCGCCGCGGTCACCGCGTTCCCGCAGGCGGTGATCGACACCATCACCGGGTCCCTGGGCGATGTGGCCGGCGGCAGTGCCGGCGACGCGGTCGGCGACGCGCTGGCATCGCTGGCGGGCTGAACCGCAGCCGGTCCTTGAGCCAGAGTCGCGGCGCATGAGCGGCTGAACGCACCCGCGCGATTGGCTGAAAACCCGGTATTGCCGGGCTCGACGTCGAATAGGAAATGTGATGTCCGTCACAAAATGTCCTGCCAGGGGAGGACGGACATGCAGCGACTTCTCAGCTGTTCGGGGATCGCCGCTGGAATACCGCTGGTCGCCGCCGGAGTCATCACCCCGGTAACGGCACCCCCGGCCGCCGCCGCGCAGCTAGACGACATCCGGCTCACCGCTACCGACATCACGCTGGATCTGGTGCGACACGGGGAGTCGACCGACGACGCCAACGGCATTCTCGGCACGCTGCCCCCCGGTGCCCATCTCACCGAGCTCGGCGACCAGCAGGCCGTCGACGTCGCCAAAGCCATCCAGCAGGAATTCCCCGACGGCATCGCCGGGATCTACGCCTCGCAACTGGTCCGGACCCAGGAGACCGCCGACCCGTTGGCCCAGGCACTGGGCCTAGACGTCCAGATCCTGCCGGGCCTCAACGAGATCCCCGCCGGGTTCCTCGAAGGCCAACCCCGCGACCTGGTCACCGAGATCGGCTATTTCGGGCCGATGGCCGCCTGGGTCCTCGGCTTGCTGTTCGTACCCGAGATCGGGTCCATCAACGGCGTGCAGTTCGATGAGCAGGTCGACGACGCCATCGGCACGATCTACGACAACACCCTCGCGGGCAATGGCCCACTGACAGATGTGGCGTATTCCAGCGGCGGGCCGATCGCGATCTGGGCGCTGATGAACGTCAAAAACCCGCCGATTTTCCTGCTGGCCCAGCAGCTGCTCCAAACGCTGGGTCCGCCCCCCAACGCGGGCCAGGCCATCCTGCAGGGCAATCCCACCGACGGCTGGACGATGCTCAGCTGGGACGGGACACCGGTCGTACAGACCCCGGACCTGCTCACCGGACTGTTCGTTGACTACCGCGACCTGGTCACTGCGCCACAGATCGCACTGTGGAACATCTGGGAGGCGATCCTGGGCGGCAACTCCGCCGACATCGCCACCGCGCTGCAGACCGGCTTCAACCAAGTCGTCGCCGCGGTCGAAGCCTTCCCGCAGGCGGTGATCGACACCATCACCGGGGCCATGGGCGATGCCGCCGGCAGCAGTGCCGGCGACGCGCTGGCGGCGCTGGCAGGCTGAACCGGCGTGTCGGTGTTACTGAACAAGGACCCGGGCCTTCCTGAAAATTGGGTGTTATCCCGTTCGCCAGTGGGTATGCAGCGTGGCGTCAACCGCGCCCGAAGTCTGCCAGGGGGAGATATGGACAAGCACCGACTTGCTACCCGCCCGTGGGCCACCACCGGCATCGCACTGCTTGGCACCGGCGTATTCGCCGTCGTCACGCCACTAGCGGCGCCCCCGCCCGCCGCAGCGGTCGGTACCGATATCCAGCTCACCGCTACCGACATCACGCTGGACCTGGTGCGGCACGGGCAATCGACCGACGACCTCAATGGCATTCTCGGCACGATGCCGCCCGGTGCTCACCTCACCGATTTGGGCGAACAACAGGCCGCGCAGGTCGCCCAGGACATTCAGCAGGAGTTTCCGGGCGGTATCGCCGGCATCTACGCCTCGGAGCTGGTCCGGACCCAGGAGACCATGCAGGCCCTGGCCGCCCTGCCCGGCATGCCGGACGTGACGGTGTTGTCGGACCTCAACGAGATCCCCGCCGGTCTCTTCGAGGGGCACCCCCGCGACCTGATCACCGAAGCCAACTTCTTCCTGCCGATGGCCTCGTGGATCCTCGGCAACCTCCTGGTCTCCGAGCCCGGCACCAACTACAACGGGGTGGTGTTCGAGGACCAGGTCAACCAAGCCGTCCAGACGATGTACGACAACACGATCGCCGACCCGAGCGGCGCGACGACCGCCGTGGCGTCTTCCAGCGGCGGGGACATCGCCATCTGGATTCTGATGAACGTCAAGAACCCCGATATCTGGCCGATCCTGCAGACGGTGCTGGAAAACGGCGGCCCGCCCCCCAACGCGGGCGAGGCCATCCTGGAGGGCAATCCCACCGACGGCTGGACGCTGGTCAGTTGGGACGGCATAGCCGTGCCGGCGAATCCGGATCTGATCACCGGATTGTTGGTCGACGTCCGCAATGTGATCACCGCGCCGCAGATCGCGCTGTGGCACCTGTGGGAGGCCATCCAGGGTGGTGATCAGGCGGACATCACCGCGGCGTGGCAGACCGGCTTCAACGACGTGATCGCCGCGTACGAGGCCTTCCCGCAGTCGGTGATGGACACGATCACCGGCGCATTCGCGGGCAGCGCCGGCGGGGCCGCCGACTCAGTCGCTGACGGCTTGCTGGGAGCGATCTGAACCGAGGTCGGCCCAGCCGTTAGGCTGACTCGCTATGACGAGTACGGACCCGACGCCGAACCCGCACGCCACCGCCGAGCAGGTGGAGGCCGCCCGGCACGACAGCAAGCTGGCTCAGGTGCTCTATCACGACTGGGAGGCCGAGCAGTACGACGAGAAGTGGTCGATCTCTTACGACGAGCGCTGTATCGACTACGCCCGGGGCCGCTTCGACGTGATCGTGCCCGCTGCCGACCGCGACAATCTGCCCTATGACCGGGCGCTGGAGCTGGGCTGTGGCACCGGGTTCTTCCTGCTGAACCTGATGCAGTCCGGGGTGGCGCGGCGCGGGTCGGTCACCGATCTGTCGCCGGGCATGGTCAAAGTCGCCACCCGCAACGGCAAGAACCTCGGCCTGGACGTCGACGGCCGGGTCGCCGACGCCGAGGGCATTCCCTACGAGGACAACACCTTCGATTTGGTGGTCGGCCACGCCGTGCTGCACCACATCCCGGACGTGGAGCTGTCGCTGCGCGAGGTGATCCGGGTGCTCAAGCCGGGCGGGCGGTTCGTGTTCGCCGGCGAGCCCACCACCGTCGGCAACTTCTATGCCCGCCGGCTGGCCGACCTGACGTGGAAAACCACGGTCGCCGCGATGAAACTGCCCGGGATGGGTTCCTGGCGCCGGCCGCAGGAAGAGCTCGACGAGAACTCCCGCGCCGCTGCCCTGGAGTGGATCGTGGACCTGCACACTTTCGAGCCGCGTGATCTGGAGCGGATGGCCGCCAACGCCGGAGCCGTGGACGTGCGCACCGCCAGTGAGGAGTTCACCGCCGCCATGCTGGGCTGGCCGGTTCGGACCTTCGAGTCCACGGTGCCGCCGGGCAAGCTCGGCTGGGGGTGGGCGCGGTTCGCGTTCGGTAGCTGGAGGACGCTGAGCTGGGTGGACGCCAACGTGTTGCGCCGCGTGGTGCCCAAGGGCTGGTTCTACAACGTGATGGTCACCGGGGTTAAACCGTCCTAGATTTCAGTGCCGACGATGTCGGCTACCTGAGTTCGACGGACGGCGCCGCCGCCCTGGCCGAGGTCGCCGGTTTCGCGTTGACCGCCGCCACCAGGGTCGCCGACATCGCCGCGCTGCGTGGCCGCTTCGGTGGGCGGACACCGGCACTGGCCGAGACCATTCTGCTGCGCCGGCGGGCGTCGGCCAAGCTGGCCGAGCTGCCGGGCACGGCGCAGTGGCTGTTCACCGACGAGGCGCTGCAACAGGCCAGCGCCGCGCCGGTGGCACGGCGCCGGGCACAGCGGATCAAAGCCAGCGCGCCGGATGCCGTCGTCCACGATGTGACGTGCTCCATCGGTACCGAACTGGCGGCACTGTCCGAGGTCAGCGCTACGGCGCTGGGCAGCGACCTGGACCCGGTGCGGCTGGCAATGGCACGCCACAATCTGGGCGGGGCAAATCTGGTCCGGGCCGACGCACTGGCCCCGGTCACCCGCGACACGGTGGTGCTGGCCGACCCGGGCCGCCGCAGTGGGGGACGGCGCCGCTTCGACCCGGCCGACTACCAACCCGCCCTGGACCGCCTGCTGCATGTCTATGCGCAGCGCGAACTCGTCGTAAAGACTGCTCCTGGAATCGATTTCGATAAGGTGCGACAGCTGGGTTTTGACGGCGAGATCGAAGTCAGTTCATGGCGGGCCTCGGTACGTGAGGCCTGCCTGTGGTCACCCGGCCTGGCTGACCCCGGGGTGCGCCGCCGCGCTGTGATCCTGGACCGCGACGAGCAGATCACCGACGCCGAACCCGCCGATTGCGACGTGCGCCCGGCGGGGCGGTGGATCATCGATCCGGACGGCGCGGTGGTGCGGGCCGGTCTGGTCCGCCAATACGGTGCCCGGCACGGGCTCTGGCAGCTCGATCCCGATATCGCCTACCTGTCCGGGGATGAGTTGCCCTGCGGGGTACGCGGGTTCGAGGTACTCGATTCGTTGGCCTACAGCGAGAAGCGCCTGCGTCAGGCGCTGGCGGCCCGCGACTGCGGCACGTGCGAGATCCTGGTCCGCGGCGTCGACCTCGATCCCGACGTGCTCCGGCGCCGCCTGCGGCTGCGCGGTGACCGGGCACTATCGGTGGTGATCACCCGGCTCGGGGCGGGGGCCGCGGCCCGGCCGATTGCGTTCGTCTGCCATCCTTCCCGCTGAATAGCCCGGTAGGCTATCGACTCCGGGCCATTCCTGCTTGCTGCGGCAAGTCGAGACAAAGCGAGACGAAACCGACGATGCGCATTCTGGTGGCCGCCCTGTTGGCGGGCGGGGCAGTGGGCGGGTGGCTGGGGCTGCCGGGTCTGCCCGCGGCGATCGCGGCTTCGCCGTGTGCCGAACTCGGCGGAACCATCGAGTCCGGGGGGCTGTGTCATGTCCACTCCTCGACCGCCAATTACACGCTCGACATGAAGTTCCCGGTCGACTACCCCGATCAGCAGGCGCTCACCGCCTACCTGGTGCAGAACCGCGACGGCTTCCTGACCGTGGCCAAGTCGCCCGGCTCACGCGACATGCCCTACGAAATGGACGCCACCTCCGAGCAGCACCGTTCAGGCCAGGCGCCCAAGGGAACTCACAGCGTCGTGCTCAAGATCTTCCAGGACCTCGGCGGCCCGCAGCCGTCGACCTGGTACCAGTCGTTCAACTACGATCTGGCGGCGCGTAAGCCGATCACCTTCGAAACTCTGTTCGCACCGGGCAGCAAGCCATTGGAAGCGATCTTTCCGGTGGTGCAGCGCGACCTCGAGCGCCAGACCGGGGTGCCGGCGATCCTGATTTCGACCGGTTCGGGCATGGACCCCTCGCACTACCAGAACTTCGCCATCACCAACGAGGACGTGATCTTCTACTTCGCGCCCGGCGAGCTGCTGCCGATGAGCGCCGGTGCCACCTCGGTGAAGGTGCCGCGCGCCGCGCTGCCGCCGCTGGCCGTTTGAGTGGTGGTTCAGGCCGGGGCGAAGCTGAAGACCTGCCCGGCGCTGGTGGCGACCACCACCCGCCGGTCACGGCCGACGGAGACCCCGAGCGGAAACCCGCGCGATTCCGGCAGCGGATAGCTGTTGACGGTATGGCCGTCGTTGGGGTCGAACACCAGCAGCGACAACCCGGCCGGCCCGACACTGGTGCCCGCGACGACGGTGTAGCCGACCTTTCCGGCCAGGCTCGACGACGACAGCGGGGTGGTGTCGTCGCGGCGCCACACCTGCTCGGCGTAGTCGCCGCGGTCGGCGAACGCCACCAGGTCGGTGTCCGGGCCGCCGCCGGAGACGATCAGCCCGCCGGGCGTCACCGCCGGCGGTGTCTGCGCCAGGAACTTCAGCGGCACCGACCATTTCGCCTTGCCGTCGGCGGCGTTGATCGCCCACAGCCGTTGGTCGCGTCCATTGACGTAGACGGTGGTGCCGTCGGCCGAGAGCACCGGGCTGGCCAGCACTCCGGCGGCGACGGCGTCGCTGGTCCACTCCTGAGTGAGCAGGGGAGTGCCGCCCGGGTGGTACTTGATGCCGACGAGGCCGGACTCCTTGGCGCCCGGCTGCCACAGGCTCACCACCACGGTGTTGCTGGCCGGGGAGTAGGCGGGCGCGGCGGCGACCGGGCAGTCCGGGCGGGCGGCGGCGCAGTCAGCCAAGCCGCGACGGAAGTCGGTCGGGTCGATGCCGTCCACCAGGTCCAGCGGCGTGCCCACGACGGTGCCGCGGTGCGCGTCGAAAACCAGGGTCTGCCCCAGGTGGGTCACCACCAGCAGCAGGCCGTCACCGAGGATCCGCGGGGTCGAGGGCATCCCGATCACCGGTGCCCGCCAGCGGATCCACTGGGTGGGTGGAAAAGACAGCATCGCGCCCGGCTGGCCGACATAAACGTTGTCGAAGCCGTCGATGAGCGGGCCGAAGAATCCGCCCCCCTGGTGCAGCCGGGTGCACCAGCGCTGCCGGCCGTGGTCGGCGTTCTCCCACTGCATCAGCGAACAGCCGGCCTCGGTCTGGGAGTTGAGCACCAGCCAGCCGTGCACGCCGAGCGCCGGACCGGCTCCCAGCTCGCCCTTGACCGACCGGGTCCAGTCCAACTGCAGGTCGGTGGCCCCGGCGGTGGCGGTGTTGCTGCTGTTGGCGGCATCGCCGTACTGGGCGGGCCAGCCCGGTGCGGGGGCGGCGTCCACCCACGAATCGGTGTTGGCGCAGCCGCCCAGCGGCAATGTCGCCAGCGTCACCGCCGTCACCGCGACGATTGCCAGGACACCGCGTCGCCGCAACACAGTGGCAATCCCCCATCATCGGCAGGCCAGTGAACGAGTCCAGGTGAGGGTAGCGCGTGGCAAGAACGCGCTCGCGTAGGCTTTCCGGCCATGACGACCATGTGGGGTGCTCCGATCCACAAACGCTGGCGTGGTTCGCGTCTGCGGGATCCGCGTCAGGCCCGCTTTCTCACGCTGGCCTCGCTGCGCTGGGTGCTGGCCAACCGGGCCTACACCCCGTGGTACCTGGTGCGTTACTGGCGGCTGCTGAAGTTCAAGCTGGCCAACCCGCACGTCATCACCCGCGGCATGGTGTTCCTGGGCAAAGGCGTCGAGATTCAGGCCACCCCGGAACTGTCCGAGCTGGAGATCGGCCGCTGGGTGCACATCGGCGACAAGAACACCATTCGGGCGCACGAGGGCTCGCTGCGCATCGGCGACAAAGTGGTGCTGGGGCGTGACAACGTCATCAACACCTATCTCGACATCGAGCTCGGCGATTCGGTGCTGATGGCGGACTGGTGCTATGTCTGCGACTTCGACCACAAGATGGACGACATCACCGTGCCCATCAAGGACCAGGGCATCGTCAAGAGCCCGGTGCGGATCGGGCCCGACACCTGGATCGCGGCCAAGGTCACCATCCTGCGTGAGACCAGCGTCGGCCGCGGCTGCGTGCTGGGCGCCCACGCTGTGGTCAAGGGTGTCATCCCGGACTACTCGATCGCGGTGGGCGCGCCGGCCAAGGTGGTCAAGAACCGCAAGCTGGCCTGGGAGACCTCGGCCGCCGAGCGGGCCGAGCTGGCCGCTGCGCTGGCCGACATCGAACGCAAGAAAGCGGCACGCTGAGGCTCGCCGACTCCTGAACTCTCCAACTGGGGCGGCCCCGCGGGCGGATGCGCGCCGGTGCCCGGCGGGTACGGTGGATTGCGGAAGCGCACGCAGAAAGCCCGAAATATTGGAGGGATTTTGCAGAATTCCGCTGGAATCATTGCTGAGCGGACCTCGGAAAAGCGCCGGAACCCCGACAAGGGTTATATTGCGTTACTCGGCTGGAGTCTCAACGCCATCGATGCGGTGGACCGTTTCGATCGCCGATATGTGGTGGTGGCGCCGGACTGGGCCGAAGAATATTGTCAGCAGCACGACATCCCGTACCTCGCCTGGAATTTCGAGCGTCTCAATGAGCGGTCGATGGAGATCGCCGAAACCCTCAAGGAGCGCGGCGTCGACGTGGCGATCCCGCTCTTCGAGGAGACCGTGGAATGGGCCGGGGCCATCAACTCCGTCCTGCTGGACAACCCGCGACTGCTCGGCCAAGCCATGCTGCTGCGAGACAAGTCGCTGATGAAGCGCCGCGCCCAGCTGGGCGGGATCCGGGTGGGCATCTTCGAGGAGGCGCACGACCGCGACGACGTCATCCGGTTCCTCAAGCGGGTCAACCAGACGTTGTTGAAACTCGACGGCGACCCCAACGACCCGATCCACTTCAAGGCCTTCGACAAGGCCGGCTGCCTGGGGCACCGGGTGATTCGTGCTCCCGATGACATTGACTCGATTCCCGACGAAGAATTCCCGGCGCTGATGGAATCACATCTCGACGGCTGGGAATTCGCCGTCGAAGCCTGGGTGCACAACGGGAAGATTCGGTTTCTCAATATTTCCGAGTACGTCACCCTCGGCTATTCGGTGTTCGTACCGGCGTCACCGGAATTGGAACGTTACCGGCCGCAGATCACCGCGCAGATCGAGAAGCTGATCAAGACGTTCGACATCGATTTCGGCTTTGTCCACCCGGAATATTTCGTGACCAGCGACGGGGAGATGTACTTCGGTGAGGTCGCCTACCGGCCGCCGGGCTTCAAGGTCTTCGAACTGCTGGAGCGCGTCTACGGCTTCAACGGCTATCAGGGCCTGGTGCTGGCGTTCGACCCGAAAACCACCGAGGACGAACTCGAGCAGTTCTTCCCGCGCGAGGTCGTCGACGCCAGCGGGCACGCGGGCTGTTTCGGGGTGTATCCGCGCCGGCGGGTGGTCAGCACGCTGGCCATCCCCGAGGAGACCGAGGATCACCAATACTTCGAATCGCACGAACTCACCGCACCGCTGGAAGAGACTGTCACCAAGCGCACCGCATTCGGCACCCACTGGGGTCTGGTCTACTTCTCCGGTGAGGATCCGTATGAGATGCGGCGGTTGCTCAAGCGACAAGAAGACCTTGACTTCTACGTCTGAGGTGGCGGCGGCACGCACGTGAGGAACCCGTTGAGGTGACTGGGAATCCACCGCGGAGTCAGGCAAACGGTGACCTAGCGACCCTGGAATCTCGCCTGACCAGGCTCGATGATGCCACCAGCGCGCTGGCGCTGGCCGGTGCGCTGGGTAAACCGGACCGGCTGCGCCGTGTTCTCGACGGGCTGCGACTGGTGCTGATGCAACCGGGTGGTTGCGCGGCGGTACGCGCCCGCAGCGCAGCGCTGGAGGAGGCCGGGCTGTTCTGGGGAACCGACTGGGCGTCGCCGCGCACGCTGTTGCCGGTGCTGACCACCGGTTCATTGCGCAGCCCGAATCCGGACACCGTGGTGCTGGAGGCGGTCAACGAGCTGCGTCTGCTCGCCGTGGCCAACGGCGAGTACCCCCATCCGCTGATCACCGCCGAGCAGGCGCGTCATCATCTCGCGCAGGTGCTGGCGCTCAACCTGTCCCTGCTGTTGACCCCGCCGACCGAGGCGGAGCGCGAACTGCAGGGCCGGATGGCCCGGCTGACCCGGGACCTGTTCGGGTACCTGGTCGAGGAGATCGGGTACGACGGCGTTCTCGACCGGCTGGTCGATGAGATCTGGCGGATTCTGCGGCAGCGGCCCATCCAGGTCGACCAGATCAAGGCGATGATCACCCAGATCGCGATTGTGCGCAGTGATCCGAGCATTGATCTCGGCAGCGGTGCGCTGGGGACGGATCGGTTGATCACCAGCCTGTACGGCACCACCGATGGCTGTCGGGAAGATCCCGGGGTGCAGGTGTATCGCAGCCGGCTGGACTCGATGGACGAACCGACCCTGCAGTACGAGGCGGCCGGCTTCGCGCGGTCGATGCACGACACCGGGCTGGTGTCGCCCTATCACGCGGTGCTGCTGCGGTTCCTGCTCGAGAAAAGCGACTACCTGATCGGCGAGGCGCTGGGCCTGTCTAGCACCGGGCGCGACAGCCTGCTGTGCTTTCACGATCTGGTGCACAGCCTGATCGCGGCCGCGGTGCACGTCGAGACGGCCCAATGCATCTACGGGCTGGCGCTGCTGCTCGAGCGCGGCATCCTCTACCAGCCGCCGGTCGCGCCGTCGCTGTGGCGTCAATTGGCGTTGCCGCTGTCCAAGCAGTCCCGCGAGCGGATCACCCAGGTGTTCGGGGCGGCGCAAGACCCCCATACCTGGCTGCTGGCCGGGACGTTGTCGATGCTCGGGCTGCCGCTCGGGGTCGGGCAGGGCGACAACCCGACCTGCCAGGCGGCGCGTGCATTGTCGATGTGGTCCTACAACGACCCCGACTATCTGCTGCAGACGATCGCCTGGGCCGCGCGTGACGACGAGATCGTCATGCACTTCGAGGGGCAGCCGATCTCGTCGAAGGACACCGAAGCCGGGGTGGCCGCCCACCATCCCCTCGACCTGGACCCGGTGTCATTGCTGGTGGTGCCGCATCTGGACCGCATCTATGCCGAGATGTTCCGGCGGTGTGTCGGCCGCGACGGCGACCCGCACCGATGGGTCAATCCGGAGTTCCACGGGTGGTGGTCCGGGCGCGGCTTCCGCATCAATGTCGATGTCGAGACCGGCAATCTGGTCGACCTGGAAGGGTTCCTGCGACACTTCTACGCCGCCTACCACCCGTTCTACAACGGCAATCAACCGCTCATCCACCCGCAGCCGGCCGGCATCGCGGTGACCGACAGCGCCGCCCGCTTCGTCGGCTGGCATGCGATCACCGTGCTGCGGGTGAGCTTGGACCCCGAGGGCACCATGCGGGTCTACTTCTACAACCCCAACAACGACAGCGGGCAGGACTGGGGCGACGAGGTGGTGGTGAGCACCGCCGGACATGCTGAACGCTTCGGCGAGGCGTCGCTGCCGTTCGAGCAGTTCGCGTCGCGGCTCTACATCTTCCACTTCGATCCGCTGGAACCGGGCGAGCGGGCAGCGGTGCCCCAGGCCGAGCTGGACCGGGTGCTCGGATACCTGCAGCGCAGCTGGGGCGCCGACCGAATGGTCGCCGCGGCCGCGGTCCAGGCGTGAGACGTCAGGATCCCAGCTCCGGCAACACCCGCTCGACCAGCAGCCGCAGGCTCTCCCACCCGTCGTCGAGCGGCAGGCCGCCGATCAGCGGATGCAGCGTCACGCTGGTGCGTCCGGCGCGGCACTGCGCGATGAGCTCTTCGGGGGTCAGCACCTCCACCGTGCCGGCCCGGCGCAGCTCAGCCACGCTGCCCACCGCAGTTTCGTTGGGGCGCGCCACTTCCGGCACGGCCCATGAGCTGTATTCGCGGGCCTCGTGCAGGAAGTAGTCACCGCAGCAGGCCCAGGCCTTGTCCGGATCGTCGCTGAGATGCGTGACGGTGTTGCCGTTTTCGGGACTGAACACGAACCCGTGCTTGCCGTGGGCGGCCAGCTCGGCCAGATAGACCGCTTCGATGTCGGGCATCGGCATCGGCGGCGAGAACGGCAACCCGAATCGAGCCGCCCGCCGCGCCGCCGCGACGCTCATACCGCCGATGAGCAACAGCGGATGCGGTGTGGTGTACGGCTTGGGCGTGACATTCACCTTCTGGCCGTTGAACTCGAACGGTTCGTCGCCCCAGGCCTGCAGCAGCACGGCCAGGGATTCGTCCATCAGCCGCCCACGCCGGCGGAAGTCCTTGCCGAGGGCATGGTATTCCTCTGGGCGGTAACCGATCCCGGCCACGAAGCTGACTCGCCCGGCGGACAGCTGATCGAGGACGGCGATGTCTTCGGCCAGACGCACCGGGTCGTAGAGCGGCACCAGCAGCGCACCCACGCTGATGCGGGCGGTTGTCGTGCATCCGGCGACGGCTGCGGCCATCAGCAATGGGGCCGGCAACCATCCGGTGGCGGCGAGATGATGTTCTTCGCAACCGATCGCGGTCACCCCGCGGGCATCGGCGTAGGACGCCATCTCCAGCGCGGCCCGGTAGCGCCCGGAATGCCCGGCGCCGGGGACATTCGTCATGTTCAGGCGCAGGGCGCTCAGTAGCGGCATAGAACTGACCGGTCACCTCCTCCGGCGTTACCGTAGCGGACGATACCGTCAACCGATTGCTAGGGAGCGCCGATGGCCGGTCCGCCTGACGCCCAGGTGCTCGCGGCCTTGCTGGCGATGCGAGATGGCGCCGCCGAGGCGCCGCCGCCGGCGGTCGGTGACGTCGTGACCCGTCGCCGCAATGCCGGTCACATGTTCAACCAGGTGCTGGCGGCGCGGCCGCCGGTCACCGGCGTTGAGGCCCACGAGTTCTCGCTACGTTACGAGGGCGGCACGCTCGGCTTGCGCTGGTATCGGCGCGCGGGCGCTGCTCAGCCCGGCAGTGCGGCGCTGTACCTGCACGGCGGTGGGATGATCCTGGGCTGGGATCGCCTCGGTGGACTCTACGATGCGGCGGTCCGCGGCTACGTCGCCGCATCCGGGGTGCCGATGCTGGTCGTCGATTACCGTGTCGCCCCGGAATTCCCGCACCCCATTCCGCTTCGGGACTGCTATGCGGCGCTGTGCTGGCTGGCCGGCCACGCCGCTGAGTTGGGCGTGGATGCTTCCCGGCTGGCGGTGATGGGCGACAGCGCCGGCGGGGGACTGGCCGCCGGGGTGTGCCTGTTGGCCCGGGACCGGGGTGGGCCGGCGATCGCCACCCAGCTGTTGATCTACCCGATGCTCGACGACCGGACGCGCGACGGTGACGCGGCGGGCAGGCTGCTGACTTGGAGCTACGACGACAATGCCACCGGCTGGGGCGCGCTGCTGGGCGGCGCCACCGCCGACGGCTATGCCGCGCCGGCCCGCGCAGATGACCTGACCGGTCTGCCGCCGGCCTACCTCGACGTCGGCGGGCTGGACATCTTCGCCGCAGAAGACGTCTCCTTTGCGCACCGGTTGCTCGCCGCCGGGGTGCCCGTCGAGTTGCACGTCTACCCGGGCTGCCCGCATGCGTTCGATCTGCTGGTCCCCGATGCCGATGTGTCGCAACGGGTTATCGCCGACCGGGTGCGGTATCTGGGATCGGTGTAGACCCCGACGGATCCGTTGCGGGTGCGCCGAAGAAGCTGCGCAGGGCGGATGCGTCGCCGTCGATGTGCACGAGCGCGGCAATGTCATCAAGGGACAACACACCGGCCGCGAGCCCGAGAACCACGGGCGCCTCGGTGTGCAGCACGGCGTCAAGCTCGCGCCCGTCGGGCATACCGACCTCGATGCCGGATTCGGTGGTTCGCAGTTGAACCATTCCGCCCTCCACGGCGATTCCCACGGTCGACCGATCCGCAGGCGTGCGACCGGCGAACAAGGCGGGCAGCGCCAGTGCCAGCCACTCGGGACGGAACTCGTCGCCCTGCGGCCCGCGGACCATCAACGGCGTCGACCAGCGGACCAGGGCGTAGATGGGCTCACGCAGCTGCGCGCCCCAGTCGGTGAGCGCGTAGCTGACCGCGCGGCCGTCGTCGGACAACCGCCGCTCGACCACACCGGCGGTCTGCAGATCACGCAGGCGCTCGGTCAGTAGGTTCGTCGCGATGCCGGACAGCCCGTCGCGCAACTCGCGGTAGCGGGCGGGCCCCAGCAGCAGCTGGCGCACGATCAACAGGTTCCACCGGTCACCCACCACATCCAGGGCCCGGGCAAGTCCGCAGTACTGACCGTAGTCTCGACTCATCGCCACCTACTTGCTATTCTAAAGTGCGCTTGATTATATCAAGTTCGACGAGGAGGGTGGCTATGAGGGTCGCGGAGAGGCCCGCCTGGGTCGACGACGAGTTGTTCCCGTTCGAGAGCCGATTCATCGACATCGATGGGCACCGCCTGCACTACGTCGATGAGGGAACGGGGCCGGTGCTGCTGTTCTTGCACGGCAACCCGACCTGGTCATTCGACTATCGCGAGGTCATCGCAGCGCTACGGCGGGACTTCCGTTGCATCGCAGTGGACTACCCCGGATTCGGGCTGTCCTCAGCGGCACCGGGATATCGGTACCTGCCGGCCGAACACTCCCGGGTGATCGGCGCGTTCGTCGAAGCGCTCGCGCTGAGCGGCGTCACCTTGGTGGCCCACGACTGGGGCGGGCCGATCGGGTTGGCCGTCGTGCAGCAGCGCCCCGAGGTCTTTGACCGGCTGGTGCTGACCAACACCTGGGCCTGGCCGGTCGGAGCTCCGCTGGTGCAGATCATGTCCCAGGTGATGGGCGGCCCGATCGGACGCCTGCTGATCCGGCAGTTCAACCTCTTCGTCAACGTCATGATCCCTGTCGGCCACCGCCTCACCAAGCCCACCGGCGAGGAGATGGCCCACTACCAGAAGGCCCTCGGCAGTTGGGCACGACGGGAGGGGTCGGCGGTGTTTCCCCGCGAGATCACCGCCAGCCGCGCTTTTCTCGCCGGCGTCGAATCCGGGTTGCCCGCCATCGCGGCGCTGCCGGCGCTGATCGTCTGGGGCGACGCCGACTTCGCCTTCGGAGACAACGAGTTACGGCGGTGGGAGCAGACGCTGACGGATCACCAGACCGTGGTTATCAAGGGGGCCGGCCACTTCGTGCCCTCGGATGCCCCCGGGCAGTTCGCGGAGGCGATCCGGCGCTGGTACGCACCGTCGGGGTCATAGTGGCTTACGACGCGCAGTTGGCGGCCCGCGTGCGGGAGCAGTTCGCCGATGGCCCACCGGTGCTGGAAAAGGCGATGTTCGGTGGGCTGGCGTTCCTCGTCTACGGCAGAATCGCGGTCGCCGCCAGCGCCGAGGGCGGCCTGCTGGTCCGGGCCGGTGCCGACCGCGCCGACCAGCTTGTGCGGACCACCGCCGCGCAGCCCATGGCGATGGGAGGGCGGACCATGCGCGGCTGGGTGCACGTCGGCGCCGAGCACGTGCGTACCCGGCGTCGGCTCGGCGAATGGATCGATATCGGAATCGCCGCTGCGACAAGCCGTTAGCGGCCTGCGACTAGGTCGTCGGACGAGCGGGTGTCCGCGGTGTTGGACGGCCACCAGATCCGGTCGCCGATCAGGGTGAACAACGCCGGGATGACCAGGGTGCGCACCACGAACGTGTCCAGCAGGATCCCGAGCCCGACGATGATGCCCAACTGGGTCAGCACGATCAGCGGCAGCACACCGAGCACGCAGAACACCGCCGCCAGAACGATTCCAGCGCTGGTGATCACGCCGCCGGTGGCGGCGACCGCGGCCACCATGCCGTCGCGGGTGCCGCGCTCGGCGCTCTCCTCGCGAGCACGGGTCACCAGGAAGATGGTGTAGTCCACCCCGAGCGCGACCAGGAACAGGAACGCGAACAGCGGTGTGCTGTTGTCCAGTGCCGGGAATCCGAACAGGTGGATGCTGGCCCAGCCGCCCAGGCCGAGTGCGGCCAGCGCGCTGAGCACCGTTGCGGCGACCAGCACCGGCGGGGCCAGCGCAGCGCGCAACAGCACGCAGAGCACGACCAGCACCACCGCCAGGATCGCTGGGATGAGCACCCGGCGGTCGCGGTCGGCGGCATCGCTGATGTCCAGCGCCTGAGCGTCGGCGCCGCCCACCAGCGCATCGGGGTCGGCGGCGTGAACCGAATCCCGCAGTGCGGCAACGGTACCGAACGCCTCGGTGGTCGACGGGGCGGCGCCGATCACGACCGACCACCGGGTCAAGCCGGCCGGCGACAGGCCGGTGGGAGTCGCCGACGTCACCCCGGGGACCCGCGTGATGGCGTCGCGCAGCTGCGCTGTCCGGGCGCTGGAGCCGATGACGATGGTAGGGTCGGACGCCCCGCCGGGGAAGTGCTCGGCCAGGGTCTGAAAGCCTGTCACCGAGTCGGCCCGAACCCGGAACTGCTCGGTTTGCGAAAGGCCGACCCGGGTGCCGAGCAGCCCGGCTGCCGACAGCGCCAGCACCACCACCGCGATCGCACAGATCGGCACCGGCCGGCGGCCCACCGCATCGGCGACCCGGCGCCAGCGGGTGCCCGTGGAATCGTCGCCGATATGGGGAATGTAGGGCCAGAAGACGTTTCGCCCGCACGCCGCCAACAGCGGGGGCAGAACCAGCAGCACGAACACCGCCGCCACCACCAGCCCGCTGGCTGCACAGACCCCCAGGCTGCGGGTGCTCGGAATGCTCGCGGCGATCAGAGTCAGCAAAGCCAGCACCACGGTGGCATTGCTGGCCACAATCGCCGGGCCGGCGGCGCGCACCGCGGCGCGCAGAGCGATGCGATGCTCTGCGCAACGGCGCAGCTCCTCTCGGTAACGGGAGATCAGCAGCAGTGCGTAATTGGTGCCGGCGCCGAACACCAGCACGCTGGTGATCCCCGCCGTCGAGCCGTCGACGGTGACCCCGGTCGCGCCGGCGATCAGCCCGCCCAGCACGGTGGCCGCCCGGTCGGCGAACGCGATAACCAGCAGCGGCAGCAGCCACAACACCGGTGAGCGGTAGGTGACGATCAACAGCAGGGCGACCACCAGCGCCGTCACCACCAGCAAGGTGATGTTGGCCCCGGAGAAGGCATCGGCGATATCGGCGCCGAACGCCGGCCCACCGGTGACGTGCGCGGTGAGCGGGCCGGGCAAGCCATTGGTGACCGCCGACCGCAGGGCCTGCACGGCGTCACGCAGCTCGAATCCGGACAGTGCGGTGCTCACCTGCGCGGTGGCGATCGCCGCCCGGGCATCGGCGGAGACCGCTGCCGGAGCCGGCGGGCCGGGTAGCGCCTGCGGCACCTGCTGCATCCGCTCGTGTGCCTGCGCGACCGCGGCCAGATCGGCCGCCGTCAAAGCCGAGCCGTCGCGGCGGGTGACGACCAGGATCGCCGTCGCTCGATCACCACCGGGGAACCCGCGCTGCGCCGCGGCGGCTGCCGCGGACTCCGCGGACTCCGGCAGCAGCGCGGGCGATGCGGTGGCATCGGAGGTGTGACCACCCGGCGCCATCAGCGCTGCCGCGGCGACGACGACCGCAACTGCCACCAGCCACGAACGACGGCGCGTGACTAGGGCGGCGATGCGGTCCCACACCCGAGGGCTTACCGGTCCGGTAGCGCGTGCTCGATGATCGGTCGGCGCTGTTGCGGTTCGCGCTCGCGGCGCTTGGCGGCCAGATACACCTGAGCGGTCTCGTCGGCGACGGTATGCCAGTCGAAGTCGGCGCTGAGCCGGTCCCGGGCAGCCACGGCGCGGTGCTGAGCCGCGGCCGGGTCGTCGAGCACCGCGCAGACCGCCGAGGCCAGGGCGGGCACGTCGCGCGGTGGGCACGACATGCCGGTATCGCCGTCGATCACGGCCTCACCGAGACCGCCGACATTGGATGCCACCAGCGGGGTCCCAGCGGCAGCAGCCTCCAGGGCGGCCAGCCCGAACGGCTCGTAGTGGCTGGGCAGCACGGCGGCGTCGGCACGATGCAACAGTGCCAGCAACTCGTCATGGTCGAGTCGGCCGACGAACCGGGTTGCCTTGAGCACCCGGTGCTTTCGGGCGCACTCGATCAGCCAGTCCTGCTGGGTGCCGTCACCGGCGATGGTCAGCGTCGTGCCCGGGTGGGCCCGCCGGATCCTCGGTAGCGCCGCAATGGCGTCGTGCACGCCCTTCTCGTATTCGAGGCGCCCGACGAACAGCAGTTCCGGCGGACCGGTGCGGGGCCGGCGGCGGGCGAATGGCCACCGCGCGGCGTCGATTCCGTTGCGGATCACGGTCGTTTCGGCCAGCCCGGGGCCGAACAGGTCGGTGATCTCGTCGCGCATGGAGGCCGAACAGGTGATCAGGGAGTCCGATTCGCGCACCAGCCACGATTCCACCGCGTGCACCTGACGGCTCAGCCGGCCTGACACCCAGCCGGAGTGCCGCCCGGCCTCAGTGGCATGGATAGTGGAAACCAAAGGGACATCATAGAATTCGGCCAGCGCGATCGCCGGGTGCGCCACCAGCCAGTCGTGGGCGTGCACCAGGTCGGGGCGCCACACGGTCTGGCCCCCGTCGGTCTTCAAGGACAGCCCGGCGCGCACCATGGAATGCCCCATCGCCAGGGTCCAAGCCATCATGTCTTCGCCGAAGGAGAATTCGTGCGGATCCTGGGCCGCGGCGATGACCCGCACGCCCTCGCTGATCTCGTCCGACAACGGGTGGGTGCTCGGGTCGGTGCCCGAGGGACGCCTGGCCAGCACCACGACGTCATGACCGGCAGCGGCCAGAGCGGTGGACAGGTGGTGGACGTGCCGGCCCAACCCGCCGATCACCACCGGTGGGTATTCCCACGACACCATCAGGATCTTCACGCGGCTGTTCCTTGTCCTGCCATGTCGCGCCGGACACATGCACGGTCGCGAAAGAGGGGGGTCACCGTGGCAGCCTACGGGCATCCAGCGCGCCGAACAGACCGTCGGCCCGATTCCATCCCTCGGCGAGCCGTTCGGCCGCGTCACGATGCCCCGATGCCAGTGCGTCGGCGATCTCCCGGGTGGCGTGCGCGTGCAGCTGTGCGCGATAGCGGGCGTAGTCGGCGGCGGAGTCCTTGCTCACCATGAACGGCCAGTCGCTGGACACCGTCAACAGCGCCTCCCGCAGGATCTGGTCGGCGACCCGGTCACGCGGAGTCGGGCCCGAGGGCGCCCCGGTCTGCGCCAGCGCCTTGTCGACGGCGCCCAGCGCCGTCTCGACCACCTCGGTGTTGAGCTGCACCAGGTCGGCGACCTTCTCCCCGGACCACACCCGCCAGTCCTTGCCCGAGCCCCAGGAGCTGGGCGGCAGTTCGACCGCGTCGCCGACGAACCCGGCGCTGATCGCGTCGGACAGGGTGCCGACGCGCACCCCGGCCTCCGGCAGCGCCCGCAATACCCGGGCCAGCCAGGTCGGCCCCTCGTACCACCAGTGGCCGAACAGCTCGGTGTCGAAGGCGGCGACCACGTGGGCGGGGCGACCGATCCGCTCGGACTCGGCCTGCAGGCGGCCCCGGACCACTTCGACGAAATCGGCGACGTCGGCGTCGACGGCGGCGTCAGCGCGCTGCGGGTCATAGGGCGCTTTGTGTTCGGGGTCGACGTTGCGGCCGGTGACCCGGGACGGCTTCAGCCCGGTGCGGTGGTCGTAGGTGTGGAAGTCGCGATAGGCGTCGTGGCCGGGATAGCCCGATTTCGGCGACCACACCCGGTAACTGACCTGCAGGTCGCGCCCGAACGCGATCACGTCGGTGTCGCCGACCGGGCGGCCCAGCGCGGTGTCGCCGTGCAGCGATGGCCCGTCGACCATGAAGTGCGAGACCCCGGCCGCGGCGTAGCCGTGTTCCATCCCGGGCGCGTAGGCGCATTCCGGCGCCCAGATCCCGGCGGGGGTGTGGGCCAGCCGTGCCGCCGCGTCGGCCAGGCCCTCGCGCAGCGCGAACTCACGAAGCCGCGGCGCCAGCAGGGGCTGGAACGGGTGGGCCAGCGGGCCGCCGAGCAGTTCGACAGTGCCGGCCTGCGCCAGCTCGCGCAGCAGCGGGCTGGCACCGTGCCGCCACAGCAGCGCGAACTCCTCAAGCGCCTGCTCGGCCGCGGCGCACTCGTGCCGGCCGAAGTCGCGCAGATCCGGCAAAGTCGTGGCCTGGGTGGCGCGCAGCTGCCAGTTCGCCAGCCAGTGGTGCATGCCGTCGAGGCAGTAGGGGTCGTCGAGCTGGGCGGCGACCACCGGCGTCACCCCGAGGGTGAGCAGGTTGCGCCGGCCCTCAGCGGCCAGCGACCGCAGCACCCGCATCAGCGGCAGGTAGGCCGCCGACCAGGATTGGTAGAGCCACTCCTCGCCCACGGGCCAGCGGCCGTGGTGGGCCAGCCACGGGAGGTGGGTGTGCAGCACCAGGGTGAACAGGCCTGGCACCGAGGGCTTTTCGTTCACGGCCGCACCGCGATCGCCACCAGATCCAGGCTGTCATCGATTGCGCGTTCGGCGGCGTGGAGGATGTCGAAATCTGTACTGGTGACGGCGGCGACGTCGGCCAGCAGCTCGGCCGGCCAGGGCGCGTCGGCGACCGCGCGTTCGATCTGCGCGTCGATGATCGAGCCCCCGTGCCGGGCGTCCATCTCGCGCAGTGCCGGCCCATGAAACACCCCGAGCATCGCGTCCATGACGAACCCGCCGTCGATGAGCAGTGCGGTCAGCTCGGCGGCGTTGAGCTCCCGGGTGTGGAACGGGTTGATCGGGGTGTCGCGGCCGGGGGAGAACGTGATCCGGTTGGGGGTCGACACCATCAGCAGCCCACCGGGCCGCAGCACCCGGGCGCACTCGGCGATGAACTGCGCCTGGTCCCACAGGTGCTCGATCACCTGAAAGTTGACCACCACGTCCACGGCGGCGTCGGGCAGCGGCAAGTCGGCGAGATTGCCCTGGATCGCCTCCACCCGCGGGTAGCGGTCCCGCACGTGGGCCACCGCCGCGTCGTCGTAGTCCAGCCCGATCACCCGACGTGCCCCGCGCGCGATCAGGTCGGCGCCGTAGCCCTCGCCGCACCCGGCTTCCAGGACGTCGCGGCCGGCGCAACGCGGCGCCAGCTGTTGGTAGACCACCTCGTGACGGCGGAACCAGTAGTTCTCGACGTCGAGTCCGGGAATGGTGCGCTCGCCCGTCAGCATCAAGGTGGTGTCGGCGGGGGAGTCGGGACCGTCAATAGATTTCATTGCACAGGCAGGCTAACGCTAATGGCGCGGTCCACGAACCGGCTACCCCGCAGTGGCTCTATCACGACCCGCTACTCTGTACAGGCGAACCGCACTAAGTTACCGACGAGTAATATGGCCGTGCGGCTGCGTAAATCGTGACCCAGTCTTGTGGCCGGCCGCCGCAGGACCCCTTCGAGGAGGACGAACCACACTCATGACGAACATCGTGGTCCTGATCAAACAGGTCCCAGACACCTGGTCGGAGCGCAAGCTCAGTGACGGCGACTTCACGCTGGACCGTGACGCCGCCGACGCCGTGCTCGACGAGATCAACGAGCGGGCCGTCGAAGAGGCGCTGCTGATCCGCGAGAAGGAAGGTGCCGAAGGCACCGTCACCGTGCTGACCGCCGGCCCGGAACGGGCCACCGAGGCGATCCGCAAGGCGCTGTCGATGGGGGCCGACAAGGCCGTGCACATCCTCGACGACGGCATGAAGGGTTCCGACGTCGTGCAGACCGCCTGGGCGCTGGCCCGGGCGCTGGGCGCGATCGAGGGCACCGAGCTGGTCATCGCCGGCAACGAGTCCACCGACGGTGTCGGCGGTGCGGTTCCGGCGATCATCGCCGAGTACCTGGGCCTGCCGCAGCTGACGCACCTGCGCAAGCTGACCGTCGAGGGCGGCAAGGTCACCGGCGAGCGGGAGACCGACGAGGGCGTGTTCACCCTGGAGGCCTCGCTGCCGGCGGTGGTGAGCGTCAACGAGAAGATCAACGAGCCCCGCTTCCCGTCCTTCAAGGGCATCATGGCCGCCAAGAAGAAGGAAGTCACCGTGCTCACCCTGGCCGAGATCGGGGTCGAGGCCGACGAGGTCGGTGTCGCCAACGCCGGGTCCAAGGTGACCGCGTCGACGCCGAAGCCGCCGAAGACCGCCGGCGAGAAGGTGACCGACGAGGGCGACGGCGGCACCAAGATCGCCGAGTACCTGGTTGCCCAGAAGCTGATCTAAGCGATCCCCGGACTTACGAAAACGGAAGTAGACAAACATGGCTGAAGTACTCGTGCTCGTCGAGCACGCCGAAGGAGCGCTGAAGAAGGTCAGCTCCGAACTGATCACCGCCGCGCGCGTGCTCGGCGAACCGTCCGCCGTCGTCGTCGGTGCCCCCGGCACCGCCGCTCCGCTGGTCGACGGGCTGAAGGAGGCCGGTGCGGCCAAGATCTACGTCGCCGAGTCCGACGTGGTGGAGGGTTACCTGGTCACCCCGACCGTCGACGTGCTGGCCGCGCTGACCGAGTCGGCGACCCCGGCCGCGGTGCTGATCGCCGCCAACGCCGACGGCAAGGAGGTCGCCGGCCGGCTGGCGGCTCGGATCGGCTCCGGTCTGCTGGTCGACGTGGTCGAGGTCTCCGAAGGCGCCAAGGTGGTGCACTCCATCTTCGGTGGCGCCTACACCGTCGACGCCGAGCCCACCGGTGAGACCCCGGTGATCACCGTGCGGGCCGGCGCCGTGGAGCCGGCCCCGAGCGCCGGAGCGGGCGAGCAGGTCACCGTGGAGGTTCCCGCGCCTGCCGAGAACGCCACCAAGATCACCTCGCGTGAGCCCGCGGTGGCCGGCGACCGTCCGGAGCTCACCGAGGCCCCCATCGTGGTGGCCGGCGGTCGCGGCGTCGGCAGCGCCGAGAGCTTCTCGGTGGTCGAGGAGCTGGCCGACTCGCTCGGTGCGGCCGTGGGCGCCTCGCGTGCCGCGGTGGACTCGGGCTACTACCCGGGCCAGTTCCAGATCGGCCAGACCGGCAAGACGGTTTCGCCGCAGCTCTACATCGCCCTGGGCATCTCCGGTGCGATCCAGCACCGGGCCGGCATGCAGACGTCCAAGACCATCGTGGTGGTCAACAAGGACGAGGAAGCGCCGATCTTCGAGATCGCCGACTACGGCATCGTCGGGGACCTGTTCAAGGTCGCCCCGCAGCTGACCGAGGCGGTCAAGGCCCGCAAGGGTTAATTTCTTCTGCGTGAGCAATCGCGAAAGCCCCCGTTCCGACGCCGGAATGGGGGCTTTCGTGACTGGTCGGCTGATCGGCCGCGCCCAGGAGTGCGCGCAGCTGCGGCAACTGCTCGAGCGCACCCGGGCCGGCGATCCACAGGTGCTGATCGTGCGGGGCGAGCCCGGCATCGGCAAGACCGCGCTGCTGGACTACCTGGCCGACAGTGCCACCGGATTCCAGGTGATCGGCACCGCCGGCGTGGAGTCGGACATGGAACTGGCCTTCGCCGGCCTGCAGCAGTTGTGCGCGCCGGTGCTCGATTGCGCCGCTGAGCTTCCCGAGCCTCAGCGCGCGGCGCTGCAGACCGCCTTCGGTCTGAGCTCGGGCCCGGCACCGGATCGCTTCCTGGTCGGGCTCGCGGTGCTGGGGCTGCTGGCCGGTGCGGCCGTCGAGCGCCCGGTGCTGTGCCTGGTGGACGACGCGCAGTGGCTGGACCAGGTCACGGCGCAGACCTTGGGGTTCGTGGCGCGCCGGCTGGCGGCCGGACCGGTCGCGCTGGTGTTCGCGCTGCGCGAGCCGGTCGACGGCCTGACCGGACTGCCCAGACTGGTGCTGCGGGGGCTCGGCGATGCCGACGCCCGGGCCTTGCTGGCCTCGGCGGTCGCCGGGCGCATCGATACCCAGGTGCGAGACCGCATCGTCGCCGAAACACACGGCAACCCGCTGGCGCTACTGGAGTTGCCGCGAGGCCTGTCATCCGCCGAACTGGCGGGCGGATACCACCGGCCCGACGTGCAACCGGTGGCCGGCCAGATCGAGCAGCACTTCCTGGCCCGGATCCGGTCGTTGCCGGGCGACACCCAGCAGTTGCTGCTGCTGGCCGCCGCCGAGCCGGTGGGGGATCCGACGCTACTGCTGCGGGCGGCGCAGCTGCTCGGCCTGCCCGGCGAGGCCTTGACGCCGGCCGAAGAGGCGGGCCTGCTGGAGACGGGCGCGCGCGTGCGGTTCCGGCATCCGTTGGTGCGCTCGGCCGTCTACCGTGCGGCGCAGCACGGCGAGCGGCGGCAGGCCCACCGTGCCCTGGCCGAAGCCACCGACCCGGCGCATGACCCCGACCGTCGTGCGTGGCACGGCGCCCACGCCGCGGCGGCCCCGGACGAATCGGTCGCCGCGGAACTGGAACACTCCGCCGGCCGGGCCCAGCTTCGCGGCGGAACCGCTGCGGCGGCGGCGTTTTTGAGCCGGGCCACCGAACTGACCCCGGATGCCGCGCTGCGCGGCGCCCGGGCACTGGACGCCGCCGAGGCGATGCGTGCGGCCGCCGAGCTCGACGCCGCGGACGCCCTGCTGGACACCGCCGAAATGGCCCCGCTGGACGACCTGCAGCGCGCCAGAGTGGCGCGCACTCGCGCGGTGTTGGCGTTCACCCGTGGTCGCGGCACCGGCGACGCCCCGGCCCTGACCCAGTCGGTGCACCAACTATTCGACGCCGCAACACAATTGGCCGACCTGGACGGGCCGATGGCCCAAGACGCAATGCTGGAAGCCGTCAGCGCGGCCATGTACGCCGGACGAGAGTTCGGGCCCGGGATGCGCACCGATATCGCGACGATGCTGACCGCACAACCGCTGGCCACCCCGCACCGGCCGAGCGGCCTGCTGCTACACGGACTGGCCACCCGGATCGCTGCGGGGTACACGGCCGGCCTCGCACCGATGCGGGCCGCGATCGCGGCGATCACCCCGGAAACCTGGTCGTGGCAAGCCTTCCCGGTCGCCCACGAGGCTGTCGTGCACGATCTGTGGGACGACGAATCCTGGCACCGGATCGCCACCGATGCGGTGCGGGTGGCCACCGGTACCGGTGCGTTGGCGGCGCTACCGACCGCGCTGACGACCCGGGCCGGGGTGCATGTCCAGGCCGGCGAGTTCGCGTCGGCGCGTGCGCTTCTCGCCGAGGCGCGGTCGCTGTCGGCCGCGGCCGGCCAGACCCCGGTGCGTTATCACGAACTGGCGCTGGCGGCGTGGGCCGGCGACGAAGCGGAGGCCACCGTGCTGATCGAGGCCGCGGCCCGCGACGGCGCCGCGCGCGGGGAGGGCCGCATCAGTGCCCTCGTCGGCTATGCCACCGCGGTGTTGCACCTCGGGCTGGGCCACTACCCGGTGGCCTGCGCGGCGCTGCGGCGGGCCTGCGAATACGAGGACTTGGGCCTGTACGGCTGGAATCTGGTCGAGCTGGTCGAGGCCGCAGTGCGCGCCGGCGAACATGCAGTCGCCCTCGACGCGTTGGCACAGCTCGAAGAGCGCACGTCGGCCGCCGGCACCGACTTGGCGCTGGGTGTGCTGGCCCGCTCGCGGGCGCTGGTGAGCCAAGGCAGTGCCGCCGAGGACTGCTACCGCGAGGCCCTCGAGCGGCTGGCCGGTGTCCGGATGGCAGTGCAGCTGCCCCGCACCCAGCTGGTGTACGGGGAATGGCTGCGGCGGGAGAATCGTCGCAGCGACGCGCGGGCCCAGCTGCGGACCGCGCACGCGGTTTTCAGCCGGATGGGGGCGCAGGCCTTCGCCGAGCGCAGCCGCCGGGAACTGCAAGCCACCGGGGAGAAGGCCGGCAAACGCCCTACCGGCCCCGGGGACGCCTTGACCCCGCAGGAGCAGCAGATCGCTGAGCTGGCCGGCGCGGGTCTGACCAACACCGAAATCGGTGCCCAGTTGTTCATCAGCGCGCACACCGTCGAATGGCACCTGCGCAAGGTGTTCGCCAAGCTCGGCATCCGGTCCCGGCGTCAACTGCGCGACACCCCGTGGCGCTGACCCGCAGACTACGGACTTTCCGGGGTACCGGCACGGCCTCTGCAGTGCCACTGTGGACACACCACAGTCGACCAAGGAGGTCTGGAAGAAATGAAAATCACCGTGATGGGCGCCAGCGGGCAGATCGGCTCGAAGGTCGTCGCGCTGCTGGCCGCGGCCGGGCACGAGCCGGTGGCGGCGTCGCGCGACACCGGCGCCGACGTCCTGACCGGCCAGGGCCTGGTTGAGGCGCTGTCGGGCGCCGACGTGCTGGTCGACGTGGTGAACTCCCCGAACTTCGACGACGACCCGGTCATGGACTTCTTCACCCGCTCGACCACCAACCAGGTCGCAGCGGCGAAAAAGGCCGATGTCAGCCACTACGTGGCGCTGTCGATCGTGGGCTGCGACGCCCTGCCGGACAGCGGCTACATGCGCGCCAAGGTGGCCCAGGAACGGATCATCACCGACTCGGGGCTGCCCTACACCATCGTGCGCGCCACCCAGTTTCACGAGTTCGCCGACGCGATCACCGCGTCTTTGACCGTCGACGGTGTGGTGCGGGCCCCCGAGGGGCTGATCCAGCCGATCGCCGGCGCCGACGTGGCCGCCGCGGTGGCCCGTGCGGCCCAGGCGGCCCCGGTGGACGGGATCGTCAACGTCGGCGGTCCGGAGAAGATGACGTTCGCCGAACTGGCCGCTGCGGCGCTAGCGCACCGCGGCGAGACCCTGCCGATCGTGGTCGACCCGGCGGCCGTCTACTTCGGCACCAAGGTGGGGGACACCGGCCTGGTCACCGGCCCCGACGCGATCCTGGCCCAGACCCGCCTGGCGGACTGGCTGGCGACCCAGTGAGCGAGCTGGCGGGCCAGACCGCGGTGGTGACCGGCGGGACCGCCGGTATCGGACTGGAGTCGGCCCGGCTGCTGGCGCGGCACGGCGCCACGGTGATCATCACCGGCCGTTCCGCTGGTCGCGGTGCCGCCGCCGTCGCCGAACTCGGCGACGGCGTGCGGTTCGTGGCCGCCGATCTGGCGGACCTCGAATCGGTGCACTCCCTTGCCCGGCAGTGTGGTGATGTCGACATCCTGGTGAACAACGCCGCCAGTTTCCCCGGCGCGCTCACCGTCGACCAGGACGTCTCGTCATTCGAGTCGACGTTTGACACCAACGTGCGCGGCGCCTACTTCTTGGTTGCGGCCCTGGTGCCGGCCATGTTGCGGCGCGGGCGCGGCGCCATCGTCAACGTCACCAGCATGGTCGCCTTCAAAGGCGTTCCGGGCGCGTCAAGCTACAGCGCGTCCAAAGCCGCCCTGGAATCGCTGACCCGAACCTGGGCTGCCGAGTTCGGGCCGCACGGGGTGCGGGTGAACAGCGTCGCGCCCGGACCCACCGCTACCGCGGGGGTGGTGGCCGAGTGGGGCGACGTCAACGACGAACTGGGCCGGGCGCTTCCGCTCGGCCGCACCGCGCAGGCGTCCGAGATCGCCGAAGCCGTACTGTTTCTGGCCTCGCCGCGGTCCAGTTTCATCACCGGCTCGACGCTGCACGCCGACGGCGGCGGTGCTGCCGCCTGAGGTTGGCATACCGGGGCGTCATCAGGTCAGCCCGGCGCTGATCAGCCAGATGTGTTCGCACGTCTTCGATGCCCGTTGGAGTTCCTCGCGAGATTCGTGCGATGTGTGGTAGAAGGTCCGCTCGATCATCCAACACAAGGTGCGCGCCATTGCAGGCGCCTGTTCGGGTTTCGTGCCGGACTCAACGCCGGCTCGTTCCAGGACGGCGGTGATGGCCGCGATGAACAAGTCAGCGGTATGGCTCCACAGTCTGCCGATCTCCGGCACGGTCAACGACAGGTCGATCGCTGTGCGCATGACTAGGCCGTGCTCGTTCCACAGCTCGACTGTGCGCTGCATGGCCGCTGCGATTGCCTGGCACGGGTCGTCGGTCTCTGCGGTGGCGCGGGACCGCTCCCACAAGTGCTCGACGGTGCGGGCGACGAGTGCGGTGACCACGTCTTGCTTCGACCCGAAGTAGAAGTACAAGGCGCCGCGGGTGATGCCGGCGCCCTGGGCGATGTCGGCGACGGTCATGGCGTCGTAGCCCGTTTGCGCCAGCAGAGCTTCGCAGGTGTCCAGAATCGCCTGCTCGCGGAGATCGCCCTTACGCACCGTGGGGCGGCGGCCGTGTGCCGGGTGGTGACGGACCATCAGAGCGCGGCGCCTTCGGCGAAGTCGGTTGTGCGGGAAAGCATTTCCCAGCTCCGGATCTCCTCGTCTACAGCCGCGCGCGCGGCGGTGATCAGTCGCAGCGCATCTGAGCCCAGGACGAGATGTGCCGGTGGCCGCTCGAGCGACGCGATGTGCACGATGGCGTCGCCGGCTTTCGCCGGGTTGCCCAGCTGCCTGCCGCTGGCCTGCTTTCGGGTTTCGCGGATGGGACCGAACAGCTCGTCGTAGTCGGCGATGCTCCGCGCGGCGCGTGTCATGGATCGTCCGGCCCAGTCGGTGCGGAAGGAGCCAGGCTCGATCGCTGTCACGTGGATCCCGAACTGCGCAACCTCTTTGCCGAGTGCTTCCAGGATGCCTTCGACAGCGAACTTGCTGCCGCAGTAGGCCGACATGCCGGGGACGGCCATGAGCCCGCCCATGGAGGTGACGGCCATCAAGTGTCCGCGCCGGCGCCGGCGCATCTGCGGCAGTGCGGCCTGCAGGGTGGCCACGGTCCCGAACACGTTGACCGCGAACTGTCGCCTCACCTCGGCCAGTGGAGTCTCCTCGAAGGTGCCCTCCAGGCCGTAGCCGGCGTTGGCGACGACGACATCCAATGGGCCGACGCACTGTTCTACCTCGTTGAACAGACTCGCAACGGCGTCGTCGTCCGTCACGTCCACGATGCGGCCGTGGGCGTACCCGGGTTTGAGCGCGCGGAAGGCCGCTAGGTCATCTGCGGACCGCACCGTCCCGACGACGGTGTGCCCGGCGGCCAAAGCCGCTTGGGCGAAGGCACGGCCCAGACCCGTGCTGACGCCGGTGATGAGCCACTGCTGTGTCGGCATTTGCACCCCCGTTGGGACCGAGAAATCGCGATCGAGCACTTTGCCGACAAAGTCTACACAACGTTGATTTTTATCGTCACAATGTCGATTTCTCTCGAGTTGCCGCTGCCAGCGCGCGGACCGCCCGGAGGCTGCAACTCGTCACCGAGAGTGCACCGACATGTCATGCGGTGATTGCCTCTACGCCGCATGACTGCGCGACCGTGGGCGATTGTGAGCACTGGTTCTGTTCTCATCGCCCCCGAGCCCACCACCACCACCGACACCCCGCGATACTCGCTGCTGGTATCCACCGAGCCCGCCCTGATCGAAGCCGCGCAGCGGCTGCGCTACGAGGTGTTCAGCACCGAGCCGGGATTCACCCTGCCGCCCGCGGCCGACGGCCGAGACGCCGACCGATTCGACCAATACTGCGATCACCTGCTGGTGCGGGACGACACCTCCGGAGCGCTGGTCGGCTGCTACCGGATGCTGCCCCCGACCGGCGCCATCGCCGCCGGAGGCCTTTACAGCGCAGCCGAATTCGACGTCGCCGCACTCGATCCGCTGCGCCCGTCGCTGGTCGAGATGGGCCGGGCGGTGGTGCGCCCGGGGCACCGCAACGGTGCCGTCGTGCTGTTGATGTGGGCCGGGATCCTGGCCTACCTGGACCGCTACGGATACGACTACATCACCGGCTGCGTCTCGGTGCCCGTCCACGGCGAGGGCGCGCCCGGCAGCCAGATCCGCGGCGTCCGCGACTTCGTGCGGCGCCGCCACGCCTCACCGCACCGGCTGACGCCGTATCGGCCGGTGGTGCTGGACGGCAAGAGCCTCGAGGAGATCGCGCCGCCGGCCCGTCCGGTCCTGCCGCCGCTGCTGCGCGGCTATCTGCGGCTGGGCGCGCGGATCTGCGGTGAACCGGCCCACGACCCCGGCTTCGGGGTGGGCGACTTCCCGGCGCTGTTGTGCCGCAGCGACGCCGATACCCGCTACCTGAACCGCCTGCGCTCGGTCGCGGCGGCAGCCGACGTCGCCACGGACGCGTGAACCACGGGGTCGTCAACGCCTGGGCGCCGCGGCCATCGTGTACGCCGGCGTGCGTGCACGGCGGCGCGAAGCTGTTGTTCCCGGCGGTGGTGGCGGCCCGGCTGGCCCTGCTGATGCTGCTGCTACCGGTGCTGCCGCTGCTGGCGGCGCCGCTGCCGGGCCGGGTCACCTTCCAGCGCGGCTGCTGCCGGCTGGTGTTGCGCTGCTTCGGAGTGCGGGTGACGACGATCGGGGCACCGTTGCGCAACCTGCGCGGCATGCTGGTGGTCAGCGGGCACATCTCCTGGCTGGACGTGTTCGTCGTCGGCGCGGTGTGCCCGGGGACATTCGTGGCGCGCGCCGACCTGATCAGCTGGCCCGGCATCGGGGCGCTGGCCCGCCTCATGCGGATCATCCCGATCGACCGGGACAGCCTGCGCCGGCTGCCGACGGTGGTCGAGGCAGTGGCCGCCAGATTGCGGGAAGGCCGTACCGTCGTGGCGTTCCCGGAGGGCACCACCTGGTGCGGGCGCGCCCACGGCAGGTTCTATCCGGCGATGTTCCAGGCCGCCGTCGACGCGGCGCGCCCCGTGCAGCCGCTACAACTCAGCTACCACCATCCCGACGGATCCCGCTCGACCCTGCCGGCCTTCGTCGGCGACGACACCCTGGCGGCCTCGATGCGCCGGCTGATCACCGCACGGCGTACCGTCGCGCGGGTGCACGTCGCATCCCTGCAGCTGCCCGGGACAGATCGGCGCGAGCTGGCCGCCCGCTGCCAGGCCGCCGTGGGCTGCCAGGTGCGACCGCCCCGGCAGGCCTGCATCTGCTGCTGACGCATGGCCACCGAGGTGACGGGAACTGCCCGGTATCCTGGGCGGGTCATGGTCTATCTGGATCACGCAGCCACCACCCCGATGTACCCCGAGGCCATCGAGGCGATGACGGCCGTGATGGGCACCGTCGGCAACGCCTCGTCGCTGCACGCCGCCGGCCGCAGCGCGCGCCGCCGGATGGAGGAGTCCCGGGAGTCGATCGCTGCACTCCTGGGCGCACGTCCGTCGGAGGTGGTGTTCACCGCCGGCGGCACCGACGGCGACAACCTGGCGGTCAAGGGCATCTACTGGGCCAGGCGTGACGCCGACCCGCGCCGGCGTCGGATCATCACCACCGAGATCGAACACCATGCTGTGCTGGACGCGGTCAGCTGGCTCGCCGACCACGAAGACGCCGAGATCACCTGGCTGCCCACCGCTGCCGACGGTTCGGTGACGCCGGACGCGCTGCGCGCGGCGCTGCAGGACTCTGAGGATGTCGCACTGGTATCGGTGATGTGGGCCAACAACGAGGTCGGCACTGTGTTGCCGATTGCCGAACTCGCCGCCGTCGCAGCGGAATTCGGCGTGCCCATGCACTCCGATGCGGTGCAGGCCGTCGGTCAGCTGCCGGTCGACTTCGCGGGCAGCGGGCTGTCGGCGCTGACTCTGACGGCCCACAAGTTCGGTGGGCCCTGCGGGGCCGGCGCGCTGTTGATGCGCCGCGACGTGGCCTGTGTTCCGCTGATGCACGGCGGGGGCCAGGAGCGTGACATCCGTTCGGGCACACCCGATGTCGCCGGCGCCGTCGGCATGGCAACCGCGTTGCAGATCGCGGTGGGCTCACTGGAGGACACCGCCGACCGGGTGGCGGCCATGCGGGACCGGCTCATCGACGGGGTGCTCGCGCGGATTGAGGACGCCTGCGTCAACGGGTCGCGCACCGAGCGGCTGCCGGGCAACGCGCACTTCACCTTCGCCGGCTGCGAAGGTGACTCGCTGCTGATGTTGTTGGATGCCAACGGCATCGAATGCTCCACCGGTTCGGCCTGCACCGCCGGGGTGGCGCGGCCGTCGCACGTTCTGACGGCGATGGGCGCTGACCCGGTGGCCGCGCGGGGCTCGCTGCGGCTGTCATTGGGGCACACCAGCGTCGACGCCGACGTGGATGCGGTGCTGGCGGTGCTGCCGGGCGCGGTGGACCGGGCCCGTCAGGCCATGCTGGCCGCCGCCGGGGTGCCACGGTGAAAGTCATAGCCGCGATGAGCGGCGGGGTGGATTCGTCGGTCGCCGCCGCCCGCATGGTCGATGCCGGGCACGAGGTGGTCGGCGTGCACCTGGCGCTGTCCCGCAACCCGGGCACACTGCGCACCGGCTCGCGGGGCTGCTGTTCGCGGGAGGACTCCGACGACGCCCGCCGGGTCGCCGACCTGCTGGGCATCCCGTTCTACGTGTGGGACTTCTCTGAGCAGTTTCAAGCCGAGGTGATCGACGACTTCGTCGACTCCTATGCCCGCGGTGAGACCCCGAACCCGTGCGTGCGCTGCAACGAGAAGATCAAGTTCTCCGCGGTGGCCGCCCGCGCCGTGGCGCTCGGCTTCGACATGGTGGCCACCGGCCACTACGCCCGGCTCGCCGACGGCCGGCTGCGCCGCGCGGTCGACGCCGACAAGGACCAGTCCTATGTGCTGGCGGTGCTGACCGCCGAACAGCTCAGCCACGCGGCGTTCCCGATCGGCGACACCCCCAAGCCGGCCATCCGCGCCGAAGCCGCCGAACGCGGCCTGGCGGTGGCGAGCAAACCCGACAGTCACGACATCTGCTTCATCCCGACCGGCGACACCCGCACCTTCCTGGGCAGCCACATCGGGGTGCGGCCCGGGGCGGTCGTCGACGCCGGCGGGACGGTGCTGGCCGAGCACGACGGGGTGCACGGCTTCACCATCGGCCAGCGCAAGGGCCTGGGCATCGCCGGCCCCGGCCCGGACGGCCGGCCCCGCTACGTGACCGGCATCGACGCCGCCACCGCCACCATCACCGTCGGCACCGCCGCCGACCTGGACGTGCTGGGCCTGACCGGACGGACGCCGGTATTCACCTCGGGAAGCGCCTGGCGCGGCCCGGTCGAATGCGAGGTGCAGGTGCGCGCCCACGGGGAGACCGTGGGCGCGGTGGCCGAGCTCGTCGGCGACGATCTGCGCGTGCGGCTGCGTGCGCCACTGCGCGGGGTGGCCCGCGGTCAGACGCTGGTCTGCTACCGCCCGGACCCGCACGGCGACGAGGTGATCGCCAGCGCCACCATCGCCGACACCGCCTGAGCCACCGGCCTTAGCCCGGCACCGCCGCCGCCATATTCGTCACCACCAGGTCAGCGATCGATTCGGAGAAGCCGCAGTGGGTGACCTCCAGCAGCACCACCGCCTTGAGCAGGTAGGCGCGCCCGCACTCACCGGGCCGGGTGTGCAGGGACTGCTCGTCGGCGCCCCAGTCGCCGACCATCTTCGGCCCGACGGGGCTGCCGGCACAACCGGCGACGGTGGCCACCAGCTCGTCGAATGCGCGGCGGGCGAACTGCGGGTCGGGGTAGGCGGCCGCGCCCTCGGAGATCAACGCGCCCTTGGGCGGGTACTGGTAGGTGGTCTTGCGGAACTGGGTGTACCCGCTGCCGAACACCGCCGTCTCGGTGAAGACGAAGCGGCACGGTGGCGACACCGTCGCGGCAAGCTCATCGATGTCCACCGGGGCGATGGAATCCATGGTGGGGATGATCGTCAGGTCCTCGTCGGTACCGGTGATGCCGCGCATCCGGGAGGTATCGAGCAGGATCGCCCCGACGCGGACGGCGCCGTCGGGCACCGGCGCCACGACCGGTGCCAGCGCCGTGCCACCGACGAACCGGGTACAACCGAGCACCGTCGCGGCTACCGCACCCATGAGCACCAGCCGCGACGTCTTCACTCGTCGAAGGTAACCCGCCGTGTCGAGGTCGAAACCTCCTTCAATACGGTTGCTCGATGAGCGCTTTCGCCACCGGGACCGCCCTGGGGTCATGGCCGGGCACTTCGGCGCGCCAGGCCGCCGAGGTCGTCGTCGGCGAGCTGGGCGGCGGCCTGGCCCACCTGGTCGAGTTGCCGGCCCGCGGGGTGGGTGCGGATCTGCTCGGCCGGGCCGGTGCGCTGCTGGTCGACATCGCCATCGACACCGCCCCGCGCGGCTACCGGCTGTGTGCGCGCCCCGGCGCGGTGAGCCGGCGCGCGGTCAGCCTGCTCGCCGAGGACACCGACGCCCTCGAAGAGGCCTGGGAGATCGCCGGGCTGCGCGGCGGTGGGCATCCGGTCAAGGTGCAGGCGCCCGGGCCGCTGACCCTGGCCGCCGAGCTGGAGCTGGCCAACGGCCACCGGGCGATCACCGACCCGGGCGCGATGCGAGACCTGGCCGCGTCGCTGGCCGAGGGCCTCAAGACGCACCGGGCCGACCTGGCCCGGCGGCTTGACACCCCGGTGGTCGTACAGCTCGACGAGCCGTCCCTGACCGCCGCGGTGACCGGCCGACTGGCCGGGGTCACCGCGCTGAGCCCGGTGCCCGCCCTCGACGAGGCCGTGGCCATCGCGCTGCTCGACAGCTGCGCCGAGACGGTGGGCGGCGAGATCCTGGTGCACAGTTGTGCCTCGGAGTTGCCGTGGAACGTATTGCAGCGCAGCAGTATTGCGGCGATATCCCTGGACTGCACCGCCTTGGCGCCGGCCGACTACGACGCGATCGGCGCGTTCCTCGACTCCGGGCGCACCGTGGTACTGGGCATGGTCCCGGCGGTCGCGCCGGCGCGGCGCCCGTCGGTGGAGGAACTCGCCGCCGCGGCGGCGGCGATCACCGACCGGATCGGCTTTGCGCGTTCGCTGCTGGCCGAGCGGGTCGGCATCAGCCCGGTCTGCGGGATGGCCGGCGCCACGCCCGAGTGGGCGCGCACCGCAGTGGGGCTGGTGCGTAAGGCGGGTGAGGCGCTGGGGGAGGACCCGGAGGCGGTGTAGCGGCTCCGGCGGAAACCGGCTCCGAGCCGAGGCTGATTTTCCACAAATGGCGAACTAGTTGTCGGTGTGCCGTGCGATGCTGTCTCGCGATGCGGCGGCGGACGACGAGGTCGGCGATTACTTCACCCGGTCGGAGCTCAATTGCGTGACAGCTTCGGTGATCTGGTCCGAGCGGGGAATACCTTGGACTACGACATCAATCAGCACCGATGATGCTACGCGGATGTCGTCTTTGTCGTCGCGTTGACCGGAACGGCACCTGCTTCCCCTACGGGAGTCTCCGGCCGGCGGGATCTACCCGATCTAGAAGCGCAACCGTTTGGTTGCGCATAGGGGCCGAGCCTGTTCTACTGATAGGCAACCAGGAGGTTGCATATGAGTGCCGATCGTATCGAGAAGCAGGTCGTGTTGCGGGCATCGCTGGACCGGGTCTGGCGGGCGATCAGCGACGCGGCGGAATTCGGGCAGTGGTTCGGGGTCCGGTTCGACGGCCCGTTCGTCGCCGGAACCGCGGTGACCGGGACGATCACCCCGACCACCGTCGACGCCGACGTCGCCCGGCTGCAGGAACCGCACGCCGGGAACCGGGCGACCTGGCACATCGTCGCCGTGGAACCCCCGCGGCGGTTCGCCTACCGCTGGCACCCCTTCGCGGTGGACGCCGATGTGCGGGACGAACCGATGACACTGGTGGAATTCACCCTCGCGGAGACGCCCGAGGGGGTGCTGCTCACCATCGTCGAGAGCGGGTTCGACGCGCTGCCCGCCGCGCGGCGGTCGAGCGCCTTCGAGGCGAACTCGGGTGGCTGGGCGCACCAGGCCGAGTTGGTGCGCAAGTATCTGGCGCTGGGCCGGCCGGCGTGACGGCTCCGGTCTTCGAGGCGCTCGGCGACCCCAATCGCCTTCTTATCATCAACCGGCTGTGTGAGGGCGGTCCCCGTTCGACATCCCAGGTCGCCCAGGTGATCCCGGTGACACGGCAGGGGGCCGCCAAGCACCTGCAACTGCTGGAGGCGGTCGGCCTGGTCAGCAGCACCCGCCGCGGCCGGGAACGCATCTGGGAGGTCCAGGCCCGGCCGCTGGCCGACGCCGGCGACTACCTGTCCGTCCTGTCACGACGCTGGGACGCCACCATCGACCGGCTGCGCGCCCACGTCGAAGACGGGTCATAGCCCGTCGAGCAGCCGGATCAGCCGCGGTGCCGCGGTCAGCCGAAACGAGGCGTCGACCAGCTCACCGACCTCGTCCCAATCCACCGGGGCCGCAGTGAAATCCAGTCCCAGCCACCCCGATGGCGCCAGATACATCGGACGAAAGAACCGACTGTCTTGCTCAAGTGCTCGCCGCTCCGATTCGTCGACCTTGACCAGCAGCGCGTGGGGGTAGCGCACCACCGACCCGTCGATCTTGGCGCTGCCACCGAAGACGGCGAACATCTTCGGCGCGCAGAACACCGGGCGGCCGTGCGAGATCTTCTCGGACGCCTCGGGAAACCCCAACGCGATGCGGCGCAACTCCGCCAGGCCCGGGTCGTCGTCGTGGAACATGATCGGGTGCGGCATCGACCCAGGCTAAAGCCTCAGCCGGCGGTGATCATCGCCACCGCGGCCGCCGCGAGCACCATGCCGACCACTTGCCAGCGATGTACCCGCTCGCGCAGCACCACGATCGCCAGCACCACCGTCGCCGCCGGATACAGCGAGATCAGCACGCTGCCCAACGACAGCAGCGAGGTGTGCAGCGTCAGCACCATCGTCACGTTGGCCCCGGTATCCAGCACGCCGGCAACCAATGCCAGCCGCAGCGGGAACCCGGACGGCGGCGTCGCATTGCGAGTGGCCGTTGCCAAAACGACCACCAGCACGGTGGCCGCAGCCCGGGCGAACAGCAGTGGCCACAGCCGCGACTGCAGCTCGGTGTGGTCGATGCAGACGAAATTGAGCCCGAGCGCGAAGCCCGAACCGATCGTCAGCCAGGCCACCTTCGGGGTGAAGCGATGTGGACCAGCGCCGGCACCGCTGGCTTCCCGGCTGATCAGGACCACGGCCGTCAGCGCCAGCAAGATGCCCGCCGTGGCGACCGGACTCGGCCGCTCACCCAAGAGGAACCCGAATCCGATCGGGACGGCGGCATCGACCAGCGCCGCCAGCGGGGACACCACCGAAATCGGCCCGGCGCCGAGCGCCGAGAAGAACCACCAGATACCGATCGCTTGACTGATTCCGCCCAGCGCACCGTAGACCACCGCGTTGGCGGTTACCGATCCGCCGCAGACGGCGGCCAGGCCGCCGATCAGCACCATCGACACCGGTGTGGAGATCAGGATCACGCGCAGGGCGGCGACCTGGCGGGCGGCCACCCCGCCCACGAAGTCGGTGACCCCGAAACTGGCCGCCGATAGCAACGCCAGTGAGGGGCTTGAAGAGGCCATGCTTGCTCGTGCTCCTGGGAAAGGTCGATGCCAGCGGTCTTGAGCAAGCTCTCATGCATCACGAAGGCTTACGCATAGCGGAGATTAATCAGCCTTGGTGTACGCGCAGTGAACGGCTCGGGTCGATTTGGGTGTTCCGGCGCTGGCTGCCGGCTCGCGCGGTCAAGAATCACCCTGCGCCGAAATTCCGGCGACGGCCCTACCGGATAACCTGCGGGGGTGAGCCCAGAAGCGGACAGCGTCCCCCCCGAGATCCGGCGGCAGTGGCACGACCTGGCCGAAGAGGTGCGCGAGCACCAGTTCCGCTACTACGTCAAAGACGCGCCGATCATTCCCGACAGCGAGTTCGACGAGCTGTTCAACCGGCTGCTGGCCCTCGAGGACGCCCACCCGGAGCTGCGGGCCGCCGACTCACCCACCCAACTGGTGGGCGGTGCCGGTTTCACCACCGAGTTCGCGCCGGCCGAGCACCTGGAGCGCATGCTGTCGCTGGAAGACGTGTTCTCACCCGAGGAGCTGACGGCCTGGGCGGGCCGGGTCGCCGGTGAGATCGGCGGCGACACCACCTATCTGTGCGAGCTCAAGGTCGACGGGGTCGCGCTCGGGCTGGTGTATCGCGACGGCCGGTTGAGCAGTGGCGCCACCCGCGGCGACGGTCGGGTCGGTGAGGACGTGACCCTCAACGCGCGCACCATCGCCGATATCCCCGAATTCCTCACCGCCGACAGCCAATTCCCGGTCCCGACGGTACTGGAGGTGCGCGGGGAGGTGTACTTCCGCCTGGAGGACTTCGAAGCCCTCAACGCCGGCCTGGTCGCTGAGGGCAAGGCGCCGTTCGCCAATCCCCGCAACAGCGCGGCCGGCTCACTGCGGCAGAAGAACCCGGCCATCACCGCCCGACGCAACCTGCGGATGGTCTGCCACGGGCTGGGCTACACCGAGGGCTTCAACCCCGAGACCCTGCATGAGGCCTACACCGCGATGAAGGCCTGGGGTCTGCCGGTCTCGGCGCACACCGCCCGCGTCGAGGGCATGGCCGCGGTGGCCGAACGCATCGCCTACTGGGGTGAGCACCGCCACGACGTGGAACACGAAATCGACGGCGTGGTGGTCAAAGTCGACGACCGGGCGTTGCAGCGCCGGCTCGGCGCCACCTCTCGGGTGCCGCGCTGGGCGGTGGCCTACAAGTATCCGCCGGAGGAGGCGCAGACCACGCTGGTCGACATCAAAGTCAGCGTCGGCCGCACCGGGCGCGTCACCCCGTTCGCCTACATGACCCCGGTCAAGGTGGCCGGCTCCACCGTCGGCCTGGCCACCCTGCACAACGCCTCGGAGGTCAAACGCAAAGGGGTGCTGATCGGCGACACCGTGATCATCCGCAAGGCCGGCGACGTGATCCCCGAGGTGCTCGGGCCGGTCGTGGACCTGCGCGACGGCACCGAACGCGAATTCGTCATGCCCACCCACTGCCCGGAATGCGGCACCCTGCTGGCGCCGGCCAAGGAGGCCGACGTCGACATCCGCTGCCCGAACGCGCGAACCTGCCCGGCGCAGCTGCGCGAGCGGGTGTTCCACGTCGCCGGGCGGGGCGCCTTCGACATCGAGGCGCTCGGGTACGAGGCGGCGATCGCGCTGCTGAGCGCCGGCGTCATCACCGACGAGGGCGACCTGTTCGACCTCACCGAAGACGACCTGCTGCGCACCGAGTTGTTCACCACCAAAGGCGGTGCGCTGTCCAAGAATGGGCGGCAACTGCTGGCCAATCTCGACAAGGCGAAATCGCAGCCGCTGTGGCGGGTGTTGGTGGCGTTGTCGATCCGCCATGTCGGCCCGACCGCGGCCCGGGCGCTGGCCACCGAATTCGGCAGCCTGGACGCGATCACCGCGGCGTCCACCGAGCAACTGGCGGCCGTCGAGGGCGTCGGGCCGACCATCGCCACCGCCGTCACCGAATGGTTCGACGTCGACTGGCATCGCGCGATCGTCGACAAGTGGCGGGCGGCCGGGGTGCGGATGGCCGACGAGCGCGACGCAAGCATCGAACGCACGCTGGAGGGCTTGAGCATCGTCGTGACGGGGTCGCTGACCGGCTTCTCCCGCGATGAGGCCAAGGAGGCCATCATCGCGCGCGGCGGCCGGGCGGCCGGGTCGGTGTCGAAGAAGACGGCCTATGTCGTCGCCGGTGACGCACCGGGATCAAAGTACGACAAGGCCGTCGAACTCGGCGTGCCGATCCTGGACGAGGAGGGTTTCATCCGATTGCTGGCCGAGGGACCCGCCGACGAGTCGACGGATTAGCGCAGCAGGGTCGCGACGATCCCGGCCAGATAGCCCAGCCGCGCGACCTCGGCCGGCAGGAACGCCGGACCGCCGGTGCGTCCCAGCACGATCGCGGTTCCTGGGTCACCCAGCGGGGCGGCCAGCAGCGCAGTGTCCATCTCCCGCCATACCGCGGGCACCCAGTCTTCGGTGTTGTCCAGTGCGGTGGCCCGTTCGAGTGGTAGCCACGGCACCGCCCCGACTTCGGTCTCGGGGGTGCCGGGGCTGCCGGCCAGCCGGCGGAACTGCCCGCCAGCTCCCTGGCCGCGTACCACCACACACCAGCTGACCCGCAGCACCCGGGGCGCCTCGTCGACCAGCTTCTGCAGCTTGGCCGAGCGGTCACCGGCCGCCGCGACGTGGTCGATGAGCTCGAGTTCGCGGTGCGCCTCCAGCAGCCCGGTGTGTGGGCGCACGCTGTGCACCCGGATCCCGGTGAGCCGTTCGGCGGCGGTGATCAGCACGTCGGGCATCGATCCGGGCGGCAGTTCGACCACCAGATCGTCGATCGCCGAGCCGTTGCCGCGCTCGACGACGTCCAGCGACAAGATGTCGGCACCCACCGAGCCCAGGGCGACCGCTAGTGAGCCGAGGCTGCCCGGGCGGTCGTCGAGTTCGACGCGCAGCAGATAGGAAGGCACGGCGAACACTGTTCCACAGCCCGACTAGGCTTGGCGGCCGTGTCCCAGATCTCCCGTGACGACGTAGCCCACCTGGCCCGACTGGCCCGGCTGGCGCTGACCGACGCCGAGCTCGACGGCTTCGCCGGCCAGCTCGACGCGATCCTTACCCATGTCAGCACGATTCAGGCCGTCGACGTCGCCGGCGTCGAGGCGACCGACAACCCGCTCAAGGACGTCAACGTCACCCGGCCCGACGAGATCGTGCCCTGTCTGAGCCAGGCCGAAGCGCTGGCCGCTGCGCCCCGCGCCGAAGACGGCCGCTTCGCGGTCCCGCAGATCCTCGGGGAGGGCCAGTGAGCGAGCTGATCCGATCCGACGCGGCCATCCTGGCGGCGCGCATCGCCGCCCGCGAGGTGTCCTCGGTCGAGGTGACCCGAGCCCACCTGGACCAGATCGCGGCCACCGACTCGAAATACGGGGCTTTTCTGCACGTGGCCGCCGACGAGGCGCTGGCCGCCGCGGAGGCCGCCGACAAGGCGATCGCGGCCGGGGAGTCGCCGTCGGCCCTGGCCGGGGTCCCGCTGGCCCTCAAAGACGTGTTCACCACCGTCGATGCGCCCACCACCTGCGGATCGAAGATCCTGGAAGGCTGGCGCGCCCCCTACGACGCGACGGTCACCCTGCGGCTGCGCGCGGCCGGCATCCCGATTCTGGGCAAGACCAACATGGATGAGTTCGCGATGGGCTCCTCCACCGAGAACTCCGCCTACCAGGTCACCCGCAACCCGTGGGATGTCGAGCGGGTGCCCGGCGGATCGGGCGGCGGCAGCGCCGCGGCGCTGGCGGCGTTCCAGGCCCCGCTGGCCATCGGCACCGACACCGGCGGCTCGATCCGGCAGCCGGCCGCGCTGACCGCCACCGTCGGTGTCAAACCCACCTACGGCACCGTGTCCCGCTACGGGCTGGTGGCCTGCGCGTCGTCACTGGACCAGGGCGGGCCGTGCGCCCGCACGGTGCTCGATACCGCGCTGCTGCATCAGGTGATCGCCGGACATGACCCCCGCGACTCCACCTCGCTGGACGCACCGGTGCCCGACGTCGTCGCCGCCGCGAAAGCCGGTGCCACCGGCGATCTTTCGGGCGTGCGGATCGGTGTGGTGCGCCAGCTGCACAGCGGCGAGGGCTACCAGCCGGGCGTGCTGGCGTCGTTCAATACCGCCGTGGAGCAGCTCCAAGCCCTGGGCGCACAGATCTCCGAGGTGGACTGCCCGCACTTCGACTACTCGCTGAGCGCCTACTACCTGATCCTGCCCTCGGAGGTGTCATCCAACCTGGCCCGCTTCGACGCGATGCGCTTCGGGCTGCGCGTCGGCGACGACGGCACCCACAGCGCCGAGGAGGTGATGGCGATGACCCGGGCGGCCGGCTTCGGCCCGGAGGTCAAGCGCCGCATCATGCTCGGCACCTACGCGCTGTCGGCCGGCTACTACGACGCCTACTACAACCAGGCCCAGAAGGTGCGCACGCTGATCGCCCGCGACCTGGATGAGGCCTACCGGAGTGTGGACGTGCTGATCTCGCCCACCACGCCCACGACCGCGTTCCGGCTGGGGGAGAAGGTCGACGACCCGCTGGCGATGTACCTGTTCGACCTGTGCACGCTGCCGTTGAACCTGGCCGGGCACTGCGGCATGTCGGTGCCCTCGGGGCTCTCCGGCGACGACGGGCTGCCGGTGGGCCTGCAGATCATGGCGCCGGCGCTGGCCGACGACCGGCTCTACCGGGTGGGCGCGGCCTACGAGGCTGCCCGCGGGGCGTTGCCGACGGCGATTTAGCCGCACCCCAGCCCGCTCAGCGTGCGGTTTTATACGCGACGCGCCGAGGAGCACGGATGAATCCGCACAATCGGGCCCGTTGCGTCGGCAAGATGGATCTCATGCGGATCGGAGTCCTCACCGGTGGCGGTGACTGTCCCGGGCTGAACGCGGTGATCAGGGCCGTGGTGCGCACCTGCGATTCGCGCTACGGCTCGACGGTGGTGGGATTTCAGGACGGCTGGCGCGGCCTGCTGGAGAACCGGCGTATCCAGCTGGCCAACGACGACCGCAACGACCGGCTGCTGGCCAAGGGCGGCACCATGCTCGGCACCGCCCGGGTCAACCCCGACAAGCTGCGCGCCGGGCTGGACCAGGTCAAAGCGACCCTCGATGACAACGGCATCGACGTGCTCATCCCGATCGGCGGGGAGGGCACGCTGACCGCGGCGCACTGGCTGTCGCAGGAGAACGTGCCGGTGGTCGGGGTGCCCAAGACCATCGACAACGACATCGATTGCACCGACGTCACTTTCGGCCACGACACCGCCCTGCAGATCGCCACCGAGGCCATCGACCGGCTGCACTCCACCGCCGAATCCCACCAGCGGGTGATGCTGGTCGAGGTGATGGGCCGCCACGCCGGGTGGATCGCACTGAACGCCGGGCTGGCCTCCGGTGCGCACATGACGCTGATCCCCGAGCAACCCTTCGACGTCGAAGAGGTGTGCCGGCTGGTCAAGCAGCGCTTTCAGCACGGCTCGTCGCACTTCATCTGTGTCGTGGCCGAAGGCGCCAAACCCGCTGCCGGGTCGATGGAGCTGCGGGCCGGCGGGATCGACGAGTTCGGCCACGAACGGTTCACCGGGGTCGCCGCCCAGTTGGCCGTCGAGATCGAGCAACGTGTCAAGAAAGAAGTGCGCACCACCGTGCTGGGCCACGTGCAGCGGGGCGGCACGCCCACCGCCTACGACCGGGTGCTGGCCACCCGGTTCGGGGTCAACGCCGCCGACGCCGCCCACGCCGGGGAGTACGGGATGATGGTGGCGCTGCGCGGCCAGGAGATCGGCAGGGTGGCGCTGGCCGACGCGGTGCGCCAACTCAAGGTGGTCCCGCAGAGCCGCTATGACGATGCGGCGGCGTTCTTCGGATAGTCCTCCCCGTTTGTGCATGCCAAGTTCAGGCAATAGTCACACAATGGTCAAAGACCGTTCGGCGGGCTGGGGTTCGCTTGCCGGGCGGACAACGGTTGGGGGGGGGCGCGCCATGGGAAAGCTATCGCGGCTGGCCGCAGCGCTGTGCGCCTTGCCGGGCGGGCTTGTCCTCGCCGGGCCGGCCCACGCCAGCGGTGACGCCATCAGCGGATATGTCGACGATCACGGCGGGGAAGTCTGCGCGTTCATGACCGACCAGCCGAATCTGGCCGGAGTCAAACACGCGGTCAACCACATTCTGGAGACCAGCGGGTTGCCCCAGGATCAAACCGGTCAATTGCTAGCCGGGTCCGTGATGGCCGATTGCCCTCAATACGGCGAGCTGGTCGAGGAATTCATCTGGTACGTCCATCACCGCCAGCAGCAGCAGAACGGTGGCATCGGCCTCGGCGCCGGTGCCATTTTGGGCAAGTAGCGCTCCGCCTATAAATCGCCCGGGTCGTCCGGTACGTCAACGGCGTACGCGCGCAATACATCCAGCGCAACCACGTCGAGGGTGCGTTCATGGGTGGCGGCCAGTACCACCGGAGCCGCCCGCCCATCGCGGTGCGCCCGCAGCCAATTCAGCGCGGTGACACACCAGCGATCACCGGGCACCAAGCCCGGGAACCGATAGGCCGGCATCGGCGTGGACAGGTCATTGCCGATCGAGCGCTGGTGCTCGAGGAACTCGGCCGTGACCACGGCGCAAATGGTGTGCAGGCCGACGTCCTCCGGCCCGGACGAACAGCAGCCGTCGCGGTAGAAGCCGGTGACGGGGTCGGTGCCGCACGGCTGCAAAGGGCCGCCCAGTACGTTGCGGTCGGGCATGGGCGTCAGTCTAGGGCGGCATCACTTAGCGTGAGGTATGGCTGAGCGGACGCGCGCGCTGTTGTGGGCCGATATCGCCGAGATCTACCAGCGGATCTGCGATCACCCCTTCATCACCGGGCTGACCGACGGGTCGTTGGGCCACGACCGATTTCGCTACTACATCGCCCAAGACGCGCACTACTTGCGCGCCTACGCGCGGGCGCTGGCCGGTTGTGCGGCCAAGGCGCCGGTCGAGGCGGAGTTGACGATGTTCGTCGAGCACGCCGGGGTAGCGATCGCCGCCGAGGCCGAACTGCACGCCGGGCTGCTCTCCGACCTGGGCCTGGACGCCGGGGTGGCCGCGGCCGTGCCGGTCGCCCCGGCCACGCAGGCCTATGCCAGCTACCTGTTGGCCGTCACCGGATCCGGCTCCTACGCCGAAGCCGTCGCCGCGGTGCTGCCCTGCTATTGGCTTTACGCCCGGGTCGGCGAACATCTGCAGCGCCACGGCTCGCCGGAGCCGCTGTTCCAGCGCTGGATCGACACCTACGCGGGCCCCGACTACCAGGCGGTGGTTGATGCGGTGCTGGCGGTCACCGACCGGATTGGCGCGCAGGCGTCATCGGCCGAGTGGGACCTGATGCGCCGGCATGTCCACACCGCCGCACGCTATGAGTGGATGTTCTTCGACGCCGCCTACCGGATGGAGGACTGGCCGGTGTGATCGGGTCACCTAGACTTTCCTTCCATGACCGCTGCTGTCGCCGAACTGCTCGACTACGACGACGTCGTCGCCCGCTTCGACCCGGTGCTGGGCCTGGAAGTGCATGTCGAGCTGTCCACGGCCACCAAGATGTTCTGCGGCTGCTCGACCGCGTTCGGCGCCGAACCCAACACCCAGGTGTGCCCGGTCTGCCTCGGCCTGCCCGGTTCGCTGCCGGTGCTCAACGCCGCGGCCGTCGAATCGGCGATCCGGATCGGGCTGGCGCTGAACTGCGAGATCGCGTCCTGGTGCCGGTTCGCCCGTAAGAACTACTTCTATCCCGACCAGCCGAAGAACTATCAGATCTCCCAGTACGACGAGCCGATCGCCTTCAACGGCCACCTGGACGTGCCGCTGGAGGACGGGTCGGTCTGGCGGGTGGACATCGAACGCGCCCACATGGAGGAGGACACCGGCAAGCTCACCCACGTGGGCAGCGACACCGGCCGCATCGAGGGCGCCAGTGAATCCCTGGTGGACTACAACCGGGCCGGGGTGCCGCTGATCGAGATCGTCACCAAGCCGATCACCGGGGCCGGTGAGCGTGCCCCACAGATCGCCCGGGCATATGTGACCGCGTTGCGGGATCTGCTGCGCTCCCTGAATGTCTCCGATGTGCGCATGGATCAGGGGTCCATGCGCTGTGACGCCAATGTATCGCTGATGCCTACTGGTACAACGGAATTCGGCACCCGTACCGAGACGAAGAACGTCAACTCGCTCAAAAGCGTCGAGGTGGCGGTCAGCTACGAGATGCGGCGCCAGGCCGCGGTGCTGACCGGAGGCGGAACGGTCATCCAGGAGACCAGGCACTTCCACGAGGCCGGCTACACCAGCCCGGGCCGGGCCAAGGAGACCGCCGAGGACTACCGTTACTTCCCAGAACCGGACCTGGAGCCGGTGGCGCCGAGCGCGGAGCTGGTCGCGCAGTTGCGGGAGACCATTGGCGAGCTGCCGTGGTTGGCCCGCAAGAAGATTCAAGACGAGTGGGGCGTCTCCGACGAGGTGATGCGCGACCTGGTCAATGCCGGTGCGGTCGAGTTGGTGGCGGCCACCGTGGCGGCCGGGGCGTCCAGCGAAGCAGCCCGGGCCTGGTGGGGAAACTTCCTGGTGCAGAAGGCGAATGAGGCCGGGGTTGAACTCGACGCCTTGGGCATCACCCCGAAGCAGGTCGCCGAGGTGGTGTCGCTGGTGGATTCGGGCAAGCTGTCCAACAAGCTGGCCCGCCAGGTTGTCGAAGGCGTGCTCGCCGGAGAGGGGGAGCCGACCCAGGTGATGACCGATCGTGGCCTGGCGGTGGTGCGCGACGACTCGGTGATCCAGGCGGCGATCGACGAGGCGCTGGCCGCCAACCCCGATGTGGCCGAGAAGATTCGGGGTGGCAAGGTGCAGGCCGCCGGTGCGATCGTCGGTGCGGTGATGAAAGCCACCAAGGGCCAGGCGGATGCCGCCCGGGTGCGTGAACTGGTGCTGGAAGCCTGCGGGTAGCTCCGGCTGCCTCAGCCGGCGGCGGCGCCGCTTCGGGTCCGGCCCCTGTGGTCGAAGATGAACTGCAGCCACCGAACGTCGATCAACATCGTGTCGTCTTCCTTTTCGCTAGACGGTCTCGGTGTGCCGCGGTGGTGACCTTGACCCGGGTTCCAAAGTAAGCCGGATATTTAAGGCCGTCGGGCGGAGTCGGTAAAGCTTCTGTGAGAACCGCTGCGGCGGTGGCGACGACGACGAAAGTGGCCCCCTTCGTGAAGGGGGCCACTTTCGTGATGATCGACCGGTCTACAGGCCGAACGAACTCGCCAGGTCGGCGAGCAGGTCGGCGCCCGCGGCGCTGCCGCCGGCAGCAACGTCGTCGAGCGGATCGCCCACGCCGTCCCAGCCGAGCGCCATGGCGATGATCTCCTGCAGGCTTTGCCACGCGCCCAGCAGCCCGACGCCTTGGCCCTCAACCTCGAGCGGGAAGCCCATGAGGCCGGTGGTGAGTCCCAAGCCGTTGATGATCGAGCCGCCGATGCCGGGGGAGCTGCCGTCGGAGATCTCCTTGATGAAGCCCTCGACGTCGGTCCCGGTCAGGCCGGGCGACAGCAGCCCGCCGAAGGTGTAGCTGAGCGCGGTGACGTCCAGGTCCGCGGGCAGCAGGCCGGCCTCGGTCAGGCTCGGCAGCAGCGCGTCCAGGTTGAGGGTGGCCCCGTTGAGCAGCCCGCCGACCATGTTGGCAGGGATGTTGGCCATCTCCTGCAGCGCCGCGGTCCAGTCCGGGTTGTCGCCGGACAGTGCGGTGCTGATCTCACTGACGCTGTTGCCCAGCGCCACCAGCGGGCTGATGGACGGGCCGAGCGCGCCGATCAGCACCCCGCTGAGCGGTGAGGCGAGGAAGGAGAGAATCGGCGTGAGCTCATCGGTGGTGAGCGGGAAGTCCTCGGGCATGTACTGCGGCATCACCAGCGTGATCAGGGCCTGCAGCGCGTCGTTGCTCAGCAGCAGCGGTGAGATCGTCAGGTCGGTTTGCATGCTCGGCTGCACGACGGCATCGATGACGGCCTGCGGGTCGATCGACACGCCGTGCATCAGGTCGTAGATCAACTGCTGTCCCGCCACCATCGGGGTCTCCGACATGTGGTCCCACAGCGCGGTGGCGTTGGTCTTGGCGGTGTCGAAGACGTCCTGCCACGCGCCGAACGGGTCGAAGTCGGCGGTCAGCGCGACCGTGGGTGCCTGCCCGGCGGACACGGCGGCAAGCGGTGCGGCGACGGGGGTGGCCGCAATGGCGCCGGCGCCGACGAGCGCCGCGCCGGCGACGATCCACGGTGAGCGAACAACGTTTTGCATGGGGCTCCTCATTACAGTTGCTGTGACCGGTCGCACAGTCGGCGAAACGTTACTTGAAAGTAGCTTAGGAGAGCAAGTCGGCGACGTTGTTTTACGCACGCGTAAATAATGGGGCGGTCTGTGGTCCACGTCGGTGGAATCAGACGCGGAAAAGACCAGTTAGTCGGTGCGCGCAGTGCGTCACTTCGCTGAGCTACGGGTGGTGGCCCGGGGGCATCGGCCGGGATGACGGACCGGCGCGCGCTGCGGTTGGCAAAGGTTTGCCCAAAGTTAACTTAATGGCCGCACAGGTCAATGCGGGCCGGATCAGTCCTTGTCGTCGTTGGCGCGCGGGAACCCGCCGCCGGACGGGAACAGGGGAAACACGACGTCGTCGAGTTTCTCCGCGTCGCCGGCGGTCTTGTTCACCGTCGCCCCCCAGACGTTGCCGTCCGGCGACATCTTGACGGCCCAGACGTGGCCGTGGGTGTCCTGACGCATCACCTCGGGCTCGCTGGTCACCGAACCGGTACCCGAGGCCAGCCGCACGGCCACGGTCTGCTTGGTGTTGATCAGGTTGACCAGCACGATTCCGTCCATCGCGGCGCAGCCGGCGACGCCGGGCTTGTCCGGCCAGGTCCATACCGTCGATACCCGGGAGTCCTTGGTGATGCGCTGCAGGCGATCGCCGCTCGGAGTCCGGTCGGTGACGTAGAGCGAGCCGTCGACCCGATCGACGCATAACCCGCCGCCGGCACCCATTCCGCTCAGCGCGGTGGTGGGCGGCGCCTGCCCGATCGTCGTCGGTTGCTCGATACGCAACACCTTGCCCGCCGTGGAACCGGGATCAGCGGCCGCGGCCGGGTTGCCTGCGTCGCCGGTCAGCACCACCAACGTGGTGGGGCTGGTGAAGATCAGTGCGCCGGTGTTGCCGGTCGCGCCCTTGGGAATTCCGGTCAGGATGTCCTTGGGCACGTCGCCGTCGGCGACCCGGACCACCCGGTTGTCGGTGGGGGTGCTGATGTAGGCGTACATCAGCCGGTCCTGGGCGTACGTCGGCGACAGCACGATGTCCATCAGTCCGCCGTCACCGGACGGGTCGACGCCGATGACCGTCTTCACCTTGGGTTCGGCGGTCAGCGAGACCTCCTTCACCGCGCCGGTGGTCCGCTCGGCGACCAGCGCCGATTTGCTGTCGGCGTGCATGATCAGGCCGCTGGTGCTCTCCAGGCAGCCCTGCATCACCCCGGGGGCCGGGCATTGTTTGGGGAACGGGTTGGCCGGCAGCGGCGGGGGCGGCGGGGGCGTCGTGCTGGGAGCCATCCCGCGGCGGGGCACGGTGGTGAAGGGCTGTGACTGAGCGTCGTCGAAGTGCGCGCAACCGGTCAGGACCAGTAGGGCCGCGCACAGCACGACAGGCACCCGGTGAATCGCCCCGCGCATCCGCATGCCCGTCAGGTTACGGACACCGGGTCCGGTTTCGCCACGATGCCCGCCCCGGACGACGACGGTGCGGCGTCGTCGGGGTTGCACCGCGCCGGAATCGATTCGCTAACGAAGCCGTTCAAATCCCCAATCCCGCCGGGGTTGCCCTTACCCTTGCAGGGTGAAGAGTCAAGGTGAGGGCTCACACTGGCGTCGGCCGGGTGAGGCCGCCGAGGCAGAACAAGGACGTCCCAAGTCGGCGCGTCTGGTGGATCCGGAGGACGACATGCCATCGCCGACCTATACCGGTGATTTCGAGACCGCTGCCATCCCGCCCTACGACCCGACCGGTTCCCGCCCCCTCGGCGGTGACTACAACCCGCTGCCGTACGCCGAACCGCAGGGCGCGCCCGGGCGGGTGCCCGGTTCGGTCGGCGCCGACGCCGACGAGCCGTTCCGGGTGGTGGACCGGCGCGGAACCCAGGATCTGGGCCTGCTGATCCTGCGCGTGGGCCTGGGCGTGCTGCTCGTGGCTCACGGGCTGCGGCAGCTGTTCGGCTGGTGGGGCGGCCAAGGCCTGACCGGATTCAAGTCCTCGATCGCCGACGCCGGCTACCAGCACGCCGACATCCTGACCTACGCCGCCGGCGGCGGGCAGATCGCCGCGGGGCTGCTGCTGGTGCTCGGACTGTTCACCCCGCTGGCCGCTGCCGGCGCACTGGCGTATCTGATCAACGGCGTGCTCGCCGGCGTGTCGGCGCAGAGCCAAGGGCGCTTCGACTTCTTCCTGCCGGACGGCCACGAGTACCACC
>NZ_LZJK01000150.1 GCF_001667945.1 Mycolicibacter sinensis | reverse complement strand
GGGCCGCGAGGCCGCGGGCGCGTCAAGGTGCGCCTTGTCGCCACACCCTGGGCCTCCATGTCGGGGTTGGCCCGCCGGCCCCCGCGCCCGGTCCCCGGCCGGCAACCCCGGGACCCAAGCCCGGCGCCCGCACACCGCGCGTCGGCAACAACCCGTTCTCGTCGGCGCAGCCGGAACCTCGGCCTTCACGGCCTGGCCGTCCCCGGCCGGCACCGTCTTCGGCGGGGCCGGGACGGCCGACTTGGCGGGCGCCGCCGGCGCCGGCTCTTCGCTCTTGGCCGCGGCTTTGCCGCCGCCGAACGACTCGCGCAGCCGCCGCGCGACGGGGGCTTCCACGGTCGAGGACGCCGACTTGACGAATTCGCCCTGCTCGCTCAGACGGGCGAGGACTTCCTTGCTGGTGACACCGAGTTCCTTGGCCAACTCGTGTACGCGGGCCTTTGCCACTACTTCTCCTGTCTATGAGGCGACAGCGGTGGTGGGCCGCGCCTCGGGTTTAGCTATGACGCATGGTCATCGGGACTTCACGGTGTGCTCATGTTCTTCGCTACCTGTTCTGTTCGCCGGGGCGGTGAGCCGATCTGGCGATCGAAGTACTCCTCCACCCCGGATACATCCGGGGAACCGCTGACCCGCAGCGCGTGCGCAAACGCTCGCCGCCGGATCGCCGCCTGCAGGCACTGCGGCCTGGGATGCAACCACGCACCCCGCCCCGGCTGGTTGCCCGCCCTGTCAACGGCGACGGCGTCGTTGCCATTCCCCGACACGGCGACCAGCCGAAGCAACTCGGCGGCCAACTCGCGTTTCCGGCACCCGACACACGTGCGCACCGGTCCCTGCGGGGAGCGGTGCGTCCGCGAGGCGGTTGTCGAAGTCTCGCGCTGGATCACGGCTCAGTCTACCCATACGACGGCGATCGCCCGAACCACCCGAAACCTGCCCCGGTGGTCGCGTCCCGCTCAGTGCTCGTGCGCCACGCCTCGACCGGCGTCATGCTCGGCGCCGGCCGCGGCCGGCTCCGGGGTGTCGCTGCGGATGTCGATACGCCAGCCGGTGAGCCGGGCCGCCAATCGGGCGTTCTGGCCTTCCTTGCCGATGGCCAGCGACAGCTGGAAGTCCGGCACCACCACCCGAGCGGCACGCGCCGCCTGGTCGATCACCGTCACCGACATCACCTTGGCCGGCGACAAGGCATTGCCGACGAAACGCGCCGGGTCCTCGTCGTAGTCGATGATGTCGATCTTCTCGCCGGCCAGCTCACTCATCACGTTGCGTACCCGCTGGCCCATCGGACCGATGCAGGCACCCTTGGCGTTGAGCCCGGGAACCTGCGAGGCCACCGCGATCTTGGACCGGTGGCCGGCTTCGCGGGCGACCGCGACGATCTCCACCGACCCGTCGGCGATCTCGGGCACCTCCAGGGCGAACAGTTTGCGTACCAGGTTCGGGTGGGTGCGGGACAACTCGATGCGCGGCTCGCGCAGCCCCCTGGTCACCCCGATCACGTAGCAGCGCAGCCGGTCACCATGCTCGTAGCCTTCGCCGGGCGCCTGCTCGGCGGGCCGGATGACGCCGTCGAACCCCTTCGCCTCGGTGCCCAGCCGAACCACGACGACGCCGCGGGCGTTCTCCCGGGCGTCACGCTGGACGACACCGGCGACGATGTCGCCTTCGCGCGCCGAGAACTCGCCGTAGGCCTTCTCGTTCTCGGCGTCGCGCAGCCGCTGCAGGATCACCTGGCGGGCGGTGGTCGCCGCGATACGGCCGAAGCCCTCGGGCGTGTCGTCGTACTCGCTGATGACGTTGCCGTCGGCGTCGGTCTCGCGGGCCAGCACCCGCACCATGCCGGTCTTGCGGTCGACGTCGATGACCGCGTCGGCCTGGTGCCCTTCGGTGTGCCGGTAGGCGGTGAGCAACGCCGACTTGATCGTGTCCACCACCACGTCGACCGAGATGCCCTTGTCGGCCTCGATCGCGTGCAGCGCCGCCATATCGATATTCATCAGCCGGCCTCCGTTCCCGCATCGGGGGCCTGCCGGCCCGTCAACTCCAACTCGCGTGCGCTCGGCGGCGAGAATTCGACTTGCACCACCGCTTTGCTGATCTCGCCCAGCGGCAGCCGGCGCCGGTTCCAGTCCCGCCCGGCCCGCACCACCAGCGTCACGACGTCGTCCTCGACGACCCCCACCCGACCGGTCACGCCGGTCCCGTCGGACAGGGTCACCTCGACCTTGCGGCCGTGCGCGCGCCGAAAATGCTTCGCCGTGGTCAACGGCCGGTGCACCCCCGGGGAGCTGACCTCCAGGACGTAGTGGCCGTCGAAGTCGAGGCCGTCAAGCAGATCCGACGCCGAGCGCGACAACGCCGCGGCGGTGTCGAGGTCCAGTGGGGTGTCGCCGTCGGCGACCACGGTGATCCGCGGCAGCTGCTCGGCAGTGTTGTCGATGACGACGTCTTCGATCTCATATCCGGCGCGCGTGAACTCAGCATCGAGCAGCTCGATCACCTGTGTCTGCGAAGGTAGCCGGGTGGCCACGGCGAGCTCCTCATCTTGAGTTGTCTCCGACGTCGCGTTCCCACGCGCCAGGCGCGGCCGGGAACCAGCCACCAACGATACGCCGTGGCGTGCGCAGCCACAGCAAACCGCCGAAAAGCGCCCGGCTACCCCAACAGTCGGCACACGACCGGCCCCGCCGCAACCGTCCGCGGCGGCCGGGATGGCAGGATGTCTCAGGTGCCCGGCCCCCTGACCGCCATCGACCGGCGGCGCGTGCTGACCGGCGCCGGGATGCTGGCCCTGCTCGCCCTGACGGCACCGGCGTGCGGATCGTCCCCGGCACCGCCGGCCGTCGACGACCTGGAAGCGCAACGGCAACTGGCGCACCGCGACAGCGCGCTGGCCGCCGCGGCCGGGGCGGCCTTGGCCGGACCGGATTCCCAGGCGCTGGCCGCGGCATTGGATCAGGTGTCGGCGGAACGGGCCGAACACGCCCGGGCGCTGGCCACCGAGATCGCCCGGGCCGCCGGTAAGCCCGCGCCGGCGATCGCCGAGACGACCACCGTCAGCAGCGCGCCGGATGGGCCCGCACCGACGGTGTCGCAGGTGATCAACGCCTTGCGCAGCGCGGCTGAGGGGGCCGGGAAGCTGGCCATCGCCTCGTCGGGCTACCGGGCCGGGCTGCTGGCCTCCATCGCGGCGGCCTGCACGGCCTCGTACGCAGTCGCCTTGGTGACGCAGTCATGACGTCGGCGGAACCCAGTGCTCTTAGCGGCCCCGACGCCGCCTTGTGCGATGCGCTGATCACCGAATACGGGGTGGTCTACGGCTACGGGCTGGTGTCGGCGTATTCCGCGCCGGAGCTCAACGACCTGGTGGTTCCCACCATCCGGCAGCACCGGGAGCGCCGGGACAACACCATCGCGATCCTTCGCGCCCGCTCGGTGCCGATCCCGCCCGCCGCCGCCGGATACCAGCTGCCCATGCCCCTGACCACCTCTGAGGACGCGCTGCGGCTGGCGGTCCGGATGGAAAACGACACCGCGACGGCCTGGCGCGCCGTCGTCGAGCAGGCCCGCGACCCCTCGGACCGGGAATTCGCGGCCACCGCGCTGGGGCAAAGCGCGGTGCTGGCCGCGCACTGGAACCGGGCGTTGGGCAATTGGCCGATCACCCGGGCCTTCCCGGGTGGCCAGGACTAACTGCGCTGGAACGAGAGGAGCTGATGTCAGTGCTGAATCGACGGATGCGGCTGGGGGCGCTCGCCGCGGCGGCCGCAGCAGCCGTGATGGGGGCGGTGGCCGGGCCGGCCGGCGCCTGGCCGATCCCCTACACCGCCGAGGACACCCGGTATCTCGACGCGACCCGCGGCAACTTTCCCGGTGACGACGACCAGCTGCTGTTGGCCGGCAAGCAGGCGTGCCGTCTGCTCTACACCGGCCAGCCTTCCAGCGCCGTGATCGACCAGGTGGCCGGGCAGTACGGCGCCAGCCCCGAACAGGCTGCCACCGTGGTGCGCGCGGCGCGCAGCACCATGTGCACCCAGGCGCCGGGTTAGGCAGCCTGACCGCGGACGGCGGCCGCGATCTGCCGGGCCAGGTCGGCGCCGACGGACAGCTCCCGGGTCTCCCCGGAGAAGCGGTCCCGCAGTTCGACGATCCCGTCGGCCCAGCCGCGTCCCAGCACGACGATCCAGGGCACGCCGAGCAGTTCGGCGTCCTTGAACTTCACCCCCGGTGAAGCCTGCCGGTCGTCGAGCAGCACCTCCATTCCGAGCCGGTCGAGCTCGCCGGCCAGCTCGGTGGCGCCGGCACGGGCCGCGTCGTCCTTGTTGGCGATCACCAGGTGCACATCGAACGGGGCGACCGCCGCCGGCCAGCGCAGGCCCAGCTCATCGTGGTGCTGCTCGGCGATGACGGCGACCAGCCGGGAGACGCCGACCCCGTAGGAGCCCATGGTGAGCCGCACCGGGCGGCCGTCCTCGCCGAGGACGTCGGCGCTGAACGCGTCGGTGTATTTGCGGCCCAGTTGGAAGATGTGGCCGATCTCGATGCCGCGGGCGCTGACCAACGTCCCCGCCCCGTCCGGGGACGGGTCACCGTCGCGGACCTCGGCGGCTTCGATGGTGCCGTCGGCGGTGAAATCGCGTCCGGCGACCAGGCCGACGACGTGGCGGCCGGGCTGGTCGGCGCCGGTGATCCAGCTGGTGCCGTCCACCACCCGGGGGTCGACCAGATAGCGGACCCCGTTGTCCTGCAGCGCTTTCGGGCCGATGTAGCCCTTCACCAGGAACGGGTGCTTGGTGAAATCGCCGTCGGAGAGCAACGCGTACTCGGCGGGCTCGAGAGCAGCGCCGAGCCGCTTCTCGTCGACCTCCCGGTCGCCGGGCACCCCGATGCCCAGCAGTTCCCACTCCCCGCCGGGCTGGCGCACCTTGAGCAGCACGTTCTTGAGGGTGTCGGCCGCGGTGACGGTGCGGCCCAGGCCGGCGCCGTTGGCCCAGTCCACCAGGGTGGCGATGGTCGGGGTGTCTCCGGTGTCGTAGACCTGCGCCTCCGGTAGGCCCTCGACCGGTTGGGGTTGCGGGCGCGCGGTGGTCACGGCCTCGACGTTGGCGGCGTAGCCGGATTCCAGGCAGCGCACGAAGGTGTCCTCGCCGACCTCGCTCTCGGCCAGGAACTCCTCGGAGGCCGAGCCGCCCATCGCGCCGGACGTCGCCGCCACGATCACGTAGCGCAGCGCCAGCCGGTCGAAGATCTTCTGATAGGCCTCCCGGTGGGCCTGGTAGGCCTTGCTGAGCCCGGCGTCGTCAACGTCGAAGGAGTAGGAGTCCTTCATCACGAACTCCCGCCCGCGCAGGATGCCCGCGCGCGGCCGCGCCTCGTCGCGGTACTTGGTCTGGATCTGGTAGAGCACCACCGGGAAATCCTTGTAGGAGCCGTACTCCCCCTTGACCGTCAAGGTGAACAGTTCCTCGTGGGTGGGCCCGAGCAGGTAGTCGTTGCGGCGGCGGTCCTGCAGCCGGAACATGGTGTCGCCGTACTCGGTCCAGCGGTGGGTGGCCTCGTACGGAGCGCGCGGCAACAGGGCGGGCAGCAGGATCTCCTGGGCGCCGATAGCGTCCATCTCCTCGCGCACCACCCGCTCGATGTTGCGCAGCACCCGCAGCCCCAGCGGCAGCCAGCTGTACAGGCCGGGTGCGATCGGCCGGACGTAGCCGGCCCGGATCAACAGCTTGTGGCTGGGCACTTCGGCATCGGCGGGGTCATCGCGCAGGGTGCGCACGAACAGCTGGGACATCCGGGTGATCACAGGCCGAGAGCTTATCGGTGAGCTCGTCGGGGCCGACAGCGCGGCGTCCGGAGCCCGTTACAGGTTGCCCGCGCCGAACGCGTCCTGGGCATCCTGGGCGTGCGCCACCTGCTTGGCGGTGTAGCCGATCAACAGCGAGATGGCGCCGACGATCACCGCCACCCCGGCCACCCACAGCAGACCGTAGGTGTAGCCGGCGTCGAGTGCGGCGATCTGACTGGCGTCCATCGTCTTCACTGGCATGTTGGTGCCGCCGAGGTACAGCGTGCGCGAGGTGATGACGGCCTGGATGACCGCCAGCACCAGCGGGCCCCCGAGATTCTGCAGCATGAGCGCGATCGCCGAAGTCGGGCCGATCTGGTCGAAGCCCACGCCGGCGATCGCCGACAGGGTCAACGGCACCACGATCACGCCGATGCCGAGACCGCCGAGCACGATCAGCGTCACGAAGTTCGGAAAGTACGAGATGTTGCGGTCGATGGTCGAGCCGTAGATCATCGCGCCCAGCAACACGACGCCACCGGCGATCACCAGCACCCGGGGCGGGAACCGGCGCACCAACTGGGAGGACAGACCCAGTCCGATGCCCAGCCCGATCACGAACGGAATGAATCCCACCCCGGCGTGCAGTGCCGAGTAGCCCATCAGGTCCTGCACGTAGAGGCCGATGGTCACGGTCAGGGTGAACAGCACCCCGCCGGCCAGGAAGATGGCGGCGAAGGTGGCCAGCCGGTTGCGGTCGCGGAACAGGCTGAACGGCACCACCGGGTTCTCGGCGGTGCGTTCCACCAGTGCGAAGGCCAGCAGTGCGACCACCGCCACCACGCCGGAGCCGATGGTGATCGTCGAGACCCAGCCCTTCTCCGGGCCGATGGTGAACGCGAACACCGCGGCGGTGCAGCCCAGGGTCGCCAGCAGCGCCCCGGCGGCGTCCAGCTTCATCCGCTCCCGGAAGGTCTCGGTCAGCGCGGTGCGGGCCAGGTAGATCATCAGCAGGCCGATCGGCACGTTGATGGCGAAAGCCAGCCGCCACGACACCTCGGTCAGGGCGCCGCCGATCACCAGGCCCATCACCGAACCCACCGCGGTCATCGCGCCGAACACCGCGGTGGCCGTGTTCCGGGCCGGCCCCTTGGGGAAGGTGGTGGCGATCAGCGCCAGCGCGGTCGGTGAGGCGATGGCCGAGCCGACGCCCTGCAGCAGCCGCGCGATCACCAGGGTGGGAGCGTCCCAGGCCGCAGCACACAGCACGGAGGCGATGGTGAACAGCGCCACCCCGCTGATGAAGGTGCGCTTGCGGCCGATGGTGTCACCCAGGCGACCGCCGAGCAGCATCAGGCCGCCGAAGGTCAGCACGTAGGCGCTGATCACCCAGCCGCGGCCGGCATCGGACAGACCCAGGTCGTCCTGGATCCTAGGAAGCGCGACGATGGCCACGGTGCTGTCCATCGTGGCCAGCAATTGCATGCCACCGATGGCGATCACGGCGTAGATGAAACGACGAGACGGCAGCATGGACATGACGAATCTGCTGGTCCGGCTCACGATATTCGCGTCCGACCGCCCCGGCGGCACTGGCTTGGCGGCGTCTGCCTGCCACTGCGCGGTCGCCCGTCCTGCATCATCAAGAGCAGTCATAACTGGCTACCCTACAGTAATATTAAGAGGTCTTTAAACCCCGAAGCCGGCCACGGCCCCGATGACGACGATCGCCGGAGGCCGGATGCCCTCGGCGCGGATTTTCTCGGGCGCGTCGGCGAGCGTGGCCCGCAGCGTGTGCTGGGCGGGCGTGGTGCCGTGTTGCACCACCAACACCGGCGTATCTGCAGGTCGGCCGCCTTTTTGCAGCGCCGCGCTGAATTGCTCGATGCGTTCGATGGCCATCAGCAACACGATGGTGCCGCGCATCGCGGCCAGCGCATCCCAATTCACTAACGATTCGGGGTCATCCGGTGCCACATGCCCGCTGACCACCACGAATTCGTGATTCACGGCGCGGTGGGTGACCGGGACCCCGGCTTGCGCCGGCACGGCTATGGCACTGGTCACACCGGGCACCACCGTCACCGGGATCCCGGCGTCGGCGCAGGCCAGCACCTCTTCGTAACCGCGGGCGAACACGAACGGGTCGCCGCCTTTGAGCCGCACCACGAACTTGCCGGCCGAGGCGCGCTCAATCATCAGCGCGTTGATGGCGTCCTGGGCCATCGCCCGCCCGTAGGGAATCTTGGCGGCGTCGATGACCTCGACGTGCGGCGGCAGTTCGGCGAGCAACTCCGCCGGCGCGAGCCGGTCGGCCACCACGACGTCGGCGTGCGAGAGCATGCGCCGACCGCGCACTGTGATCAGTTCCGGATCGCCGGGCCCGCCGCCGACCAGCGCCACGCCACCGCGCACCACATCGGAGGTCGCCGCTGTTTCCAGGGTGATTGTGCCGTCCTGCAAGGCCTCCCGGATCGCCGATCGGATCGCCGCCGACCGACTGTGCTCCCCGCCGGCCAGCACGCCGACCGACAGACCGGCGTAGCCGAAGGTGGCGGGTGTGACCGCCGATCCCTCGACGGCGAGATCGGCGCGCACGCAGAAGATCCGGCGTCGGTCAGCTTCGGCGACCACGGCGGCGTTGATATCCGCGTCATCGGTGGCCGCGATCGCGTACCAGGCGTCGGCCAGGTCACCGTCGCGGTAGCCGCGCGACACCAGCGTGATGCCGGGCTTGCGCTCACCGAGCGCCTCGACCGCCGGGGTCGCGCTCGGGGCGATCACCGTCACCTGGGCGCCGCTGTCCACCAGCAGCGGCAGCCGCCGCTGTGCGACGCTGCCCGCGCCCACCACGACAACCTTGCGGCCGGCCAGCCGCAGCCCGACCAGATATGGGTTCTCGGTCACCCGGCAACTCTAGTGGCCCATCAGCGGAGCTGAAGCTGTTGGCTACCCCACTCCCACACCTGCTCGAACAGGGCGGGCTCCTCGGCGAGCCGCACGCCCAGCGACGGCACCATCTCCGTGAGCCGGGGCAGCCAGCCGGGGAACCGGCCGGGGAAGCAGCGCGTCAGCACCTCGAGCATGGCCGGCACCGCGGTCGACGCGCCCGGGGAGGCGCCGAGCAGCCCCGCGACGCTGCCATCGGCGGCGTTGACGATCGTGGTGTCGAATTCCAGTCGCCCGCCCCGGATCACCTGCACCCGCTGGCCCGCCCGTAGCGGCGACCAATCCCGGTCGCGCGCGTCGGGGACGAATTCCCGCAGCGCCTCGATACGGCCTGCGTGAGTTCGGCGCAGTTGGCCCAGCAGGTAGCCGACCAGTGCACGCTCGGCGATCCCGACGCCCAGCAGCGAAGCCGCATTGTCGAGGCGGACCGACCTCGGCAGATCCGTGACCCGGCCGTGCTTGAGGAACTTCGGCGACCAGCCGGCAAACGGCCCGAACAGCAGCCACGACGCGCCGGTGACGACCCGGGTGTCCAGGTGCGGCGCGGTCGTCGACGGTGCGCCCGGGGCCGGCGCGCCGTACACCTTGGCGCGGTGCCGGTCGGTGATCTCCGGGTCCCCGCAGCGCAGGAACACCCCGCCGATCGGGAATCCGCCGAAGCCGCGGACTTCGGAGATACCGGCCTTGCGTAGCAGACCCAGTGTGGCGCCCCCGGCTCCGATGAAGACGAATTTGGCGTTGAGCCTTGCGGTTTCACCGGTTCGGCGGTTGGCCAGTCCCAGTGCCCAGCTGCCGTCGGATTCCCGTTCGAGGCTGCGTACCTCATGGCCGAAGCGCACCGCGCTGCCGTGCCGCGCTCCGTAACCGATCAGCTGGGAGGTCAGCGCCCCGAAGTCGACGTCGGTGCCGTCGGGCGACCAGTCCAGGGCCACCGGGGCACCGACGTCTCGACCGGCCGCCATCAACGGCAGCCGGGCGGCGAATTCGTCGAAGTCGGTGATGAACTCGGCGCCGGCGAACAGGGGGTTGGGCGCCAGCGCTTCATGGCGGCGACGCAGGTAGTCCACGCCAGCGGCGCCGTCCACGAAGCTGACATGCGGCACCGGGTTGACGAAGGTGCGCGGCTGATCCAGCATGCCGTGTTGCACCGCATACGACCAGAACTGGCGGGACACCTGGAACTGCTCGTTGACGCGCACCGCCTTGGCGATGTCGATCGAGCCGTCGGGCCGCTGCGGCGTGTAGAACAGTTCGCACAGCCCGGCGTGCCCGGTGCCGGCGTTGTTCCACGGGTCGCTGCTCTCGCCGGCGGCGGCGTCCAATCGTTCGACGACGGTGATCGAGGCGTCCGGCTCCAGCCGGCGCAGGATCGCCCCGAGAGTGGCGCTCATGATGCCCGCGCCGATCAGCGCGATGTCGGTGGTGGCGGCGGTGGGCACAGGGCTCAGGCTAATCGGGGCACACCCTTTAGGCTGGCGAAGACGGCGGGCGCGGCGGATGGGAAACACGGGTGGAAAGCTACGATCTGGCGATCATCGGAACCGGTTCGGGCAACAGCATTCTCGATGACCGCTACGCCGACAAGCGGGTTGCGATCTGCGAGCAGGGCACCTTCGGCGGCACCTGCCTGAACGTCGGGTGCATCCCGACGAAGATGTTCGTCTACGCCGCCGAGGTGGCGCAGACGGTGACCGACGCGGCCCGCTACGGCATCGATGCCCGCATCGATCGGGTGCGCTGGCCCGACATGGTCTCGCGGGTGTTCGGTCGCATCGACCCGATCGCCGCCGGCGGCGAGCGGTATCGGCGCAGCCTGCCGAACGTCGACGTCTACGCCGCGCACACCGGATTCGCGCCGGTCAACTCCGACGGCAGGTACGTATTGCGCACCACCACCGGTGAAGAGTTCTCCGCCACCCAGGTGGTGATCGCCGCCGGGGCGCGGACCTGGATTCCACCGGTGATCGCCGACAGCGGCGTGCGCTACTACACCAGTGACGACGTGATGCGCATCGCCGAGTTGCCCGAGCACCTGGTGATCATCGGCGGTGGGTTCGTGGCTGCCGAGTTCGCCCACGTGTTCTCCGCCCTCGGGGTCCGGGTCACCGTGGTGATCCGGAGCCAGACGATGCTGCGGTACACCGATGAAACCGTGGCTCAGCGCTACACCGATCTCGCGGCGCGCAAGTGGGACCTGCGGGCGCACCGCACTGTAACCGGCGCCCGAAATGCCGGTTCAGGTGTCGAGTTGCAGCTCGACGACGGGTCGCTGCTGCGTGCCGACGCACTGCTGGTGGCCACCGGCCGGGTGCCCAACGGCGACCTGCTCGATGCCGAACAGGCCGGCGTCGACGTCGTCAATGGTCGGGTGGTGGTCGACGAATACCAACGAACCAGTGCGCCCGGGATCTTCGCGCTCGGCGACGTCTCCTCCCCCTACGAACTCAAACACGTCGCCAATCACGAGGCCCGGGTGGTGCAGCACAATCTGTTGTGCGACTGGGAGGACACCGCGTCCATGCGCGTCACCGATCACCGCTACGTCCCGTTCGCGGTGTTCACCGATCCGCAGATCGCCGTTGTGGGGTTGAGCGAAACGCAGGCCGTGGCACAGGGTTTCGATGTCTCGGTGAAGGTTCAGGATTACGGTGACGTCGCCTACGGCTGGGCGATGGAGGACACCACCGGGTTCGTCAAGCTGATCGCCGAACGAGGCAGCGGACGGCTGCTGGGAGCGCACATCATGGGCCATCAGGCGTCGTCGATCATCCAGCCGCTGATCCAGGCGATGAGCTTCGGGCTGACCGCGCCGGAGATGGCCCGCGGTCAGTACTGGATCCACCCGGCGCTGCCCGAGGTCGTGGAGAACGCGCTACTGGGCCTGGAGTGAAAGGGATCCGATGAAGTCCACCCTGCTGTCGCGGCAAGACCTGGAGTTTCTACTGTTCGACTGGCTGCGCGTCGACGAGCTGACCCGACGTCCCCGCTTCACCGAGCACTCCCGGGAGACGTTCTGCGACACGTTGGATCTGTGCGAACAACTGGCGAGCAGATACTTCGCCCCGCACAACAAGAAGAGCGACGCCCAGGAACCCACCTTCGACGGGAAGACCGTCATCATCATCGACGAGGTCAAGGAGGCGCTGGCGGCCTGCGCCGACGCCGAGCTGATCGGCATGGCGATGGACTACGCCCTGGGCGGGGCGCAACTGCCGGCGACGGTGGCCCAGGCCGGGTTCGCCTGGCTGCTGGCCGCCAACGTCAGCACCGCCGGGTATCCGATGCTGACGATGGCCAACGCGAACCTGCTCGCCGAATTCGGCAACCCCGACCAGATCGACGCCTTCGTCAAACCGATGATCGCCGGCCGCTTCACCGGGACGATGTGTCTGTCGGAGACCCAGGCCGGTTCGTCGCTGGCCGACATCACCACCCGCGCAGAACCGCGCGCTGACGGAACCTACCGGTTGTTCGGATCCAAGATGTGGATCTCCGGCGGCGATCACGAACTGACCGACAACATCGTCCACCTGGTGCTGGCCAAGATCCCTGGCGGCCCGACCGGCACCAAAGGCATCTCGCTGTTCATCGTGCCGAAATATCTGGTGAATCCCGACGGCACGCTGGGTGAGCGCAACGACGTCGTACTGGCCGGGCTCAACCACAAGATGGGCTACCGCGGCATCACCAACACCGTGCTCAACTTCGGAGAAGGCGGCCACCGGCCCGGCGGCGAACCGGGCGCGGTCGGCTATCTCGTGGGCGCCGAGCACCGCGGCCTGAGCTACATGTTCCGCATGATGAACGAGGCCCGGCTGGGTGTGGGCATGGGCGCGATCGCGCTGGGCTACACCGGCTACCTGAAGTCACTGGAGTACGCCCGCGGCCGGCCGCAGGGCCGGCCGGTGTCAGCGAAAGACCCGGCGACGCCGCAGGTCCCGATCATCGAGCATCCGGACGTCAAGCGGATGCTGCTGGCCCAGAAGTCCTATGTCGAGGGGGCGCTCGCGTTGGCGCTGTACTGCGCGCGACTCGTCGACATCGCGCGCACCGCCGAATCCGAGGACGAACGCGATCACGCTACTGCCCTGCTGGACATCCTCACCCCGATTGCCAAGAGCTGGCCCTCGCAGTGGTGCCTGGCGGCCAACGACCTGGCGATCCAGGTGCACGGCGGTTACGGCTACACCCGCGAGTACGACGTCGAACAGCATTACCGGGACAACCGGCTCAATCCGATCCACGAGGGCACCCACGGCATCCAGAGCCTGGACCTGTTGGGCCGCAAGGTGACCCAACGCGACGGGGCGAGCCTGGCCGCCCTGCACCAGGCGATGACGGACAGCATCGCGGCCGGTCGCCGGGCCGGTGGCGAACCAGCCGAGGCGGCAACGCAACTCGACGCGGTGATCCAGCGGCTGGTCGCGGTCACCGCGGGCATGTTCGCCGCCGGTGACATCGATGCCGCGCTGGCCAACAGCGCCGTCTATCTGGAGGCCTTCGGTCACGTGGTGATCGCCTGGATGTGGCTGGAGCAGTTACTGGCCGTCGGCGGACGCACCGGGGATTTCTACGACGGTAAGCGCCAGGCCGCCCGGTACTTCTTCCGCTACGAGCTGCCCAAGACCGGCCCGCAGCTCGACTTGCTGGAGCGCCTGGATCGCACCACGATCGAGATGCAGCCCGACTGGTTCTAGGTGCGACCGGCGCCGTGGGACCCCGGATGCCCCGCGGGCTCAGGCAGGCTGAACTTCCTCGGTGTGTAACGACCTGATTGTCGGGGTACTGCACCGAAAGGTCGACAGCAACACCGAAGGACGGTCAGCGATGGTGGCCACTTGCCCGAGACGTCACCGGGCGCGGACCTGGGGGGCAAGCACGGCCATCGCAGCCCTTGTCGCAGCGGGCTGCTCGTCACCGCAACAGCCGGAGGGCGCCCCCGAGGTGACGCTGGCCCGGGTCAGCGTGCCCCTGCACGAACCGGTGTGGTCGTATGGCACCGGCGCCCTGATCGGGCTCACCGACGATCAGCGGTTGGCAAAGGTCGACGGTGCCGCGAGCCAGGACGCGGCGCGCACCACCTTGTCGGGGCCGTTGAGCGCCGGACGCAACGTGCAGATCAGCCAGATGAACGACCGGCACGTCTTCGTTCCTCAGCCCGGCCGCGGCACGGTGGCCGTCGTCGACCTCGCCAGCCTGCAGCCCGTCGAGCAGGTGGACGCCGGCCCCGCTCCGGCCTACCTGTCCGAGGATGCCGGTTTGCGGGTGCTGCTCGCCTTGTCGGCCGATGGCTCGACGGTGACTCCGGTGGAGCAATACGGCTACCGCAAATTACCGGCGGCCCACATACCCGGTGAGCCGGCGGATTCGATCGACGGCTCCACCCGCGGCCGCGAGATCGACTACCACCTCTACGGGCGCTCGAGCATCCGTTACTTCAAGGGCCACTCGTCGCCACCCGACCAGCGGGGCTCGCTGGCCATGCACGTCGGCGCGTCGGCCGGGGACGGCACCAAGGTGACGCGCACCTATGTCGCCGACCACGATCACGGGGTGCTGTATGCGGTCGAATCCGGTCGTGGCGGTGACGGGTTGGAGGTGGTGGGCCACGCCGGCCTGCCGTCGTCACCGATCCGTTATCTGGGCACCGACGACACCAGGATCTACGCCGCCACCGACCAGCAGCTGGTGACCCTGGAGACGGCGAGCTTCACCGGCTACCCCGACGACATCATCCCGACGGTCAAGGTCGTCGACTACCGCGCTGGTCTCGGTGCGGAACAGGCCCGCTCGGCACCGCTGTCCGGGATGGCGATCGGTCCGCACCGGGTGTTCCTGACCTTGCGTGGGGCGCCGTATGTGATCAGCGTCGCCAAACCGCATCTCTGAGCCCAGGAGGGACACCGATGAGCACGTCCGCAGCGAACGTCTTCGGTGTCGACGACGACTTCGAGTGGATCGCCGAGCAGATCCGGGAACTCAAGCACCTGGGCGAGAAGACCGAGGTCACCCAAGACCAGAGCTACGACCTGTCCGTCCGATGGGGCACGGCGCTGGCCGGGCGGCTGCGGCGGCTGGTGCTCTACAGCTCGCAGGGCAGGCTCGAAGGCGCCGACGAACAACGGTTCCAGGTGCTGTGCACCGAACTGCGCGGGCTCTCCGAACTCATCGATCGTTTCGGACTCACGCAACCGGTGTTCACCGTGCCGGCACCGGCAAAAGCTAAGCGGCACCGGGGACCTCGACGGACCAACTCGCGGCGCGCGCCTGGCCGGCGTCGCGGTCCAGAAAATCCCTCTCCCGCAGCCTGATCGCCGTCCGTGGTTTGGCGCATTCCGGGTTGCGACACGTCAACGCCACCATGTAGGCGTCGTCGTCTTCGTCCAGGAACAAAAACCCCAGATACAGTGCGTCGCCGACGCTGAAGTCCGTTGCGCCACAGCACTCACAGTGCCCGCCCTTGGCGGCGAGCTGCTCGGTTACCCGCTGGCGCTCGGTGGCCTGCAGCCGGACCAGTTCCGGGCGCACCATCGCCTCCTCGGCCATCTCAGATCTCCACATCCTTGTCGTAGTGCACGTTGTCCTCACGCCAGCCGCCCAGGCCCATCCCGATGCCGGAATGGTCGTCGATGAACTCGATCTGGTTGATCCACTTGGCCATCTTGAACCCGACTTGGGTCTCCACCCGCAACCGCAACGGCGCGCCGTGCTTGATCGGTAAGGGTTTGCCGTTCATCTCGTAGGCCAGGATCGTCTGCGGCTTGTAGGCCAGTTCCAGGTCCATCACCTCGTAGAACTGCCCCGATCCCTCCGCGCTGGGTTCGTCGCGGCCGGTGTCCTGCATGGTCAGAAAGCAGATGTAGCGGGCCTGCGGCAGCGGGCGCACCTCCTGCAGCAGCCGGCTCAGGTGAATTCCACTCCACTGGCCGATGCTGGACCAGCCCTGGACGCAGTTGTGCAGTACCCGCTGGGTTTCCGGTTGACCCAGCGCCCGCAAGGCGTCGAGGTCCAAGGTCACCGGTTTCTCCACCAGGCCGCCGACCCGCAGCCGCCAGTCGGCAAAGTTGTGTACCGCCATCACCTTGTACTCATCCGAGCAGGGCGGCTTGCCGTTGACCCGGTGTTCTTCGGAGATCTTGCCTGGCGGGTAATTCTGCCGGGAATTCAACGGCCGCAGCAGGATCAGCCGAGCCCGGGTGACAATGCTGCCCAGAATGCGGTGCACCTGGGTGGGCCGCCGCAGGCTCCATACCGTCGCCGCGACATGCACGGCCACGACCGCCGCAATGATGGCCAGCGACCACAACGTCGCCCAGTTGATGTTGCGCACCGCGCCGAAGATCATCAGCGATGTGAGCTGGCCCCAGCCCCAGAAGAACACCATCGACAGGTGGATCGCGATGAAGGCCAGGAACGCGGCCAGCCCGACGAAGTGCAGACTGCGTGCCCACTGCCGGCCTCCGAACATCTGGACATACCACGGGAAGCGCGCCTCGATCGCCGGGGATTGCGCGGCGCCGGTGAGGATTTGAAAAGGCGCCAGCACAAAGATGACGCCGGCATAGGTCAGCTTCTGGATGGCATCCAGCGGCTCGCCGGGCAGCAGCGGGGGGAGGTTGAACGTCAGGTAGGTGACGACGTCGTTCCAGGCCTCCGAAAAAATCGACCACGAATACGGCCAGTAGCGATGCCATTGGCCGGTCGCGAACAACAGGATGTAGTAGGACAATCCAACCGCGATCCAGCCCATCACCGAGATGAAGTGCCAGTGCCGCCCCATGCCTAGCTTCTTGTGCCCGGGTAGCGCAACGACTGAGCTGTAGTCCTCTTCCTCGTCGAGGGTGTCATAGAGCTTGTCGGTCGGCATTTCCCGGGGCGTGAAGCGTGCCCACTCGGTGCCCGGTTTGCTGTGCTCGTTCCAGTACAGCTTCGGGTGCGTGGAAAGTATCTCGATGCCGCTGCGCAGCAGCAACGTCAGAAAGAGGAAGTTGAGCCAGTGCTCGATGCGCAGCCAAGCGGGAAAATCGAGTGTCGTCATCAGTCGTGCCAGCCCTGGTGTTGGGGGTAGGCGACGTTGATCCGCAGCAACACCGACATGTGCACCGCGAGGAAACCGGCTGCGCAGGCCATGGCCCAGGTGCCGGGTGCGATGTCCCAGCGTCCGGTCAAGGCGACCAGACCCGGCCAACTGCCGGCCCGGCTTACCAGGTACAGCCCGAGAAATACGACCGAAAGCAGATCGCCGAGCAGCCACCCCAGCGGTGGCAGCCGGGGGGTGACGGCCAGCCACATGATGCCCGCGGCCAGCAGGCAACCACCGATCAGCAGCGCAGAGTAGACCTCGAAGGACGCCGGCAGCGCTCGCTCCCGGATCACGACGTAGGCATGAGCTGCCGCGAGGCCCACCAGCAGCAGACCACCGAGTGCGGTCACCGTCCGCGGAAGGTCGAATGCGACATACCCGCCCAACCGCAGCATCCGGTGCAGCTGGTGCAGCCCCGTGCGCCGGAGGAGAGAGCTCACGCCGGCTGCGTACCCTGCGCCGCGGGGCGGCAAACCATCCTGCGCGGCCGCCACCATCCCGCCCCTCGTTGACTCAGTGCCGCTGTGCAGGTGGCGATTCCGGGCGCTCGGGTCGAGCCGGCGCCAAGGACCCGCAATCGCTCCGGCAAGTCCTCGCATCAGGGCGGACTCGGGACTAGCCTGACAATGATCCTGCTCCGACTGCGCCGGGGGCGCCACATGGCGAGAATCCTGCTGCTACCGCGCGACGGCGCCTGCCCGGCGCCGGTCGAATGAGCGGCGATGTCTGCGCCGGTATGGATGGGCGTCCCGCCGGAAGTGCATTCGGCGTTGTTGAACAGCGGCCCCGGAGCCGGGTCGCTGCTCAGGGCGGCCGCCGCGTGGTCGTCGATGAGCGCCGAATACGCCGCTGCGGCCGAGGAACTCAGCGCCGCATTGAACGCCGCCGGGACCGGGGTCTGGCAGGGTATCGCCGCGCAGTCCTACCTCGACGCCCATGCGCCGTTCGTGGCCTGGTTGGAGCAGTCGGCGGCTGCCAGCACCCGCATCGCCGTGCAGCATGAGATCGCCGCGGCCGCATACGAAGTCGCTGTCGCAACGATGCCGACCCTGGCGGAGCTGGCCGCCAACCATGCCGTGCATGCGGTGCTGGTGGCAACGAACTTCTTTGGCGTCAATACCATCCCGATCGCGGCCAACGAAGCCGACTACGCACGCCTGTGGGTTCAGGCGGCCGCCACCATGTCCGGCTATCAGACGGTGTCCGCCGCAACGTTGGCCGCTGCTCCGCCCGCCGCGCCGGCACCACGAATCGTCAACGCCGAGGCATCGCAGCCGGTGGCGGCCACCGGCGATCCGTTCGACTTGTCGTCGCTGATCGCACAGCTGGAGAAGTTCGAGGGCGCCCACAGCCTCTTGGAACTGATCTGGCCCGGCAATCCTTTCACCCCGTTCCCTCCGGGAACAGATTTCGGCGGCGCCTTGAGCGACATGGGGACCAGCTTCGTCGAGGGGCTGTTTCTCTACGATCCGCAGACCCTGGCCTTCGCGCACAACCCGGCCCAGCTGGTCTTCGTCATCGCCTTGGCGGGGGTCCAGCTCATCACGCACCGGATCTTCGACCTTGTCCAGCTGGTGTACAACTTCCCACAGCTGCTGCCGGCGATGTTGCCGCTGTTGCAGGCCCCGGTGACGGCGGTGGGCGGCCTGGCCGGGTTGGCGGGGCTGGCCGGGCTGCCGCAGCCCGCCGTGGTGCCGGCCGGAGTCCCGCCAGCAGCGGTCGGCATGCAGCCGTCCCCGACGGCCGTGGTCACTGCTGCCGCGTCGGGTACCTCCGCCCCGGCGCCGGCGCCGGCGCCGGCCGCCGCGGCCGCTCCCCCGCCCGCCTTGCCGCCGCCGGGCGCCGCCCCGCCGGTTGCCGGGTTGGAGGCGTTCGGCTATCTCGTCGGTGGGGGCGGGCCCGACATCGGGTTCGGTTCGGGAATGGGCAACAAGGCGCAGGAGCCGGACGCCCAGGGAGCCGCCGCTCGGGCCACCGCGCCCCTCGCCCGAGCGGAGGCGGGTCAGCGGCGGCGAGGGCGCCGGCGGGTGGGGCTACGCGGCTACGGCGATGAGTACATGGATCTGGATATGCCGATCGGCCCCGCGGCAGTGGCAGCGGATCGTGGCGCGGGGTCCCAGGGCTTTACTGGAACCAGCCGGAAGATCGGTGCCGGGGCGCCCAGCGGGTTGGCCACGGTGGCCGGCGACGGCTTCGGCGGCGGGCCGCGCATGCCGATGCTGCCGGAGGGCTGGTGCGTTGGGAAAACGGACCGTTAGCCGTTGGCCTACGCCCCTTTATTCACTTGCGTCACAGGCGATTTCTTGTCGG
>NZ_LZJK01000149.1 GCF_001667945.1 Mycolicibacter sinensis | reverse complement strand
GCGGCCGGCTGGCCGGCGCGCAGACCGGTGCGCTGCTGGCGTTCGTCTCCTCGGGCATCCTCGGCCAGTACGACCCCTTCTGCGCCGAGGGTGGGGCGCTTTTGCTGGTGTATCCCAACGTGATCGCCACCGAGCGGCAGCTGCGGGTGACCCCGGCCGACTTCCGGTTGTGGGTGTGCCTGCACGAGGTCACGCACCGGGTGCAGTTCTCGGTGAATCCGTGGCTGCCCGGCTACATGTCGGACGCACTGGCGGTGCTGACCGGCGATGCCAGCCCGGACGTTCTCGAGGTGGTGGGCCGGCTGACCGACTATCTGCGGGGCCGCCGTGACGACGCCGGGCCGTCGGGAATCCTGGGGCTGGTGCGCGCCGTGCAGTCCGAGGAGCAGCGCGCCGCCCTGGACCAGCTGCTGACGCTGGGCACGCTGCTCGAGGGGCACGCCGACCACGTGATGGACGCGGTCGGGCCGGCGGCGGTGCCGTCGGTGGCGACGATCCGGAGCCGCTTCGAGGAACGTCGTCAGCGCAGCCAACCGCCGCTGCAACGGTTGTTACGGGCGCTGATGGGCCTGGACGCCAAGCTCAGCCAGTACACCCGCGGCAAGGCGTTCGTCGACGCCGTGGTCGGCCGGGTCGGCATGGACCGGTTCAACGCGGTCTGGTCGGGCCCGCAGGCCCTGCCGCTGCCCGCCGAGATCGAAGAGCCGCAGCGGTGGATCGATCGGGTGCTGTAGCCCGGCTGCGTGCCGCGCTGGTGGGGTTCGCCGAGCAGCAGTTGCCCGATGCGGCCCGCTGGTGTGTGGCGCTGTCCGGTGGGCCGGACTCGCTGGCCCTGACCGCCGTTGCCGCGGCCGAGCGGCCCACCACCGCGCTCATCGTCGACCACGGCCTGCAAGCCGGTTCGGCGCAGGTGGCCGATCTCGCACGCCGCCAGGCCCTCGAATTGGGATGCGTTGCCGCGCAG
>NZ_LZJK01000148.1 GCF_001667945.1 Mycolicibacter sinensis | reverse complement strand
GTGCTTTCCTGCTGGCGCTCGCTGGGGCACTCGCCCCGGCGCCGGTGCCGACCCGCCGGCCCGCCGCCGGCCCCGGCGCCCCCGCCGGCGGCAGCACAGGCGTTTGCCTACCCGTACCTGGTCGGCGGCGGGCCCGGATGCACGCCGCGGGTCGGCACCGGCGCCGGGGCGAGTGCCCCAGCGAGCGCCAGCAGGAAAGCACCGGAGCCGGATGCTGCCGCTGTGGCGGCTGCGGCCACCGCACGAGCACGCGCGCGCCGCCGCCGGCGCCGCCACGGCCGGCATGCCGGGGGCGCTGCTGACAACCGTCGGGACCGCCGGTGTAGCCGACGGGGCGGCAGGGAGCGCTGCGGTCGCGGCGGGGGGTGCGGGCAGGCCGGCCAACCCGCCGAGTCCGCCCAACGCGCCGGCGGGGGCGGCCGCTGTGCCGGCGGCGAGCGCCAGCATCGGAGCCGACTGGCTGACGGCGGTGGTGAATTGCGCCACGTGCGTCGGCCAGTCGAACAGGGCGACGGCGAGCAGGTACTGCCACGCCGCCGTCGGGTTCTGGGCGCCGGAGTACTGGAAATTCTCCAGCAGTTCCAGGGCGCGGGCCAGGTACCAGATCGGCTCACTGGCGTTGGCGTAGTAGTCGTAGACGTGCCCGTTGAGCGTTCCAGCGGTCGGATCCCAGTTCACTCCGACGTTCTTGAGCAGCTGCGCGATCGCCAGATCCAGCGGGCTGCCGACCTTCGGATCGTGGGCGACCAGTCCGTCGGAGATGCCCAGCCGCTCCAGAAAGTCGCGTAGCGGATCGCTCGACTGTCCCGGGCCGGCGATGATCGGCGGAGCGGCGGCGGTGTGCGTAACCGAGGCCACCGCCGACTCTGTCACCGCCTCATAGGCGGTCATCGTCGTGGCCGCCTGCACCCACATCCGCGCATAGTCAGCCTCGTTGACCGCAATCGGAATCGTGTTGATCCCAAAGAAATTCGTCGCCACCAACACCGCGTGCACCGCATGGTTGGCCGCCAGCTCCGGCAAGGTCGGCATCGCCGCCAACGCGCTCAGATAGGCCCCGGCGGCCACCTCACACTGCGTCGCTGCTGCGGCACTGCTGGCAGCCGCTTGGCTCAGCCAGGCCAGGTACGGGGCATGGGCCGTGACGTACGCATGCGCGCTGGGCCCCTGCCACGCCCCGGATTGCACCGCGGCCACCACCGCGGTCAGCTCCTCGGCCACGGCGGCGTACTCGGCGCTTAGCTCCGCCCAGGCCCCGGCGGCCGCCATCAGCGGCCCGGCTCCCGGGCCCGCACTCAGCAACGCCGAATGCACCTCTGGCGGCGACGCCATCCATACCCCTGGCACGCCCACCGAGTTTAGTGCATGGAACTTTAGTTTTCGCCGACCCGAACTTTATTGGGTGTCGTCGTCCCCATCCCAGCTGCCCGGCACCATCGGCTGCTGCGGCCCGCCGCCGAACGCGCCGGCCAGCCGGGCCATCCCCGCTGCGGCAAACTGCCCCTTGGCGGCATTGCCGGCGAATCCCAGCGGCCCGGCACCGCGCTCGGCGGCCACCACCGGCTCGACGTCGGGCAGTTGCCAGTCCGGATCGACCCCCACGCCCATCGTCATGAACTGATCGCCGTGGTCGTGTTTGGTGGCGCGCCGCCGGCGCCGGGCCTGCGCGCGCTCCCGGTTGGCCTCGCGGGCCGCGGCCGCCGGTGCCGGCCGGCGCGTCGTTCGTCCCGCCCTACCTGATCGGCGGGCCCGGCATCGGCTCGGGCTCGGGGATGGG
>NZ_LZJK01000147.1 GCF_001667945.1 Mycolicibacter sinensis | reverse complement strand
CGAAGTGCGGTACAACATCGAGACCAAGGTCGATGCCGAGAGCCCACAACAGCTCGTCGATGTCGTGCTGGCGGCGGTGCGGGCCGGCGGCAAGCTGGATGTGGTCGCGATCCAGAGCTTCGACTGGCGTGCCCTGCCGCTGGTGCGCGCCGCTGCGCCCGCGGTTCCCCTTGTCGCGCTATGGGAATACGGATCGGATCCGATCGCCGGGGCGGCGGCCGCCGGCGCTGATACCGTATCCCCGGTCTACTCGGTGGTGGATCGGGCATTCGTCGAGCGGGCACACCGGGCGGGGCTCAAGGTGATCCCGTGGACGGTCAACGACGTTGAGACCATGCGCGCGCTGATCGACTCGGGCGTCGAGGGTCTCATCACCGACTACCCGGCAAGGCTGCGTGCCGTCATGGCCGAACTCGGCATGCCGCTGCCGCCGGCCTATCGGCGAGGCTAGGCGCCCAACAGCCGGGCGCCGGCCCACAAGGCCAACACCGCCGCCGCCAGCGACACGGGAACCGTGCACAAGCCCAGCCGGGTGTACTCGCCGACGCCGGCCGGAACCCGATACCTGCGCAGCACCCGGCGCCACAGCAGGTTCGACAGCGAGCCGGCGTAGGTCAGGTTGGGTCCGATGTTGACCCCGATCAACACGGCCAGCACCGGCACCGGGCCGGCCGGTGCCACCAGCGGCGTCAGCACCAGCGTGGCGGGCAGATTGTTGACCACATTGGCCAACACCGCGGCCACCGCCGCGATACCCAACAGCGCCACCAGCCCCGAGCCTGCCGGCAACACGGTGCCCATCCGGTCACCGAGCCCGTTGTCGACCACAGCGCGCACCACCACGCCCAAGGCCAGCACGAACACCAGGAAACCCACATTGGCGGCCCGCAGGATGCCGGCCGGGGTGCTGCGCCGCAGCGCCAAACCGCGTACGGCCAACACGACTGCCCCGGCGACGGCCGCCCACGCCGGGGCGGCACCGAAGGTCTCGGCGACCACGAAACCGGCCAGCGTCAGGCCCAGCACCACCAGTACGAACACCGGTACCGGCGGCGGCGGGCCGGCGTGGCGGTGCTCCGGTGCCGCGCGCAGGTCGGCGCGGAAGAACCACCGGAAGATCAGGTAGACCACCGCCGTCGCGGCCAGCCACGGTGCCGCCATGAGCGCGGTGAACCTCACGAAGGACAAGCCGGCCTCGTGGAACGCCAGCAGGTTGGTCAAGTTGGACACCGGCAGCAGCAGCGACGCGGTGTTGGCCAGGTGCGCGGTCGCATACGCGTGCGGGCGCATCGGTGCCTGCCGCCGGCGGGCCATCATCAGCACCACCGGGGTCAGCAGCACCACCGTGGCGTCCAGGCTCAGCACCGCGGTCAGACCGGCAGCGATGACAAAGACCCGGCGCAGCAGATGGTGCGGCGGCCCGATGTCGGCGCGTGCCATGGCCGCGCCGGCGGCCTCGAACAGGCTCTCGTCGTCGCAGAGCTGCGCCAGCACCAGCACGGCACCCAGGAACGCGACGACACGCAGCAGGGTGGCCGCTTCGGCGGCCGCGTCGTGCACCGAGATCGCGCCGGTCGCAACCAGGACGGCAGCGGCCGGCACCGCCGCGAACACCTCGGGCCAGCCGCGGGGCCGGGCCACCGCGAAGCCCAGCACCACGGCGAGCAGCAGCAGCGCAAGGGCCGGCTTCAGGTCCACGGGTCTTCGCGCTGCCACACCGTGGGCAGGTGCAGGGCGACGCCGTCAGTCTCGGCCAACTCGCTGAGAATCCGCATCGAGACATCCAAGTCATCGCCGGCATACGGTAACGCGCGCAACGGCTTTGACAGCGGCCGGAAGAAGTCGTCCCAGTGGGTCAACACCACAGTCTTGGCGCCGACCGCGCGCACCGTCTCCGACCAGTAGTCCACCAGGTAGCGGCGGGGCTGCAAACCGAGCTGGCCCACACCCAGATACACCACCTCTGCGCGCTGCCCGGCCAGTGCGCCGGGGATGAAGCCGGCGCTGCCGACGATCAACAGGCTTCGGCCGGTGGGCCGGTGCGAAACCAGCACCGACCACGCCTCACCGCACTTGTACGCCCCAGTCGGCGCCGGCGGTGTGACCGGTGCGGTGATCCGTCCGGGATAGCGGTCCGGCGGGCAATGCCGTGACTCGAGCAGGGTGACGTCGTAGGAGCCCAACGTGAGCGGCCGGCCCGGGGTGGCGATGACGAGACGGTCTTCGGCCAGGCCATGGCCGCGTCCGACGTTGGCTGCCGACTCCCCGCCGACCAACACCGCGCCGGTGCGGTCGGCGACCACCGCCGAATCCAGCACGTGGTCGAAGTGGGTGTGGACCGCGATGACCGCCGCCAGCTGCTGCACGCCGACGCGGGCCAGGCAGCCGTCGATGCGGGCCGGCGACGGCGCCAGCTTGCCGAGCGCCACCCGAAACAGGCCCGGCCGGGAGAAGAAGCCGTCGGTCATCAACGCCGATGACCCGTCGTCGATCAGCATGCTGGACACCCCGAGCCACGTCACCGACAACGGTGTATCCGGCGCCGCGGCCGGGACGGTGAACCGGTGCGCATACCCGCCGAGGTCGGGGCGGCCGGGCTTGAGGCGCATCGGGGCGTCGGGTTAGACCTTGGGGCTGTCGTCGTCGCCGATCAGCAACCGGACTGCCAGATCCAGCCGGGTGCTGAAGTCGGTGGCCGACGCCCGCCGGGTCAGCCAGGCGAGCAGGTTGGACAACCAGACATCCGAGATCACCCGCGAGATGTGGTACTGCTCCTCGGTCGGTTCGCCGTCGCTCATCGCCCCGGCGAACATCGAGTCGATCAGTTTCTGGACGTGGTCGACCTCACCGGCCGCCGACGCGTCGGCGAAGACGTACGCCCGGGTCATGGCTTCGGTGAGCAGCGGGTTGCGCTGCATGGCGCGGTTGAGCTTGTTGACCACCAGGTTGAGCCGCTGGTGCCGGGTCATTTCGGCGTAGGTCGCCGGATCGGTCTTGGTCTCCACGCGGGCGATCTCCCGGCCCATCGCCGAGACCAGCAGGTGGACCTTCGACGGGAAGTACCGGTACAAGGTGCCGACGGCCACGTCGGCGCGGTCGGCCACCGCACGCATCTGCACCGCGTCATAGCCGCCCTTGGAGGCGATCGCCAGCGTCGCATCCAGGATGCGCTTGCGGCGTTCGCGCTGCGCCTCGGAGCCGAGGTCGGATTCGGTCAGCACAGCCACGCTGGTGACCTCGCGGGGCTGGGTGCTCGACCCGCGGGCTGGATTGCTGTCGGCTGGTGACGACATGTGGTGGGCAGCTCCTTTGATCGGCCTACTCGCCAGTAACGATACGCATCGCGCAGCTGAATCTCTCACTCCCAACACGCACAGGATGCGACATGTCCTGCCACAACGGTTCGACTTGACGCTCGGGCGCTGGCACTATTAGAACACGTTCTAGTGAGCGGGGTGGACTTCCTCACTCGCGAAGTTCAACACCGTTATAACCCCGAGGAGCCCAGGGTGTCCGTGACTATCAACGACGAACAGCTCGCCGCTCGCGAGCTGGTGCGCGACTGGGCCGCCGCAGCCGGCACCGCCGAGGCGATCCGTGCGGTCGAACAGGGCCAACCCGACGCCTGGAAGCCGGTTTTCGCTCGCCTGGCCGACCTGGGCCTGTTCGGGGTGGCCGTACCCGAGGAGTACGGCGGCGCCGGTGGCCGGCTCGAAGACCTGTGTGCGATGGTCGACGAGGCCGCCAGGGCACTGGTTCCGGGGCCGGTCGCGACCACCGCGCTGGCCACCCTGGTGGTCACCGATGCGCCGCTGGCCGAGGCTCTGGCCGGCGGCGAACGTGTCGCCGGGGTCGCGATCGACGCCGACCTGCACCTCGACGTCGCGGGCGCGCAGGTGTCCGGCACCGCCGAACGGGTGCTGGGTGCGACCGCCGACGGGCTGCTGGTGCTGCCGGCCGGCGAGAACTGGGTGCTGGTGGACGCCGGTGCCGACGGGGTGCAGGTCGAGCCGCTGACCGCCACCGACTTCTCCCGGCCGCTGGCGAAGGTGACATTGACCGCCGCGCCGGCAGTGGTGCTCGAGTCGGGCGGCCGGGTGGAGAACCTGGTAGTCACGGTGCTGTCCGCGGAGGCGGCCGGCGTCGCCCGCTGGGCGCTGGACACCGCGGTCGAGTACGCCAAGGTGCGCGAGCAATTCGGCAAGCCGATCGGCAGTTTCCAGGCCGTCAAGCACCTGTGTGCCGAGATGCTGTGTCGGGCCGACCAGGCGGCGGTGGCCGCCAGTGATGCCGCGCGCGCCGCCGCCGACTCCGACGACCAACAGTTCGCGATCGCGGCCGCGGTAGCCGCCGCCATCTGCATCGACGCCGCCAAGGCCAACGCCAAGGACTGCATCCAGGTGCTCGGCGGCATCGGCATCACCTGGGAGCACGACGCACACCTGTACCTGCGCCGGGCCTACGGGATCGGCCAGGCCCTGGGCGGATCGGAGCGCTGGCTGCGCCGCACCGCCGCGCTGACCCGGGCCGGGGTGCGGCGCCGGCTGGAGGTCGACCTCGGCCAGGACGATGCGATGTCCGACGTGCGGACCGAGATCGCCGCGGAGGTGGCCCGCATCGCGGCGCTGCCCCTGGAGCAGCGCCAGGTGGCGCTGGCCGAGTCGGGCCTGCTGGCGCCGCACTGGCCGGCGCCGTACGGACGTGCGGCCGGTCCCGCCGAGCAGCTGGTGATCGATCAGGAACTCGCTGCGGCCGGCGTCCAACGCCCCGACCTGGTGGTCGGCTGGTGGGCGGCGCCGACCATTCTCGAGCACGGCACGCCCGAGCAGATCGAGCGGTTCATCCCGGCCACCCTGACCGGCGAGGTGTTCTGGTGCCAGCTGTTCTCCGAGCCGGGCGCCGGCTCGGATCTGGCGGCGCTGCGCACCAAGGCGGTGAAGGTCGACGGCGGCTGGCGCCTGACCGGGCAGAAGGTGTGGACCTCGCGGGCCCACGATTCGCAGTGGGGCGTGTGCCTGGCCAGAACAGACGCCGAAGCGCCCAAACACAAAGGCATCACCTACTTCCTGGTCGACATGGCCGCCGAGGGCATCGACATCCGGCCGCTGCGGGAGATCACCGGGGAGGCCCTGTTCAACGAGGTCTTCCTCGACGACGTGTTCGTTCCCGACGAGCTGGTGGTCGGCGGCGTCAACGACGGCTGGCGGCTGGCCCGCACCACGCTGGCCAACGAACGGGTCGCGATCGCCGGCGGCACCGCGCTGGGCAACCCGATGGAAGAACTGCTGAAAACCCTGGCGGATCGGGAACCGGACACCGCCAGCCAGGACCGGCTGGCCCGGCTGATCATCGCCGCGCAGGCGGGCTCGCTGCTGGATCAACGCATCGCCCAGCTCGCCGTCGGCGGCCAGGACCCCGGCTCGGAGTCCTCGGTGCGCAAACTGATCGGGGTGCGCTACCGCCAGGAGCTGGCCGAGTACCGGATGGACCTGACCGACGGGGCCGGCGCTGTGGCCGGCCGCGAGGTGCACGACTTCCTCAACACCCGTTGCCTGTCGATCGCCGGTGGCACCGAGCAGATCCTGCTCACCTTGGCTGCCGAACGGTTGCTGGGGCTGCCCCGGGGGTAGCTTTCCGTCGGCGCGGGTACCCACTCACCGAATCGCAGCCGACGAACGGAGGAGTGGGTGCCGGGCCGAATCGAGGTCGATGGCGTTACGCCGGTTGTGTCCTGCGGCAGGCATCCCGCCAAGGCGGTGGTCGGGGAGGTAGTGCCGGTCGCTGCCGACGTCTGGCGTGAGGGACACGAGGTCGTCGCGGCGACCCTGGCCGTGCGCTACCTGGGACCGGATTATCCGCAGCCGACCGGTTCATGCGGCGGTCCCAGCCTCGCCTCTCCTCCCTCGAGGCTCGCCGAACCACCGGGCATCCGCGCCGACAAGCAGAACCCCGTCGCCGTGGCGCCTCGGGCCAAACCGTTGCAGCTTCCGATGGCGACCGGTGCACAACCGTATGTGTTTCACGGCCAGTTCGTCCCGGACCGGGTCGGCTTGTGGGGGTTTCGGGTGGAGGGCTGGACCGATTCGATCCGCACGTGGCGCGATGCGGTGCTTGCGAAGCTGGACGTCGGGCAAGGCGAGGCCGAGCTGTCCAACGATCTGTTGAGCGGCGCGGAATTGTTCGACCGTGCCGCCGCGGGGATGCCCGCCCGCGAGCGTGAGCCGTTGCTGGCGGCTGCTGCGGCGCTGCGCGAACCCGGCGACCCGGCAACCCGCTCGGCGCCGGCGTTATCCGATGAGGTCTGCGAGCTGCTCGCCGCGCACCCCCTGCGTGACCAGCTCACTCGCGGCCAACAGTTTCACGTCTGGGTGGATCGACCGCTGGCCCGGTTCGGCGCCTGGTATGAGATGTTTCCCCGCTCCACCGGCGGGCGAGACGCCGCCGGCAATCCGGTGCACGGCACGCTCGCCACCGCGGCGGCGGCGTTACCGCGGATCGCCGAGATGGGATTCGATGTGGTGTATCTGCCGCCGATCCATCCGATCGGGAAGGTGCACCGAAAGGGCCGCAACAACAGCGCGGTCGCCGAACCGGGTGACGTCGGCTCGCCGTGGGCGATCGGCAGCGACGAAGGCGGCCATGACGCCGTGCATCCCGGGTTGGGCACGCTCGACGATTTCGACCGGTTCGTCGCCCGAGCAGGCGAACTCGGGTTGGAGGTCGCCCTGGATCTGGCGTTGCAGTGCGCTCCCGATCACCCGTGGGTCAACCAGCACCGCCAGTGGTTCACCGAGTTACCGGACGGGACGATCGCCTACGCGGAGAACCCGCCGAAGAAATATCAGGACATCTACCCGTTGAACTTCGACAACGACCCGGCCGGCTTGTATGCCGAGGTGCTGCGGGTGGTGCAGCACTGGATCGACCACGGGGTCAAGGTGTTTCGGGTCGACAATCCGCACACCAAACCGCCCGGCTTCTGGGCCTGGCTGATCGCGAAGATCAAGTCCGCCGATCCCGATGTATTGTTCTTGTCCGAGGCGTTCACTCCGCCGGTGCGCCAGTACGGCCTGGCCAAGCTCGGCTTCACCCAGTCCTACACCTACTTCACCTGGCGCACATCCAAGGCCGAACTGACCGAATTCGGCGAAGAGATCGCCGAGTTCGCTGATTTCCGCCGCCCGAATCTGTTCGTCAACACCCCCGACATCCTGCATGCCAGCCTGCAGCATCACGGCCCCGGCATGTTCGCGATCCGGTCGGTGCTGGCGGCGACGATGGGCCCCTCGTGGGGGGTGTACTCCGGCTATGAGTTGTTCGAACACCAGGCGCTGCACGAGGGAAGCGAAGAATACCTTCATTCGGAGAAGTACGAACTGCGGCCGCGTGATTTCGCCGCCGCGATGCGCGAGGGCAGATCGTTGGAGCCGTTCATCGCACGTCTCAACGCCATTCGCCGGCAACACCCCGCCCTGCAGCAACTGCGTACCTTGCGTTTTCATCACGTCGACAACGATGCGCTGCTGGCCTACAGCAAATTCGACCCGGTCACCGGCGACACCGTGCTGGTGGTGGTGACGCTCAACGCGTTCGCTGCCGAGGAGGCGACATTATCGCTGGACCTGCCGGCGTTGGGGATGGAGCCCTACGAGCGGTTCTGGGTGCGCGACGAGATCAGCGGGGAGGAATACCAGTGGGGGCAGGACAATTACGTCCGACTCGAGCCGAGCCGGGCGGTCGCCCATATCGTCAATATGCCGGTGATTCATGCCGACGCGCGAGCCAGCCTGGTGCATCGGAGGTGAGGACTCGATGACACGAAGCAAGCACACGCCCAGCCGTGGGCCGGCGGTGAAACCCGAGGACGTCGACCGGTTGCTGTCCGGCGCGCATCACGACCCGCATGCGATCCTCGGTGCCCACGACGACGGTGAACGCACCGTGATCCGCACGCTGCGGCCGGGCGCGGAGGCCGCGACGGTCTGGGTGGGTGGCGACCGGGTGCCGATGCAACACCTGGGTAACGGGTTGTTCGCCGCGACCTTGCCGTTTGCCGACCTGATCGACTACCGGCTGCAGATCGACTACCCCGGCGCCGCGGAGCCCCGGATCGTCGCCGACGGATACCGCTTCCTTCCCACGCTGGGCGAGATCGACCTGCACCTGTTCGGCGAGGGCCGCCACGAACGGCTATGGGAGGTGCTCGGCGCTCACCCCCGCACATTCACCACCCCGGACGGGACGGTGACCGGGGTGTCGTTCGCGGTGTGGGCGCCCAACGCCAAGGGGGTCGGTCTGATCAGTGACACCACCGGCTGGGACGGCATCGGTGCGCCGATGCGGGCACTGGGCTCTTCGGGTGTGTGGGAACTGTTCTGGCCGGGCTTCCCGATCGGCGGCTTGTACAAGTTCCGGATCCACGGCGCCGACGATATCGTCACCGAGCGGGCTGATCCGATGGCGTTCTCGGCCGAAACACCGCCGCAGACCGCCTCCCGCGTGACCATCAGCCGGCACATCTGGACCGACGGCGACTGGATGAGCCGCCGCGCTGCCGGGAACCCGCTGTTCGAAGCGATGAGCATTTACGAAGTTCACCTCGGATCCTGGCGTCCCGGCCTGAGTTACCGGCAGCTCGCCGCCGAGCTGACCGAATACGTGGTGGCACAAGGGTTCACCCACGTCGAACTTCTTCCGGTCGCCGAGCATCCGTTCGGCGGGTCATGGGGCTATCAGGTCACCTCCTACTACGCGCCGACGGCCCGGTTCGGCACGCCCGACGACTTCCGTGCGCTGGTCGACGCGCTGCACGGCGCCGGCATCGGCGTCATCGTCGACTGGGTGCCGGCGCACTTCCCGAAAGACGCCTGGGCGCTGGGCCGATTCGACGGCACCCCGCTCTACGAGCATGCCGACCCGCGACGTGGCGAACAACTCGACTGGGGCACCTACGTATTCGACTTCGGCCGCCCCGAGGTGCGCAACTTCCTGGTCGCCAACGCGCTGTACTGGCTCACCGAGTTCCACATCGACGGGCTACGCGTCGATGCGGTGGCCTCGATGCTCTACCTGGACTACTCGCGACCCGAGGGCGGGTGGACACCCAACATCTACGGCGGCCGAGAGAACCTGGAGGCGGTGCAGTTCCTGCAGGAGATGAACGCCACCGCACACAAGTCGGCGCCCGGTATCGCCACCATCGCCGAGGAATCGACCTCATGGCCGGGAGTTTCCCGGCCGACCAGCCTTGGCGGCCTGGGCTTTTCGATGAAGTGGAACATGGGCTGGATGCACGACACGCTTGCCTACCTCGGGCATGACCCGGTGCACCGCTCCTACCACCACCACGAGATGACCTTCTCAATGCTCTACGCCTACAGCGAGAACTTCGTGCTGCCGATCAGCCACGACGAAGTGGTACACGGCAAGGGCACGCTATGGAGCCGTATGCCCGGCGACGATCACGCCAAGGCCGCCGGGGTACGCACTCTGCTGGCCTACCAGTGGGCCCACCCCGGCAAGCAGCTGCTGTTCATGGGCCAGGAGTTCGGTCAGCGCGCGGAATGGTCCGAGGAGCGCGGATTGGACTGGTTCCAGCTCGAAGGCGAGGCGGCCGGATTCTCCGCCGGAATCCTGCGCCTGACACGCGATCTCAACACCGTCTACCGTGAACACCCCGCATTGTGGAGCCAAGACATCAGCCCGGCCGGCTATTCCTGGATCGACGCCAACGACTCGGCCAACAACGTACTGAGCTTCCTGCGTTACGGGGCGGACGGCTCCGTGCTGGCCGCGGTGTTCAACTTCTCCGGGGTGGCGCACACCGGCTACCACCTCGGCCTGCCGTTCGTCGGCCGGTGGCGCGAGCTACTCAACACCGATGCCGTCGACTACTGCGGCGGCGGCGCCGGCAACCTCGGTGGCGTGGACGCCGTCGACGAACCCCGCCACGGCCGGCCGGCCTCCGCGGTGCTGGTTCTGCCCCCGCTCTCGGCGCTGTGGCTGGAACCGGAAGCGCTCGCGATCACGCTGGGCTGATGGGCGTGACCCGCTTCGCCCGGCTCCGCCGCGCTCGCGATCACGCCGTGAGCTGGGTCAGTGCTCGCAGCGGAATCGGCAGCCACGCCGGCCGGTGCCGGGCTTCATAGCCGGCCTCATAGACCGCCTTGTCGAGTTCGTAGGCGGCCAGCAGCGCGGCGTAATCACGAGGGTCGGAACCGGATTCCGCGCCGTAGCCTTCGCAGAAGGCGCTGCGACAGCGGTCCAGCCATTCGCGGGCGCGGGTGGCCAGTTGCCGGTCTTGCCCGTCCCGCGACAGGTCGGCCAATTTCCCGTATGCGGCGTACTCATAGGAGCGCAGCACCCCCGCGACGTCCCGCAGCGGTGAATCGGGGTGGCGGCGCTCCGCCAACGGTGCACCCGGTTCGCCCTCGAAATCGATGAGCAGCCAACCGTTCGGGGTGCGCAGCACCTGGCCCAGATGCAAATCGCCGTGAACTCGCTGCACGGTGATCTTCTCCCCGGCCAACTCCTGGAATCGCGCTTCGATGGCGGCCACGTGCGGGCGCACTTCCGGCACCGTCGCCGCCGTCGCGGTCAACCGAGACAGCAGAGCCTGCGCCGGGAAGACCGCTTCGGATGTCCCCAGACTGTCAGCGAGGGCGCGGTGCACCGAGGCGACGGCTTCCCCGAGTCGATAAGACTCGCCGGCGAAGTCGCCACCGACTTCGTGGGCGTACAGGTCGGCTTCGGCGAATAGATCACGCACGCTGGCCGTTGCCATCGCCCAACCCTCGGCCGAGTTCGCCGCGTATTCGCTGACCATCCCCAGCGCGTAGGGCGCCGCGCGGGAGTCGCCGGGCAACTCGATCTGATAGGAGCCCAACAGTCGCGGTACGTGCGGATTGCCGGCCTGGCCCAGCGCCGAGTTCAACTCGATGTCGGGATTGATGCCTTCTTTGAGCCGGCGGAACACCTTGAGGACCACTTCCTCCTCGATGATCACGCTGGTGTTGCTCTGCTCGGCTTCCGATACCCGAGAATCCGCCCGGGCCGGCAGCGACACCCCTGCCTCCGGTGTGAAGCTGACGTCGCCGCGTTCGGCCGACGAATCGATCAGCGACAACAATGCCTGGACTGCCCCAGCGTCATACAGCGCGTCGTAGGCGGTGTGCCCACGGTGAGTTCCGATCGTCGCGATCTGGGCGTATTCCGGGGGCAGGTCGACATCCCAGCTGACCAGCACCTGGTAGCGCTCGGTGGGGCCTTCGGTGTAGGCGACGTCGATCAGCACCAGATCCAGCCCGTCACCCAACTCCACCACCAGGGTGGGGTCTGCGCCGGTCAGCTGCCGGTTACGCCCTGCGTACCAGCGTCGGGTCGGCAGCCATTCCGCCCACGGCAGGCCCGCTGGGTCGCCGGTGTCACGAGTCATGACATCTCCTCCTTTGGCCCGCACAGTTGAAACCAGTAGAAGCCGTGGCCGGGCAGGGTGAGCAGGTAGGGGAGCTTTCCGATCCGCGGAAACTCCACTGACCCAGTCAATTCCACCGGCGTGTGGCCATCCCAGTGCTGCAGATTCAGCTCGATGGGCTGGGGAAACCGCGACAGGTTGTTGACGCACAGGACCGTATTCCCGTCGTCACCCGGAATCTCCCGCACGTAGGCCAGCACCGACGGATTGGAGCCGCCCAGTTCGCGGAACTCGCCGAGGGCGAAGGCGTCGTACCGGCGCCGAACGGCGAGCATGGTGCGGGTCCAGTTGAGCAGAGACGTCGAAGTGTCGCGTTGTGCTTCGACATTGACCGACTGATGGCCGTAGACGGCGTCCTGAATGGGGGGCAGGTAGAGCCGGCCCGGATTCGCGGTGGAGAAACCGGCGTTGCGGTCGGGTGTCCACTGCATCGGGGTGCGCACCGCGTCGCGGTCACCCAGCCAGATGATGTCACCCATGCCGATCTCGTCACCGTAGTAGAGAATCGGCGAGCCGGGTAACGACAGCAACAGTGCGGTGAACAACTCGATCTGGTTGCGGTCCTTGTCCAGCAGCGGGGCCAGCCGGCGCCGAATCCCCACATTCGCCTTCATCCGCGGATCTTTCGCGTATTCGGCGTACATGTAGTCGCGCTCGTCGTCGGTGACCATCTCCAGCGTCAGCTCGTCGTGGTTGCGCAGGAAGATGCCCCACTGCGCCAGCTGGGGGATTGGTGGCGTCTGCGCCATGATCTCCGAAATCGGGAAGCGCGACTCGCGGCGTACCGCCATGAAAATGCGTGGCATCAACGGGAAGTGAAATGCCATGTGGCACTCATCCCCCCCGGTCGCGGGATCGCCGAAATACTCGACGACGTCGGTGGGCCATTGATTGGCCTCGGCCAGCAGCACCCGGCCCGGGAACTCGTCGTCGACGACCTTGCGGCAGCGTTTGAGGAAATCGTGTGTCTCGGGAAGGTTTTCGCAGTTGGTTCCTTCTCGCTCGAACAGGTAGGGCACCGCGTCCAACCGAAAACCGTCGATGCCCAGGTTCAGCCAGAACCGAAGCACGTCGAGCATCGCTTCCTGGACCGCGGGATTCTCGTAGTTCAGGTCGGGCTGATGCGAGAAGAACCGGTGCCAGTAGAACTGCCGGCGGACCGGATCGAACGTCCAGTTGGACTCCTCGGTGTCGACGAAGATGATCCGGGCTCCGGCGTAGCGCTCGCTGGTATCGCTCCACACGTAGTAGTCGCCGTAGGGACCCTCCGGGTCATGGCGCGACTGCTGAAACCAGGGATGGCTGTCGGAGGTGTGGTTCATCACCAGATCAGTGATGATCCGGATGCCGCGCCGGTGTGCGGCGTCGACCAGTTCGACGAAATCGTCGACCGTACCGAACTCCGGCAGCACTTTGTAGAAGTCCCGGATGTCGTAGCCGCCATCGCGCAGCGGCGAATCGTAGAACGGCGGCAGCCACAGGCAATCGACGCCGAGCCACTGCAGGTAGTCCAGTCGCTCGGTCAGGCCGCGCAGGTCACCGATGCCGTCCCCGTTGGAGTCGTAGAAGGCCCGGACCAGCACCTCATAGAACACCGCACGCTTGAACCAGACCGGGTCCGCCGGCGGGGCCGCGGCGTCGCCGAAGTCGTCGGCGGTGGGGTGCTCCACGACGCCGTCCTCGACATGGCTACCCGCTGCGGGGTCTGGGAGGTCTTGACCAAACTCGTCGTCAACGTCGGCGGCCATGTCTCGACTTGTACCCCATTCGGGACGCGATTACTTGACGGATGCTTGTTCGCGGCCGTGCCCGGCCGAGAACAACGCTACGGTGCGGGCGACTCTCGGGTCGGTGCGCAGCTGCTCAAGAGTCTCCGACAGCGGCAGCCGCCAGTTCGGATATTCATCGACGGTTCCCGGCAGATTGGGCTGACACGGGTCGGCCAGCACGTCGTAGGGGGAGACCAGTTTGAGCCGGCTCGGGGTGGCCGCCAGGAAGCGGTGCATGGCGGCGATGATCTTCTCGCTGTCGCCGGTGCCTTGGCCTTCACCGGGCTCAAGCAGGCCTTCGGACCTCAACAGCGCCAGCCACTCGGCGCGTTCCTTGTCCGCGGCCGCTTGTGCGGCGGCCACGTCGTCGAGCAGTCCCCGCTCGGCGCGTGCCCGCACGTGCTCGGCGCCCAAGAATCCGGCGGCGGTGGGCAGGTCGTGGGTGGAGATGCTGGCGGCGACCGGAGCCGGCCATTTCGCGGCCGGAAGCAACGGCTGGCCGGGTGCTGATTCGTCGCGGGTGAACCAGGAGACCGCGCACCCCAGCATCCCGTTGTCGGCCAGTGCCCGGGTGACTTCCGGTTCGACGGTGCCCAGGTCTTCGCCGATGACGACGGCATTGGCGCGATGGGCCTCCAGCGCCAACACCGCGAGCATGACATCGTCGTCGTAGTGCACGTAGGTGCCGCGCTCGGGACCCTCACCGGGCGGGATCCACCACAACCGCCATAACCCGGCGACGTGATCGATCCGCACCCCGTCGGCGTGGGCCAGGACGGCCCGCAACATGTCGCGCAGCGCGCTGTAGCCGGTGGCGGCCAGCCGGTCCGGCCGCCAGGGCGGTAGCCCCCAGTCCTGGCCGAGCGGGCTGAACGTATCCGGCGGCGCCCCGACGCTCGCTGCACCGGCCAGCACGTCGGCCAGCGCCCAGGCGTCCGCGCCGTCGGCGTCGACGCCCACGGCCAAGTCGTGCAGCACCCCCAGCGCCATGCCCGAGCCGTGTGCGGCGGCCTGCACCGCCAGCAGCTGCTCGGCGCAGCGCTGCTGCACCCAGGCATGAAACGCGACCCGCGGGGCGAGGTCGCGCCGCGCCGCTGCCACCGCGGGGCCGGCCGCGTCGTGCAGCGGCGCCGGCCACGCCGTCCACCGAGCGCCATGGCGCTCGGCCAGCGCGCAGTAGGTCGACCAGTCCCGCAACGCCGCGCCGGCCGGCGACTCGTCCAGTGGGCAGGGGCGGCCCTCTGCCCGCCAAAGCAACTCCAGCGCCGCGCGTTTAGCCGCCCAGACCAGGTCGTAGTCGATTCGCGCGGTGTCCGCAGCGACCCGCAGCGCATCGACTTCCGCTCGGGTGTCCGGGTCGGCGCGCCGATACGCGTCGAGGTCGCCGATGCACAGCGCCAGCGGGTTGGCGAACCGCCGGCTCGACGGCGTGTACGGCGACGGCTGCACCGGATGCGTCGGCCCGGGGGCGTGCAGCGGGTTGAGCAGCACCGCCCCGGCTGCGTGCTCGGCGGCAGTCCACGTCACCCAGTCCCGCAGATCGGCCAGATCGCCGACGCCCCACGAGCGGGCGGACCGCAACGCGTACAACTGCAGCATCCAGCCCCAGGTCGCGGGCGCCGACGGGACCTGAGCCGGGGCCGCCACCAGGGTGATCTGCTGGTCGTTGCGCAGCGCAAGTTGATACCACCCCGGCCTCAGGCCGGCCGGCAGTTCATCGCGCACCGCGATACGCTCGCCGTCCTCGCCCGCCAGGGCAACGGCCCCGGGAAACGGGAGCGGCCCACCGGTGACCCGTACCGCGGCCGTCGGAGGCGATATACCCGCGTGCTCGCGTTCTGCGAGCCTCTTCAACTCGCCACGGCGGTCGGTTGTGCTGCGGGCCTCGACCTCGAGCAGCCGCAGCACTCGGATCACGACGTCGGCATCGACGTGCACCACCTCGCGACGCTCGTTGCGGTAGGCGGTGGCAACACCGTGTGCCGCGGCCAGCCGGCGCAGGTCGTCGGGCACGGGTTCGGGCGAGCTGGTCACGACAACGGCTATACCCGCCTCGGCCGTCGGCGAAAGCGGCGGTCTGTGGTGCGCTGACCGTAGTGTCGTAGGCAGCGATAGTTTGACCGCCCGACAGGCGGGTAGCCACACCCCGGCCGAAGGTGTCGAACTATCGAAAGTCCTGACGAGATTGGGTGAACATGGGCATTACCCGAGATCCGGCAAGGGATGGCACCGGTGTCAGGGAGCCAGCCGATACCCCACCGACGTCGCCCACCAGCTGGCCGGGCAACAGCGCGCCGCTGGGCGCCGCCTACGACGGCGGAGGAACCAATTTCGCGCTGTTCTCCGAGATCGCCGAGAAGGTCGACCTGTGCCTGATCGACGAGAGCGGTGACCAGACCTGTATCCCGCTCGAGGAAGTGGACGGGTACGTCTGGCACGCCTACCTGCCGACGGTGTCCCCGGGGCAGCATTACGGCTACCGGGTGCACGGACCGTTCGACCCGCCGGCCGGACACCGCTGCGATTCCAGCAAGCTGTTGCTCGACCCGTACGGCCGCGCGTTCGCCGGCGACTTCGACTTTTCTCAGGCGCTGTTCTCCTACGACATGGCAGCCGGTGACGACCCACCGCGAGCCGAAACCCTGCCGAGAGTCGATTCGCTCGGACACACCATGACCAGCGTGGTGATCAACCCGTACTTCGACTGGGCAGCCGATCGGCCACCGAAGACGCCCTACAACGAGACGATCATCTACGAGACGCATGTCAAGGGCATGACCCAGACCCATCCGGGCATCCCGGAGGAGCTGCGCGGTACCTACGCCGGATTGGCTCACCCGGCCGTCATCGACCACCTCAAGGCGCTCAATGTCACGGCTATCGAGCTGATGCCGGTACACCAATTCATGCACGACGACCGCCTGTTGCAGCTGGGCCTGCGAAACTACTGGGGCTACAACACGTTCGGCTTCTTCGCCCCGCACAGCGCGTATGCGGCGAACCAGCAGCCGGGTGCAGCGGTCGCGGAATTCAAGACGATGGTGCGCACCTTCCACGAAGCCGGTATCGAGGTGATCCTCGATGTGGTCTACAACCACACCGCCGAAGGCAACCACCTCGGCCCGACCATCAACTTCCGGGGGATCGACAACGCCGCTTACTATCGGCTGGTCGACGACGACCGCAGCATGTATATGGATTACACCGGCACCGGAAACAGCCTCAACGCGCGCCACCCGCATGCACTGCAATTGATCATGGATTCACTGAGATACTGGGTGACCGAGATGCACGTCGACGGTTTCCGCTTCGACCTGGCATCGACATTGGCTCGCGAATTCTATGACGTCGACCGCCTTTCGGCTTTCTTCGACCTGATCCAGCAGGACCCGGTGGTCAGCCAGGTCAAGCTGATCGCCGAGCCGTGGGACGTCGGCGAAGGCGGTTACCAGGTCGGCAATTTCCCCGGCCTGTGGACCGAATGGAACGGAAAGTACCGCGACACCGTGCGTGATTACTGGCGCGGCGAGCCGGAGACGCTGGGCGAGTTCGCCTCTCGGCTCACGGGTTCGTCGGACCTGTATGAGGCCACCGGGCGCCGGCCCGGAGCCAGCATCAACTTCGTCGTCGCCCACGACGGATTCACGCTGCATGACCTGGTCTCCTACAACGAAAAACACAACGAGGCCAACGGTGACGACAACACCGACGGCGAGAGCCACAATCGGTCGTGGAACTGCGGTGTGGAAGGCCCCAGCGACGACCCGGACATCCTGGCACTACGGGCCCGCCAGATGCGCAACATCATGGCCACCCTGATGCTGTCCCAAGGCACCCCGATGATCGCCCACGGCGACGAAATGGGCCGCACCCAGCACGGCAACAACAACGCCTACTGCCAGGACTCCGAACTCGCCTGGATGGATTGGTCGCTGGCCGAGAAGAATTCCGATCTGCTGGCGTTCACCCGCCGGGTGACGCAGCTGCGAAAGGACCACCCGGTGTTTCGGCGTCGGCGGTTCTTTGAAGGACGCCCGGTCCGCCACGGTGACGAGATCGGTGACATCGCGTGGTTCACCCCGGCCGGCCAGGAGATGAGCCAAGACGATTGGGACAACGGCTTCGACAAGTGCATCATGGTGTTCCTCAACGGTGAGGCGATCCGCGAGCCCGATGTGCGCGGCCAACGGGTGGTGGATGACTCATTTGTACTGTGCTTCAATGCGCACGAGGAGACGGTCGGGTTCGCCGTTCCCGGAGGGGATTACGCGCAAGAGTGGACCGTCGAATTGGACACCGCCTCGCCGGTGTCCCCGGACGAACAGCCGGTGCAGGCCGGCGGCGAGATCCCGGTGCCGGCTCGTTCGCTGCTCGTCTTGCGGAAAGTGCGCTAACGCATGACGCGCCCGGTGCTGTCCACATATCGGTTACAGCTGCGGGGCCCGGAAAGCGGTTTCGCATTCACCTTCGCCGACGCCGAGCAGCTACTCGACTACTTCGACGAACTCGGAATCTCGCATCTTTACCTCTCACCGGTCATGACCGCGGTACGCGGGTCGGCGCATGGTTACGACGTCGTCGATCCGACGACGGTCTCTGCTGAACTCGGCGGTCCGCAGGGCCTGGCCCGACTGTCGGCGGCCGCACACGCCCGCGGAATCGGTCTGGTCATCGACATCGTGCCCAATCACGTCGGCGTGGCCCGGCCGGAGCAGAACCCGTGGTGGTGGGACGTGCTCAAGCACGGCCGGTCCTCGCCGTACTCGGCGTTCTTCGACATCGACTGGGAGCTCGGCGATGGCCGGATCATCCTGCCGGTGTTGGGATCCGACGCCGACGTCGCCGACCTGGCCGTCGACGGGGAGGTGCTGCGGTTGGGTGATCTCGTCTTTCCGATTGCTCCCGGGGCCGGAAGCGGTAGCGGTGCACAGGTCCACGACCGACAGCATTATCGGCTGGTCGGGTGGCGCAACGGCACGTGCGGGTACCGGCGCTTCTTTTCGATCACCTCGCTGGCCGGCCTGCGCCAAGAAGACCGGGCGGTCTTCGACGCCTGGCACGCCGAGCTGTCACGCTGGATCGACGCCCGTCTCATCGACGGCGTGCGGGTCGATCACCCGGACGGGCTGTCGGATCCGTGTGGATATCTGCAATGGCTGCGTACGCTGGTGGGTCCGGACGCCTGGATCGTCGTCGAAAAGATTCTGGCCGTGGACGAACCGCTGGAATCGACCATGCCGGTGGCCGGCTCCACCGGGTACGACGTCCTGCGGGAGATCGGCGGGCTGTTCATCGACCCGACTGGTGAGGCGGCGCTGACCGAGTTGTTTGAAACCGTCGGTGTCGACTATCGCGCGATGCCGATGTTGTTGATCGAACAGAAAGAGATCGCCGCTGCCGAGACGCTGGGCAGCGAGCTGGCGCGGCTGCGCCGTTGCATGGTGAACGCTACCGGTGCCGACCATCCGCTGCTATCGGAGGCCATCGTGGCACTGCTCGGTCAGGTCGGCGTCTATCGCAGTGACTACCCGGGCTTGGCGGCGCGGCTGCCCATGGCGCTGGCCGAAACCTGCGCAGAGAAACCCGAACTCGCCCAACCGCTTGAGCTGGTCGCTGCCGCGATCGCCGATGACCGCGAATCCGCGGTGCGGCTGCAACAGCTGTGCGGGGCGGTGACGGCCAAGGCAACCGAAGACTGCATGTTCTACCGTGACGCACGGCTGGTATCGCTCAACGAAGTCGGCGGGGACCCGCAACGTTTCGGCGTGGGGGCCGCCGAGTTTCATCAGCGGGCCGCTACCAGGGCTCGACGCTGGCCGCACACCATGACCACCCTGTCCACGCACGACACCAAACGCGGCGAGGACGTGCGGGCCCGCATCGGCGTGCTGTCGCAGGTGCCGTCGTTATGGGCCGAGTTCGTCGCCCGTTGGGAGTCCAGTGTCCCATCGCCTGATCTGGCTACCGGGCTCTTCCTGTGGCAGAACATCTTCGGGGTGTGGCCTGTCGACGGCCGGGTCAACACCGCACTGCGCGAGCGGCTGCACGCGTATGCCGAAAAGGCCGTGCGCGAAGCGGCTCGACGCACCTCGTGGCACGACCCCGACACCGAGTTCGAGGCCGCGGTCCACCGTTGGCTCGACGGCATACTCGACGGGCCCGTCGCGCAGCAACTGACCGAGCTCGTCACCGAACTGCGTCCGCACATCGAAACCGACATCCTGGGCCAAAAGCTCTTGGCGTTGACCGTTCCCGGCATCCCCGACGTTTATCAGGGCACCGAACTGTTCGACGACAGCCTGGTCGACCCGGACAACCGACGGCCGGTCGACTACGCCGCGCGCCGCGAGGCGCTCACCTCCTTACGGGACCCGAAAATGCGGGTGGTCGCGGCAGCGCTGCGCATGCGGCGGGCGCGTCCCGACACCTTCCTGCACGGCGGTTATCACCCCATCCCGGCGTCGGGCCCGGCCGCCGAACATGTCGTCGCGTTCGGCCGGGGCGAGGACGTGGTGGTGGCGGTCAGCCGTTGGACGGTGCGCCTGCCCGAGAGCGGCTGGCGCGGTACTGGCGTTGCGCTGCCGGCGGGCATCTGGACCGACGCCCTCTCCGGCGGGCGACACAGTGGACCGGTGCGGGCCGCCGAGCTGTTCGCCGAACTACCCGTGGCCCTGCTGGAGCGGGTCGATGACTGACTTCGCCGTCTGGGCGCCCACGCCGGCCGTCGTCGCCCTCGATGTCGACGGGGTGTCGCACCCGATGAACCGTGGCCGAGACGGGTGGTGGCACACAACGCTGGAGGTGGCGCCGGATGCCCGCTACGGGTATCTACTCGACGACGACCCGCAGGTCCTTCCGGATCCCCGGTCGGCGCGCCAGCCCGACGGCGTGCATGCGCGTTCCGCGTTATGGGACGACATCGGGCTCACCTGGACCGACGACAACTGGGCGGGGCGCGGCGTCGAGGGTGCGGTGATCTACGAGCTGCACATCGGCACCTTCACCCCGGCCGGGACCTTCGATTCCGCCATCGAGAAGCTGGACCACCTGGTCGGTCTGGGCGTCGACTTCGTGGAACTGATGCCGGTCAATGCGTTCTCCGGGACCCACGGCTGGGGATACGACGGCGTGCTGTGGTACGCGGTGCATGAGCCCTACGGCGGCCCAGATGGGCTGGCGCGCTTCATCGATGCCTGTCACGGCCGCGGCCTGGGTGTGCTGATCGACGCCGTCTTCAACCACTTCGGCCCGTCCGGGAACTACCTGCCGCGCTTCGGGCCGTACCTGGCCGAAGCGCGCAACCCGTGGGGCAATGCCGTCAACATCGACGGCCCGGACTCCGACGAGGTCCGCCGCTACATCATCGATTGCGCGCTGCGCTGGATGCGGGTCTTCCACGCCGACGGGCTACGGCTGGACGCCGTGCACGCGCTGGTGGACACCACCGCGATCCACATTCTCGAAGAGCTGGCCGCCGAAACCGACGCGCTCGCCACACAATTGGGCCGCCCGCTGTCGCTGATCGCCGAAAGCGACCGCAATGATCCGCGCACCATCACCCGGCGCCAAGACGGGGGCTACGGGATCACCGCGCAATGGGATGACGACATCCATCACGCCATTCACACCGCGGTGTCCGGCGAGCGGCAGGGTTACTACGCTGATTTCGGCAGCATGGCGACCCTGGCGACCACGTTGCGCAACGGGTTCTTCCACGCGGGCACTTATTCGTCGTTTCGGCGCCGGCGGCACGGCCGTCCGCTGCCGATCGCGCAGATTCCAGCCACCCGGCTGTTGGCCTATACCTGCACGCACGATCAGGTCGGCAACCGGGCCCTGGGGGATCGCCCATCGCAGAACCTGGCGGCCGGGCAGCTCGCGGTCAAAGCGGCGCTGGTGCTTTTCTCACCCTACACCGCAATGCTTTTCATGGGAGAGGAATGGGGTGCGCTTACCCCCTTCCAGTTCTTCAGCTCGCATGAGGACCCGCAGATCGCCCGCGCCACCGCCGAAGGCCGCAAAGCCGAGTTCGCCGAGCACGGCTGGGACGCCGCCGAGATTCCGGACCCGCAGGACCCGGCGACCTTCCAGCGGTCGAAGCTGGACTGGGACGAGGTCGCCGGGCCGGGGCATCTGCAACTGCTCGGGGTCTACTACGCGCTGATCCGGCTACGCAGCGACGCGGATCTGGCCGATCCGTGGTTGGGCGACTTGCAGGTCGACTACGACGAGGACCAGCGATGGATCACCATGCGCCGCGGCCGACTTGTGCTCGCCTGCAACCTGAATGACGCCCCGGTCAGTGTGCCGGCGTCCGGCGAGGTGGTGCTGGCCTGGGGCGCACCGCGGTTCGACGAGGAAATAATGCAGGTGCCCGGGCAATCGTTCGTGGTGCTGCGAACTGCCGGCTGAGGCCGGGTGTCAGAACACCGTCTGCGCGCAGGTGGACGGCGTGGTCAGGTTGACCCCGCTGTAGACCACCTGCACATGGGTGCAGACGATCACATTGGCATCGGTCTTGGGCCGGCCGGTGGAGTACTCGAGCACGTCGATGCTGCCGTTGGTCTGGTACTTCTCCGGCGGCCCTTCGCCGAAGTACATCGACTGGATCACCGCCCCGGTGCCGTCTTTGAACACCTTCGTTCCGGGGCCGCCGCGGTCTTTGAACCAGCCCTCCCCGCCGTCGGTGTGCACATCCAGGTAGGCCGTCCGCTTCGACGAGCGGATCTCGGTGCTCTGGCGGGCCCACAGGTCGGGCGGGAACCCGGTCATGCCGTCCGGCGTCTGCAGTTGCACCCCGACGGTGAACCGGCACAGCGGCGGGGCGGCGCAGTCGACCCAGCTGTGGGTCTGCAGTTGATCAAACTCGTTCACCGGGAACAACGAGGTCTTGGTGTCACTGGCCGCCGACGCTGGTGCGGGCGGGATCAGCACGGCCAGCAGCGTCAACGCCGCCGGCATCATCAGCAACCGCTTCATGTCGCACCAACCTAGACCCGAGATCACTCGTCGTAGGTTACTTCCACCGAATCCGTCTCCGGATGGGCCTGGCAGGCCAGGACCAGGCCCTCGGCGAGGTCCTGCGGCTCCAACACGTCGTTGACCTCCATGGTGACCTTGCCGTTCTTGAGAACGCAGGCGCAGGCGCCGCAGTGCCCCTCCCGGCAGGAGAACGGGGCGTCGAGACCCTTGTCGAGCAGCAAGTCCAGCAGCTTCACGTGGCGGGGCCATTCCACCTCATGGGTCTCGCCGTCGAGTTCCACGGTGACGGTCGCGGGCGGCTGGGCGGCCCCCTCGGCCCCTTCGGGGGCATCGGTGATCTTGACCGCGGCGAATGGATCGCTGTCCAGCGACTTGAACACCTCGAGGTGGACTTGCTCGGCTGGGACGTTCAAGGCCTCCAGGGCGTCGCGGGAAGCCTGCATGAACGGGCCCGGACCGCAGATGAAGGCCTGGCGGTCGGTGTAGGGGCCGGCCAGCTGTGCCAGCGCGGCGGTGCTCGGCAAGCCCTGCACCGACTCCAGCCAGTGCACGACCGTCAGCCGGTCGGGGTACTTGGCGGCCAATTCGCGCAGCGCGGCGGCGAAGATCACCGAACGCTCGTCGCGGTTGGCATAGACCAGGGTCACCTGGCCGCTGCCCTGCGACAGCGCCGATTTGCAGATCGCCATCATCGGGGTGATCCCGCTGCCGGCGGCCAGCAGCAGGAAATCGGTGTCCAGTGACTTGGGCACGAAGGTGCCCGACGGCGCCAGCACGTGGACCCGCATTCCCGGGTGGGCATGGTCGCACAGCCAGTTCGACGCGTAGCCGTCCGCGGTCCGTTTGACGGTCACGGTCAGCGCGTCGTCGGTGAACGGGGAGCTGCACAGCGAGTAGCAGCGGGCCACCGAGCCGGTGCGATCGCTGGGGATCCGCAGCGTCAGGAACTGGCCGGGCGAGTACTTCAGCCGCTGCGCCGGGATCTCCGGATCGTCGGGCCCGTCCGGCACGCCGAACACCAGCGAGCACGCGTCGTCGGTCTCGGCGACGACTTGGGTGATCTGCAATTCCAGGACGTGACTACCCAGTGGTTCGTCCGGAATGGTCTCCGCCACAGCCCGCCCCTCATCGTTGGTCATAACTAGAACAGGTTACAGAAAACCGGCCCGGTATCGCTACCAGCCGCAGGAACACCCCGCTCGACACAAATCGGAACGTGTTCTAATCTCACTCTAGGCTGGTTGAAAAACCGGGCCGCTAACCTGCTCACTCCTGGGAGGCAATCTAGTGACGTCCATTCAACAGCGTGACGCCCAGTCGGTGCT
>NZ_LZJK01000146.1 GCF_001667945.1 Mycolicibacter sinensis | reverse complement strand
CCCGGGCCCGCTCGATCTGCTCGGTGGCCGCCCGCACCTTGACGTCGAGCACCCGGTCGGTGATCTGGCTGGTCAACACGAATCCGAGCGCCAGGATGACCGCGGCCGACAGCCCCATCGTCAGCGCCACGACCCGCAGCTGCAGCGACCGGCGCCAGGCGACCTGCACCGCGCGGCGCAGCGTGTTCACGCCGAGCAGCAGCGGACCCGACCGCCGGGGGCGCCGTCTGGAGCTGAAAATCATTGGCGCTTCTCCTCAGCATCGCTGGCGCTCTGCCTCGTCGAAGACGCGAAGATCACCGCAGCCGCTCCCCGGTGGGGATCACGGAGGTCCGGCCTTGTAACCCACTCCTCGAACGGTCAGCACCACGGTCGGGTTCTCCGGGTCTTGCTCCACCTTGGCCCGCAGGCGCTGCACGTGCACGTTGACCAGCCGGGTGTCGGCCGGGTGCCGGTATCCCCAGACCTGTTCGAGGAGCACTTCACGAGTAAACACCTGGCGGGGCTTGCGCGCCAACGCCACCAGCAGGTCGAACTCCAACGGGGTCAGGGAGATCTGCTCACCGGCGCGGCTCACCTTGTGCGCCGGCACGTCGATGTCGATGTCAGCGATCGAGAGCATCTCGGCCGGCTCGTCGTCGTTGCGGCGCAGCCGGGCCCGCACCCGGGCCACCAGCTCCTTGGGCTTGAACGGCTTCATGATGTAGTCGTCGGCACCCGACTCCAGCCCAAGCACCACATCGACGGTGTCGGTCTTGGCGGTGAGCATCACGATCGGCACACCGGAGTCCTTCCGCAGCACCCGGCACACGTCGATGCCGTTCATGCCGGGCAGCATCAGGTCCAGCAGCACCAGATCGGGCCGCAGCTCGTGCACCGCGGTGAGCGCCTGGGTGCCGTCGCCGACGACCGCGGTGTCGAAACCCTCCCCACGGAGCACGATGGTGAGCATCTCGGCCAGCGAAGCGTCGTCATCGACGACGAGAATCCTTTGCCTCATGGCGTACATGGTGTCATCAGATCGAGACAAATGCCTGCTACCACACGCGCGTTTCGCGGTTTTACCCGCGCATTTGCGCGGACAGATCGGCCGCCAGCTCGGCCGCTGAGACCGTCGGACCGGCCAGCTGCCACCGCCCCCCGAACCCGGCCCGGGCCAGCGCGCGGTACACCTCGGCGGTGCGGCGCTGCAGGCCGTCGTCGCGCTCGTAGCTGTCGCGGGCGCGGGCGGTGTCCTGCGTCTCGCGAGTCCGGGCGCGCTGGGCGGCCAACTCGGCGGGGACGTCGAGCAGCACCTGCCAGTCGGGCGCCGGCAGGCCGAACCGGCCGAACTCCAGCGTGTGCACCCAGTCCACGATCTCCCCGTCGGCGTCTTGGTGTAGCCGGGCGGCGCTGTAGGCGGCGTTGGAGGCGACGTAGCGATCCAACAGCACGACATCGTGGTGGTGCAGCAGGTGCCGAATCTCGGCCCGAGCCCCGGCGCGGTCCAGCGCGAACAACACCGCCATCGCGTACACCGAATCCGCCAGGTCGCCGTGCTGGCCGTGCAACGCCTCGGCGGCCAGGTCGGCGGTCTCCGAGTCGCCGTAGCGCGGAAACGCCAGCGTGGCCACCGTGCGACCGGTGGCCCGCCACGCGGCCTCCAGCCCCGTGGTCAAGGTGTTCTTGCCGGCGCCGTCGACACCTTCGATCGCAATCAGCACGGCGGCAGCCTACTCACGTTTCCCACCTTCCGGCGTACCGCTGACCGCTAAGCTGACACCCACCGATCCAGGGGGAACCTCATGACCGCAGAAACACGTGTTCGGCGCAGCTGGTCAGATTGGGTCACGGCGGCTGCCGCGGTAATCGCCGCGGTGGCCGCTTCGATAGCGGCCTTCTTCGCTTTTGTCACCCACAGCAAAACCGAGTATGCCGCCGCCAGCGCCATCAAACCCGCCTACCAGGCGTTGTGCGTGAGCTACAGCGACTTCGTACTGACCCAGGCCCACAACGGCTACACGCCGGAAGAGATCCAGCGCGTCATCGATTTCGCGGGCAGCCACCCGATCGACCTGCCGGAAGCCGGCAGCGACGAACCGGATCGATCCGGCATGCCCGGCCGCTGGCCGTCGATCAGTGACGAAAAGGCGTGCGGCACGCCGGCGGAGGTCATCGCTCACGCCAGGCACTGAGCGGCTCGGCTACCAGCCGCCGCGCCCCCCGCTCTGGATGAAACCGTTGATCCGGCCACCGTTGATCCAGCCGTTGTGGCCCCAGTTGCCTTTGCCCCAGTTGCCGTGACCCCAGCCGCCGTTGCCACCACCGTGGCCACCACCGTGGCCGCCGCCGTGGCCCCAGCCTCCGCCCAACGGCATCCCGGCGACGCCGGGCGGTAGGTCGGCGGGAGCGGACGGCCCCGCGACCACGGGGCTTGCCGACGCAACAGCGACCTCGCCGGCGGGAACACCGACGACCGCCGTGGCAGCGGCCAGCAAGGCAGCACCCGCCGCGCGGATCAGCGCGGTATGGATCGATCGCGATGAATTCATGGTCTGAACCCTTCCCGTCGTATGCGTCTGCCGTCCAGCGTAGGCCTCTCGCGGCAGGCAAGCCGCTTCGGCCGTTCCCCGCACCCGCGGGCACCGTCCCCAGCAAAGAGCCCCATTCCGGGCCGGAATGGGGCTCTTGTGCCTGCTGGCAGCCGAAATCAGTACCGGTAGTGGTCCGGCTTGTAGGGGCCCTCGACGTCGACGCCGATGTACTCCGCCTGCTCCTTGGTGAGCTTGGTCAGTGTGCCGCCGAGCGCCTCGACGTGGATGCGGGCGACCTTCTCGTCGAGGTGCTTGGGCAGCCGGTAGACCTCGTTGTCGTACTCGTCGCCCTTGGTCCACAGCTCGATCTGGGCGATCACCTGGTTGGAGAAGCTGTTGCTCATCACGAACGAGGGGTGCCCGGTGGCGTTGCCCAGGTTGAGCAGCCGGCCCTCGGACAGCACGATGATCGACTTCCCGGTGTCACCGAAGGTCCACTGGTCGACCTGCGGCTTGATGTTGAGCTTGGTGGCTCCGGACGTCTCCAGCGCAGCCATCTGGATCTCGTTGTCGAAGTGGCCGATGTTGCCCAGGATGGCCTGGTCCTTCATCGCCTTCATGTGTTCGAGGGTGATGATGTCCTTGTTCCCGGTGGTGGTCACGACGATGTCGGCTTCGGCGATGGCCTGCTCGACGGTCTTGACGTCGAACCCGTCCATCAGCGCCTGCAGGGCGTTGATCGGGTCGATCTCGGTGACGGTGACCCGCGCACCCTGGCCGGCCAGCGACTCCGCGCTGCCCTTGCCCACGTCGCCGTAGCCGCAGACCAGCGCCTTCTTGCCGCCGATCAGCACGTCGGTGCCGCGGTTGATGCCGTCGATCAGCGAGTGCCGGCAACCGTACTTGTTGTCGAACTTGCTCTTGGTGACCGAGTCGTTGACGTTGATCGCCGGGAACACCAGCTCACCGGCGGCGGCCAGCTGGTACAGGCGCAGCACGCCGGTGGTGGTCTCCTCGGTGACACCCTTGACCGACTCGGCGATCTTGGTCCACTTGGTTTTGTCGGTCTCGAACCGGTCGCGCAGCGTGGCCAGGAAGATCTTCCACTCGTGCGAGTCGCCGTCCTCGGCGGGCGGCACCACACCGGCCTTCTCGTACTGGGCGCCGCGCAGCACCATCATGGTGGCGTCGCCGCCGTCGTCGAGGATCATGTTGGCCGGCTCACCCTCCCAGGTCAGGGCCTGCTCGGCGCACCACCAGTACTCCTCCAGGCTCTCGCCCTTCCAGGCGAACACCGGGGTGCCCTTGGGCTCCTCGACGGTGCCGTGGGGGCCGACGACGACCGCGGCGGCCGCGTGGTCCTGGGTGGAGAAGATGTTGCACGACGCCCAACGGACTTCGGCGCCGAGCGCAACCAGGGTCTCGATGAGCACCGCGGTCTGAATCGTCATGTGCAGCGAGCCGGTGATGCGGGCGCCCTTGAGCGGGTTGACGCCGTGGTACTCCTGGCGCAGCGCCATCAGGCCCGGCATCTCGTGCTCGGCCAGCCGGATCTCCTTGCGGCCGTATTCGGCCAGCGACAGGTCGGCGACCTTGTAGTCGATGCCGTTGCGGCTGTCCGCGGTCAAACTCATCAGTGCGCCCCCGTAGGTTCGGTGAAATCAGCTCCGCTACAAGCTACCGGCGAACGCCCGGGAATGCTCGAGCGGGTCAATCGACGTCGATGACCCCGTAGGTCTCGGCGGTCGGAGTGAACAATCGGGCCAGGTCAGCGGCCACGTCGTGGTCGGCTTCCGGGGGCATCGAGACATAGCTCATGGCCAGCCGGACGATGGCCCGGGCCAGGATGCCGGCGTCTTCCTCGCTGGCCTTGACCCAGCTGTGCATGAACGACGACGTCAGCCGCTGCGAGCAGCGGGTGATGATCGGGCCGCTGTCGGTGGTGATGATCTGCAGCAGGTCCGGCTTGGCGACACCGGTCAGCAGCGAGATGACCAGCGGGTCGGCGGCCGACTCGGAGAAAAACGACCGGAACCCCTCCAGAAAGGCGGCGTGGACATCGCCGACGTTGCCGTAGATGGCGCGCTCGACGGCGTCGACGAGTCGGTCGGCCAGCCGGATCGCGTAGCCCTGCGCCAACCCCTGGCGCGAACCGAACTCGTTATAGATGGTCTGTCTGCTGACCCCGGCCGCCTCCGCCACGGCGGCCAGCGTGATCGACGACCAGTCCCGGGTGGTCAGCAACTCCCGCATCGCGTCGAGCACCGAGTCGCGCAGCAGCGCCCGGGATGCCTCGGCGTAGGGGATGCGTTTCACCACCGCGAGATTAGCTGGTGTCATCCCCGCACGACTTCCACCATCTCGAAATCCGCCTTGGCCGCGCCGCAGTCCGGGCAGCTCCAGTCCTCGGGGATATCAGCCCAGCGGGTGCCGGGTGCGATACCGTCCTCCGGCCAGCCCACCGCCTCGTCGTACTCGAAGCCGCACTGCAGGCAGCGGAACAGTTTGTAGTCGCTCACGTTGGGACCTCCACCGGTTCGAAATCCACTTTTTCGCGGACCGCACAGTCCGGGCAGCACCAGTCATCGGGGATCTGGCGCCAGGGTGTGCCGGCCGGAAACCCCTCACGCGGCGCGCCGATGGCCTCGTCATAGAGGTAGTCACAGCCCGGGCAGCGGTAGCGCGCCATCATGCGGCCGCCTGCTCGGTGGCGGCGTAGCGGTTGAGGATCTTCGCCCGGCGCCGGGGGTCGATGTTGACCCGGGTGATGTCGCCGCTGTAGTGCGCCAGCACCCGGTGATCCATCAGCTTGCGCCACAGCGGCGGGAAATACGTCAACCCGATCAGCGACGCGTAGCCGCTGGGCAGGTTCGGCGCCTCGGCCATGCTGCGCAGCGTCTGGTAACGCCGGGTCGGGTTGGCGTGGTGATCACTGTGCCGCTGCAGGTGGTAGAGGAACAGGTTGGTCACCAGATGGTCGGAGTTCCAGCTGTGTTCGGGCGTGCAGCGCTCGTAGCGGCCGTTGGGGCGGGTGCCGCGCAGCAGGCCGTAGTGCTCGATGTAGTTGACCGACTCCAGTAGGGAGAACCCGTAGACGGCCTGGATGACGACGAACGGGATCAGCGCCGGGCCGAACACCGCGATCAGCACTCCCCACAGCACCACCGACATCAGCCACGCGTTGAGCACGTCATTGGACAACCGCCACGGCCCCTTGTCCAACCGGCGCAGCCGCGCGGCCTCCAGTTGCCAGGCCGAGCGCAGACCACCGAAGACGCTGCGCGGCAGGAACTCCCAGAAGGTCTCGCCGAAGCGGCCGGACGCCGGGTCTTCGGGAGTGGCCACCCGCACGTGGTGCCCGCGGTTGTGCTCGATGTAGAAGTGCCCATAGCAGCTCTGCGCCAGGGTGATCTTCGACAGCCAGCGCTCCAGGCGCTCCTTCTTGTGCCCCAGCTCGTGCGCGGTGTTGATGCCGACGCCGCCCAGGGCGCCCACCGACAGCGCCAGCCCGATCTTGGCGAACCAGCTGAGTGACCCCTCGACACCCAGCCAGCTCAGATCGGCCGCCGTGAACAGGTAGGCGCCCAGCACCACGCTGGCGTACTGACACGGGATGTAGGCGTAGGTGCAGTAGCGGTAGTACCGGTCGTTCTCCAGCTGGGCCATCACCTCGTCGGGCGGGTTCTGCCCGTCGACGCCGTACCGCAGATCCAGCGCCGGCAACAACAGGTAGATCAGGATCGGCCCGATCCAGAACGGCACCTGCGCGGCCCCGTGCCAGCCGAGCCGATTCATCGCCCACACGAACGGGAGCATGGTGAAGATCAGCGTCGGGGCGATCAAGCCCATCAGCCACAGGTAGCGCTTCTTGTCCCGCCACGCCTGGATTGGTGCCGCCGCAGTGCCGTTGTGCGCCATCCGCGTCCCTCCTTGTGAGTTCGACCACCGTTGTGGATGGACATTACATCTCGCTACGTCCGTTGTCTAGACATTTGGTGTCAATTTGTACACACAGATTCGCCGCACCGGGCTCGCCCGATCCGTATAACTTTGAGAGCACTTTGACTGCAGCAGGCACTCACGGATGGGCGCGACCGCGATGACTCAGGCAGGTTCGCGGGCCGGTTCGAGCGCAGCGTCGCGGCCCCGTTCGGCCCTTCGGGTCGGTGCCGACTACGCGACCGGGCTGGCCTTCGCCCACCTGCTCACCAGTGCCGAAGCGATCGCGGTGGTGTTGTCGCTGACCGGTGAGACCCCCACCGGTGCCAACATCCTGTTGCGCCCGCAGCACCTGGTCTTGACCGCCGTGCTGGTCGGGCTGGGCACAGTTGCCGTGGTCATCTCCGGAACGGCCAGCATCGCTGGATCGCTGCGCTGGTACACCGCCGGACAGCAACCCGACGCCGGGCAACGCCGCGCCGCGATCAACATCCTGCGCCGCCAGTCGACGATCGTGCTGGGCACCTGGGTGGTCGGCGGAGCCATCGGCCTGGCCGCACTGCGCTCGACCGACGTCGGGCTGCTCGTGCTGCTGGCCATGGTCGTCGTGTTCGGCGGAACCGCGTCGGTGTGCACCAGCATGCTGTTCACCCACCGCACCTTCCGGCCGATCGTGGCTGCCACCTGGCGGAACACCGATGTCCGCGCCACCGCCCCCGGGGTGCTGGCCCGGCTGGTCACCATGTGGTTCATCACCTGCGCGCTGCCCGCCGCGGCCATCGTCGTCCTGATCGTCTGCCGACGGATGGGGTGGGTCATCGACCGCACCGCCTCGGTGGAGACGCCGGTGCTGGTGCTGTGTCTGGTCGCGGTGCTGCTCGGGATGCGCGCCATGATCCTGGTGGCCCGCTCGGTCTCCGATCCGGTCGGCGAGGTCGTCGCCGCCATGGCCCGGGTTCAGCACGGGCAGATGGAGGCCTCGGTCAGCGTCTACGAGCATTCCGAGATCGGGCGGCTGCAAACCGGGTTCAATCGCATGGTGGCCGGCCTGCGCGAACGCGACCGGCTCCGCGACCTGTTCGGCCGGCACGTCGGCCCGGAGGTGGCCCGCCTGGCGGTGGAGCGCGATCTTGCGCTCGCCGGCGATGTGCAGGAGGCGGCGATTCTGTTCATCGACCTGGTGGGCTCGACCGAGCTGGCCGCCACCCATCCGCCGGACGAGGTCGCCGCGGTGCTCAACGACTTCTTCCGCATCGTGGTGGCCGCCGTCGACGCCCAGCAGGGCTCGATCAACAAGTTCCAGGGCGACGCGGCGCTGGCCGTGTTCGGCGCGCCGGTCCCCCTCGAGGGTTCGGCCGCGGCGGCGCTGGCCACCGCCCGCACCCTGCTCACCCAGCTTCGCCGGCTGCCGCTGGTGGACTTCGGGATCGGCGTCTCGGCGGGGCGGGTGTTCGCCGGCAACATCGGCAGCGAGAACCGCTACGAGTACACCGTGGTCGGCGACGCCGTCAACGAGGCGGCGCGGCTGGCCGACCGCGCCAAGACCGTCAGCGCCCGCGTGCTGTGCTCGCAGACCGCGCTGGAACTCGCCGACGACCGCGAGCGGGCGCACTGGGCACAGCACGGCTCGGCGCTGTTGCGCGGCCGCGCCCAGCCGACCGTGATGTCCATGCCGGCCAGCGAGCCGACTGCCGGCCCCGGCACCGGCGTGTGACCCAGCTCCCAGGCCCGTGCCACACTCAGGGCATGGCTTACGCGATCGCCCGCCCGCAGATCGAGGGCAATATCGCCGTCGGCGAAGACCGTCAGCTCGGCTTCGCCGAGTTCGGCGCCCCGCAGGGCCGGGCGATGTTCTGGCTGCACGGCACCCCCGGCGCCCGCCGCCAGATCCCGGTCGAGGCGCGGATCTACGCCAAGGAGGCGAACATCCGCCTGATCGGGGTGGACCGGCCCGGGATCGGTTCCTCGACGCCGTATCAGTACCAGACGGTGTCCCAGTTCGCCGACGATCTGCGTACCGTGGCCGACACCCTGGGCATCGACAAGATGGCGGTCATCGGGCTGTCCGGCGGCGGCCCCTACACCCTGGCGTGCGCGGCGGCGATGCCCGAGCGGGTGGTCGCCGCCGGGATCCTCGGCGGTGTCGCCCCCGCGGTAGGCCCCGACGCCATCGGCAGCGGCCTGATGACGCTGGCCCGGCTCGCCGAGCCGGTGCTGCAGCGCGCCGGGCGCCCGATCAGCATTGTGGCCACCGGCCTGATCCGGATGATCCGGCCGGTGGCCGAACCGGCGCTGGAGCTCTACGCGCTGATCTCCCCCGAGGGCGACCGCCGGCTGCTGGGCCGGCCGGAGTTCAAGGCGATGTTCCTCGACGACCTGCTCAACGGCTCCCGCAAGCAGCTCGCCGCGCCCATCGCCGACGCCGTCCTGTTCGCCCGCTACTGGGGCTTGCGGCTGGATGAGGTGCAGGTGCCGGTGCACTGGTGGCACGGCGACGCCGACCACATCATCCCGTTCGCGCACGGGGAACACGCCGTCTCGCTGCTGCCCGATGCCCGGCTGTACCCGATCCCCGGGGAAAGCCACCTGGCCGGGCTCGGTCGCGCCGAGGAGATTCTGCGCACCATGGACGAGGCCTGGGACCGCGCCGAGGCGCGCTGACTATGACCGCGCCCCAATCGATCCGGGAGTTGTTCGCCCAACTCGGCCTGCAGGAGGTGCCGTCGGCCGACGGCACCTTGACCATGGAGATGCCCGTCGATGAGCGGGTGGTCAACACCGCCGGCGGCCTGCAGGGCGGGTTGATCGCCACCATGGCCGACGTGGCGGCCGGCCAGCTCGCCGCCCGCAGCACCGCTTTCGGCAACGGCATCGCCACCACCGATCTGTTCATCCGCTACCTGCGGCCGATCAAGGTGGGACCGGCGCGGGCCGTCGCGGCCATCCTGCGCACCGGCCGGCGCTCGGTGGTGGTCCAGGTCGACATCTACCGGGGCAACGACGACGAGCTCGCGGCGACGGCGACGGTGAACTTCGCCGCCATCGACCTACCGGGGTGAGCTCCGGACGGCGGCGAGAAAGGTTTCGAGCTCGCGGTCGATGTCCGGGCCCGACGGCTCGAACATGATCTCGGTGGCACCGGCTCGGGCCAGAGCGGAGACCGCGGTTCGGACCCTGGCGGCGTCGCCGGTGAGGGTGACCGACGCAACCGAGGCGTGGCCCCCGGCGCGCCAGGCCGCTAGGTCGGCATCGTTCATCTCCATCATGTGACCCTGGTGGATGTGTAAGTGCCGCAGGGCATGCGGGACCTTCTCGATCACCTCGAGCCAGGCCTGACCACCCGGCATCTCGCGTACCGTCTCGGCGCCGCGGACGGTATAGGTGTAGTGATACGCAGCCGCCCAGGACGGCCCGACGGCCGCGCGAACCCGCTCACCGGCGGGGTCTTCGTCGTCGTCGATGACGGTGCCCATCGTCGCGACCACGGCCCGCGGAAATTCGCGTTGTGCGGCAACCACATCGAACATCGAGATCAGCCCGTCGACGCCGAGACGCTTCGCCACGCCGGCGCCCTTGGGGCCGGTCGCGGCCAGCAGCAACGGGATTCGCAGCGGCAGCGTGTCCGCGTGTGCGGTGGTGAGCATCAGCTTGATGGCTGCGCCTTCCCAATCGACGGTCTCGCCGGCGAGCAGCGCCTGGTAAGTACGGATGTGGGACTCCATATAGGACCACCGGATCGGCGGCTGACCCATGGCGGCCCGGCTGGAGAACCCGGTACCGAATGCACTGACGATGCGGCCCGGGGCCTGCCGATGCAGGGACACGGTCTGTGCGGCATTCACCAACGGGTGGCGAAGTGTCGGAATCAGGACGGCGGGACCCAGCTCGATCGTCGTGGTCAATTCGGCGGCGCGGTGCAGGTCCAGCCAGACATCGCCGCCTTCAAACGGCGTGTCGTAGAGGTAGGCCCGGCGATAGCCCAGTTTCTCCGCCGTCGCGATATGCCGTGCCGCCTCGAACGACGGTGGTATCGCGACGCTTAGGTCGATTCCGGTCACGTCGAGGTGTCTCCGGTCAGGATGGTGCGGTTGGCCGCCAGCCACTGTTCCTCGTCTCCGGGCTCGGGCAGGATCGCCCCGGCCTCCATCGCATTCGCAGGATCGGTCTCGGTCAGCGCAACGAGGATCTCGGCTTCCGATTGCCCGGTGACGCGTGCCCACATCCGGGAGAGTTCGGCCAGCATCGCCTGCCGCGTCGGCAGGTCACGCCCGTGGCGGATGAGTCCGAAGACGTAGGAGTAGGCGGCCGGCTTGCCCGCAACGAAGCAGTTGCCGTCCGGGATCTCGTGAAACAGCACGTTAACGTACAGTCTGGGCGCCCCGGTGGCGTGCGTATGAATGGTGGTGATCCCTTCGGCAACAGCAGCTTTCGCCGACCTGCTCAATAGGCCGGCGGGGCTGTAGCACCGGTAGACGGGCATATGTTCTCCGATCTAATGGATGGCCTGCTGCAGGCGCCTATACCTGTGGCATTCGTTTGCTTAGTTGGGCGAGGGTCAGGCGTTCGCGACCGGCGGTGTCCAGGTAGGGGATGCCGATCCCGTATTCACTCCAGCGGGCGGCGATTCGGGCTTCCAATTCGACTGGTAGCCGGTCGGTCGGGGGGAATCGGCGTCCTCCCCACTGCGGCCGTGGGTCGATGTCCCAGCTGCGGGTGGCGTCGACGAGGACGCGGGTCCATTCGCCGGTGCCGTATTTGTTGGTGTCGTTGCGCTGTGGCGGCGTCGATGGATCCAGTGATGAGCCCAGGCCTGGACCGAAGAAGGCGATATCGCCGTGGCCGGCGTTGACACGGTAGGACAGGGCCCAGTCCAGGGCGGCCGGGTCGTGGATGTCGATGTCTTCCTCGACGACGATGACGTTTTTGTGGAACCACATCGAGCCGCCGGTGCCCCACAGTGCCGAGGCGATCTGTTGGGCGTGTCCGCGGTATCGCTTTTGGATCTGCACCACGGTGTTTTGGCCATTGGTGACCTCGGTCATCCACAGGTCGGTGATGCCGCCGATGCCCAGATCGTCGAGGAGGTTCCAGGTGATGGCCGAGCGGGCGAAGTTGACGATGCTGTCCTCGTTGAGCATCCCGGGGCGGATGCCCTCAAGGGTGCCGCGCAACACCGGGTCGTTGCGGTGGGTGATCCGGGTGACGTGCAGCACCGGCGCCGGTGCGGCATCGCCGATGAATCCGGGGTACTCGGCGAACGGGCCTTCCATGGCGAAGGTCCCCGGGTCGGGGTCGATGTATCCCTCGACGACGATCTCGGCGGTCGCCGGCACATGCAGCGGCACCGACTCGCAGGCCACCAGGTCGACGGGGCGGCCCAGCAGCGCCCCCATCATGTCCCATTCGCAGATGTTCTTGGGGAATGGGCTGCCCGCACAGAACGGCAGCACATCGTGCCATCCGTAGACGACGGCGACCGGCATTGGTTCCGGTTTGTACTCCGCCATGTGTCCACCCCAGCCCTGGCTGGGGACCAGCAGTTTGGCGATCTTGTCGCGGTCGACGATCATGCCCCGGTACAGGCCGATGTTGTCCCGGCCGGTCACTTTGTCTGCTGTGATGACACCGCAGAAGGTGTCGATGTAGCGGCCGCCGTCGTGGCCATGCCATTTCGGCACCGGCAACTCCCGCAGGTCGATGTCGGCGCCTTCGATGATGTTCTGCTTGACCGGGCCGGTGGCCACGATGCGCGGTGCAACGGGGTGGCTGAACGCCTGGCGCAGGTGATGCACGATAGCCGAATCAGTGGTGCCCTCGGGCAGGCCCAGCAGCAACTGGATCTGGCGTCGGCTGCCGATCGCCGACGTCAACAGCTTGGTGCACCGGGTGTTTTCGTGGCCGATGATGTTCTCGAACAACAGCGCCGGTCCACCCAGGCACAAGTTGGCGCGGGTGATCGCACCGATCTCCTCATCCCAGTCCACCGGGACGGTGATCCGGCGCAGCTGACCGGCGGCCTCGAGGGTGCCAAGCCAGCTACGCAGATCAGGACCGGTGTTCTGCTCGATGGCCCCGTTGTCCGTCTGGGGTCCGGTCGCGCCGGTGGCCGTGGTCATTTCGTTGCCCTCACCACCGCCAGCCCGGCGTCACCGTGCACGCCCAGGCGCCGGTCGTCTTTCCAGCGGTTGATCAGCGAGTGCTCGATCCCGAGCTGATCGATGACCCGGCCCACCACATAGTCGGTCACCTCCTGCACCGAACGAGGACGGGCGTAATAGGCCACCGTGGGCGGAAAGATCACCGCACCCGCGCGCGCCAGATACTGCATGTTCTCCAAGTGAATCTCACTTAGCGGAGCCTCCCGGGTGACCAGCACCAGCCGGCGACGCTCCTTGAGCGTGACGTCAGCAGCCCGGGTGATCAGATTGTCGCTGAAGCCGATCCGGATCGCGCTCAACGTCTTCATACTGCACGGACACACCACCATCCCGTCCGTGCGAAACGAGCCACTGGAGATAGCCGCCGCCAGATCGCGGGCACCATAGGCGTGAGTCGCCAGCGCACGAACCTCACCCACACTGACGTCGGTCTCCAACTTGATCGTCGCCCGCGCCCACTCACTGAGAACCAGGTGCGTCTCGACCCCCAACCGAGCAAGTGCCTCCAGCACACCGATGCCCAACACGGCACCCGTCGCACCCGTCATCGCAACAACCACACGCATCATCGGCCTCCACTCACTGTCCGCTGCTGGCCAGGATGCTGCGCACGGGGCAGGCCTCGCATCCGCCGATGGCCAGTCATTCCGATCCCCGACGGATCGCGGTGACGTAGTCCATGGCACCGTGCCCGTCCGGACTGGTGTCCATACCTCCGTCGGCCACTCCGGCCGCGGTGAGCAGATCGGTGAGCCGGTAGCTGACGGTCTGCCAGCCGCGGGCTTGCAGTGAGGACTCGACGTCCTTGGGCCCGCGGGCGTAGGTAAGGGCGCCGAAGTCGACGTCGTAACCGCGCAGTCTCCAGTCCTCGGCGGTGCGCAAGATCATCGCCCCCACTGAGGCGGAGTCACTGCGCAAGTAGTCGGCGGCCAGCCGGCTGCCCGGCGCGCTGAACGCGGTGATCTGCTCCAGCATGCGGTCTTGGGCGTCACCGGGAAGGTATCCGATCATCAGCCCCTCGGCCAACCAGGCGGCCGGCGCCGCCGGATCGAAGCCTGCTGCACGCAGCGCGGCGGGCCAGTCCTGACGCAGATCGATGCCGACCGGGCGCACCTCCGTCTTCGGGTCGGCACCCAGGCGACCCAGCGTCGCGTTCTTGAATGCGATCACCTCCGGCTGGTCGATCTCGTAGACGACCGTCCCTGGTGGCCAATCCAATCGGTACGCCCGGGAATCCAGCCCGGATCCCACGATCACCACCTGCCGTATGCCGGCGATGGTCGCAGCAGGGAAGAAAGCGTCGAAGAACCGGGTGCGAGCCCCGAAATAGTCTGGCATCCAAGCAGATCCGACATCGGCGTACTCCAGCTCGCCGCTTGCCAGTCGTGCGAACAACTCGACCCCGGCAGCGCGGACCAGCGGTTCGGCGAACTTGTCGTTGATGATCGGGTCGGGTCGTCTGCTGGCCGCCGCCCTGGCCGCAGCGACCATGGTCGCGGTGGCGCCGACGCTGCGGGCCAGGTCCCAGGTGTCGTTGTCGCTGCGGTTCATCGTCATACGGTCCTCCGGATCTGCCGGGAGTTTGCGGCGGCCGCAACCGCCGGGCTGGGAGCGGTGGAAGGAATCACCGGTCGAGCTTCACCCACCCGGCCGGCGCCGGGAGGTCGAGGATGCGACAGCTTTCCCACAACTTGCGCCAGCAGAGGCCAGCGGCCCGGGACCACGTGGATGGTCTAACCGCCCAGGCCGGTGGCGCGGGACCGGTCCTGCCGGCATATCGGTGATGCTCCGCCGGCCACAACGTCATTCGCCTCGGCCGGTGGGCAGCAACCGAGCTCAGACCGAGGGGAGAACGTACTCGAGCTGGGCCCGGGAGGTGATGTCGAGTTTGATGAACACCTTGCGCAGGTGGTACTGAACGGTCTTGGCGCTGATGAAGAGCCGGGTACCGATCTCGGGATTGGAGAGCCCGTCGCGGGCCAGCCGAGCGACCTGCAGCTCCTGGGCGGTGAGTTCGGCGGTGCGAGTCGGTTCCGACCGCTTGCGGGCGGTTTCGCCCGTCGCCATAAGCTCCCGCCATGCGCGGTCGGCGAACGCCGACATTCCCATCGACTCCAGCATGTCGTGCGCGGTGCGCAGTTGTTCGCGGGCATCCACGCGGCGCCGCTCCCGGCGAAGCCACTCGCCATAGAGCAGGTGCGCGCGGGCCAGGTCGGTCCGCACCAGGCTGGCCTGCAGGCGTCTGATCGCTTCGCGGTAGAGCTGCTCGGCCTCCTCGCCCTGGGCCACCAGCGCCCGGGATCGCGCGCCCACGCCCAGTGCCCAGTCGGTGCCGCTCGCATCGGTCATCGCGGTCATCCACTGTGTTGCTTCGGTTGCCGTGTCGGTTATTCCGGTACGGGCGGCGGCCTCGATCAGCTCCGCCACGGCCCAGTTCGCGATCCCGGGATAGTGCAGGTCAGGGTATTTCTGATGGTGCAGGGAGCGCTGCGCCGCGGCCATCGCCTCCGGATAATCCCCCGTGCCGTTCAATAACAGTGCCTTCGTCCATTCGGCGATCGCCATGCCGATACCCTCCCCGCGCAGCGGCACCACGGCGAGGATGTCGTCGACCAACCCCATCGTCTCGGCGTAGCGACCGCGGACCGCGGCCAGTTGCGCGGCGGCGTACGGACCCAGATTGATACCGGTGGCCTCGGTGGCAGCCGCCTGCTCGGCGATGAGAACGCTCGCGGTGGACAGGTCGCCGGCGAACACCAGCATGATGGCCCGGGTGCTCAACGCCAGGGGCAGCTCGATGAGCGCGCCGACGCCACGGGCCAGGCGAAGGTAACGCTCCGACAGCGCGTTCCAGCGCGCGTCGTCCCACAGGTGCAATGCGGTCTCGTTGATCAACCACATCCACCGCAGTTCTTCGGTGGGCGACATCTCGCCCGGCACGCTGGCCAGCGCAGCGCGAAGGTCTGCGACCGCCGCTGGGTATCCCTCGACGATGTTCTTGGCCATGCCGGCCAAGAGGTGGTCGGTTGTCCGCGGTATTCCCCGGGGGGCCGGGGCCGACATGGCGGCGCGCGACAGGTCGAGGACGTCTCCGCCAGGGCTTGCGAGCCGCCCGGCGAACGCAGCGGCGGAGATGCCTTCCAGGTAGGTCTCCCTGGCGAGTTGCGGATCGATGGGCTCGAATCTTCGCGCTGCCTGCAGCAGCAGTAGCGGCGCCTCGCCCCCGCGGCTGGTCGCGAACGCGAGGTGAGCGCGGAGCAGGTCGATGTGGGCGCGCTGAAGCTCGCCAACCGACTCCGATTCGGCGGTGGTCAGCAGGTGGGTCGCCGCATCGAATCGCCCGGCCTGCACATTGGCCCGCGCGGCCATCAGGGCGCGTTGTCCCCGCCGGGAGGGCTCGAGCGTCAGCAGTGCCGACCGCTCCAGGAATGCCGCCGCGGCCACCAGCCCACCTCGTTCGAGCGCCTGGTCGGCGGCGCGTTCGAGCTCATCTGCCAGCTTTGCGTCCGGCCCCGCGGCGGCTTGGGCGAGGTGCCAGATGCGCCGGTCCGGGTCACGGGTCGCGTCGGTGGCCTCCCCGAGTCCGCGGTGCACCGACTGCCGGTCCGCGATCGACGACGACCAGTACGTCGCCGAACGCACCAACGGGTGCCGGAAACGTACCCGGGTGCCGATCTCCGCCAGGCCCGCGTCGGCAACGTCCACCGCGGCGCTGTCGTCGATGCCGAGCGCCTGGGCGGCCCGCCACACCAACGCAGCATCGCCGGTCGGATCGGTAGCCGCGACCAGCAGCAGCAGCCGGGCCTCGGGGCGAAGTGCCCGATAGCGGACGCGGAACGTTTCCTCGAGTGCCCCGGTGAGCGACCCCGCGCGCGGCAGCGCGAAGCCACCGGCCAACGCGGCCGTCGATACCGCGCGCGGAAGCTCCAGCAGGGCAAGGGGATTCCCGCGTGATTCGATGACGATCTGATCGCGGACCCGCGCATCGAGCGGACCATCAAGCGCCCTGTCGAGCAGTCGTCGCGCATCGGCGTCCGCCAATTCGGCGACGGGTAGATCCGGCAAGCCGGCTACCTCGATCCCTCGCTGCCGGGTCGCGAACACCATCCCCACCGACTCCTCGCCGAGCCTGCGGGCGACGAATGCCAGCGACCTCATCGAGGCCCGGTCCAGCCACTGTTGATCGTCCACCAGGCAGATGAGTGGTCGTTCCTCGGCCAGGTGCGACAGCAGGCCCAGTACAGCGAGCCCCAGGACGAACTCGTCGGGGGGCGGGCCGGAGCTGATACCAAAGGCGATCTGCATAGCCCGGCGTTGCGGCGCGGGCAGGTGATCGAGCCGGTCGAGGAAGGGGGCACACAGCTGGTGCAGCCCGGCGTACGCCAGTTCCAGCTCCGATTCGACACCTGCTGCACGAAGCACCCGGATGCCGGTCGCTCGCGAGGCGGCGTAGTGCAACAGCGCCGTCTTACCGATACCGGCCTCGCCGTGGATCACAAGGGCCCGGCTCCGACCCGCGCGCAACGCATCCAGAAGTTGATCGACCACGTGGCGCTCCGCGGCGCGGCCCGTCAAGTCCGGGACGCCGCCCTGCAGCGGTACCGACACCCCCTGACGCTATAACGCCGGCCCAGAGCTGCGCAGCCCCGGAGGTTCCGTGCCGCTGCCAGCACTGCATCAGGTTGCGCTGCGTCGACTCGTGCTGGCATCGTCCCTACGGCCGGTCAGTCGATGCGCGCCGGTCCCTCAGCGCATCGCGGTGCGCCGGCTCTCGATGAAGTGCGGCAGCCGGAACCGGCGCGGCTCATGGGCGACCGGCGCCTCCTGCGCCGCTCCCCCGTTCTGGGCCGCGGCGTAGGCCCCGGCGTTGCCGGTGACGTGCAGCACCTGGCCGCGCCAGCTGATGTCGGCTTCCCGGTAGGCCTGCGCCAGCGCGCGCTCCAGCAGGTCGTCGGCCTGCTCGATCGACAGCGCCGCCAGCTCGACGAAGTCGCCGTCGCGGGCGTCGAGCTTGAGCGTCGTCGGGCCGGTCTCGACCAGGTCGCAGTTGGCCCGGATGCTCAGCTCGGCGTTGGCGCGCACCAGCCCGGCCAGCGCGTAGGCACCCAACAATGCCCGGCACGCCTCGTCGCCGGCGGGCCCGCAGTCGAATCGCAGCTGCCGCAGGGCGGCGAAGCTCAGCACCTGAGTGCGGATGATGCGGCTGCAGCAGACGGTGTCGGCGCCCCCGCGGGAATTCGTCGGTGCGCCCTCGACGAGCACGCCGATGATCTCACCGGACAGCACACCGCGAAAGCGGCTCTGGCCCGCGCTGCGGGCGGCGTCGATCGCGCCGAAAACCAGGCTGCCGGGGCTCAATTCCAGGAGAGCGCGGGCGTTTTCGGGCGTGCTTTCGCGCGCAGCGCGGTAGACCGGGTGCGCGATCGCCGGGTGGCCGTCGATCGACCCGGTCAGGAAGTGGCCATCGAAGATGCGTTGCGGCAGTTCAAGATCGGTGTAGACCGAGCGGCCGCCTTCGTAGGCCACCTGCAGATGCGGCACCCGGCTCAGCAGCGGGTGTTGATCGCGCAGGCCTTGCAGGATCGCGGCTTCCACGCGCTGGATCTGGCTCTGATTGTCGTCGACGACCACCGTCGGCGTCGGGTTGCCGTCGATCAGGCGGGTCTCGGTGATGATGGCCGACGGGCCACGTCCGGCGCGGTGGGCCGGGCTGATCGCGGCGTGCGGCCCGCCGGCGGCGGCCAAGTCGGTGGCCACGCTCAAGGTGCTGGCACCGCCGGCCTGGCAGGCCGCGGTCAGCTGTTGGTAGGAGAAGCTGGACAAAACGGTCACCCTTTCTGCTCCCGCGAGTCTGGCACAGGCGTGCGGTCCAGGTCCGGTTCGAGATAGATGACCCGAGCGGTGGGCACGGCCGCGCGGATATTGGCTTCGGCGGCGTCGATGGTGGCCGCGATCGCGGCCAGGTCCAGCCGGGGAACCAGCGCGATCTTGGCGCCCACCAGCATCTCGTCGGGCCCCAGGTACTGGGTGCGGATGTGGATCAGCCGGGTGACGTTGGCGGTCTGTTCCAGCGCCGCGCGGATGGCCCGATCCTCGGCGACGGTGGCGCCCTCGCCGATCAGCAGGCTGTGCATCTCGACCATCAGAAACACCGCGACCACCCCGAGTAGCGCGCCGATGCCCAAGGTTGCCACGCCGTCCCAGACCGGGTTGTCGGTGAGCATGCTCAGGCCCACCCCCGCCAGCGCCAGCACCAGGCCGATCAGTGCGGCGGTGTCCTCCAGCAGCACCACCGGAAGCTCCGGGTTACGCGAGGTGCGCAAGAACCGCAACCAGCTGCCGTCGCCCTTGAGCGGGCGCGATTCGCGCACCGCGGTACGAAAACTGAACGCCTCCAATCCGATCGCCACGACCAGGATCGCCACCGCCACCACCGGAGAACTCAACTCGACCGGGTGGCGGACCTTTTCGTAGCCCTCGTACACCGCGAACATCGAGCCGAGGCTGAACAGCACCAGCGCCACCACGAACGACCAGAAGTAGCGGCTGCGCCCGTGCCCGAACGGATGCAGCGCATCGGGCGCCTTGGCCGCGGCCCGCTGGCCGAACAGCAGCAGCGCCTGGTTGGAGGTGTCGACCACCGAGTGCACCGCCTCGGCGAGCATGGCGGCGCTGCCGGTGATCACATACCCGGTGAACTTCGCCACCGCGATTCCGGCGTTGGCGGCCAGCGCCGCGATGATCGCCCTGGTACTACCGGACGACGACACTCACAGGCCTATCGTCGCCCGGAACAACGCCGCCTGCTGCTGGGCCAGCAGCCGGATCGGTCCGTCGTCGCTGGGCACCCAGGCCGACTCGCCGCGATGCAGCGTCAACGTTTTCGACTTCGCGTGCACTGTGACCGAGCCCTCGGTGCACAACAGGATCTGGGGGCCGTCATGGTGCGCCGGGGCGTCCACCTCGTGGCCCAGGTAGGCGCCGTCGAGCGTCAGCCGGGACACCGCGAACTCCTCGGCGGGCGTCTGGTAGACCAGCTCCGGCCCCTCGGTGTGCACCGCCGGCCGCAGCGCCGCCTCGGTGGTCGGAGTGAAGTCCAGCACCCGCAGCAGTTCGGGCACGTCGACGTGCTTGGGCGTCAGCCCGCCGCGAAGCACGTTGTCCGAGTTGGCCATCACCTCCAGGCCGACCCCGTGCAGGTAGGTGTGCAGGTTGCCGGCCGCCAAGAAGATCGCCTCACCGGGTGCCAGGCTGACCCGGTTGAGCAACAGCGCGGCCAGCACCCCGGCGTCGCCGGGGTAGCGCTCACCGAGTTCGAGCACCGTCTTGGCCTCCGCGGCGAATTCGCCCGCCTCCGAACTGAGATATTGGATGGCGCCTTCCAGCACTGCGGGTACCAGCACATCGAGATCGGGCTGGGGTGCGGTGATCCAGGTGGTGAACAGGGCCCGCAGGCCGTCGGCGTCGGACTGGTCGCCGTCCGGGGCGTCACCGAGCAGGTCGATGAACGGGTCGAGGTCCGATACCGCCAGCGCCCGCAGCAGCTCGGTGGTGCGCGCGGCGGGCCGGAACCCGGCCAGCGCCTCGAACGGCTGCAGCGCCACCAGCAGTTCGGGTTTGTGGCTGGTGTCGCGGTAGTTACGGATCGGCGAGGACACCGGAACTCCGAGCCGCTCCTCACGCTCGTAGCCCTCGATCGCCTGCATGGTGCTGGGGTGCGCCTGCAGGGACAGTGGCTCGTCGGCGGCCAGCACCTTGACCAGGAACGGCAGCCGGTCACCGAAGCGGGCATGAGCCACCGGCCCGAGCTGCCCCTCCCAGTCGGCGGTCAACACGTCCAGCAGCGACGCCTCGCCCTCGGCGGTCTCCAGCCAGGCCGGGTCACCCGGGTGCGCACCCAGCCACAGCTCGGCCTCCGGGTGCGCCGCCGGGACCGGCCGTCCGGTGAACTCGGCGATAGCGGTCCTCGACCCCCAGGCGTAGGTCCGTATCGCACCGCGTAGTGGTTCCACTGTTCTCGTCAACCCCGCAAAAGTCGCACGTAGGCGGCGGCCATCTCCAACCGCACGGCCAGCACCGCAAGCTGTTGTTCGACCCGGTCCGCGTCGGTCGGCACCGGCACCGGCAAAAGTCCAGCCGGCCCGGCGGCCCCCTCCGGCGCCCCCGGTGTCAGCGGTACGTCCCCCGCGCCGATCAGGTCGACATCGTGCAGACCGTTGACCCGGGCCGCCACCACCGTGCGGTCGGCGGCCAGCGTCAGCGCCAGCACCCGCAGCCGGTCGGCGGCCGGGCCGTCGATCTGCTCGTCGTGAAAGATATCGGCGGAGCCCGCCGCGGCCCGCGCCCGCAGCGCGCTCACCGCATCGGCCAGCCCGGTCGCCGCCACCGTCGTCCGCCCGATCCGCAGCATCGCCGCGCAACCGTGCCGGGCCAGCGCCAGCGTCGCCGCACAGTCCCCGGCCAGTGCGACGTCGCGGCCGACGATCCGGTCCGCCAGCATCTTGGCCGGGTTGGTGAAGAGTTCACGCCCGGCGCTGTTGCGCAACGCCTCGGCGTCCAGTTCGTCGGCCAGCGCGCCCAGGTCGGTCTGTGCACCGGTGGCGCCGACCTCGACCGCGTCCAGCACGGCCAGCCCGGCAGCCAGGTAGCGCGGCAGGCCGAACTCGTCGGGGACACCGATTCGCGGCTCAAGCACCGCGACCCGGCCGGCGGTGGCGTCGCGCAGCGGACCCTCGTAGGGAGCGACCACTACCACCCGCGCGCCGCGCCGCACCCCGGCGGCGGCTGCGGCGACCAGCGCCGGATCCCCCGGGTCGTCGCCGGCCACGACCAGCACATCCAGCGACCCAACCCACGCGGGGGCCTCGGAGGCCAGGACCAGCGGTTGGCGAACCACATCTGCGCGGGCCGCCGCCAGCAGGCTGCCCGCCGTCGCCGCCGTTCCGCGGGTCGCCACCCAGACCAGGGTGCGCGGCGGGTAGTCCCAGCCGTCGCTGCGCACCGCGTCCAACGCGCCCTCGGCGACCGCGGCGGCGGTGGCCCGTACCTGCGCGCCGGCCATGGACGCGGCCCGCAACACGCCGTCGTGGTCGGCGGCCAGCAGCCCCTCGGTGTCGTCGAGGTCGACGGTGGAAGAAAAGGATCCGGAGAACGCGTTCACGACCGTGACTTCTCGGCGGCGGTGACGGCCTGGATCTGCCCGGCGACCTTGGCCACCACCGCATCCACCGTGGCGGCGTCGGGCGCCTCCACGTTGAGCCGCAGCAGCGGTTCAGTGTTGGAGCTGCGCAGGTTGAACCAGCTGCCCGCACCCAGGTCGACGGTCACCCCGTCCAGGTGGTCGACGGAGGCTTGCGCGCCGAACGACGCGACGACGGCGTCCACACACGCCTGCGCATCCTCGACGGTGTAGTTGATCTCGCCGGATGCCGCGTACCGCTGGTAGTCGGCGGTCAGCTCGGACAGCGGCCGCTGCTGTTCGCCGAGTGCGGCCAGGACGTGCAGAGCGGCCAGCATGCCCGAGTCGGCGCCCCAGAAGTCCCGGAAGTAGTAGTGCGCCGAATGTTCCCCGCCGAAGATCGCACCGGTCTCGGCCATCAGCCCCTTGATGTAGGAGTGCCCGACCCGCGAGCGCAGCGGCGTGCCGCCGCGCTCGGTCACCAACTCGGCCACCGCCCGCGAGGTGATCAGGTTGTGGATCACCGTCGCACCGGGCTCGCGGGCCAGTTCGCGGGCCGCGACCAGGCCGGTCACCGCCGACGGGGACACCGGGTCGCCGTGCTCGTCGACGACGAAGCACCGGTCGGCGTCGCCGTCGAAGGCCAGTCCGATATCGGCGCCGCGCTCGCGCACAAAGGCCTGTAAGTCGGTGAGGTTGGCCGGGTCCAGCGGGTTGGCCTCGTGGTTGGGGAAGTTGCCGTCCAGCTCGAAATACAGCGGCAGCAGCGTGATCGCCTCGACCGAGCCGAACACCGCCGGGGCGGTGTGGCCGGCCATCCCGTTGCCGGCGTCGACGGCGACCCGCAGCGGGCGCGAGCCGCTGATGTCGACCAGCGAGTGCAGGAACGCCGCGTAGTCGGCCAACACGTCGCGATCGGTGATGGCACCACGCTGCCCGGACCGGCCGGCGTCCGGGTCCACCCCGGCGATCAGCTCGTCGCGGATCCGGCCGAGGCCGGTGTCGGCGCCGACGGGCTTGGCGCCCGCCCGGCACAGCTTGATGCCGTTGTAGGCGGCGGGGTTATGGCTGGCGGTGAACATCGCGCCCGGGCAGTCCAGTGAGCCGGAGGCGAAGTAGAGCTGGTCGGTCGAGGCCAGACCGATCCGGATCACGTCGAGGCCCTGGGCGGTAACCCCGTCGGCGAACGCCGCCGACAACCCGGGCGAACTGTCCCGCATGTCGTGGCCGATCACCACCTGGCGGGCGCCCTCGTCGCCCATCAGCCGGGCGAACGCAGCCCCGACCTCGGTAACCAGGGATTCATCGATCTCCGAACCGACCAGGCCACGTACGTCGTACGCCTTGATCACACGGTGGACAGCCGCAGCGGGCCGAGACATGGACAGGGCTCCTGACGAAGTGGACTCTTGACGCTCAAGCCTAGCCCGGAACGCGCGATCAGTCCGACGGGTCGGGTAACACGCGCAGGTGACCGCGGCGCCGGCCGTTGCTCTTGCCGGGCGGACCGGGCGGTGCCAGCACCCCTTGGGCGGTGGCCGGTGCGCCCCGGGCACCGGAATCCGTCGGGCCGGCCTGCGGGTACCACCCCTTGGCGGGCGCGGCCGGCCCGGACTGGCCCTCGCGAACCGCTTCGGCGAGCGCGACCAGATCGTCTTCCTCCGGCGAGACCCAGGGGCCGGGGTGGCGGACCAGTTCCCAGCCCCGCGGGGCGGTGATCCGGCCGGCGTGGCTGAAGCACAGGTCCCACGAATGCGGCTCGGCGGCGGTCGCCAGCGGGCCGACCACGGCGGTGGAGTCCGAGTAGACGAACGTCAGCGTCGCCACCGCATAGTGCGGACACCCTGGCCGACAGCAGCGGCGGGGAACGTTCACGCCCGTGAGGCTATCGTGGCCGCGCACCGCCGTGTCGCCGGACACGCGCAAGGGGCGAGCAGGCTATGCGCAACCGTTACCATCTTCTTCCGTGATCGCCACGCGTCGGCATTGGCGCGGCCGCGAGCCTCGCGGGCCGCTGCTGCCGCCGACCGTGCCGGGGTGGCGCACCCGCGCCGAACGGTTCGACATGGCGGTGCTGGAGGCCTACGAGCCCATCGAACAACGCTGGAAGCAACGGCTATCGGCGCTCGACGTCGCCGTCGACGAGATTCCGCGGATCGCCGCCCGCGACCCCGACAGTGTGCAGTGGCCGCCGGAAGTGGTCGCCGACGGGCCGATTCCGCTGGCCCGCTTGATTCCCGCCGGGGTCGATGTGCGGGGAAATCCGACGCGGGCGCGAATCCTGCTGTTCCGCAAGCCGATCGAGCAACGGGCGAACGACAGCACCGAACTCGGGGATTTGCTACACGAAATTCTGGTGGCTCAGGTCGCCACCTACCTCGATGTCGACCCCACCGTCATCGACCCCACGATCGAGGACTAGGCCGGACGTAGCGCGCTCAGATGATGCCGCGCTTGAGGCGACGGCGCTCGCGCTCGGACAGGCCGCCCCAGATGCCGAAGCGCTCGTCGTGCGCCAGCGCGTATTCCAGGCACTCGCTGCGCACCGAGCACCGCTGGCAGATCTTCTTGGCCTCGCGGGTGGAGCCGCCCTTCTCCGGGAAGAACGCCTCGGGGTCGGTCTGCGCGCACAGGGCGCGGTCCTGCCACTGCTCATTGGTGGCCGAGGCGGGGTCGAACGGGTCGAATTCGTCGTAGTCCTCGGGTTCGGGAACCAGACTCAGATGGGGCCGGCTGCGCGCCGGTTCGGCCTCGGCCGGCGTCATTGCGGTATGGGCATGCGGTGTCCCCCCCATTACGCCCCAAAGGTGTTCATAGGACATGCTGGGCCTCCTCACCTGGTTGCGCGATCCTGATATGTCGCCCGCTTGTGCGATATTGTCCGTCTCAATTCGAACATGTGATCGAATCTCGGTCTGCGACACCGGAATCGGCTGGCCAACCGGGAAATGACACTGATGTGATTAGACACGGGTTGACTGGTCCGGTCAAGCCGAACGGCCAAATTCCTTACCATCCCGTGACCGATTTCCGACGTGTCCGAGACCGGCGAGTCCGTGTCATCTAGCCCACACCGGCCCTCCGGCGTGTCTTGCGGGGGCTGTTGGGATGCACCGCCACACCGGCCGCGGCCTCACCAAAGGTACTGTCGTGCGCTGTGAAGGTGACGGTTCTGGTCGGGGGGGTCGGCGGTGCCCGCTTCCTGCTCGGCGTCCAGAAACTGCTGGGTCTGGGCCAGTTCGGCGACGGCTCGGACGCCGAGACCGCCGCGCACGAACTGACCGCGGTCGTCAACGTCGGCGACGACGCCTGGATGCACGGGGTGCGCATCTGCCCGGACCTGGACACCTGCATGTACACCCTGGGCGGCGGGGTGGACCCGGAGCGCGGCTGGGGCCACCGCGACGAAACCTGGCACGCGATGGAGGAGTTGGCCCGCTACGGCATGCAGCCGGATTGGTTCGGCCTCGGCGACCGCGACCTGGCCACCCACCTGGTTCGCACCCAGGCGCTGCGCGCCGGCTATCCGCTGACCGAGGTAACCGCGGCACTGTGTGACCGCTGGCAGCCGGGGGCAAGGTTGCTGCCGGTGACCAACGACAGCTGCGAAACGCACGTCGTCATCACCGATCCGGCCGACGACTCGCAGCGCGCGATCCACTTCCAGGAATGGTGGGTGCGCTACCGCGCCGAGGTCCCCACCCACGGATTCGGCTTCGTCGGCAGCGAGAAGGCCAGCGCGACAGCCGAAGTCACCGAGGCGATCGCCGGAGCCGACATCGTGCTGCTGGCCCCGTCCAATCCGGTCGTCAGCATCGGCGCCATTCTCGCCGTACCCGGCATCCGGGCGGCACTGCGATCCACGCCGGCACCGGTCGTCGGCTACTCGCCGATCATCGCCGGGAAACCGTTGCGCGGCATGGCCGATACCTGCCTGAGCGTGATCGGCGTGGAGTCCACTGCGCAGGCCGTGGGCGCGCACTACGGCGCCCGCAACGCAACCGGGATCCTGGACTACTGGCTGGTGCACGAGGGCGAACACGTGCAGGTCGACGGCGTGACCGTGTGCAGCGCCCCGCTGCTGATGACCGATCCCGCCGCGACGGCCGAGATGGTGCGCACCGGGCTGGATCTCGCGGGCAAACGATGACCGAACACGGCAGCGCCGCCAAGGTCGAGATCCTGCCGGTCACCGGCCTGGGCGAATTCCGGCCGGGTGATGACCTGGCGGCCGCGCTGGCGCAGGCCGCGCCCTGGCTGGCCGACGGCGACATCGTGGTCGTCACCAGCAAGGTGGTGTCCAAGTGCGAGGGCCGCATCGTGCCGGCGCCGCACGACGCCGAGGCCCGAGATGCGCTGCGCCGCCAGCTGGTGGAGGCCGAGGCGGTGCGGGTCCTGGCCCGCAAGGGCCGCACCTGGATCACCGAGAATCGGCTGGGGCTGGTGCAGGCCGCCGCGGGCGTGGACGGGTCCAACGTCGGCGCCGACGAACTCGCGCTGCTGCCGGTCGATCCCGACGCAAGTGCCGCCGCGTTGCGCGCCGGCCTGGCCGCGCGGCTCGGGGTCGCGGTGGCGGTGCTGATCACCGACACCATGGGCCGCGCCTGGCGCAACGGGCAGATCGATGTCGCGATCGGGGCATCCGGGCTGACCGTGCTGAACGGCTACGGCGGTGCCGTCGACCGGCACGGCAACGAGTTGGTGGTCACCGAAGTGGCCGTCGCCGACGAGCTCGCCGCCGCCGCCGACCTGGTCAAGGGCAAGCTCACCGATGTTCCGGTGGCGGTGGTACGCGGGGTGTCCAGCCCCGACGACGGCTCCACCGCGGCCGCGCTGGTGCGCTCCGGCGCCGATGACCTGTTCTGGCTGGGCACCGCCGAGGCCATCGAGACCGGGCGGCGACAAGCCCAGCTGCTGCGTCGCTCGGTGCGCACCTTCTCCAGCGAACCCGTGCCGGCGGAGACGATCACCGACGCCATCGCCGAAGCCCTGACCGCCCCGGCGCCGCACCACACCCGGCCGGCGCGGTTCGTCTGGCTGCAGACCCCGAGCGTGCGCACCCGGCTGCTCGATGCGATGGCCCAGCGCTGGCGCGCCGACCTGGCCGGCGACGGCAAATCCGCGGAAGCCATCGAGGCCCGGGTGGCGCGCGGCCGGATCCTCTACGACGCCACCGAAGTCGTCATCCCGGTGATGGTCCCCGACGGCGCCCACCACTACCGGGATGAGGCCCGCACCGCCGCCGAACACACCATGTTCACCGTGGCGGTCGGCGCTGCCGTGCAGGCGCTGCTGGTGGCGCTGGCGGTGCGCGGCGTGGGCAGCTGCTGGATCGGGTCGACCATCTTCACCCCCGAGCTGGTGCGTACTGAGCTGGATCTGCCGGCGGACTGGGAACCGTTGGGCGCCATCGCAATCGGCTACTCCCCCGAGCCGATCGAACCCCGCCCGCCGGCCGCCATCGACGATCTGCTGGTGCGCCGGTGAGCACCCACGCCTCCGCTGTCGCCACGCTGACGGCTTGGGAGGCACCCGATGCCGGACAAGATGCGCTGCGCCACGCGGTCCTGGCGTTTCTGGCCGCCCGCGCCGACGCCTGTGCGCGCGAATGCGCGCCCGGCCACATCACCGCCTCGGCCCTGGTGCTCGACCACACCGGCGAACACGTGCTGCTGACGCTGCATCCGCGGGTGGGCCGCTGGCTGCAACTGGGCGGGCACTGCGAAGACGGTGACGCCGACATCGTCAACGCCGCACTGCGCGAGGCCACCGAGGAATCCGGTATCGCCGGCCTGCAGCTCGACCCGCGTCTGGCGGCCGTACACGTGCATCCGGTGACGTGCTCGCTGGGCGTGCCGACCCGGCATCTGGACCTGCAGTTCGTGGCGCACGCCCCGGCCGGCGCGCAGATCGGCATCAGCGACGAGTCGGTCGACCTGCGCTGGTGGCCGGTGGACGCGTTGCCGCCGGATGCCGATGACGCGTTGGCGCATCTGGTGGCGCGGGCGGTCAGGTAGCCCTGCCCGCGGGCTCATTGGGAGTCGGTGACCCGCGTCCAGGGCTGGCAATTCTGCGACTCGAAGGCCTTGACCGTGGCGGGAATGCTCGCGTACATCGGACCGATAGACGTATTCGTCTGGACCACATGATCCTTGGCCGCATCGGGTGTGCTGTAGGTGAACCACGAACACATCGACTCTTGCGTCGGTACGTTGTTGATCCATACGCCGAAGGCCGAACCCGACCCGCCGGTGTGATACAGGCCAGGTGCGATATCGGTGCCGACCTGATAGACGCCGTTACCGGGAATCGGGTCAAGCGGATCGGCAGCTGCCGACGGCGCCATGGCGACCGCCGCCAGGCACGCGACGAAGACCTTGATGAACATGGCTATGACTATCCCCCGTTGACTCCGCGTGTACGGCGGAAAAGTTCGAGAAAGCTGCACCCTGAGCGCAGAGTCAGCGGAGAGCCGGCTCAGACGTCGCTGGAGTAGCGGATTCCGCAGTCGGGGATCGACACCCCGGGCCACACCCGGGCCCCGCGCAACAGCTCGCAGCGGGCCCCGATGTCGGCGCCGTCACCGATCACCCCGTCGCGGATCAACGCGCGCGGGCCGATGCGCGCGCCGAACCCGATGATCGAGCGTTCGATCACGCAGCCGGCTTCGACTTTGACGCCGTCGAAGATCACCGCGCCGTCCAGCCGGGCGCCCGGGCCGATCTCGGCGCCGCGGCCGACGACCGTCCCGCCGATCAGCACCGCACCCGGCGCCACCGCGGCACCGTCGTGCACCAGCGACTCACCGCGCTGACCGCCCAACGCCGGCGACGGCGCGATGCCGCGCACCAGATCCGCCGAGCCGCGCACGAAGTCCTCCGGGGTGCCCATGTCACGCCAGTAGCTGGTGTCGACGAACCCGCAGACCTTGACCCCGTCGGAGAGCAGCGCTGGAAACACCTCGCGCTCCACCGAAACCGCCCGCCCGCGCGGGATGCGGTCGATGACGTTGCGGGACAGCACATAACAGCCGGCGTTGATCTGGTCGGTCGGCGGATCCTCGGTCTTCTCCAGAAACGCGGTGACCCGGCCGTCGTCGGTGGGCACACACCCGAACGCGCGCGGGTCTCCGACCCGCACCAGGTGCAGGGTCGCCTCGGCGCCGTGCTCGCGGTGATAGGCGTACAACTCGCCCAGGTCCGCCCCCGACAGCACGTCGCCGTTGAACACCATCGCGGTGTCATGGCGCAGCACGGGCGCGACGTTGGCGATACCGCCGCCGGTGCCCAGTGGTTCGTCCTCGGTCACGTAGTCGATCTGCAGGCCCAGCGCGGACCCGTCGCCGAATTCTTGCGCGAACACCGCCGGCTTGTAGGACGTGCTGAGGATGACGTGCTCGATGCCGGCCGCGGCGATCCGCGAGAGCAGGTGGGTGACGAACGGCACGCCCGCGGTCGGCAGCATCGGCTTGGGCGCCGACAACGTCAGCGGCCGCAGCCGGGTGCCCTTGCCGCCGACGAGCACCACGGCATCGACTTGGCTCAGTGTCACGGGCGTCCCTTCATCAGCTTGCGGCGGGCGCTGCGCACCGCCAGGGTCGAGCGCACCGCCAGCGCACCGCGCATGGCCCAGCGCAGCGGCGCCCGCCACCACCCGGTGTGCCGGTCGGCAAGGTAGGTATAGGTGCTGCGGTGGTGCGCCGCTAGGTTGGCCGCCGGGTCCTTGCCGGTGGCGTGCCCCTTCTGGTGCAGTACCTCCGCAGACGGCACGTAGACGTTGAGCCAGCCGGCCTTGCCGAGCCGGTCGCCCAGGTCGACGTCTTCCATGTAGAGGAAGTAGCGCTCGTCGAAGCCGCCGATCGCCTCGAACGCGGCGCGGCGCACCAGCAGGCAGGCGCCGGAGAGCCAGCCCACCGGGCGCTCACTGGGTTCTAGGCGCTCCTGCCGGTAGGCCCGCGACCACGGATTGTTCGGCCACACCGGACCGACCACGGCGTGCATGCCGCCGCGGATCAGGCTCGGCAGGTGGCGCGCCGAGGGGTACACCGAGCCGTCGGGTTCGCGGATCAGCGGGCCCAGCGTCGCCGCGTGCGGCCACCGGTCGGCCGCCTCGAGCAGGGCGTCGATGCTGCCGGGGCCCCACTGCACGTCGGGGTTGGCCACGATGAGAAATTCGCTGCGGTGGCCATCCGCGGCGTCAAGGTGCGCCACCGCGCTGTTGACCGCGCCGCCGTAGCCGAGGTTGGCCCCGGTCACAAACAGCTGCACATTGGGGTAGCGCTGCACGGCTTCCTGCGGGGCGCCATCGGTCGATCCGTTGTCGGCCATCACCACCTGCACGGGGCGGTCGGTGGCCAGCGACAGCGATGCCAGGAAACGGTCCAGATGCCAACCCGGCGAATACGTCACCGTCACCACCGGCAGGGCCTCACTCACGGCGTAGAGGTTATCTCGCCAGTGCCGCGGCCAGCGCATCGCGCCATGAGCGCAGTGGCGCCAGGCCGGCCCGCGCCGATTCGACGCCCGACAGCGCCGAGTAGGCCGGCCGGGCCGCCGGGCGGGGCCGGGCCGCGCTGCTGACCGGCAACACCCGGTGCGGGTCGGCGCCCAGCGCGCTGAACACCGCCCGGGCCTGCTCATAGCGGCTGGCCGCACCGGCATTGGCGGCGTGCAGCACCCGCGCCGTCGGCCACGCCTGCGCCAACGCCAGCAGTGCCTCGACCAGGTCGCCGGCGTAGGTCGGTGAACCGATCTGGTCGTCGACCACCTCCACTGTCGAATCGCCGGGGGCCCGCCCACGCATGACGGCGACGAAGTCCGTCCCGCCGGCGGTACCGGTGTAGACCCAGGCGGTGCGCACCACCAGCGCGTCCGGCGAGGCGCCCAGCACCGCGTTCTCACCGGCCAGTTTGCTGCGGCCGTAGGCACTGAGCGGGCGGGTGGCGTCCCCGGGCTCGTACGGGCGCGGCGGCGCGCCGCCGAAGTCGCCGTCGAAGACGTAGTCGGTGGAGATGTGGATCAGGCGAGCGCCGGCGCGCGTGCAGGCGGCGGCCAGATGGCCCGGGCCGGCCGCGTTGACGGCGTGGGCGCGGTCCGGGTCGGTCTCGGCGGCGTCGACGTTCGTGTAGGCCGCGCAGTTGACCAGCACGTCATTGGCGCGCAGGTCGACGGCGTCGACGGCGTCCGGATCGGTGATGTCGCACTGCGCCGATGTGAGCGCCAGCACGTCGCGGCCCGCCTCGGCGGCGCGGGCGGCCAAGCAGGTGCCGACCTGGCCGCCGGCTCCGGTGATCACGATTCGCTGCCGAGTACTCATAGCTGCCGAGCTTATGCAGCGGTTCCAGCTGATCTGGCGCGCCGATCACGGCTACCGCCGATACAGCAGTTACACAAGTAGCCTGAAGTGATGCCTGCGCAACGTGTGATTCGTGTGATCGCGACCGTGGCAGCCGTCGCCGTCGTCCTCGGCACCGGGGTGGCCTGGAGCCGGGTCCGGTCCTTCGAGGACGGCATCTTCCACGTCGCGTCGCTGGCCCTCGGCAAGGGCGGAGCCGACGGCGCGGTCGACATCCTGCTGGTCGGGATGGACAGTCGCACCGACGCCCACGGCAACCCGCTGACTCCCGAGGAGCTCGCAGCGCTGCGCGTCGGCGACGACGACGCCACCAACACCGACACCATCATCTTGGTCCGCATCCCCAACAACGGGAAGTCGGCCACCGCGATCTCGATACCCCGCGACTCCTACGTGGCCGCCCCCGGGCTGGACAAGACCAAGATCAACGGCGTCTACGGCGCCACCCGACTCGAGACCGCCGACGCGCTGGTCGCGTCCGGGATGGACCCGGCCCAGGCGCAGGCCCGCGGCACCGAGGCGGGCCGGGAGGCCCTGATCAAGACGGTGGCCGACCTCACCGGGGTCACCGTCGACCACTACGCCGAGGTCGGACTGCTGGGCTTCGCGCTGATCACCGACGCCCTCGGCGGCGTCAACGTCTGCCTGAAAGAGCCCGTGTATGAGGAACTTTCCGGTGCGGACTTCCCGGCCGGCTGGCAGCGACTCGACGGCGCGCAGGCGCTGAGCTTCGTGCGGCAGCGCCACGACCTGCCGCACGGCGACCTCGACCGGGTCCGCCGCCAGCAGGCGGTGATGGCGGAGCTGGCCCACAAGGTGATCTCCGGCAAGACACTGTCGAGTCCGGGCACCCTGTCGCGGCTGCAGGCCGCGGTGCAGCGCTCGGTGGTGCTCTCGGCCGGTTGGGACGTAATGGATTTCGTCACCAAGCTGCAGGATCTGGCGGCGGGCAAGGTCGCCTTCGCCACCATCCCGGTGCTCGAGGAGTCCGGCTGGAGCGACGACGGCATGCAGAGCGTGGTGCGCGTCGACCCAGCCCAGGTGTCCGACTGGGTGGCCGGACTGCTGCATGACACCGACGAGGGCAGGACCGACCAGCGGGCCTACGACCCGGAGCACACCATCGCCAGCGTGTACAACGACACCGATATCAACGGCCTGGCCGCGGCGGTCTCGGGTGTGCTCAACGCCAAGGGGTTTGGTACCGGGTCGGTCGGCAACAACGAAGCCGCCCACGTGCCGAACAGCCAGGTGCAGGCCGCCAACACCGATGACCCCGGCGCCCAGGCGGTGGCCCGGGATCTCGGCGGGTTGCCGGTGGTGTCCAACGAGTCGGTGCCGGCCGGCGCGGTACGCGTCGTGCTGGCCAACGACTACACCGGACCGGGATCGGGCCTGGGTGCCGGTGATCGCGCCGAGGTGGCCGGCATCTCCGGCGTCGAAGACGGCGAGCTGCCCCAAATCCCCGCTGCGTCACCGATTCTGACCGCAGGTTCCAACGACCCGCAATGCGTCAACTAACGTCGGTGAGGTGACCAACCTCAGCTCGGCGATCCTTGACCCGATCATGCGCGCCGACCCGGCGGGCCCACGGATCACCCACTACGACGACGCCACCGGCGAGCGCATCGAGTTATCCGCGGCGACCCTGGCGAACTGGGCCGCCAAGACCGGCAACCTGCTGCGCGACGAACTCGGCGCCGGGGCGCGCAGCCGGGTGGCGGTCTTGCTGCCGGCGCACTGGCAGACCGCGGCGGTGCTGTTCGGCGCGTGGTGGATCGGCGCCGAGGTGCTACTGGCCGCCCCGGGCGGGGACGCCGATATCGCCCTGTGCACCGCCGAGCGGCTCGACGAGGCCGACGCGGCGGTCGCCGCCACCGGCGGCGAGGTGGTCGTGCTGTCCCTGGACCCGTTCGGCGGGCCGGTCCCGGACCTGCCGGTGGGTGTCACCGACTACGCGACGGCGGTGCGGGTGCATGGCGACCAGATCGTCGCCGAACGGGCCCCCGGCCCGGCACTGGCCGGATCGTCCGCCGACGAGGTGCTGGCTTGGTGCGAGAAGTCCGCGGCGGCAACAGGTTTGACACCCTCGGATCGGGTGTGGTCGGCCAATTCCTGGGCCACCCCTGCCGAGCTGGTCGACAACATGCTGGCGGTCTTCGCCGTCGGCGCGTCGCTGGTGCAGGTCACCAATCCCGACCCCGACACGCAGCAGCGCCGCCGGGAAACCGAGAAGGTCACCCGGACGCTGGGCTGACGCGGCCCGGCGGTCGAGTGTGCGGTTCAATACGCCCGCGCCGGCGTGTTGCGTACGAAACCGCACACGTGGCGCGTTTCCAGGCCGACTCACAGCCGACGCGATATATGCAGAAATGCTTATATGCTGATACTCTCGCTGACTAAGACGGACGAGCCACGAAGGGGATGACTCATGGCGGTACAGGGACTGCTGGCGAAGGCGGCCGGCACGGTGTTCACCGGGCTGGTCGGGGTGAGCGCCTATGAGCTGGCGCGTAAGGCGCTGCAGAAGGCTCCGCTGCACGAGGCTGCGGTGACCGCCACCGAATGGAGCCTGCGCGGAACCCGGCGCGCCGAGGAGGTCGCCGAGTCGGCGCGGCTGAAGGTGGCCGACGTGGTCGCCGAGGCACGCGAACGCATCGGCGAGGAGGCGACACCCCCGGCGGCGGCCGTCGCCCACGACCACGACCACTGAGCGCGGCGACGTGAGCGCCGCCGACAGCGCAGAACTGAGCGTCGTCTCCGACGCTGCGGGCCGGATGCGGGTACGGGTCCCCTGGGTCCGAAACGACTCGCGGCGTGCAGTGGCGGTCGAGGAGACGGCCGGGCGGGTCAACGGGGTGCGCACCGTGCACGCCTACCCGCGCACCGGCGCGGTGGTGGTGTGGTACTCCCCCAACCGATGCGACACCGCGGAGATCATGGCGGCGATCCGCGACGCGGCCACCGTCGCCGCCGAGCTGATCCCGGCCCGCACCCCGCGCTCGGCGGACATCCGCAACACCGATGTGCTGCGCATGGTGATCGGCGGTGCAGCCCTGGCGCTGCTGGGCATGCGCCGCTACGTATTCGCCCGGCCGCCGCTGCTCGGGCCGAGCGGCCAGCTGGTCGCCACCGGCGCGACGGTGTTCATGGGTTATCCATTCCTGCGGGGCGCGCTGCGCTCGATCCGGTCCGGCAAGGCCGGCACCGACGCGCTGGTCACCGCCGCGACCATCGCCAGCCTGGTATTGCGGGAGAACGTGGTCGCGCTCACCGTGCTGTGGCTGCTCAACATCGGCGAATACCTGCAGGACCTGACGCTGCGCCGCACCCGGCGCGCCATCTCGGATCTGTTGCGCGGCAGCCAGGACACCGCCTGGGTGCGGCTCGCCGGTGGAACCGAGGTGCAGGTACCGATCGACACGGTGCAGATCGGCGATGAGGTGATCGTCCACGATCACGTCGCGATCCCGGTCGACGGCGAGGTCACCGATGGCGAGGCCATCGTCGACCAGTCCGCGATCACCGGTGAGACCCTGCCCGTCAGCGTGATCGCCGGGGCGACGGTGCACGCCGGTTCGGTGGTGGTGCGCGGCCGGGTGGTGGTGCGCGCCACCGCGGTCGGCAGCCAGACCGTGATCGGCCGGATCATCAGCCGCGTCGAGGAGGCGCAACACGACCGTGCCCCGATCCAGACCGTCGGCGAGAACTTCTCCCGCCGATTCGTACCGGCGTCATTCATCCTGTCGGCGTTCACCCTGCTGGTCACCGGTGATGTGCGCCGCGCGATGACGATGCTGCTGATCGCCTGCCCGTGCGCGGTCGGGCTGGCCACCCCGACGGCGATCAGCGCGGCGATCGGCAACGGCGCCCGGCGCGGGATCCTGATCAAGGGCGGCTCCCATCTCGAGCAGGCCGGCCGGGTGGACGCGATCGTGTTCGACAAGACCGGCACACTCACCGTGGGCCGCCCGGTGGTGACCAATATCGTTGCCGTCCACAAGGATTGGCAGCCCGAGCAGGTGCTCGCCTACGCCGCAAGCTCGGAGCTGCACTCGCGGCATCCGCTGGCCGAGGCGGTGATCCGCTCCACCGAGGAACGCCACATCAGCATTCCGCCGCATGAGGAGTGCGAAGTTCTGGTCGGGCTGGGCATCCGCACCTGGGCCGACGGCCGTACCCTGCTGCTGGGCAGCCCGAATCTGCTGCGCGCCGAGAAGGTCCGCATCTCGAAGAAGGCGGCGGACTGGGTCACCAAGTTGCGCGCGCAGGCCGAGACCCCGTTGCTGCTGGCGGTCGACGGCACCCTGGTGGGGTTGATCAGCTTGCGTGACGAGGTGCGCCCGGAGGCACACGGCGTGCTTGAGCAGTTGCGTGGCAAGGGAATTCGTCGCATCGTGATGCTCACCGGCGATCACCCCGAGACCGCTGCTGCGGTGGCCGCCGAGCTCGGCATCGACGAGTGGCGCGCCGAGGTGCTCCCCGAAGACAAGCTGCAGGTGGTTCGCGACCTGCAGGACGAGGGCTACGTGGTCGGCATGGTCGGTGACGGGGTCAACGACGCTCCCGCGCTGGCCGCCGCCGACATGGGTATCGCGATGGGCCTGGCCGGCACCGACGTGGCGGTCGAGACCGCCGATGTCGCTCTGGCCAACGACGACCTGCGGCGGCTGCTGGACGTCCGGGACCTGGGCAGCCGGGCCGTTGAGGTGATCCGGCAGAACTACGGCATGTCGATCGCGGTCAACGCCGCCGGTCTGCTGATCGGCGCCGGCGGTGCGCTGTCACCGGTGCTGGCGGCGATTCTGCACAACGCGTCGTCGGTGGCCGTGGTCGCCAACAGTTCGCGGTTGATTCGCTACAAGCTGGGCACCGAACCGATGGCATCGGCCCCGGCGGGGCGTAATCTGTTTCCGTCCCGGCTGTCCCTGTCGAGCAACACCACCAGCTCCAGGGCAGCCGGGACTTTGCTCGGTAAGCAGTCCCCCCGCAGGTTCGACGGTCTTTAGCAGCCGCAGCCCTCGCCCCGCCAGGACCGGAAGCCCTGCCATACCGACACCGCGGCCACCCCCAGGCCGATCAGCGGATCCAGCCACCATCCCCCCGACCACTGCGCGGTGAGTGTCAACCCGACCAGCACCGCGGCGGCCTGGATCGCGCACAGGTAGTTCTGCACGCCTTCGCCGACGGTGGCCGCCGAACTCAGCCGGGTGCCGAGCCGGCGCTGCGCGCGGCCCAGAATCGGCATCACCAGCACCGCCACAGCGGTGATCGCGATTCCCAGGACGCTGCTCTCGGTGCGGTGGTCGCCCAACAGGTGGCGTACCGATTCGGCCGCGATGTAGGGGGCGTTGATCCAGAACGACACCGCCACCCCGATCTGGGCGCGGCGCTCGGCCGTCGGCGACAGCGTACGTGCGCCGGTGAACCGCCAGATCACGATCGCCCCGGCCAACGCTTCGGGAATGGCGCCCAGCGCCCAGCCGGTCAGCGCGATCGAGCCGGCGGCCAAGCCCTGCCACAGGCCTACTACGCCTTCGAACCCCACCACCACCAGGCTGACCCAGGCGAGCCGGCGAGCCCACCTGGCGGCGCGGTGCCAGCCGGCATCGAGCACCGGGCGAACCGCATGGCGGTGCCCGGCGTGATCGTGCTCGGGAGGGTGGACGGCCGCTGCGTCGATGACCGGATTGGTCAGGCCGACCTCTGGGCCCGCCACGCGACTGTCCACACGAAAATGCTACCGCCGATCGGCGACGGGGCACGGCCGCCGGACGCACGTCACACCGGCACGACCGGCTCAGCCCGGGGCGAGCCGCACCACCCGGTTGTTGCCGCGGTCGGCCACATAGACCGTGTTGTCCTTGCTCACCGCGACATCCAACGGGGTGTTGAGCCCGGTGAACGCCAGGGTGGTCGGCTCGGTGGCCCCGGCCGGCAGCTTGAGTACCTTGTTGCCGTCGTGCTCGGTGACGTAGACGTTGGCACCGGAGTCGACCGTGATGCCCCACGGCACCGCGAGCCCGGGGAACGGCAGCACCACCTGATCGGTGGACCCGGCCGCCAGCTTGAGCACCCGGTTGTTGTCGGTGTCGGTCACATAGACGGTCCCGGAACCGTCCACCGCCACCCCGTCGGGGTTGTTGAGGCCGCTGAACGGCAGCACCGTCTGGGTGTTCGAGCCGGACGCCAACTCGACCACCCGGTCGTTTCCGCGGTCGGCGACGTAGACGTTGCCGCCGGAGTCGACCGCCAGGCCCTCGGGGTAACTCAGCCCGTTGAACGGCAGCACCACCTGGTCGTTGGAGCCGGCCGACAGCTTCACCACCCGATTGTTGAAGTCCGAGACGTAGACGGTGCCGTTGTTGTCGACCGCGACGCCCTGCGGCTGGTAGAGCCCGCTGAACGGCAGCACGGTCGGCGCGGTGGATCCGGCCGCCAGCTTGACCACCCGCCCGTACATGCCCTGGCTGGCGACGTAGACGTTGCCGTCGGAGTCCAGCGCCACCCCGCTCGGGGAGAGCCGGAAGTTGATGCCGGTGAACTGCAGCTCGCTCTGGCCGGCCGGCGCCGCCGCCGACGGGTGCGACGGCCGCGCGATCAGGTAGCCGACCACGCCGACCACCGTGACCAACGCCAGGATCGCGGCGACCAGCACCGCCGGGCGCTGCCCGCCGGGGCCCCCGCGCCGGCGGCCGAGCCGCGAGGACGCCGGCGGCGGCGCGTAGGCCGCCGGCCGGCGCACCGTCGGTGGTTGCGGTGCGGGCCGGTCGCGCCAGCCGGTGACCTGAGCGGCCGGGGCAACCGGGGCAACCGGAGCGGCCGGTGCGGGGCCGAAGGCCGCTTCTTCGCTGTGCCGGATGATGGTGGCCGCCTGATCCTGTTGCGGGCCGGTGAGGGCGTCGTGGGCGGCGGCGGCCAGCTCGCCGGCGCTGCGGTAGCGGTCCTCGGGCCGTTTGGCCATCCCCCGGGCGATCACCTGGTCGAAGGCCGGCGGGACACTGCCCGGGCGCTGCGCGCTGGGCCGCGGGGCGGGTTCGGTCAGGTGCGCGGCGATCATCCGCTCGATGCTGTCGGCCCGGTACGGCGGTGTGCCGGTCAGACACTCACCGAGCACGCAGGCCAGCGAGTAGATGTCGGCGCGGTAGGTGACGTCGCCGCCGGTGAACCGTTCCGGGGCCATGTAGTTGTAGGTGCCCACCGCGGTACCGATCTGAGTCAACCCCGGGTCGGTGGCCGCGCGGGCGATACCGAAATCCACCAGGTAGACGAAGTCGTCCCCGGTCACCAGGATGTTTTCGGGCTTGACGTCGCGGTGCATGATCTGCGCGGCGTGGGCGGCGTCCAACGCAGCGGCGACCTGGCGGATCAGCGCCACCGCCCGGGCGGGGCTGAGCGGGCCCTGCCGGTTGAGCAGGGTGCGCAGTGAGTCGCCTTCGATCAGGCGCATCTCCACGTAGAACTGTCCGTCGATCTCGCCGTAGTCGTGGATGGGCACCACGTGCGGTTCGGTGAGCCGCCCGGCGGTGTCGGCCTCACGCCGCAGCCGGGCGTGCAGAACCGGGTCGTCGGAGAGTTGCGGCGAGATCAGCTTCAACGCCACCATCCGGTGCTTGCGGGTGTCCTCGGCCTCGTAGACCTCACCCATCCCGCCGCTGCCGAGCAGGCGGATCAGCCGGTAGTGCCCGAAGTGGGAACCGGCTCGCGACCCGGGGCCGCCGTTATACACCGGTCCTCATCGGTTCGCGTCCACCATGACGACCCGGTCGTTACCGCGGTCGGCGACGTAGACGTGGCCGTGCTTGTCGACGGCCACATCCAGCGGCGCGTTGAGGCCGGTGAACGGCAACACCTCCGGGATCGCGGCGTCGGCAGCCAGTTTCACCACCTTGTTGCGGCTGTGCTCGGTGACGTAGACGTCGCCGGCGTCGTCCACGGCGATTCCTCGTGGGGAGACGATGCCGGCGAACGGCAATATGATCTGTTCGCCTGCCGCGGCCAGCAGCTTGAGCACCCGGTTGTTGCCGGTGTCGGCGACGTAGACGTTGCCGGCGGAGTCCACCGCCACCCCGCTGGGCTTGTTGAGGCCGGCGAACGGCAGCACGGTCTGGATGTTCGAGCCCGGTTCCAGCCGCACCACCATGTCGGCGCCCCGGTCGGCGACGTAGACGTTGCCGTCGGAATCCACCGCTACCCCGCTGGGATCGTCCAGACCGGCGAACGGCAGCACCGTGTGCGCCTCGGAACCGGCCGCCAGCTTGACCACCCGGTTGTTCACGTCGGAGAAGTACACATTGCCGCCGTCGTCGACGACCAGCCCGCGCGGCTGATACTGGTCACTGAACGGCAGGACCGTGGTGTCATCCGAGCCGGCCGCCAGTTTCACCACTCGCCCGCGCATGCCTTCGCTGGTGACATAGACGTTGCCGTCGCCGTCCAGCGCCACCCCGCCCGGGGAGAGCCGGTAGTCCAGGTTGGTGAACGACAGCACCTGCTGTGGGGGCGAGGCCACCGCCGACGCCGACGACGGGCGGCTGACCAGGTGGCCGATGCCGGCCACCACGGTCACCGCGGCGAGCGCCGCGGCCGCCGCCAGCACCGGCTTGCGCGGCAGTTGCCGGAGCCGGGACGGCATGGGCGGGGTGGACCTGGCCGGGTTCGCGCTGCGCAGTTCGGCACCTAGCAGCGGCGACACCGGGAACGGCACCGGCTGCGGCACGGCGTCCCCGGGGCCCGCGGTACGGGCGGCGGGGCGGGAGTCGGCCCGGGTCTCGGCTTCCAGGCCGCCGGGCAGATGCAGGGCGGGCTCGCCTCGCCGCAGGATCCTGGCCACCTGGTGGCGTTCGGGCTCGGTCAGCGCCTGGTAGGCGGCCGCGGCCAGCTCACCGGCGCTGCTGTAGCGATCCTCGGGTTTGTTGGCCAATCCGCGGGCCAGCACATCGTCGATGGCCGCCGGGACGCGCCCCGGGCGCAGCTTGCTGGGACATGGGGGCAACGTGGTCCGGCGTTCTTCGACCGCGTCGTCGAGGGTGCCGGAGGAGAACGGAGGCGCTCCGGTCAGGCACGCGGCCAGCACGCAGGCCAGCGAGTAGATGTCGGCGAGGTGGGTGACCTGCTCGCCGGTCAGGCGTTCGGGAGCCATGTAATGCACGGCGCTGGTCGCCGGGTCGGGCCGGGTGCCCGGATCCGGGATGGCCGCGGCCACCCCGAAGTCCATCAGGTAGGCCAGGTCGTCGCCGGTGAGCAGGATGTTGGCGGGCTTGACATCACGGTGGGTGACGTCGGCGTTGTGCGCCGCGTCCAGCGCCGCGGCGATCTGCCGCACGATCGCCACCGCGCGCGGCGGGCTCAACGGCCCGCCGTCCGCCAATACGGTGGCCAGGTCGGTGCCGTCGATCAGGGCGGTCTCGAGGTAGAGCACGTCGTCGATCTCGCCGTAGGCCTGGATAGGCACCACGTGGGGCTCGGTCAGCTGACCGGCCGCTTCGGCCTCGTCCTCCAGCCGGCCGCGGAACGCCTCGTCGCCGGAGAACGACTCGGCGATCAGTCTCAGCGCCACCATCTCGTCGGTGCGGGTGTCTTCGGCCCGGTAGACCTCACCCACGACGCCGTGACCCAGCAAACGCTCAAGCCGGTAGGGGCCGAACCGCGACCCCGCCCGCGAACCCGGCTCGGTGTTGTTCACCGACGACGCTCCCTTCGCCTCACCAGCACCCCGGTGCCGCGAATCCGCGGCGAAAGACCTGCCTACCAGCCTAACCGGCGTCACCCCGAAGTCACGAAATGGCGTTTACCGCCGCCAGAAGCTTCGATTTGAAGGAATCCGGCAACGGAATGGAGCCGTACTGGTCAAGTCCGTCCTGGCCGGGGCCGATCGCCGCCTGCATGAACGCCTTGACGGCTGCGCCGGTGGCGGCGTCGGGGTACTTCGAGCAGACGATCTCGTACGTCGCCAGCACGATCGGATAGGCGCCCGCCTCGGTCGGCTTGTAGAACGACGACGTGTCCAGCACCAGGTCATTGGGCTGTCCGGCCGGCGACGCGAACTTGGCCCCGGCGATCGTCTTGCCGACCGAGTCCGCGGAGATCGAGACCGGCTTCGGCCCCGCCGACGTGATGATCTGCGCCATCGGCAGCTGCTTGCCGACCGCGAACGACCACTCGTTGTAGGTGATCGAGCCATCGGTGTTCTGCAGCGCCGCCGACGTGCCGTTGTTCCCAGCGGCGCCTTCACCGACACCGCCGTTGAACATCTCGCTGGTTCCGCCGGTCCACGCGCCATCGGAGGCACCATCGAGATACTTTTGGAAATTGGCGGTGGTTCCCGACTTGTCGCTCCGGTAGACCACATGGATGGGCGTCGAGGGCAGCGGCACACCCGCGTTGAGCGCCTTGATGGCGGGGTTGTCCCAGCTGCCGATCGTGCCGTTGAAGATCTTCGCCAGGGTAGGGCCGTCCAGGCTCAGGGAGTTGACTCCGCTGATGTGATAGGTGACCGCAATCGGGCCGAACACGATCGGCAGGTCCCACGCCGGTGAACCGCACCGCTCAGCAGCGCGTTCCGGCTGGCCCTTGGAGGGGTCCAGCGCCACGTCTGATCCGGCGAGATCGGTTTCGTTGGACACGAACTCGTCCACCCCGGCGCCCGAACCGTTGGCGTTGTAGTCCAGGGTGTGGCCCGGGCACGCCCGGATGTAGGCGTAGACGAATTGCTCGATGGCGTTCTCCTGGGCGGTGGAGCCGCTGGCGTGCAGTTCCTGCTTGCCGCCACAGTCCACCGATGACGCCGGGCCTTCCGCCGAACCGGAATCACCGGCGTGGCCGCCGCATGCCGAAACCGTCAGTGCACCAACGATGAGCAGCGCCACCAACACGGTCCATCGGCCGGGTTTCACAGCTCAAAACCTTACCGCGGCGCCCAGCAGGCGGACGTAGCATTGCTCGATGCGGTCTCGACGGACACGCCTCACCGGGTTGCTCACCGCCACAGTGCTGCTGGGCGCCGCGGCGTGCGGATCGGCCACCACCGGCGACACCGATGCGATGCCGGTGGCGTTGTCGGAGACCGGCAGCACGTTGCTCTATCCGTTGTTCAGCGAGTGGGGTCCGGCCTACCAACAGCAGCACCCCCACGTCACGATCAGCACTCAGGACGGCGGGTCTGGTGCGGGTATCGCCCAGGTAGCCGCGGGTGCGGTGGACATCGGCGCTTCGGACGCCTACCTGTCCGAGGGCGACATGAAGCAACACCCGGGCCTGATGAACATCGCGCTGGCCATCTCGGCCCAGCAGATCAACTACAACCTTCCCGGTGTCACCGAGGCGATCAAGCTCGACGGCAAGGTGCTGGCCGCCATGTACTCCGGCACGGTGAAAACCTGGAACGACCCACAGATCACCGCGCTCAACCCCGGGCTGAACCTGCCCGACACCCCGGTGGTGCCACTGCACCGCTCCGACGGCTCCGGCGACACCTTCTTGTTCACCCAGTACCTGTCCAAACAAGACCCCGACGGCTGGGGCAAAGCCCCCGGTTTCGGCACCACCGTGGACTTCCCCGCAGTGCCCGGGGCGCTGGGCGAGAACGGCAACGGCGCCATGGTGACCGGCTGCGCCGCCAATCCCGGCTGCATCGCCTATGTCAGCATCAGCCAGCAGGATGAGGCGCGCGCTCATCGCCTCGGCACGGCGCAGTTGGCCAACGCGGCCGGCCACTATCTGTTGCCCGACGCCAAAGGCATCCAGGCCGCCGCGGCCGGCTTCGCCGACCAGACCCCCGACAACCAGGCCGTCTCGCTGATCAACGGCCCCGCCCCCGACGCCTACCCGATCGTCAACTACGAGTACGCGATCGTCAACGTCACGCCGAAAGCCACCAGGGATAAAGCCACCGCCCAAGCGCTGCAGGCCTTCCTGCACTGGGCCGTCACCGACGGCAGCTCTCCCAGCTTCCTCGACAAGGTGCACCTGCAGCCGCTGCCCGACGCCGTCGCCAAACAGTCGCAGGCCCAGATCGCCAAAATCGGCGCCGCTCATTGAGGCTTTGACAACCGATCCGCAGGAACCGGACGTAACATAAGCGCCGATGCCACCCGAAAGGCTCGACAGCGAGACCGGGAATGCCAGCGCTCCAGCAATGCGCGCTGTGGGTCTCACCTTGGGTTTCGGCGCCAAAACCGTGCTCGACGAGGTGGATCTGGCGTTTCCCGCCCGGGCGATCACTGCCCTGCTCGGGCCCACGGGTTCGGGCAAAACGACGTTTCTGCGCACCCTGAACCGGATGAACGACAAGGTCACCGGCTACCGCTACCGCGGCGACGTCCTGCTCGACGGGGCAAGCATTTTCGGCGACCGGGATCTGATGGAACTGCGGCGCAGTGTCGGCATGCTGTTTCAGCGCCCCAACCCGTTCCCGATGTCGATCCTGGACAACGTCGTCGCCGGCGTGCGTGCCCATAAGATGGTGCCGCGCAGCCGGTTTCGCGATGTTGCGGAAGAGAAGCTGCGGCTGGTCGGACTCTGGGATGCCGTCAAGGACCGCCTCGGAGACTCCCCGTTCCGGCTCTCCGGCGGCCAGCAGCAACTGCTGTGCACCGCGCGGGCACTGGCGGTCAACCCCGACGTGCTGCTGCTCGACGAGCCGACGTCGTCACTGGATCCGACCACCACGGACAAGATCGAACAGCTCATCTCGTCGCTGACCGACCGGCTGACGGTGATCATGGTGACCCACGATCTGGCCCAGGCCGCGCGGATCGCAGACCGCACCGCGTTCTTCTTCGAGGGCCGGCTGGTCGAGGAAGGCCCGACCGCACAACTGTTCTCGTCTCCGCAGCACCAAGAGACGGTCCGCTACCTCTCCCGGGGGCAGTTGTCCGCCGAGCACGCCTAGGTAATCGCAAGGTACGACGAAAGGGTGTCACCGTGAAAACTCGCCGTCAAAGCAAGCTGAGTCGCATGCTGACCCTGTCGGCCACCGCGCCGCTGATCCTGGCCGCGGCCTCCTGCGGTGGGAAAACCGACACGGCGCCATCGGAATCGGCTCATCCGGGCGGTGTGGCCACGACGCCGGCCTCCTCGGAGGTGGCGTTGTCGGAGACCGGCAGCACGTTGCTCTACCCGTTGTTCAACCAGTGGGGCCCGGCGTATCACCAGAAGTATCCCAACGTCACCATCACCGCGCAGGGCACCGGTTCGGGCACCGGCATCTCGCAGGCCGCCGCGGGTGCGGTGGACATCGGCGCTTCGGACGCCTACCTGTCCGAGGGCGACATGAAAGAACACCCGGGCCTGATGAACGTCGCGCTGGCCATCTCGGCCCAGCAGATCAACTACAACCTTCCCGGTGTCACCGAGGCGATCAAGCTCGACGGCAAG
>NZ_LZJK01000145.1 GCF_001667945.1 Mycolicibacter sinensis | reverse complement strand
AACCCAATCCAACTCATCAGCAGCCGCCACCGGCGCCACCACCACCGGCGCCACCCCAAACGCCAAAAACGCCCCCACCGCACTAGAGGCAGCGGCCACCCGGCGGCGCCGGCGGCCAACCGCGCCAGTGAGACCGCGACGCCCTCTGCCGTGCTGCTTGTCAGTCATGTGGGACTCCCTATTCTGCGACGAACCCATGTCAGTGTTGTTGTCTCGGTTTATGTTTGGCGGTTATCGGCGCCGGCATCTGGGCACCGCTGAAGAAAGGTCTGTTGCCTGTTCGAGCCTTTTCCGGGCGGCACTTCGACGCTGACACCCGCCAGGGGACGTGGCATCATTGGCAAACCCATTGACGACGGCGCTGCCGTCGACGGCATTCCTGGAGGCACTTGTGATGGTTACCGAAACCGGTTCGGTTACAACGGATTCGGTTGCGCTATGACGGCGCGAATGGCACGGCAACGTGTTGATGTGCCCGACGAGGTCTGCGCGGTTCCCGCCCCGCCGCTGCCGGTATTCCCGGAGCCGTACAGCGTGCGCTTCGCCGACCCGGACGGCGATGCCGAGATGATCTCCGAGTGGATGAACCGGCCGCATCTGGCCGAAACCTGGCACTACAACTACCCGGCGGACCAGTGGAGCCAGCACCTGGCCAACCAATTCGCGGGCAACTACTCGCGCCCGTACGTGTGGCTCCTCGATGGGCGACCGTTCGGATACATGGAGCTGTTCCGCGCCGCGCAGGACGAGGTGTCGACCGTCTACGACGCCGACCCCTACGACATCGGATTGCACGGCGCCATGGCCGATCTCGACATGGTCGAGCAGGGACACGGGGCGATCATGTTCCGCGGATTCGTGGAGAGCGTCTTCGAGATCGAACCGCAGTGCCGACGGGTGATCGGCGACACCTTCGCCGGCGAGGGCTCCTACGGGCGCCGGTTCTGGGAGCGGCGCGGCGGGGTGTTCCTCGGCGAGCACTACGTGCCGAAGTGGGACCAGCGCATCGCGCTGTTCGCCTGGCCGAGAACGCCCGACGACGTTCCGGCCTACCGCCAAGAGGCCTGACGCCGGTCGCCAGGGGCGGCGGATCATCATGATCCGCCGCCCTTGCCACCGGCACCACCGGCGCCGCCCTGGCCGGGTGTGGCGTTGTCGGTACCGCTGGCGGCGCCGCCTGCGGAGCCGGTGCCGCCGGGGAGACCGGCCTGGCCGGTGCCGCTCGTGCCGCCTTGACCGCCGGTACCGCCTTGACCGCCAGCACCGCCGGACCATCCGTTCTTGCCGGTGCTCCCGTTTCCGCCGATGCCGCCCTTGCCGCCGTTGCCGCCGTCGCCGCCCTTGCCCACCGCGCCGTCGGCACCGTCAGCGCCCACCGTGCCGCTGCCGTTGCGAACTGCGCCGCCGGCACCGCCCTCGCCGCCGGCGCCTCCGGAGCCGCCGGCCCCGCCGGTGCCGCCGGTCCCGCCGGCACCGGCGGTGTTGCCCTTGGAGCCGGCGCCACCGGTCCCGCCAGTGCCGCCCGCGCCGCCCTTGCCGCCGTCGGCGCCGGCACCGCCCTGGCCGCCGGCACCGCCGTTTCCGGAGATGGTGCCGCTAGCCCCGCCGGCGCCACCCGCTCCGCCGGAACCGCTGGCTTTGCCGGCCGTACCGGCACCGCCCGTGCCGCCAGGCGCCTTGGAGGCGCCGGTGCTACCGGTGCCACCAGCGGTGCCATCCGCACCCTTACCGCCGGCACCGCCCCGGCCGCCACTGCCGCCGTCGCCATTGAGCGCGGCGTCACCGCCCTTGCCGCCAGCACCGCCGGACTGCCCGGTGCCATCCGCGAGCTGCCCGCCGTTGCCGCCGTTGCCGCCGGCGCCGCCGTTGCCGTTGGCGCCGGCCGCCCCGGCGGACCCGCCGGCCGCCTGCGCGGAGTGGTCGGCGTTCCAGCCGCCGGTCCCGGCCGTGCCCGCGGTTCCCGCAGTGCTGGAGCTGTTACCGCCGTTGCCGCCCGATCCCGCGACGGCGTTGGCACCGCCACCGGCACCGTCGCCGCCGCGGCCGCCGTCACCGGCGTTACCGGCGTTACCACCGTTGCCGCCGGCGCCGCCGGCACCGTTGGCGCCCGCGGTGCCATGGGCGGAGCTGCCGCCGAAGCCGCCGTTGCCGCCATTACCGCCAGCCGCGCCGTTGCCGGCTGTGCCGGTGGCGTCGCCGCCGTCGGTGCCGTTGCCGCCGCTGCCCGCGGCCGCGTTGACGCCGGCCGTGCCGTCGGCCGCGTCACCGCCGTGACCGCCGCGGCCGCCCGCGCCCCCGACGCCGCCGGCGCCGCCGTTGCCGGCCTGGCTGCCGCCGGCGCCGCCGTCACCGCCCTGACCGCCGTTACCGCCGATGACGCCGTTGGTGCCGTCCCCGGATGCTTCGGTGATGCCGTCGGCACCTGCCGCGCCCGCGCCACCGTCGCCGCCGCGGCCACCGCTACCGACCGCGCCGGCAGCGCCGGCGTTTCCGCCGTTACCGCCGTGCTGCGCAAAACCGTCACCGAGCATCACGCCGGCGCCGCCCTTACCGCCGTCACCGCCGTTGCCGGTGGCGGCGTTGCCGTCGGCCCCGGACCCGCCGTTGGCCGCGATCAGCCCGTTGCCGCTCACGCCGCCATGGCCGCCGGCACCACCGGTGCCGGCGTAGCCGCCGTTACCGCCGTTACCGCCGTTACCCGCGGTGTGGTCGGTGCCGCCGCCGGCACCCGCGCCACCATTGCCGCCGCGCCCGGCGTCGCCGCCGGCGCCGCCCTGACCACCTTGGCCGCCGGCGCCCGCGCTGCCCTGGGTTCCGTTGGTCGCGGTGCCTCCGAGGGCGCCCGCGCCGCCGTGACCGCCGGCGCCGCCGTTACCGCTGACGCCCGCGTCGCCGCCGTCCTGGCCGTCGCCGCCGCTGCCGGCAACCGCGTTCTGCCCATCGGTCCCTTGCGCGACGCCACCGATGCCGCCGGTACCACCCGCTCCGCCGCGACCGCCAGCGCCACCGTTACCGGCGAGGCTGCCGCCGGCACCGCCGACGCCGCCGTTGCCGCCCATGCCGCCGGTGGCCCCGTCGGTGCCGTTGCCGCTGGCGTCGATGATCCCGTTTGCGCCGGTCGCCCCGGCCCCGCCGTTCCCGCCGGCGCCACCGTCGCCGATCGTTCCGGCCGCGCCGCCCTGGCCACCGTTACCGCCGGCCTGCGACGAGCCGTCCGCGAGCACCTGACCGGTGCCGCCGTTGCCGGCCGCACCGCCGTTGCCACCGGTTCCGCCGGCACCGTCGGAGCCGTGTGCCGCCGGGCCACCCTGACCGATCCCGCCGGCACCTCCGAGGCCGGCCGCTGCGCGGTCACCACCGTGGCCGCCGTCGCCCCCGGAGCCGGCGATGGCGTTGTTGCCGCCGCCCGAGCCGTTGCCACCGGTGCCGCCGTTGCCCGCGTTGCCGGCATTGCCGCCGTTACCGCCGGCCCCTGCGATGCCGTGCGCGGCGTTGCCGCCCGCGCCGCCGGCCGCGCCCGCACCGGCATTGCCGCCGGCGCCGCCGTTGCCGCCGCCGCCACCGCCGGTGCCCACGGCGCCGTTCCCCCCGTTACCGCCACTGCCGCCGTTACCGCCGGTGCCGCCGGCACCGCCGTTGCCGGAGAGGGAGCCGCCGGCCCCGCCGTTGCCGCCCCGGCCGCCGGCGGTGCCCGTACCTCCGTCGGTGCCGTTTCCGTCAGCGCCGGTGACTCCGGCCGCCCCGATAGTTCCGTTGCCGCCGTTGCCGCCCGCGCCGCCGTTGCCGACGTTTCCACCGTCGCCACCGTTGCCGGCTTTGCCGCCCGCTTGGGTCGTTCCGGCTTGCGCGTTGCCACCGTTGCCGCCGGCGCCGCCGTTGCCGCCGTGCGCGGCCGCGGCACCGTCGGTGCCGTCTGCTCGCTGGGTGCCGTCGCCGTTGAGGCCGCCGGTGCCGCCGTTGCCGGCCGCGCCGCTGTTGCCGCCGGTGCCGCCGTTGCCGCCGGATCCGGCCACGCTGTTGACCCCGCCGCCTGCGCCATGGCCACCGCGACCGCCATCGGCGCCGGTTCCGGCGTTCCCGCCGTTGCCGCCGACGGTCCCCAGACCGTTGCTGCCGGCGATGCCGTTGGTGGCGGTGCCACCGGCGCCGCCGTTGCCGCCGTTGCCGCCGTTGCCGCCATTGCCGCCGTTACCGCCGGCGCCACCGTTGCTACCGACGCCGCCGGTGCCGGCCACCGCATCGATGCCGGCCTTGCCCTGGGCACCGTTGCCGCCGTTACCGCCGTTGCCTGCCGCGCCGGCACCGCCGCCAGCGCCGCCGTTACCGGCGATGGAGCCGCCCTTGCCGCCCGCGCCGCCGTCGCCGCCTGATCCGCCGGACTGACCGTCCTGCCCATTGACCTGGCCGAGCGTCGTGCCGTTGGCGCCGTTGCCGCCGACACTGCCGGCCCCGCCGGCGCCACCGGCACCACCGTTGCCGTAGGTGCCGGCGTCACCGCCGGCCCCGCCGTAACCGCCGCTCTGGGGGTTGCCGCTGGCCAGCACCTGGCCGTTGCCGCCACGGCCGCCGGCGCCGCCGTTGCCGCCGGTGGCCGAACCGCCGTTGCCGCCGTTGACGGCCTGGTGGCCGTCACCGCTCAGGCCGCCCTTACCGCCGAGGCCGATCGCGCCCCGGTCGCCGCCGGTGCCACCGTTGCCGCCATGTCCGGCAACGGCATTCGTGCCGCCGCCGGCGCCGTTGGCACCGTTGCCGCCGTTACCGGCGTTGCCCGCCGCGCCGCCCTGGCCGCCGGCCCCACCGGCGCCGGCCGCACCGTCGTTGCCGAGCGTGGCGGTTCCGCCGACACCGCCCTGGCCGCCCTGGCCGCCGTTACCGCCGCTGCCGCCGTCGCCGCCGTAACCACCGTCGGCGCCGGACGCGCCGCTGCCGAAGGCTGCGTTGGTGGCGTGGGCACCGTTTGCGCCGTGACCGCCGCGGCCGCCGACGCCGCCGGCGCCACCCTGGCCGCCGGCACCGGCATCGCCCGATTCGCTGCCGCCGTCACCGCCCTTGCCGCCGTTGCCGCCCGCGCCGCCGGAGCTGCCGCTGGTGCCGCTGCCGCCGTTGCCGTTGGCATCGACCACGCCGTCGACGCCGGCCTGGCCGGCCGAGCCGGTACCGCCATTGCCGCCCGCGCCACCGGTGCCGATCGGACCGGCCGCCCCGCCGTTGCCGCCGTCGCCGCCGGCCTGGGCGGAACCGTCCGCCCGGATCAGGCCCACGCCGCCGTGACCGCCGGCACCGCCGTTGCCGCCGATTGCCGCCGCGCCGGCCGCACCGTCCTCGGCCTGCTCGGTGTGGCTGGCGTTCCAGCCACCGGCACCGGCGCTGGCGCCCGCCTCGCCGCGGACACCGCCCTGGCCGCCGTTGCCACCGGCTCCGGCCGTGGCTCCAGCGCCTCCGCCGGCGCCGTTACCGCCCTGGCCGCCGTTACCGGCGTTGCCCGCGTTGCCCGCGTTGCCGCCGACACCGCCGGCGCCTTCGGCACCCGCCGCGCCGTTGGTGGCGCTGCCGCCGGCACCACCGTCACCACCCTGGCCGCCGCTGCCGCCGGATCCACCGTTGCCGCCGTTGCCGCCGTCGATTCCGTTGGCGCCGCTGCCCGCGACGGCATTGGCGCCGTTGGTTCCGTCGGCGCCGTGACCGCCGTGGCCACCGTCGCCGGCCGCGCCACCGTTACCGCCCGCACCACCGTCGCCGGAGGTCGTGCCGCCGGCGCCACCCGCGCCACCGGCACCGCCGTTGCCACCGTCGGCGCCGTCGGTGCCGTTGCCGTCACCGCCGGTGATGCCGTTCACCGTCGCACCGACGCCACCGTTGCCGCCGGCACCACCGTTGCCGACCGATGCGGCGGCACCGCCGGCGCCGCCGGACCCACCGGCCTGGCCGGTGTTGGTACCGCCGATCAGACCGACGCCCGCACCACCCTGGCCGCCGGCACCGCCGTCGCTGCCGATGCCGGCGTTACCGGCCGCACCCGCGGCGCCGGCCTGCGTGCCGTTGCCGCCCACGCCGGAGACGCCCGCAATGCCGCCGTCGGCGCCGTTACCACCGGCACCGCCCGCGCCCGCGCTGGCGCCACCGCCGCCGCCGAGACCCTTACCGCCCGCGCCGGCCGTTCCCGCGTCGCCACCGCTGCCGGCGTTGCCGCCGGCGCCGCCGGCGCCGTTGTTGGCCACACCGCCGGCGCCACCGGTACCGCCCTGGCCACCGGCCCCGGCAGCGCCGCCGTTGCCACCCGCGGCGTCGGCGACCGTTGCGTCCGCGCCGGCACCACCGGCGCCGCCGTTGCCGCCGTTGCCGGCGTTACCGCCCTTGCCGCCGTCACCGGAGATGGTGCCGCCGGCACCACCGCTGCCACCGTTGCCGCCGGCACCACCGACTGCGCCCGCGGTGCCGTTGCCGTCGCCACCGGTGCTGCCAGCGACGGTCGCACCGATGCCGCCGTTACCACCGGCACCACCGTTACCGATCGATGCCGCGTTGCCGCCGGCGCCGCCGGCGCCACCGGCCTGCCCGGTCACACCGTCGCTGGCCAGACCGAGACCGGCGCCGCCGTCACCACCGGCCGCGCCCGCACTGCTGAGCCCGGCCTGGCCGGCTCCGCCGTCAGCCCCCTGGGAGGCGCCGGCACCGCCAGCCCCGACGCTGCCGGCCGCGCCGCCGTCGGCACCGTTGCCGCCGCTGCCCCCGGCACCGGCCGCGTCCAGGCCGCCGCCGCCAAGTCCGTGACCACCGGCGGCCGCGATGCCGGCAGCACCACCGTTGCCGGCGTCACCACCGGCGCCACCGGTCCCGTGGGCCGCGGTGCCGCCGGCGCCACCGTCGCCGCCCGCGCCACCGGCACCCGCGCTGCCGCCGTTGCCGCCCGCGGCGCCGGCCACCGTGGCATCGTCGGCGGCGCCGCCGTTACCGCCGGCCGCGCCACTGCCGCCGGCACCACCGGCGCCACCATCGCCGGAGTTGGAACCGCCGGCGCCGCCCTGCCCACCGGCACCGCCGGCGCCACCGGTCCCTCCGGTCGTGCCATCGCCGCCGACGGTGCTTCCGTCGGCGCCTCGGGCACCGGCTCCACCGGCTCCACCGGCACCGCCGTTGCCGTCGGTCGCGGCGCTGCCGCCCTGGCCACCGGCACCGCCGGCCTGCCCGGTCAACCCGTCACTGGCCAAGCCGAGACCGGCACCGCCATTACCGCCGGCCGCGCCGTCGCTGCTCAGCCCCGCCTGACCTGCACCGCCGTCGGCACCCTGGCCGATGCCGACTCCGCCGGTACCGACGTTGCCGGCCGCGCCGCCGTCGGCGCCGTTACCACCGCTGCCCCCGGCACCGGCCGCATCCAGACCGCCGCCGCCAAGGCCGTGACCACCGGCGGAGGCCAGCCCGGCTGCGCCACCGTTGCCGGCGTCACCGCCCACACCACCGGTGCCGTGGGCCGCGGTGCCGCCGGCGCCACCGTCGCCGCCCGCGCCACCGGCACCGGCGCTGCCGCCATTACCGCCGGCATCACCCGCCACCGTCGCATCCTCGGCGGCGCCACCGTTACCACCGCGGCCGCCCTGGCCGCCGGCACCGCCGGTGCCGCCGTCGCCGGAGTTCGAACCGCCGGCACCACCTGCACCGCCCGCGCCACCGGCACCGGCCTTGCCACCGGCGGTACCGCTACCGGTGTTGTCGGTGCTGCCGTCCGTGCCGTCCGCGCCGCGACCGCCGGCGCCGCCGGTGCCGCCGTTGCCGTCGGTGGCCGCGTTGCCGCCCTGGCCGCCGGTGCCACCGGCCTGACCGGTGAGGCCATCGCTGGCCACGCCGACACCGTCGCCGCCGGCGCCCCCGGTGCCGCCGGTGCTGCCGGCCCCGACATTGCCCACGGCGCCGGACGCGCCACCATCCGTGCCGGCGCCGGCGTTACCGGCGGAACCGCCATCGGCGCCGTCACCGCCCTGGCCACCGGCACCGGCCGCATCCAAGCCACCGCCGCCGAGCCCGCGGCCACCTGCGGCAGCCTGGCCCGCCGCGCCACCATCGCCCGCGGCGCCGCCGGCACCACCGACGCCGTTCGTGGCGGTACCGCCGGCGCCACCGTCGCCACCGATACCGCCGGCACCGGCGCTACCGCCGTTGCCACCGGTGCCGCCGGCAACGGTCGCGTCGTCCGCCGCGCCGCCGTTACCGCCGGTGCCGCCTACGCCGCCCGCGCCACCGGCGCCGCCGTTGCCCGAGGTGGTGCCGCCCGCACCACCGGTACCGCCGGCCCCACCGGCGCCACCGGTGCCGCCCGCGGTGCCGTCGCCATTGGCATCGGTTTCACCGTGAACCCCGGTGGCGCCTTGGCCGCCGGTGCCGCCGGTGCCGCCGTTGCCGACCGCGCCGGCATCCCCGCCGTCGCCGCCGCGGCCACCGGCCTGCACGGTGCCATCACCGAGGACCTCGCCCTTGCCGCCGGCGCCGCCGTTGCCACCGTTGCCGCCGCCACCGACCGCGCCCGTGGCGCCCGAGGCGGCCTGGGTGGCGCCGCTGAAGCCTCCGGCGCCGCCGGCGCCACCGACACCGGCAACAGCGTCGGTCGCATTACCGCCCCGGCCGCCGGCGCCGGCTGCAGCTTCGGTACCACCGCCGGCACCGGCACCGCCGTTGCCGCCGTTGCCCGCGTTGCCGCCGGCGCCACCGTCGCCACCGATGCCACCGGCACCGTGCGCACCGGCGATGCCGTGCGCCGACGCGCCACCAACACCACC
>NZ_LZJK01000144.1 GCF_001667945.1 Mycolicibacter sinensis | reverse complement strand
GGGACGCCGTCGTGGGCCAGCTGCGCCATCGCGATCGACCCGGCCGTGGCCCCTTGCGAGTAGCCGAAGATCCACAGCGGGTTTTCGGCATCGTAGGCGTCGGGGTTGGCATCGAGTTCGGCGTGCACCGCCCGCACGATCTCGGCGGCCCCGACGAAGCTGCTGTGGCCCTGCAGGATGAGTTGCGGGGTGGAGAGCACCTGCAGCGGCGAATCGCAGGTGCCGACGCCGATGACGCACACCGTCGGATCATCGCCGGCGTCGAAGCCCAGTGGCTGCAGGAAGAGATCGGCCGCGGTCTGCGCGAAGGCCGCCGACGGCGTCGGCAACATCGTGCCGCCGACGAAGATCGCGGTATCGGCGAGCAGGTTGACGTCGGTATAGGTGGCGTGGACCGCCGGCGCGGTGAGCACCCCGCCCGCGACGGTGCTGGCAATCGCAATCGGCGTCAAGGCCTTGGTCAGCATCACGGGGCGTCCCCTTCACCGCAGAAGCTAAAGAATTCCTGAGGGCGATCATGGCAGCGACGCCGGACAGAAGTCAATGGACTGCCATCTGGGACGGCCGCTGTTCCGGGCTCCTACCACCGCGGCGCCGTTGACTCTCGTCATGCGAGAATGCCATTATCGGCTTTTCATGTCCTGTCGGCCGGCTCTTACATAAAAACTAGGTGTGTCGGAATGAACGTAACCAAAGCTTTCGCCCCGCTCGCCGCCGCGAGCGTGATCGCCGCCGGCGTCGCCGCAGCTCCGGTCGTCCAAACGACATTCGCCCGGGTGGCCCTGCTGTCGGACACCGCG
>NZ_LZJK01000143.1 GCF_001667945.1 Mycolicibacter sinensis | reverse complement strand
CGGCCAGCCGGCGCGCCGAGGCCGCGGCCTCCACCCGGGCCCACCCGGCAATGGCCGCCACCAGCAGGTTGTCGTCGACCTCCGCCAACGACGCCGGCCCCGGCAAACCGTTATCGAACATGTGTTCGATTGTACCCGAATCGGCTGACCCGTGCAGCCGCACATCCGGAGGGCCCCGGAGCCGAATTAGAACGTGTTTCAGAAAAGGGGTTCAGCTGGCGACGGATCCTTGTTAGCGTGCCTACGTGATCCTCGACAAATTCCGACTCGATAACTGCGTAGCCGTCGTCACCGGCGCCGGCCGGGGCTTAGGGGCGGCGATCGCGGTTGCGTTCGCCGAAGCCGGCGCCGACGTCGTCATCGCCGCGCGCACCCGATCCCAACTAGAGACCGTCGCCGAACAGATCGACGGCGCCGGACGTCGCGCCCACATCGTGGCCGCCGACCTGGCCCACCCCGAGGAGACGGCCAAGTTGGCCGGCGAGGCCGTCGACGCCTTCGGCAAGCTCGACATCGTCGTCAACAACGTCGGCGGCACCATGCCGAACATGCTGCTGACCACCTCGGCCAAAGACCTCAAGGACGCGTTGACGTTCAATGTCGTGACCGCGCACGCCCTGACCAGCGCTGCGGTGCCGCTGATGCTGGAACACTCCGGTGGCGGCTCGATCATCAACATCACCTCGACCATGGGCCGGCTGGCCGGGCGGGGATTCGCCGCCTACGGCACCGCCAAAGCCGCGCTGGCCCACTACACCCGGCTGGCCGCCATGGACCTCTGCCCGAAGATCCGGGTCAACGGAATCGCGCCGGGATCGATCCTGACCTCGGCGTTGGATGTGGTGGCCTCCAACGACGAACTGCGCGAGCCGATGGAGAAGGTGACCCCGATGCGCCGGCTCGGCGAGCCGGACGACATCGCCGCCGCCGCAGTGTATTTGGCCTCGCCGGCCGGCAGCTATCTCACCGGCAAGGTGCTCGAAGTCGACGGGGGCATCACGTTCCCGAATCTCGATCTGCCCATCCCCGACCTGTAGAGGACACCGGTATGCCCATTCGCGTCGCCCAAATCGGCACCGGCAACGTCGGCGTGCACGCGCTCAAAGCGTTGATCACCAACCCGGAATTCGAGCTGACCGGTGTCTGGGTCTCCTCGGATGCCAAGGCCGGCAAAGACGCCGGCGAACTTGCCGGCCTCGATGTCTCGGCCGGCGTGTCCGCGACCACCGACCTGCAGCAGGTGCTCGACGCCAAGCCGCAGTGCGTGGTCTATACCGCGCTGGCCGATAACCGGCTCGGCGAGGCGCTGGAGGACTTCCGGCGCATCCTGGACGCCGGTGTCAACGTGGTCGGCAGCAGCGCGGTGTTCTTGCAGTACCCATGGCAGGTGATCCCGCCGGAGATGCTGTCCCCGCTGGAGGATGCTGCCCAGGCCGGCAGGGCGAGCCTGTTCATCAACGGCATCGACCCGGGCTTCGCCAACGACCTGCTGCCGCTGGCCTTGGCCGGCACCTGCCAGAGCATCCAGCAGATCCGCTGCATGGAGATCGTCGACTACGCCACCTATGACAGCGCCGCCGTCATGTTCGACGTGATGGGGTTCGGCAAGCCGATGGACGAGATTCCAATGCTGCTGCAGCCCGGCGTGCTGAGCCTGGCGTGGGGTTCGGTGGTGCGTCAGCTCGCGGCCGGTCTGGGCCTCGAACTCGACTCGGTCGAGCAGTCCCACGTTCGGGTGCCCGCACCGGAGGACTTCTCCATCTCCGCCGGTGACATCGCCGAAGGCACCGCGGCCGCTTTGCGATTCGAGGTGCGCGGCATGGTTGACGGCGAGGCGGCCGTGGTGCTCGAGCACGTCACCCGGTTGCGCAAAGATCTGTGCCCGGAGTGGCCACAGCCGGCCCAGCCCGGCGGTTCCTACCGGGTCGAGGTGACCGGTGAACCGTCGTATGCGCTGGATCTGTGCCTGTCCAGTCCCAATGGCGACCACAATCACGCCGGGCTGGTAGCCACCGCGATGCGCGTGGTCAACGCGATTCCCGCGGTGGTGGCCGCCGAGCCGGGAATCCGGACCACCCTGGATCTGCCGCTGGTCACCGGACGGGGGCTCTACGCTCGTCCTTGATGACGCGTGTGGGCAAGCCGGTACGGGAAAAGCCGGGCTGGTATCTGCTCGGGCCCGCGTTTGTCGCCGCCATCGCCTACGTCGATCCGGGCAATGTCGCCGCCAACGTCAGTGCCGGCGCGACGTTCGGGTACCTCCTGGTCTGGGTGATCGTCGCCGCGAATGTAATGGCCGCGCTGGTGCAGTACCTCGCCGCCAAACTGGGCCTGGTGACCGGGCTTTCACTGCCGGAGGCGGTCGGTTCTGTTGCCCGCGGCCCGACCCGGATCGCGTATTGGCTGCAAGCCGAATTGGTCGCCATGGCAACCGATCTCGCCGAGGTGGTGGGCGGTGCCATTGCGCTGAACCTGATTTTCCGGCTTCCGTTGATGCTGGGCGGGGTGATTACCGGGGCGGTGTCGATGGCTTTGCTGGTCGTCGGCGACCGGCGTGGACCGCGGGCTTTCGAGCAGGTCTCCAGTGGGCTGTTGGCCATCATCGCGATCGGGTTCCTGGCCAGCCTGGTGGTCGCTCCCCCGCCGGTGACCGACATCGCCGGTGGCCTGCTGCCCCGCTTCGACGGCACCGAGAGCGTGCTGCTGGCGACTGCGATCCTGGGGGCCACGGTCATGCCGCACGCGGTCTATCTGCACTCCGGGCTGGCCCGCGACCGGCACGGACGAGCCGAAGCCGGGCAAGCGCGGCGACGACTGCTGCGGGTGACCCGGTGGGATGTCGGCCTGGCGATGCTGGTGGCCGGCGCGGTGAACCTGGCCATGCTGGTGGTGGCGGCGGCGAACCTGGCCGGGCACGACGGCACCGACTCCATCGAGGGCGCCCACGCCGCGGTGCGCGACGGGCTCGGCCCGACGCTCGCGCTGTTCTTCGCGGTTGGGTTGCTGGCTTCCGGCCTGGCCTCCACGTCGGTGGGCGCCTACGCCGGCGCGATGATCATGCAAGGCCTGCTGCGGGTGTCGGTGCCGTTGTTGTGGCGCCGGCTGATCACGCTGATACCGGCGCTGGCGATCCTGGCCATCGGGACCGACCCGACCCGGGCACTGGTGATCTCCCAGGTGGTGCTCTCGTTCGGCATCCCGTTCGCGCTGGCGCCGCTGATCCGACTCACCGGGAACCGCGCCCTGATGGGCGAAGACGCCAACCGGCGGCTGACCTCGGTGCTCGGCTGGACCGTCACGGTGGTGGTCGGCCTGCTCAACGCGGCGCTGATCTATCTGACCGTGACGGGTTGAATCAGGAGCTCAAGACGCTCTCGCGGTCCTTGGCCTTCTCTTCGTAGTACCTGGCCCGCTCGTCGACCATCTTGAGGAACCCGTCGACCTGTTCGCGAGCCTGCTCGCCCTCCGGGCCGAAGTCGTCCCGCTCGAAGACCTTCCAGAACCGCAGCACCGGCTGCACCACGTCGTCGTGGTGGATGCGCAGGTCGTAGATGCCGGCCTTGGCGATCAGAACGGCGTTCTCCTGGAAGCCGGGCATGTTCATGCCGGGCATCGAGAATCCGAGCACCTCATCGCGGATGGCGCACATGGCCGCATCCGGCGCGATGTCCAGGGCCGCATCCATCAGGTTGCGGTAGAACACCATGTGCAGGTTCTCGTCGAGGGCGACCCGGGCGAGCAACTGGTCGGCGATCGGGCAACCCGAGGCCTTGCCGGTGTTGCGGTGCGACACCCGGGTGGCGAGTTCCTGGAACGACACGTAGGCCAGCGCCTGCAGCGGCGTCTTGTCGCCGGAGTCGTAGCCGGCGATGGTGTGCTGCATCCGCATGTTCTCGAGGTTCACCGGGTCGATGCCCCGGGTGACGACGAGGTAGTCCCGCAGCGCGATGCTGTGGCGGCCCTCCTCGGCCGTCCACTGCCCGACCCAGGAGCCCCAGGCGCCGTCCCGGCCGAAGCGGGTGGCGATCTCCCGGTGGTACGACGGCAGATTGTCCTCGGTCAGCAGGTTGACCAGCAGCGCGGCCCTGGCGACCGGATCCAATGGCGAGTCCTCGGGAACCCAGTCCTCACCACCGAGGAACGCGAAGTCGCGCCCCTTGCTCCACGGCACATAGTCGTGGGGCAGCCAGGGCTTGGCGGCCTTGAGGTGACGGTTGAGGTTTTGCTCGACAATCGGCTCCAGCTCATGCAGCAGCGCTGTCTGGACGTTCGGCATGTTTGCTCCATCCCGGATCGACATATGGTCAGTCGATTGGCCCCCCGGCCAAACCTACGGTTCCGTAGGTTTGGCCCCACGGTAGACATGGAGCTTGGCACATGTCAACTTGCAAATCTCGCCGTTTGGTGCATCTCGGCATCCGATCGGCCACAGCCCCCGGTGTCCTTGCAGGTAACGCCGCTACGTTCATGGCGCCGACCTGCTGCCACCGGCTCCGTCGCTGTTGCGATCGCCGCTAGGTCGTCGCGCGGCCTTCCGAGCGCCGCTTGAGTCCCTCGGCCTCCATATCGACATAGCGTCGGATACGTCCACCGGCGAGCAACCGGCCCAGCCAGGCCATCGGACCGGTCAACGTGAAGGTCAGGACCGCCTGGACACCGGACTCCGTCGGCGTGAGCTCGTGGTAGCCGGTGAACCGGATTCCGGATGCCGACGCGGTCCAGGTGAACGACCGCTCGTTAGCCAACTCGGTGACGGTCCAGACCATCGGCCGGCCGGTGGGTTGGCGGACACGCGCGGTGCTGCCGACACGCAGCGGGCCGGAGTCGAGTCGGACGATCTCGCGCATCGATGCCGTCCAGTCCGGCCAGTGCTCGACATCGGCTAGGACTGCCCACACCTCTGCTGGGCGAGCGGCGATGGTATCGGTGCGGGTGTAGTGCACGGGAGCTCCTTCCCTCACCGGCACGCTACCGAGAATGGCGGGGGTTTTTCGGCGGTTCCAGCTTCGCCTCTCCTCCGTCGAGGCTCGCTAAACCACCGAACTTACGCGGCGGTTCCAGCTTCGCCTCTCCTTCGTCGAGGCTCGCTAAACCACCGAACTTACGCGGCGGTTCCAGCTTCGCCTCTCCTCCGTCGAGGCTCGCTAAACCACCGAGTAACTGCCCGAGATGTGCCAGCGCTCGGCGGTATTCATGCTCGGCCGGGGTGCCGTAACCCAACACGATTCCCTCGGCTTTCGGTGGCCCGTGCCAGAACGGCGCCAAACCGGTCAGCGCGATCTGGCGCTGCCGCGCGGCGGCCAGGACGTCGGCTTCTGACTGCCCCTCGGGCAGCACGAGGACCGCGTGCAGACCGGCGGCGATGCCCTGCAGCGGGATCGCCGGGACCGCGCGGCCAAGGGTGTGCACCAGTGCGTCGCGGCGCTGGCGGTAGCGTCGCCGCATCCGCCGGATGTGACGGTCCAGCGCCCCGGATTCGATCAGCTCGGCCAGGGCCAACTGGGCGAGGACATCGGTGCCGCGGTCGGCACGGCGCTTGGCTTCGACTACTGCGTCGACCAGATCGGCCGGTAATGCGAGCCAGCCCAGACGTAGCCCAGGGGCCAGGCTCTTGCTGGCGCTGCCGGCGTAGACGACCTGCTCGGGGGCCAGCCCCTGCAGCGCGCCGACCGGGTGGCGGTCATAGCGGAATTCGCCGTCATAGTCGTCTTCGATCAGGTAGGTACCGGCTGCGGTGGCCAGCCGGACGAATTCGGAGCGCCGGTCGGCGGCCAGCGTGACGCCCATCGGCGCTTGATGGGCGGGGGTGAGCAGCACGGCGGCGGCCGGCGCGGCATCCGCGTCCGGGCGTGCCCCGTGCTGGTCGACATCCAGCGGAATGCTGTCGAGCCCGGCGGCGGCGAGGGTGGCGCGGTGGTCGGGCAAGCACGGGTTCTCCACGGCGATCGACGTGGCACCGGCGACGGCGAGTGCGTCACACACCAGACGCAGTCCCTGGGTGAAGCCGCTGCAGATCACGATGCGCTCGGGTGTGGTCAGCACTCCGCGCGCGCGGCCCAGGTAGCCGGCCAGCGCGGTGCGTAGTCGCAACGCGCCTCGTGGGTCGAGCGGACCCAGCTCCGCGTGCGGGGTGACGTGCAGGGCTCGCCGCAGCGCGCGGAGCCATTCGGCACGCGGAAACAGGCTCAGGTCGGGACGGCCGAGCCGGAAATCCGCCACCACCCGAGTCGGGGCCGGTACGGTCGCGGGCGTCGGCGGCATGCCCGGGCCCCGGGCGACCTCGGTGACCGCCCCCTGCCGACTGCGCAGGTAACCCTCGGCGACCAGTTGCGAATACGCCTCTACGACGGTTCCGCGGGCGAGGCCGAGTTGTCCGGCCAGCGCTCGCGAGGACGGCAACCGCTCCCCTGCTGCCAGACGCCCGTCCCGAATCGCCTGTCGCAGCGCGTTTTCCAGTGCTGCGCGGCGCCCGTGCCCGGGCGGGAGTTCGAGATGCAGATCCACGCCGGCGGCATTATTGGTCCACGAATCCGGCATAGAATTGGACCTTACTCGCGGACCGGTCTGGTCATAGCGTTGTCGCTGTGCATGCTCCTGCCCCGCTGAGCGAACGGCGCCTGAATCGGGCGGCAAGTTTGACCGCGCAGATCAACGCCGCTCAACGAGCCGCCGAATCCCTGCAGCCGCCGCAGCGCCGCCTGCTCGACGATCCCTGGTCCCGGCATCTCGTCCGCCATCGGGCGCTGCGTGTGCTGCTTACCAATCGGTGGCTTGCCCGTGCCGCGGTGCGGGCCTTCGACCGCAAATGGGGCGGGTTGCACGCCCACATCGTGTTGCGGGCGCGCTTCACCGATGACGTATGCACGGCGGCGCTGCGAAGCGGCACCGGTCAACTCGTGCTGCTAGGGGCCGGATTCGACACCACCAGCCTGCGCAAGGCCCACGCCGCGGTGACCATCTTCGAGGTCGACGCGCCTGCAACCCAAGCCGAAAAACGCCCCACCGTCGAACGGCTGTTGCCGTCGCCGCGCACTGCCCACGTCGTCTGGGTGCCCTGCGACCTCGAGCAGGGTGCCCTGCGAGACCGACTGATGGCCAGTGGATTTGATACGAACACACCCACCCTCGTCGTCTGGCTCGGGGTCAGCATGTACCTCACCCGCCACGCAATCGAAGCGACGCTGGACGATCTGGCGGCACTGTGCGCACCCGGCAGCCGGCTGGTCGCCGACTACCTCGACGCCGCGGTGGTCACCGGAGACACCCCGTGGCTCAGCGCCCGGCGCATCGCCCGAGTCGTCGCCCGGCGCGGCGAACCGTACCGCAGCGGCTTCACCGCACCGGAGTTCGAGGCCCTACTCGGTCGCCACGGATTCACCAGCCGCGACCACGCCGGCGTCGCCGATCTGCTGCAGCGCTACGACCCATCCCATGCCAGCGGGTTGGCCGGCGACGACTGGCTCGGCATCGTCTGCGCCGAACGGAGCCCGGCGTGACGACCGAATTCGTCGACCACTTCCGGGCGGTCTGGGCCGCGCCGAGCGTCGAACGCCTCGACGCCTTGACCAACCCCGACGTCTGTTATGTCCAGCCGCTGCTCCCCGATGTGCGGGGCCGCGAAGCCGCCAGCACCTACTGGCGCCGGATCTTCACCCTGATACCGGATCTGCACCTTGAGGTGGTCAACTCGGCGGTTTCGCCGGATCACATGGTGTACATCGAGTTTCGGATCCTCGGCACCCTCGGTGGCAGACCGGTGAGCTGGCCGGCCATCGACCGCTACGAACTCGACGAGGTGGGGCGGGTTCGGCGACGCGTGTTGTACTGCGACTCGGCGCAGCTGATGTCGGCGGCGCTGCGGCCGCGTGGACTGCTCGCGCTGTGGCGGGCCGGTGTTCGGTTGGGTATCGCGGCACTGCGCTCACGGTGGAGCGGCCGGTGACCGGTGTCATCGGGCGGCGCCCCGCCGATGCCGCCGCGTTCGTCGAATTCGTACAGGACACCACCAACGCTTATCTGCCCGACGTGATCTTTCAGATCTACGCGCCCGACGCCCGGTTGGTGATGATCGCCGACGGTGCACGCGAGGAATCGGTTGGGGTGCAAGCCATTCACACGGCGTGGGCGCGGTCGTGCGCGGTGTTCGAGGCGCGCCGGTTCCGGCTGTCCAAGCGGTTGGTCGCTGCCACCGACGACACCATCGTCAACGAGTGGTGGGGCGGCCCGCATGGGCGGCACGACGGTTGCGGGATCGAAGTCTGGCGGTTCGACCCGCAGTCCAAGGTCCGCGACGTGCACGTCTACAGCTTCTTGAAGGTGCGCTCCACCCGACATCCGCTGCAGGTGCTGCAGCTGTCCGTCAGTTCACCCGGGACGGTGGTCGCGTTCGGCCGCGCGGCGTTACGCCGGCGCACGCGCCGCTGACCCCGGCGGATACGGTTGTGCCCATGACCGATCTGTCAGGCAAAGTCGCGCTGGTGACCGGCGCCTCGTCGGGGCTGGGCGCCGCGGTGGCGCAGCTGTTCGCCCGGCGCGGCGCGACGGTGTTCGGGCTGGCCCGCGACGCCGAACGGCTGGCCACAGTGTTCGCCGACGTACCCGGCGGGCAGTACTGCGTGACCGACATCAGCACCGCGCCGGCCTGCGCGGCGGCCGTCGAGCAATGCGTCGCGCAGTTCGGCCGGCTCGATGTCCTGGTCAATGTCGCCGGCGCCCATCAGATGCGCCACACGCTGGCCATCACCGACGACGAGTGGGCCCATGACCTGGCGGTCAACCTCAACGGCCCGTTCTTTCTGTGCCGCGCAGCGCTGCCGCACCTGCTGGAGACCGCCGGCAACATCGTCAACGTGGCCTCAATCGCCGGGGTGGAGGGCCAGGCCTACTCGGCGGGCTACTGCGCGGCCAAGCACGGCCTGGTCGGGCTCACCCGGGCGTTGGCGGTGGAGTTCACCGCGGAGAAGCTGCGGGTCAATGCCGTGTGCCCGGGCGGGATGCTGACCCCGCAGGTGACGAACTTCCAGCTGCCCGAGGGCGCCGACGTCAACCTGATCATGCGGGTGGCCTCCCCGCGCGGCATGAGCGCACCGGCCGATGTCGCCGAGGTGATCGCGTTTCTGGCCAGCGACGCCGCGGCCGCGGTGCACGGCGCGGTGTATCTGACCGACAACGGGAAGACGGCCGGGTAGGGCATCCCGCGTCGGACATCAGAGCTAACGAGAAACTCATGGATTCGACACTGGGCCCCACTGCGACACGTCCTGCGCTGCCCGAGGGATACGGGCTACCGAGTTCGACAGAAGGCCTGTTGAGCTGGCCAGAGGTCGAACAGCACTTGACCTCATCGCAGCACTACTGGTTGACCACGGTGCGCCCGGACGGCACGCCGCACTCCGTGCCGCGGTGGGGCGTGTGGCTCGATGGCCGCTTCTTTTACGACGGCGCACCGACCACCCGCCACGCGCGCAACCTCCAGCACAACCCGGCCTGCACCCTGACCCTTGAGAGCGGTACCCAGGTGGTGATCGTCGAGGGAGTCTCGACGGCCACCTCGGCAGACCCGGACGACCTCGGAGCCCGGTTGGCGAAAGCGTTCGAGAAATACCATCCGCAGTACGCTCCTGGCCCCGACGCCTGGGCGGGGCCGGACGGCGGCGGACTGCGCATGATCGTCCCGCGGCGGGCACTGGCCTGGTTCGCGTTCCCGACCGACTGCACCCGGTTCGTCTTCGCCGGTTGACAGTCTTGACGTGCGCGCCGGGCGCTCAGCGCAGCGGCAGGCCGGTCAGCGCCCGCGCGATGACCAGCCGCTGGATCTCACTGGTGCCCTCGAAGATGGTGAAGATCTTGGCGTCGCGGTGCATCCGCTCGACCGGGTAGTCGCGGGTGTAGCCGTTGCCGCCGAGGATCTGGATCGCCTCATCGGTGACATAAACCGCGGTCTCGCTGGCGAACAGCTTGGCCATCGAGCCCTCGGCATTGTCGAAGGCCTTGTTGTTGCGGCCCATCCAGCCGGCCCGCCAGACCATCAGCCGGGCGGCGTCGATCCGGCTCTTCATGTCGGCGAGCTTGAACGCCACGGCCTGGAATTCGCCGATCTTGCGGCCGAACTGCTCACGCTGGCAGGCGTATTCGAGGGCGTACTCGTAGGCGGCGCGGGCCACCCCGACCGCCATCGCGCCGACGGTCGGCCGGGTGCGTTCGAAGGTCTTCATGGCCGCCTGTCCGCGCGCGGAGGCACCGGACTTGACGCGGGCGACGCGGTCCTCGAACTTGTCCCGGCCGCCCAGGATCATGTCCTCGGGCAGCCGGACGTTGTCCAGCACGATTTCGGCGGTGTGCGAAGCCCGGATGCCGTGCTTCTTGAACTTCTGCCCCTGGGACAGGCCGGCGGTGCCCGGCGGGATAACGAACGTGGCCTGTCCGCGCGAACCGAGTTCCGGATAGACCGAGGCGACCACGATGTGCACGTTGGCGATGCCGCCGTTGGTGGCCCAGGTCTTGGTGCCGTTCAGCACCCATTCGCGGGTCGCTTCGTCATAGCGGGCGCGGGTCCGGATCGCACCGACGTCGGAGCCGGCGTCCGGTTCCGACGAGCAGAAAGCGCCGAGCTTGGGGGCGTCTGCGGTGCCGAACATCTCGGGCAGCCACTGTCCCAGCTGCTCGGGGGTTCCGTTGCCCGCCAGGGCTGCTGCCGCCAATCCGGTGCCCAGAATCGACAGCGCGATGCCGGCGTCTCCCCAGAACAGCTCCTCGAACACCGTGAGCATGCCGATTCCGCTCGGTTCGGCGGCTTGGGTGGCGAACAACTCCGGCGAGTACAGGCCGATCTTGGCGGCCTCGGAGATAATCGGCCACGGCGTCTCCTCGCGTTCGTCCCATTCGGCGGCGGCCGGGCGAACAACGTCGGCGGCGAACTGATGTACCCAGTCCCGCACCTCGATCACGTCGTCACTGAGCTCTATCGAGAACGACATGGCTACTCCTGAGAATCCGGGGCGGCGACTCGAAACCGCCGGTTCGATTGTGGCACCCCGTTCCCACGGCGACCCCGTCGGTGTAGCTTTCCGATGGGCGATGAGGATCGCCTAAGCACCGCAGGGGCCTGGCAGGTTCTTTGTGCCGAATTGTCCGCTGCCGCATGTGGCTACATGTCGCGCGTCTCTGAATCGGTCGCGAGCTCCTGGCTCGTGGGCTGACGCCGATTATCCCCAGACCGCCTGCGCGGCAAGGCCGCCCGAATAGTAGGCGCCGAGACCGCACGTTAGGGTGAGCACCAGGTTGGCCAGCGCATAAAGCCTTGCTCCGGCGCCGGCCAGCTGCAGCGTTTCGTAGGAGAAGGTCGAGTAAGTGGTGAGCGCCCCGCACAGGCCGGTACCGACCAGCAGCTGCAACCGCTCGTCACCGGCGCTCGTTGCACCTGTCAGCGCACCCAGGATCAGGCTGCCGAGCACATTGGCGGTGAACGTGCCCCACCCGAAGGTGGTGTTGTGCCGCGCTTGGACGAATCGATCGGTCAAGTACCGCAACGGTGCCCCCACCGCGGCACCGGCGATCACCAGCAGCCAGTTCACTGGCCCTCGGCGGTTCGGCCGACGTGCCGGACGACCTCGACCTCGTCGAGCAGGATCAAGCCCTCGGTGACCAATTCGTCCAGCTGCGGCAGGAAGGCGCGGATCCGTTCGGCGGTGTCGACGATGATCACCGAGACCGGAAGGTCCTCCGACAGGGACAGCAGCCGGGTGGTGTGGATGGCCGAGGACGCGCCGTACCCCTCGACGCCACGGAACACCGTCGCGCCGGCCAGACCAGCCCGGCGCGCCCGGTGCACGATCTCACTGAACAGCGGCTTGCGGTGCCACGTGTCACTCTCGCCGATGAATACCGTCAGGCGCAGCGCCGATCCGGTTAGCTGGGTCATGATGGCCTCCTGAAGAGCAGACCGCGGGTCAGAGCCGCGGCGGTCCAGGTAGTGAGCAGCGCCAGCACCGGGGTGGTCAGTAGATAGACCAAGGCCCGGGCCAGATGGCCTGCAGCGGCGAGGGAGTCGACGTCACCGGCGAACGTGGAGAACGTCGTGTAGCCGCCCAGCACACCGGTGCCCAGCAGCGGGCGCAGCAGCCGGTGCCCGACCCACAGTTCGGTGATCGCCACCATCAACGCCCCCATCAGGGCGCAGCCGCTGACGTTGACAAGCATTGTGGCCCAAGGGAAACCGCCGGACGGCATCGGCCATGCCAGTTCGATGCCGTATCGAGCGCATGCACCGATGGCGCCGCCGACCGCAACCGCCGCAACGACTAGGGCCTGTTCCCGCACCGCACGAGACCGCCGGTGCCGAACGAACAGCTCAAGGCCGTCGGACACATCGGATCCGGGTGTCGGCATCGCTCAGACGCGCATCCGGTAGCGGGTACGGTCGCCCAAATCTCTTGAGTGCCAAGTCATGCAATGCCTCCCAGCCCATATGTCATCGGATCTGGTAGAAGCCATCAGCCGGGGCGGCGGTTCAAGGCGAGCTTCATCGCCGTGCTCAACTATAACCGCCGGTCGGGCGGCGCCGATGCGCTTTTGCGCTAACCGGCGGCGGCCTCGCGCGTGATCTGCTCGAACTGCTGTCCCATGGCCTCGGCCAGCGCGGTGGCCGCCGAGAGCGGCCGGACCATGACCACGAAGTCGTCGATCTTGCCGTCGTCGTCCATATGCAGGAAGTCGCAGCCGCTGAGACGTTTGCCACCGACCGACGCCTCGAACATCAGCGCGTGGTCGCGCCCCGAGGGGTCGGCGATCTCCCGCACGTAGCGGAAATCCTCGAAGACACGCATGACGGCGCGCAGGATCGCCGCCGTGATCGGCTTGCCCGGATAAGGCTTGAACGCCACCGGACTGGTGAACACGACATCGTCGGACAGCAGCGCCTCCATTGCCGCGCTGTCGCGGGCCTCGACGGCCTGCCGGAATGGGTGCATGCCCCGCCTCCGCTGGTCAGTTGGTACGACTGGCCATCACGGTAGCCCCCTCATCGGCGGCAGCCGAGCTGGACCGGGCATCTGTTGGGCGCAGGGTCTGCACCGTGGCCAGCGGGCCGGGCCCAGCATCGATCTCCGGCGTCTGGTTCCGGGCGGCCGGCAGCACGTGCGGCGCCGCGGCGATCGCCAGGACGGCGGCACCGCTGGCGCCCAGGGCCTGCGACCAGCCCAGCGGGCCCACCGGGGTGCAACCCAACAGCTGGCTGATGCCCGGAAGGCTGATCATCGCCGCGAACGCCGCAAAGGAGCCCGCTGCGGTGAGCAGCACCAGCGGCGCACGGGAATCGACCAATGTCTGGGCAAGCTCGGTGGTGACCAGCGTGATCAGGGCGACCGTGGCGGCACGTTGCCGACGCCCGGTCAGTGCAGCCATCCCCCAGGCCACGCTGGCCGCAGCCCCGGTGATCGCGCCGCGGACGGCGACGGCGCGCATCAGGCTGCGTTCATCGATGCCGTGCGCGACTCGGTGCGCAGAGCCGGACGGGGTGCTGACCGCGACTGCGGTGGCCGGCAGCGCGTCGGTGAGCATGTTCATCAGCAGCAGCTGGCGGTTGTTCAGCGGTGAGGTTCCCGACAAGGCGGTGCCGATGACACCGAAGATCACCTCGCCGACGTTGCCGCCGAGCAGGCCGGTCACGGCCAACTGCACTCCGCGCCACAGCCGCTGGCCCTCGTCGATGGCATCCACCAGGGCGCCGATGCGTCCGTCCGTCAGCACGATGTCGGCGGTGAGGTGCGCCGAGTCGCTGCCGCGGGCCACCACGCCCAGCCCCACGCTGGCGGCCCGGATGGCCGCCGCGTCGTTCGCACCGTCGCCGACCATGGCGCAGACCCGGCCGCTGCGTTCGAGGGTCTGGACGACCTGCACCTTGTTCTCCGGGGACATCCGGGCGAAGATCACTCGCTCGCCTACCGCTCGTTCCTGGCCCTTGCGCGACAACGCATTCCACTCCGCTCCGGTGATGACCTGGTCGGCGGTGACCGGCATCCCCAGTTCCGCGGCGATCGCGGTGGCGGTGACGGGATGATCGCCGGTGATCAGCCGGATGCTCACGCCGCGATCTGCCAGGTCGGCGAGCAATTGCGGCGCTTCGGCGCGCGGAGTGTCAGAGATGCCCAGGAACCCGATCAACGTCAACCCGCTCTGGCACAGGCCGGTGATGGCGTCCGGGTCGTCGGCCAGTGACTTCACTTGTGCGGCAGTGAGCCGGCGTTGAGCCACGGCGATCACCCGCAGGCCCTCAGCCGCGAGTTCGGCCACCGGGGCGTCGCTGTCGGAGCCGAGGCCGGTGCAGGCGGCCAGCACCACTTCCGGTGCGCCCTTGATCATCAGCTCGGTACCGGACACCGACGCCGAGAACGCCCGGCCGGACCGGAACGGCAGGTGGGCATCCGGGGCGGTCCACAACGGCTCGTCGGCGCTGGATAAGCCGGCGGCCGCCTCGGTGACGGCCTGGTCGGTGGCGTGTGCGTGCGGGTCGCCTTCGGGTGCCGGGGCGGCGTTGGCCGCGGACCGCAGCACGTCGTCGTCCGAATACCCCGAGACCGGGTGTACCCGGGTCACCCGAAGCCGGTTCTCGCTCAGCGTTCCGGTCTTGTCGAAGCAGACCACCTCGACCCGCCCGAGGGCTTCCACCGAACGGGGGATGCGGACCAGCGCACCGGAATCGGTCAGGCGTTGCGCGGAGGCATGTTGCGCCAGCGTCGCCATCAACGGCATGCCCTCGGGCACGGCGGCCACCGCGACCGCGATCGCGTTGCCCAGAGCCAGCCGCAGGCCGCCGCCGCGCAGCATCCCGAGCAGGCCCACCATCAGCCCGCCGGCCGCGCTCGCCGGGAAGGCGCGACTCATCAGCTGACTCAGCTGATGCTGCAAGCCGACGACGGGCAGCTCCCCGGCGGCCAGTTCGGCGGCACGGCGGGCCTGCGTGTCGGCGCCGACGGCAGTAACCACGGCCCGGGCGGTTCCGGCGACCACCGTGGTGCCCGCGTAGAGCATGCAGCGCCGATCGGCGAGTTCGGCACCCGGTGTCGCCGCGGTCTGCTTGTCCACCGACAGCGATTCGCCGGTGAGCGAGGACTCGTCGACCTCGAGGTCGGTCGCTTCAAGGAGCCGCGCGTCGGCAGGCACGACCTCGTTGCTGCGGACCTCTATCACGGTGCCGGGCAACAACCGGTCCGCGACGATCTCACCGTAGGCGTCGGCGTCCTCCTCGACGACCCGCGCGGGCGGGGTCTGCTGGGCCAGCAGCCGGTTCAGCCGGTTCTCGGCCTGCAGCTGCTGCGCCGCCGCGAGCATGCAATTGCCGATCAGCACCGTGCTGACCATCAGCGCGTCGACCGGAGAACCCAGCATCGCGGTGGCCGCCGAACTCAGTGCCAGCACTGGCATCAGCGGGTCCGACAGTTCGGCGCGCACCGCCTTGACGAACTGCCAGGCCATCGTCGGGGGGCGAACATCGAGGTCGGCGGCGACTGCCGCGCGGTCCGGTGCCGGCAGGACCTCTCGGATCTGCTCGATCGACATCGCATGCCACTCGTAGGCCGGCGCGGGCCGCGGCGCGGGAGTGCGCGCCGCGCCGCGCGCCAACAGGTATCCCGAGAGCAGACCGGTGGCCGCCCCGGCGGTGACTGGCCCCGGCCCGCGCCCGCCCCGGACACCGGGCACCATGAGCAGCGCACCCAGGGTCGATGCGCCGGTGGACAGGGAGATGCCGCGCTGGGTGGCCGCCCGTGCCGCCGGTATCGCATGCAGCACCCGCCAGGCGCCGGTCAGATCGGCCAGCAGCAGATCGGCGTCCCACGGCGGCGCCGTCTCCGCATCATCGCTCAGGATCCCCAAACCCACATCGGCACAGCAGAGGGCCTGCCCACCGGTGGAGGTGAGCACTGCAACCGTGCGGCCGGCCTGCTGGCGAGCCGTCAAGGCGGCGGCCAACGCGTCGTCGAGTTCCTCGTCGCCGGCGCCCGCAACGACCGGCGCCAATTCGTCGAACGCCGGCCGCAGCTCGCCCAGGGATTCGACGTCGAGGGTCACCAGTTCGGCACCCGAGGCCCGCGCTTCGGCCAGCAGCGCTGACGCCAGCGGGTGGCGCGCCGCCCCGCGGTAGAGCAACCGCGGGTCGATGAGCACGGCGTCGACTCGGTCGAGTCGGCGCAGACCCTCCGGACGCAGCGGCAGCGCTGCGTGCTGCTCGACCAACGCGCGGCTCAGCGTCGCAGCAAACGATTCGGTGGTGGTGCGCATGGCCTTTGGAGCGGCGACGACGGCGGCGGTGGCGGCGGTGGTGACGTTTGCGGTGAGCAAGCCGACCAGGCCGGCGCCGAACAGTTGCACCGAGGCGGCCCTTCTGCCGTGGCGGTCGGCGGCTCCCTCCGGCAGGGGCACCGGCCGCGAGGGCAGGTGAACCTGCGCATGGTCGGCGTGCCGGGCCAGGTGCGGCTCGTGGTGGCTCCAGGCCTGTGCCGCAGCCTGGTTCTCCGCGGCCTTGATGCCCTGCAACGCCAAATCCACCGCCAGCGTGGCCGGCGACAGCGTGGCGATGCGCGCCCCCGTCGAGATCAACGACAGCACCGTGTGGGCGGGCCCGACGCCGATTCGATCGACGAGTTGGCGGCGCAGCCACGGTTGGTAGTTCGCCAGGGCGGCGGCGGCATCGACGGTGATCGGCGCCTGCGGCAGCCGCAGCGCGCGCCCGGCGACCGCGACGGCCAACCCCGCAATGTTGACGCCGACCATCACGCCCCGGGCCATCAGCAGCAATCCGTCGCCGGGCAGCGCGGCGGGTTGCACGGCCGGGGAGTCCGAGCCGCCGACCCGGCGGTAGCTCCGTTCGGTCTCGGCGACCCGCCGGCACAAGTCATGCAGTGATACCCGGTCGCCATCGACGTCGGGGGCGTTTCCGAACTGCACCACGACGCGCGACAGTGGGCGGTTCAGCCGGACCGAGATCACACCCGGTTCGGCGACCAGGACCTCAAGCACGCGGTCGCCGAGCTCGGCGCTGTCGCTCAGCCCGCGCACCTCGATCCAGGCCCGGTCGGCGCCTTGCCAACATCGGCGGCCCAGCGGCGCCGAGGCGGACTGGCCGGACAGCATCCGGGTGGCTTCGCGAACCGGCACCGCGGCGACCTGCAGGCTGGCCACGGTGATGGCGCCGACCGCCTCGGTGGTGGCCGACGCACCGCGGGCTGCTGCGTCGACGAGGGCCGACGCCGCCCGCAGTCCCATGGCAGTCGGGCGCAGCAGCAACGATGTCGCAATCAATTCGGCGGTAACCAATCGTGTGGTCTGACGGCGGGTTCGGATCGCACCCTCCCGGGCGGCCAATCTCCCGCGTGGACCGCCCAATTCTGGGCCACACTTTGGTGTTTGCGCAACTGTATGAATGTGTCGTTCGGCGAACCCCGCCATGGGAGTTGGGACAAAATGAATGCCGCCATGGCAAAAGATCGAGAACGGCTATCCGAAGAAATCAGTTCAGCCAACCGGCCCGACGAGCCGACCCCTCCCCAACTGGCCTCCGCCGCGAGCACGTTCGCACTGCTCAGCAGCCCAGCCCGGCTGTACGTGATGTGGCTGGCCGCCCAAGACGCCTATGACGTGACGACCCTGGCGGGCCGGGCCGGCATCAACGTCGCGACCATGAGCCAGCACTTGACCAAGCTGCGGCTGGCCGGGTTGATCAACGCCCGACGCGAAGGACGTCATCACATCTATACCGTCGACGATCCGCACATCTTGACCCTGCTCCAGCAGATCTTCGCCCACATCGCCCCGGACGGCAGTCTGGCGCCGGACCCACCGAGAGGCGACGCGCACACATGAGCGCGCAGCCGTAGACGACGATGTACCCGAGATAGGGAGGCTGGCGTTGGGTGATCAGGTGGTGGCTCCGGTGTTGCCGAACGGTGCGGTATTGCCGTTCCCACCGGTCAGCTCGGGCAGTATCGCGGGCCGGACATTGCAGGAATCGACTTACCGCCCACGGGTGACCCCCCAGCGGTTGCACGCCGACGCGCCCAATATCGTCATCGTGCTCATCGACGATGCCGGCCCCGGGCTACCGTCGACGTTCGGCGGTGAGGTGAACACCACGACCCTCGACCGGATCAGCCGGCAAGGCGTGTCCTACAACCGGTTCCACACCACGGCGATGTGCTCCCCTACCAGGGCGTCCTTGCTCACCGGACGCAACCATCACGAGATCGGCAATGGCCAGATCGCAGAATTGGCCAACGATTGGGACGGCTACGCCGGCAAGATTCCGGCGTCGAGCGCCACGGTGGCTGAGGTGCTCAAGCAGTACGGTTACGCCACCTCGGCGTTCGGCAAGTGGCATAACACGCCCGCGGAGGAAACCACCGCGGCAGGGCCGTTCGAAAACTGGCCCACCGGGCTGGGCTTCGAATACTTCTACGGCTTCCTGGCCGGTGAGGCATCCCAATACGAACCGAACCTGGTCCGCAACACCACCGTGGTGGCCCCGCCAAGGACTCCCGAAGAGGGCTACCACCTGTCCGAGGATCTGGCCGACGACGCCATCTCCTGGCTGCGGCGGCACAAAGCCTTCAACGCCAACAAGCCGTTCTTCATGTATTGGGCCAGCGGCTGCCTGCACGGCCCACACCACATCATGAAGGAGTGGGCCGACAAGTACGCCGGCAAGTTCGACGACGGCTGGGACGCCTACCGCCAGCGGGTGTTCGAACGCGCCAAGTCCAAAGGCTGGATTCCCCAAGACTGTTCGCTGACCGAACGCGACGAGACGCTGACCGCGTGGGAGGACATCCCGGAGGACGAGAAGCCTTTCCAGCGCCGCCTGATGGAGGTCGCCGCCGGATACGCCGAACACGTCGACGTCCAGGTCGGCCGAATCGCCGACGAGCTGGAGACCCTCGGCTACGCCGATAACACGCTGTTCTTCTACATCTGGGGAGACAACGGCTCCTCCGGCGAAGGGCAGAACGGCACCATCTCGGAACTGTTGGCCCAGAACGGCATTCCGACTACCGTGCGCCAGCATATCGACGCCCTCGACGCGCTCGGTGGCTTGGCTGTGTTGGGATCGCCGCTGGTCGACAATCAGTACCACGCTGCATGGGCATGGGCCGGTTCCACCCCGTATAAGGGCATGAAGCTGCTGGCCTCCCACCTGGGTGGCACCCGCAACCCAATGGTGGTGCGCTGGCCGGCCAAGGTCGCCGCGGACCCAGCCCCGCGCGAGGTGTTCCTGCATTGCAATGACATCGTCCCGACCATCTATGAGGTAGTCGGGATCGAAGCACCGCGAACCGTCCACGGGCAACCCCAGATACCCTTGGCGGGAGCGAGTTTCGCGCGCACGCTGGCCGACCGGCATGCGCCCGGCGGCAAGCAGACCCAGTACTTCGAAATCATGGGCAGCCGGGCGATCTACCACGACGGGTGGATGGCGTCGGCGCGCGGACCCCGCCTGCCGTGGGTGCCCGGTCAACCGCCGGGTATCGCCACCTGGACTCCCGATGAAGATGTGTGGGAGCTCTACCACCTCGACGAGGACTGGTCACAGGCGCACGACCTGGCCGAGCAGATGCCGGAGAAGCTCGCTCAAATGCGCGAGATCTTCATGGTCGAGGCGGCCCGCAACTCAGTGCTGCCCATCGGCGGCGGCCTGTGGGTGCCGGTCTACCACCCCGAGCTGCGGATCGCCCCGCCCTATACCGAGTGGGACTTTCCCGGGGATACCGTGCGGATGCCCGAATTCTGCGCTCCCGCACTCGGCAACAAGAACAACGTGGTCACGATCGACGCCGATATACCGGCCCACGCGAGCGGCGTGCTGTACGCGCTCGGAGGTGGAGCCGGCGGGCTGACGTGCTACTTCGACGAGGGCTTTCTCTGCTATGAGTACAACCTGTTCATCTTGTCGCGCACCAAGATCCGCACCGCGGCCAAGGTGCCACCTGGACGCGCCACCATCACCGTGACCACGCACTACGCCGAACCGCGCCCGGCGGGAGCACTCGACATCACCGTGGCCGTCAACGGCGACACCGTTGCCGAGGGCCAGGTGCCGGTCAGCGCACCGTTGTTGTTCACCGCCAACGACTGCCTCGACATCGGCACCTGCCTGGGCTCGCCGGTATCCCTGGACTACCGGGAACGCGCACCGTTCCCGTTCCAGGGCCAGATCCATCGGGTCCGCGTCGCCTACACCTGACCCGACGGCCGTGTCGCAGCTCACAGACCAAAGTCCCGAGTTGGGGTGATCGACAGCACTTTCCGAATATTTGCAACCCAAAGCTGTATACCGTCTCGGTCCATGAAAGACCCCGTACTTGTTCTTCCGGTGATCGCCGGAATCCTCGGATTGCTCGTCTTCGGATTCCTGGCCCTAGAAGTCGTGTTCCACATCGGCTGAGCCCCGGGCCATCGACCGAATCACTCGGCAGTGACACCCGGATAAGGCAGCAATGCCATTTCGCGGGCGTTCTTGATGGCGCCGGCGACCTGGCGCTGCTGGCGCACAGTGAGTCCGGTGACCTCACGTGAGCGGATCTTGCCGCGCGGCGAGATGAAGATCCGCAGGGTCGCGGTGTCTTTGTAGTCGACGGCCGCCACTTTCAGTTTGGTGAGCAGGTTCTGCTTCTTGGGCCTGGCTCCGGCCTGCCGAACGCGCCGCGCCCCCAAGGGTTTGGTTGCCATCTACCAGCTCGCCTTCCGGACGCCGGGCAAATGCCCGTCGTGGGCGAGCTGGCGCACCCTTACCCGGGAGACCCCGAATGTGCGCAGGTAACCGCGGGGACGCCCGTCGACGCTGTCGCGGTTGCGCAGCCGCACCGGGCTGGCATCGCGCGGTTGGCGCGCCAGCGCACGCCCGGCGGCCAATCGTTGCTCCGGGCTGCTCAACGGCGAGCTGATGATCGCCTTGAGTTCAGCGCGACGCTCACCGTAGCGGGCCACCAGCGCTCGGCGCTGCTCGTTTTTGACGATCTTGGATCTCTTGGCCATGACTCAGCGCTCCTCGCGAAAGTCGACATGGCGTCGAATGATGGGGTCATACTTGCGCAGCACGAGACGATCGGGGTCGTTGCGCCGGTTCTTGCGAGTGACGTAGGTGTAGCCGGTGCCCGCGCTCGAGCGCAGTTTGACGAGGGCGCGGATGTCGGTGCGCGCCATCAGATCCGCTGCCCTTCCCGGCGCAATCGGGCCACCACAGCCTCGATTCCGTCACGGTCGATGACCTTGATGCCTTTGGCGCTCACCCGCAGCGTGATGCGACGGTCTTGCGAAGGCAGGTAGTAGGTCCTGACTTGGATATTGGGCGACCAGCGGCGCCGGGTGCGGCGATGCGAATGCGACACCGCGTTCCCGAATCCGGGCGTCCGGCCGGTGACTTGGCAGCGGGCAGACAACAGACCCCTCCTCCAACCTTATTGAAAATGATTGTCGACAAGCGATGAACTGAAGGCTACCGTAGGACTGACGTTAATGACAATGATTTTCAATAGGAGGGTGATGCGGACTCCGGTGATCCTGGTGGCCGGGCAGTACGGCATCGGTGCAGCGACCAGGGCTTTGCAGTCGAAGGCGGGCACGGTCACCGTCTGCTACGGGCTGGACGGTCATGTGGTGGTTCGCGAAACCACTCAGGGGACAACGCCTGCCACGACCTCGGCCCTGGAGTTGGCGCATGGCTGCGTGTCCTGCACGCTGCGCAACGACCTGCTGGTGCTGTTGCGCAGGCTGCACCGGCGTGCCGGCGTCGAACGCATCGTGGTCTCCTTGCCCGACTGGTTAGAGCCGCAACCCATCTGTTGGGCGATCCGCCACGTCCGGGTCCGCGTCGGGCCGGGGTACATCGACGGCCCGGCCGGCCACGATGTGGCGGTCGCCGCGGTCGTCACGTGTGTCGATTCGACGACCTGGCTGCCCCAAGCCCTCGGGGACGACGAACTCGACGACGGCCGGACCGTCGCGCAAGTGGTGGTCGGCCAGGCCGAATCTGCCGATGTCCTGGTGGTTTTCGATCCGGACCCGACTGCGTTGGCGGTGTTGCGCCGATTGGCTCCGCTGGCACGCATCACCGCCGGAACGGACCGCCTCGAACAAGCGCTGACCCACCTCGACGCCGACGCCCGCCGCGGCCGCGATGAGGACCCGCACGCCCCGCTGCTGGCCGGTCAACCGTCGCTGCAGGCCGAGGGCCCGGTCGAGATGATCGAGTTCCACGCCCGCCGGCCTTTTCACCCGCAACGCCTCCACGACGCCCTCGACGTCTTACTCGAAGGAGTGGTGCGTGCGCGCGGGCGGCTGTGGTTGGCCAACCGGGGTGAGCAGGCCATCTGGCTGGAGTCGGCGGGCGGCGGGCTGCACACCTCTTCGGCGGGCAAGTGGCTGGCCGCGATGACAGCCGCAGAGGCCGCCCGCGTCGCCCCGCAACGGCATGCGTTCGCCGATCTGATCTGGGATCACCGCTACGGGGATCGGCACACCTCGCTGGTGATCCTGATCTGCGGCGCTGACCCCGCGCAGATCCGAGCGACCTTGTCTGCCGCACTGCTCACCGACCACGAGTTGCGTCGGCCGAACCAATGGGCCGGCTACCGCGACCCGTTCGGCGACCATCACGAGGAGCCGTGCGAGGAAAACGCCACGGCCACAACCGCTATCTCCTTGTACCGCAACCGAGACGGAGACCAGTGATGAAACCCGACATCCACCCCGACTACCACCCCGTGGTCTTTCAGGACGCCCCCACCGGGGAAGCGTTCCTGACCCGCTCCACCGTCACCAGCGAACGCACCATCGACTGGCCCACGGCGGCGGGCACCGACAGCTACCCACTGGTGACCGTGGAGATCAGCTCGGCGTCGCACCCGTTTTGGACCGGCACGAGCCGGATCGTCGACTCGGCCGGGCAGGTCGAGAAGTTCCGCCGCCGCTACGGCCAGGTCTGACCGCGCGCAGCGGTCACGGCCGCTGATCGCCGAAGAGCACGGCCGCCATCAAGGTGTTGACCCGGGCGCGTTGCTCCGCGGAGTCGTCGAAGTTAACCAGGCGTCCGACATCGACGACAAGGCCAAGGGCCGCGTGGACCCGGAAGACCGCTTCAGTCTCGGCCGCCCCGAGCTGACAGAGCAGGTGGGCCCATTCCTGGACGTTCTGCCGCTGCAACCCGCGCAGGTGGGTCCGGTCCTGGTCGGGCAGGTTGGCGAACTCGGCGAAGTAGATGTTGATCAGCTCCGGTGCGGCGAAGGCCAGCGCGGTATAGCGCTCGGCGATGCGGGTGGCCGCCTCGCGCGGGTTGCTCGACTCGGCCAGGGCATCGGTGATGATCAGTAACACCCGGTCGCCGGCCCTCTGGAACGCCGCGGCGAGCAGAGCGGCCTTGCTCGGGTAGTAGCGGTAGGCGCTGGAGCCGTTGAGGCCGGCGGCACCGCCGATCTCTTCCATACTGGCTTCGTAGAAGCCGCGTTGCCCGAACACGCGAATGGCTTCGGCGAGCAGCCGTTCTCGTTTGGAGGTGCTCGGCAGCCCCCGCTCGGCGCGCCGTGGCGCAGCACGGGCCGGCGCGGCAGGCAACTCGGTGGTCAATACCGACCAGCACAGGTCGGCCAGCAGCGTGTGAAGCGTCGCGGCGGCCAGGCGGGTGCGGTGCGCGGAGATGCTGCCGATGACGCTGAGCACGGCGGCGGCCAGCATCGCGGTGTCGGCGTCGGGGAGCCCGGGGCGCAGCAATGTCAACGGTTCGGCGAGGGCGGCGTTCAGAGCGTCGTAGCTGGCGCGGATGTGCTTGCGGTCCGGCGGTTGCAGGTAGCGCCGCTCCCACCGGTAGAACGCGCCCTCGCGTCGCATGCCGATGGTGGTCTCGATCAGTGCGTCGATGATCGCGCGCAACCGTTCGTGCGCCGGCCGGGCCGGGTCGTCGGCGCCGCGGGCGGCGGCCACCAGCGTCTGCGCGGTGTATTCGGCCGTGGCGACCAGCAGCGCGTATTTGTTGGCGAAATGCCGGTATAGGGCCGGCCCGGAGATCCCGACGTCGGCAGCGATCTCGTCGACGCCGACCGCGTGATAGCCGCGGTCGCTGAAGGCGCGCGCCGCGGCCCGCACGATCTGGACCTTGCGGTCCTTGGGACGACGCCGCACCGCGGTGGCTGGCGCATCCAGATCCCCTGCCGCCACCGTTCGCCCCCCGTTGTTGACAGTTCGGCCCGACACCCATAAGTTAACCACAATTTACATTTCAGACCACTAAGGAAGCAACGTGCGGGGCTGTCCATGACCGAGACCACCACCTCTGCCAAGCTCACCGCGGCCCGGGACGGCCGGGTCCTGCGGGTGACGCTGACCAATCCGGAACGGCTCAACGCCATCGACTACGCCACCATGGCGGCCCTGGGCGACGTGTTCGCCGAAGCGTCCGGCGATCCTGCGGTGCGCGCGGTCGTGATCACCGGCGAAGGCAAGGCGTTCTGCACCGGCGCCGACCTGTCCGCCACGGCCGGCGGGGTCACCGCCGAGGAGGTGATGGATTGCGCCGCCCGGCTGGTGACGGCGATCGCCGAAAGCCCGGTGCCGGTGATCGCCCGGGTCAACGGGGCGGCCGCCGGTGTCGGGGTGGGGATCGCGCTGGCCGACGCGGAGCTGGACGCCAGGGTGGATGAGGCCACCGCGAAGCTGGCCCACGGGCCGCGTCGTGCTCTGGAGCTGACCAAACAGGCGCTCAACGCCACCAGCCTCGCCTCACTCGGCGCCGCGCTGGCCCGGGAGAAGGCCGGCCAGGTGGAGCTGTTGGGCTCGCCGGACTTCATCGAAGGGGCCACCGCAATGCTGCAGAAGCGACAGGCGGTGTTCGCCGAATGATCGCACAGCCACTGCGTTCCCGACGCAACCACTGGATGAATCAGGTGGCGATCCACGCCGAGATGCGCCCCGATGCCGTGGCATTTCGGTGCCGCGGCACCGACACCACCTGGCGCCAGCTGCATGACCGCTCGCAACGGCTGGCCGGAGCACTGTTCCGTCGCGGGATCTCCTTCGGTGACCGCGTTCTCATCGTGATGCTCAACCACACCGAGTACATCGAGTCCGTGTTGGCGATCAACGCCCTGGGCGCCATCGCCGTGCCGGTCAACTTCCGGCTCACCGACCCCGAGATCAGCTACATCGTCTCCGACAGCGGCGCCAAGGGCGTCATCACCGACCAACTCCTCGCACCACTGATCGACGCGGTGCGTAAGAACGCCGTCGGGCTCGATGTGGCCGTCGTGCTCGGCGACGATTACGAGTCGCTGATCGCCGAACCCGGAGAGCCGCACCCCGCCGCCGATATCCCCGAAGACACCCCGGCGCTGATCATGTACACGTCGGGCACCACGGGCAGCCCCAAGGGCGCCATCCTCTCCCATTCGAACCTGCAGGCCCAGTCCCTGACCTGCATCCAGGCCCTGCACACCAGCCCGGAGAGCGTATATTTCTGTGCCGCACCGATGTTCCATATCGCGGGCCTGGGCAGCATCGCGCCCAACCTGGTGGTCGGCACCAAGACGGTGATCCACCCGCTCGGGGCATTCAACGCCGCCGACACCCTCGATGCCTGGGAGCGCGAGCGCGCCACCTCGGTCTTCCTGGTTCCGGCGCAGTGGCAACTGATCTGCGCAGATCCGACTGTGCGGCAACGGGACCTGGCTCTGGAGGTGATCAGCTGGGGAGCCGCGCCGGCGTCGGACACCGTGCTGCGGGCGATGGCCGAGACTTTTCCCGACGCGCTCAACGTCGCGGTATTCGGCCAGACCGAGATGTCGCCGATCACCTGCGTGCTCAACGGTGCCGACGCCATCCGCAAACTGGGGTCGGTGGGCAAGGTGATCCCGACCATCGCCGCACGGGTGGTCGACGATGACATGAACGACGTCCCGCCCGGTCAGATCGGCGAGATCGTCTACCGCGGACCGACTCTGATGCAGGGTTACTGGAACAAGCCGGAGGCGACCGCTGAGGCGTTCGCCGGTGATTGGTTCCACTCCGGTGACCTGGTGCGTGTCGACGACGAGGGCTTCGTCTACGTCGTCGACCGCAAGAAGGACATGATCATCTCCGGCGGGGAGAACATCTACTGCGCCGAGGTCGAGAACGTGCTCTTCGAGCACCCGAGGATCCGGGAGGCCGCCGTGATCGGGCGCCCCGACGACAGGTGGGGTGAGGTCCCGGTCGCCGTTGTCGCCGGTGATGAATCGCTGACGCTGAGCGACCTCGAACCCTTCCTCAACGAGCGGCTTGCCCGTTACAAGCACCCGAAGGAACTCGTCCTGGTCGACGAGTTGCCCCGCAATGCCAGCGGCAAGGTGGTCAAACCGCTGTTACGCAAGACGTACGGCTAGGAGGGGACGTGGATCTGGATTGGTCGGCCGAAGAGGCAGCATTCCGCGACGAGGTTCGTGCGTTCCTCGATGAGCACCTGACACCGGACCTGCGCCGGGCCGGACAGTTGATGACTAGTGTCTACGCCGATCACGAGGCGAGCATGCGCTGGCAGGCGATCCTGCACGAACGCGGGTGGGCCGCACCGGCGTGGCCGGTCGAATACGGCGGCTGCGACTGGACCCCGTTGCAGCACTACATCTTCAGCCGCGAATGCGCACTGGCCGGCGCGCCGTATCTCTCCCCGATGGGCATCAAGATGGTGGCGCACGCGATCATCGGCTTCGGCACCGACGAGCAGAAGAACTGGTTCCTGCCGCGGATCCTCACCGGTGAAGTGTTCTTCTGCCAGGGCTACTCCGAGCCGGAGTCCGGCTCGGATCTGGCGTCGCTGTCGATGGCGGCGGTCGATGACGGTGATCACCTAGTATGCACCGGCAGCAAGATCTGGACCACCCACGCAACCGAGGCCAACTGGATCTTCTGTCTGGTCCGCACGTCGCGCACCGGCAAGAAGCAGGAAGGCATCACCTTCCTGCTGATCGACATGACCACACCGGGTATCGAGATCCGGCCGCTGGTCATGACCTCCGGCGAGGAGGTGCAGAACCAGGTGTTCTTCGACTCGGTGCGGGTGCCCAAGGCCAACGTGCTGGGCCGGATCGACGACGGCTGGACCGTCGCGAAATACCTGCTCAACTTCGAGCGGGGCGGCGCGATGGCCCCGATGCTGCAGGTGTGGGCCGATGCGGTCGCCGAACAGGCTGCCGGACAACACGGGCCGGACGGCACCTCGCTGGCCGACGATCCGGTCTTCCGGCTGCGGCTGGCCGATGCCCGGGTCCGCACCGACATCTTGGAGATCCTGGAATTTCGCACCATCGCCGCCCTGGCCAAGGGCCACAATCCCGGACCGGCGGCGTCGATGCTGAAGATCCTGGGCACCGAACTGAGCCAGACGATCACCGAACTGGCGCTGGAGGCCGCCGGCCCGCGCGGCCGGATCTACCAGCCGCACGCCACCATGCCCGGCGGACCGGTGCCCGACTTCGTCCCGCCCGCCGACGGCTACGTCAGCGGCCAGCCGTGGCAGGCGGTGGCCCCGCTGCGCTACTTCAACGACCGCGCCGGCTCGATCTACGCCGGCAGCAACGAGATTCAACGCAACATTCTGGCCAAGGCAGCCCTGGGGTTATAGATGGACTTCTCATTCACCGACGAACAGGACCTGCTGCGCGACACCGTCGGCAAGTTCCTCGCCGACCGCTACGACTTGGAGACGAGTCGCGCTGCGGCCAAAACGGGAGCCGGCTGGCAGCCGCCCATCTGGCGTGCCTTCGCCGATGACCTGGGCATCCTCGGGGCGACCCTGCCGGAGAGCGCCGGCGGGCTCGGCGGTGGCGCTACCGAGCTGATGATCATCACCGAAGCACTCGGGCATGCGCTGGTCATCGAACCGTTCGTGGAAACCGTCGTGCTCGCCGGCGGGTTGCTGCAACGCACCGGAGGCCCGCAGGCTGCTCACCTGTTGGAGCGCATTGCACTCGGGAACGCCGTCGTTGCGGTCGCCGCCGAGGAGCCGGCGTCGGCGGGGACCTGGCACGACGTGGCCACCACCGCACGCCGCGACGGTGAGCACTGGGTGCTCGACGGGGCCAAGATCGCGGTGTCGGCGGCACCGATCGCCACCCACCTACTGGTGACGGCGCGGACGTCGGGCGATCGGCGTGACACCGCCGGGGTGTCGCTGTTCCTGCTCGAATTGAGCGATGCCACAGCGGGTCTCACCATGGAACCGTTGCGCACCATCGACGACCGTCGCGCCGCCGACCTGACGCTCGACGGCCTTCGGCTGCCCGCAGACGCGCTGCTGGGCGGCGAGGGCCAAGCGTGGCCGGCGCTGGAGCACACCGTCGACGTGGCCACCGCCGCGATCGTGTCCGAGGCGGTCGGCTGCCTGCGGCGCGTCCTGGCCGACACCGTCGCCTACACCAAGCAACGGCAGCAGTTCGGCCAGCCCATCGCGGCGTTCCAGGTGCTACAGCATCGGATGGTGGACATGTACCTGGAGGTCGAGCAGGCTGTGGCCGCACAGCACTTGGCGATGATGAAGCTCGACGCCGGCGCCGAAGAACGCGCCCGGGCGGTCTCGGCGGCCAAGGCCACGGTCGCGCGGGCCGCCCGGTTCGTCGGGCAGAGCGCGGTGCAGCTGCACGGCGCGATGGGCATGACCGAGGAGCTGGCGATCGGGCATTACTTCAAACGGCTCACCGCGATCGAGTTCCAGTTCGGCTCCCGCGACCGGCACCTGGCCCGCTACGCCGGGCTGACCTCAACCAGCCGGTAGCGCCGCCGCTGCCGAGTAGCGTCGAGGCATGGGCCTGGTCTTTTCCAGCGTCGTCGAGGCGCCGCCGGCGGACGTCTTCGCGTGGCACGAGAGGCCGGGTGCGTTCACCCGGTTGAGCCCGCCGTGGCAGCCGATGCACCTGATCGCCGAAGCGGACTCGCTGCGTGACGGCACCGCCGAACTGGCACTTCCCGGCGGACTGCGCTGGATCGCCGAACACCAGCCCGGCGGCTATGACCCGCCGTGGCGTTTTGTCGATGCCATCGGCGGCCGCGGCCTGGCGTCGCTGCCGGCCCGGACGGCGATGCGGTGGCGCCACAGCCACGAGTTCGACGATCTCGGCGACGGAAGAACACAGCTGACCGATCGCATCGAGACGCCCCTACCCGAGTCGATGCTGCGGCCGATGTTGGTCTATCGGCACCGCCAGCTCGCCGATGACCTGGCCGCCCACCGGCGCGCCGCAGAACACGGCCTGAAGCCGATCACGGTGGCCATCAGCGGCGCATCCGGGCTCGTCGGTTCGGCTCTGGCCGCGTTCTTGAGCACCGGCGGCCATCGGGTGATCCGGCTGGTGCGGCGCGCCGCAACCAATCCCGGTGAGCGGCAGTGGAATCCCGACGACCCGGATCCTGACCTGCTGGCCGGCGTCGATGCGTTGATTCATCTGGCCGGCGCCTCGATCGCGGGACGCTTCACCGCCGAGCACCGGCGGGCGATCCGGGACAGCAGAATCGCACCGACCCGCAGACTCGCCGAGTTGGTCGCCCGAAGCAGCGCTGGACCGAGCACCCTGGTCTGCGCATCAGCGGTCGGCTACTACGGTTACGACCGCGGCGACGAGATCCTCACCGAAGACAGCCAACGCGGCGACGGGTTTCTCGCCGAGGTCGTCGCCGACTGGGAAGACGCCCTGGCCCCGGCAGAACAGGCCGAAAAGCGCGTCGTGCGGATCCGCACCGGCATCGTGCAATCACCGCGGGGCGGGACGCTGCGCCTGATGCGGCCGCTGTTCGCCGCCGGGCTGGGCGGTCGGCTCGGCGATGGCCGACAATGGCTGCCCTGGATCGGGATCGACGACTTGATCGACGTTTATCACCGCGCACTGTGGGACACCGGGCTGTCCGGGGCGGTCAATGCCGTCGCGCCGAACCCGGTGCGCAACCGCGAGTACACCAAAACCCTCGGACGAGTGCTGCGCCGGCCGACGATCCTGCCGGTTCCGGCGCTCGGACCACGATTGCTGCTCGGCGGTCAAGGGGCACGTGAGCTTGCCGGCGCGAGCCAGCGAGTGCTGCCGGGGCGGCTAGAGGAGGCCGATCACCGCTTCCGCATGCCCGAACTCGAACAGGCGCTGCGGCATCTGTTGGGCCGGGCGGGCTAGGACGTTGGGCTAGAGCGCTGCCCCGGCGGGCGCGATCTCCAAGCCGATGTGAACCTTGTCGATCCCGCCGCGCACGAGCGAGTGCGGAACGAACCACCAGGCGTGCCACCAGTAGCGCCTGACGACCGCGTTGTAGACGCGCCTGGTCTCGCTCTTGGGCAGCACCCGGGCCACTGCCTCGACCGGCTCGCCCTTCGGCGCACCCAGCACGCCGCACTTCTGGATGGTCACGCGTGGCGTGTTGCGGATGCGCTTGGTCTTCCAGGATCCGTCATCGGTGATCACCAACAGCTTGTCGCCGGCCGGCGCGCCCCACACCGCGGTCGGTTTGGCCCTGCCGTCCTTGGTGAAGGTGGTCAGCAGCAGATACTTTTCGCGATACACCTGCGCGAACGTCGGCATCGCGCCAGGATAGCGCCGCGGCTCCTACCCCGACGGCGCCAGCGGCAACCGCAGCGCGCCGGGGGCGCTGTCCGGCACCGTCGGGTGGTGCGGAAACATCGGCGGGATGCGTCGGTAGGGCTGCCCGAGCGGCGGTCTCGGATCCGGCTCGCCGTTGTTGGGCCACAACGCCATGGCCCGTTCGGCTTGCGCGGTGATGGTGAACGACGGGTTGACCCCCAGGTTGGCGGTGATCGCCGAGCCGTCGACGACGTGCAGACCCGGGTGACCGTAGACGCGCTGATAGGGGTCGATGACACCGGTATCCGCGGAATCACCGATCGGGCAGCCGCCGATGAAATGCGCGGTCAGCGGAATGTTGAGCGCGTCGAGATAGGTGCCCCCGGCGAACCCGCCGACCTTCTCGGCCATCCGGCGGGCGACGTCGTGGGCGATCGGGATCCAGTCCGGGTTAGGTTCCCCCGCACCCTGTTTCGTGGTCATGCGGGTGCCGAACAGGCCACGCTTGCGGTAAGTGGTCAGCGAGTTGTCCAATGACTGCATCACCAGGATGATGATCGAATGCTCCGAGGCGCCACGCGGGAACATGCTGCGCAGCAGCAGCCCCGGGTGCCGCGCGATCATCAGCAGCAGCCGGGCGAAACGCCATGGGCCGCCGTCGACCAGATGGGTCCCCATCATCGAGAGCAGGTTAGAGCCCTTGCCGTAACGGCACACCTCGACATGGGTGTTGGCTTCCGGGTGAATCGACGAGGTGATCGCCACCCCTTGGGCGAAGTCGTCGCGGTCGGGCGCCAGCACCACCGGCACCTCTTCGGAGTTGGTGCGGGTCAGCTCGCCGAGCCGCGGCGAGAGCTGCGGCAGTGATCCGGTGTCGCGCAGCTTGTGCAGCAGCCGCTGGGTGCCCAGCGAGGCCGCGGCGAACACCACCTGGCGGGCGGTGAAGTCCCGCTTGTGCTTGCGCAGCCACCGGCCGATGCGCACCGTGCTGACGACATAACCGTCGCCGTGCGGCCGCACATCGGTGACCATGGTCAGCGGATGGATCTGGGCGCCGGCGTGTTCGGCCAGATACAGGTAGTTGGTCTCGGTGGTGTTCTTGGCGTTATGCGGGCAGCCGGTGAAGCATTGCGCACAGCCGATGCAGCCGGTGCGGGCCGGTCCGGCGCCGCCGAAAAACGGGTCCTCGACGGTTTTGCCGGGCTCGTCGCCGAAGAACACCCCGACGTTGGTCGGGTGGTAGGTGTGCTCGACCCCGAGGTCGCGGGCCACCGCCAGCAGCACCTCATCGGCCGGGGTGGTATGCGGGGTGGGCGTCACCCCGAGCATCCGGCGGGCCTGCTCGTAGTACGGCGCGAGTTCGGCTTTCCAGTCGGTGATGTGCGCCCACTGCGGGTCGGTGTAGAACCGCTCCAACGGCTCGTAGAGGGTGTTGCCGTAGATCAGCGATCCGCCGCCGACGCCGACCGCGCTGGCGATGAACGTCTTGCCGAGCACGGTGAGGCGCTGCGGGCCGAAGCAGCCCAGTTTCGGCGCCCACATGGCCTTGCGGACATGCCAGTTGTTGGGCGGGAAATCGGTGGGCGCCCAGCGGCGGCCCATGTCCAACACGCCGACCCGGTAACCCTTCTCGCTCAGGCGCAGCGCCGCCACGCTGCCGCCGAAACCGGAGCCGATCACCACGACGTCGTAGTCATAAGTCATGTGCGATCCACGCTGTGACTGCGTGCGGGGACGAGCAGGATAAGCGATACCACCAGAAGCAGGCTGAGACTGATCACGTTGAGGACCGCGTCACGCAGGCCGTACATGTGCAGCATGCCGAGGTGATAGATCAGGTGCAGCACATTGAAGACCGACCAGCTGACTCCCGTGATCACGACGACGGGGCGGTTATCGAGGTAGTACACCGCCGCGGCGCTGAGCGACCCGAGCCCGAAGAACAACGCGCCGACATCCTTCACGAAATGCTCGTTGTACGGGCCGAGCACCGGCAACCAGTGCATGCCCATGCCGGGAAACGTTGTGTACCAATTCAACGGGGCGAAGTATGCCCACACTCCGAGGCTGAGGCCGACGATCGTCAAAAGGATCAGACATACGCGATGCGCGACGAGGTTCATACCCCGTTGACGAGGCAGCGCGCGACTTTGTGACGCCGGGCCGGTCACGTGCGGTTCCGTGTGATCATGAGCGTCTCCTTCCGGGCAGGCGCGTCGCCGGCCAGGGTTAGTCTGCCCATTGTTGCCGCCCCGGGGACTTTTGTCTGGAGGATGCCATGACCGACCGCTTCGCCATCCCACCCGCCGAGGTGTTGCGGGCACGCGAGAAACTCGTTCTCGACCATTTTCACGACGAGGTGCGCCAGGATTGGGACGACGTGCTGGCCACGTTTCCTCACCCGCACTACGAGATCATCCCCACGCTGACCGTGCACGACGGTGACGCCGAGGTCCGCGACTACTACCGTGACACTCGGGTGGCGTTCCCCGACCAAGACCACGAGATCATCGCGCTGCGACACAGCGCCGACGCGGTGATTGTCGAGTTCTGGCTCCTGGGCACGCATTTGGGCCCGCTGGGCGGTATACCGGCGACCGGATCACGGCACCGCACCCGGATGACGGCCTACTTCGTCTTCGACGAGAACGAGACCCTGACCGCCGAACGGATCTACTTCGACACCTTATCGATGCTCAAGCAGCTCATCGGGGGGCTCAACCTACGCAACCCGCGCACCTGGCCGCTGATGATCCGCGGTGTGCGCGGGCTGCTGGCGATGGCCAAGGATCCCGACCCGCTGCTAGTGAACACCCCGCCTACCGACCTGGCGGACTGACCTCAGTCGAGGACCACCACCATCTTTCCGCCGGCCTCTCCTGCCTCCATGACCCGATGCGCTTCGCGAACCTGGTCGAAGGTGAACACGCGGGAGGGCCTGACATCCAGGCGACCGTCGCGCACCTTGTTCGCGATGTCCTGAAGCGGGACATCCGATAACGCGAACCCCGGGGAGCCGAACACGAAGCTGCCGAAGAAGCTGAGGTTGACCCCACTGGCCATCTGTAACAGCGGATTGAAGTCAGCGATCGGGTCCAGTCCCCCGAGCCAGCCGGCCAAACACGCGGTACCGCCTCGGCGCAGCATGTCTAAAGAGTCCAGAATCGTGCTGTTGCCGACGAGGTCGAGAACGGCGTCGACCTGCTTGGCTTCGGCAATGTGGGCACCGAGATCGGGAGTCTCCAGCTCGGCACGTTCAGCGCCGAGCGACGTCAGCAAGCCGAACCGTTCCCGCTTACGCGTGGTTGCTATCACGTGGGCTTTCGCCTCCACGGCCAGTTTCACTGCCGCCTGACCGAAAGACGATGTCGCCCCGCGGATCACGAGGGTCTGGCCGGCAGTCAGGCCGAGATTGCGGAACAGGCAGGTCCAGGCAGTGGCGTAGGTTTCCGGAAGTGCGGCCAGCTGAGCCCACGGCAGGTCCGATTCGATCAGCGCGACATTCTCGGCACGCACCCGGGTGAATTGCGCGTAGCTGCCGTTGATCGTGCGGCCCAGCCCGCCCATCAGCGCCGCGACCTTGGCGCCGACCGGGAATTCTCCTCCCGGGCAGGAATCGACGATGCCGACGCACTCGATGCCGCTGACTTCGGCGGCCTCGGCCCATTCACCCCGACGCATATGCATTTCAGCGTGGTTGATTCCGAATCCCTTGACCCGGATCACCACCTCGCCCTGCTTGGGCAGCGGCTTGGGGATGTCGGTGTAGGTCAAGGTGTCCAGGCCCCCGAAGCCGTCGAGAACGATGGCGCGCATAGTCGGGCCGCCCGCGGCTTCTCGCACCACCGCTGGGTGAGTCGGAATAGCCGGTGCGGGTGTCGTGGTCATGGTGATTCTCCTCTGAATGTTGTTGGTGTATTACGTTTCGGAAAGCTGGGTCAGTTGCCGCGCGAGGCCGACGAGGTCTCCTGCGATGACGGCGGGCTGGTAGACGCCGTCGACGCGCAACGGCGCGTTGCCACGGCGGGTGATGAGGGCGCCGCTGAATCCGGCGGCTTGTGCGCCGATGGTGTCCCAGGCATGCGCGGCGACCATCATGCAGGCCGAGGGCCGCACACCCAGGGCATGTGCCGTGTGCCGATACAGCGCCGTTGTGGGCTTGAAGACCCGTAGCTCGTCGACGGTGAACCGGCGCTCGAAAAGACCTTCGAGACCCGCGGTTTCCAATGCCGTCGCACGACCGGGATAGAACGGCGAGTTGGTCAGCGCCACCAGCCGGTAGCCGTCGTCACGCAGTCGTGACAGCCCTTGAACGACGTCGGGATGCGCCGGCATGGTGGCCAGCGCGTCGGCGAGAGCCGCTGCGTCACTGGCCGACAACTCAACGGCATGTACCTCGGCGAGCATCCGAAACACGGCCTGCCCAAGGGAGCTGAAGTCGGTGTAACAGTCCGCCAGGGTGACGGTCATCGAGTACAGGACGAGCTGGTCGAACCACTCCCGTAGCACACCGGGCCGACCGAAAAGCCTTGTGAACAAGGGCTCTAGCGCTTCGATGTCGAGAAGGGTTTCGTTGACGTCGAAGACCAGCACGGCGGGCCGCTCGATGCCGGACATGGCCGTCACCGCCCGTTGACCCGGTACAAGAAGTCCTTGACCAACTGCCCGATTTCCTCGGCGGCCGTCTCCAGCAGAAAGTGGCCGCCGTCGAGCAGATGGATTTCGGCGTCTTGGGCGTCCCGGTCGAATGCCCGGGCGCCGTCCGGGCCGAAGATCGGGTCCCCTTGTCCCCAGACGGCCAGCACCGGGACTCTGCTGGTGCGCAGGTACTCGTGTAGTGCGGGGTACATCGGCGGATTGGTCGCGTAGTCCCGGAACAGCGCGAGCTGAATCTCGTCGTTGCCCGGCCGGGACAGCAGTGCGCTGTCCAGGGTCCACGTGTCGGGGCTGACCACAGACTCATCCGGTGCACCGGTCAGGTACTGCCATTTGAGCGACTCGACAGTCAGCGCTGTGCGGATGGCCGCCTCGGTCTCGGCAGTCTGCTCACGCTGGTAGTCCCAGACGGTTTTCCAGAAGCTCTCGATGAAGCCCTCGTCGTAGCCGTTGCCGTTCTGCGTGACGATCGCACTGATGGTGTGGGGCCGGCTCAGCGCCAGTCGCCATCCGATCGGCGCCCCGTAATCCTGAACATAGATCGCGTAGCGGTCCAACCCGAGCTGATCCAGCAGCTTCTGGGTGAGCGCCGCGAGATTGTCGAAGGTGTAGTCGAACTCGGTCACCAGCGGCATATCCGAGTAGCCGAAGCCGAGGTAGTCGGGGGCGACGACGTGATAGTCCTCGCCCAGGCGGGTGATGAGGTCCCGGAACATGTACGAGCTTGTTGGAAAGCCGTGCAGCAGCACGATCGCCGGTGCATCGGCGCTTCCCGCCTCGCGGTAGAACAACCGGCGCCCGTCGACGGCCGCGTAGTGGTGTCGCACCGTAGCCACCATGCCTAACTCCTTAACTTGATTTTGATAGTTAGGAGCCAAGCACCTCTGATGTAACCTGTCAATAGGCATTTGGAGGTTATATGGATATCGTTGCGGCCGGGCCCGGCGACGAGGCGTTGCTGTTGGACTTGCTCAACTCCACCCCCGTCATCGACGGCGTGGCCCGCGACGAACTCGAAGACCCGGTTACCGCACAAGCCTGGTTGGATTCCCGCGACGCCGGCCCGGCAAACGAGCAGCAGCTACAAGAACTCGTCGACGTACGGACTGCCCTGCAAGACGTGGTGCGCGGCGACCGGTCGCCGCGGGCACTACAGCCGTTCCTGGACGGAGTCGGCCTGTCCCCCGCTCTCAGCGACGACGGCCTGACCTGGACACTGACCACGCAGGCGACCCCGCCGGCCGCCGCGCGGGCGATCCTCGCCTGGGACGCGCTACGGATCTCCAGTCCCGGGCGTCTTCGGCCCTGCGCCAATCCCGACTGCCGGTTGTTCCTGATCGATCGCAGCAAACCCAACACGGCCCGGTGGTGCTCGATGGCCATCTGCGGCAACCGCATGAAGGCGCGCCGGCACTACCAGCGGAGCAGAGCTGCGAGCGGCGATTGAGGCCAGAACGGCGAACGCACCGTCTCGCACCGTGCGTCTCTCGGCGATCCACTAGAGTTCTCAACACCTATTTCCACAGATCCCCGCCCCCGTAGCTCAGGGGATAGAGCACGGCTCTCCTAAAGCCGGTGTCGGCAGTTCGAATCTGCCCGGGGGCACCATTACTTCTGTATGACGTCGGGTGATGCTCGACGTTTCGGCTTCGGGTGATGGCTGACAGTGTTTCGGCTGATGGTTGACAGTTACTTCGGTTGATCCTTGACACTCCCTGGATGAGGGAGTTGAGCGTGGCTGAGCAGCGGTATCAAGCGGCGCAGGCCGCTGAACAGGCGAATGTGTCGCGGCAGACGATGCATGGCTGGCTGGCCCGGTATGAAGCCGAGGGCTTCGAAGGGCTCAAGGACCGGTCGCATCGGCCGGTGCACTGTCCGCATCAGATGCCGGCCGAGGTTGAGGCGGTGGTGTTGGAGTTGCCGCGGTCGCGGCCGTATCGGGGGCCGCGGCGGTTGGTGTTCGAGCTGGATAAGCGGGGTATGAGGCCGCTGCCGTCGGCGTCGGCGGTTTGGGCGCCTGGTGCGGGCCGCCATGATCGATGCCGAGTCGCGGCAGCGGCGGTCGCGGAAATGGAAACGCGGGAACGTAGCGCTGCGATGGGGCTGTGGCAGATGGATATCGTCGGCGGGTTCCCGCTGGCCGATGGCGCCAGCGCCAAAGCATTGACCGGTATCGATGACCATTCCCGGATGTGCACCGGTGCGCACTTGATGACGCGGGAACGTGCCGAGCTGATCTACGGACCCATCCGGAGCGGGCCGTGGAAGACCGCCGAAGACGTCTACTGGCCACCCTGAGCTGGGTTCACTGGCACAACACGGCCCGGCTCCACGGCTACCTCAACGACGTGCCTCCGGCCGAGTTCGAAGACACCTTCTACGCTGGGCAACGTACCGACCAAACCCTGGTCGAAATCCCATAGCCCGAGCCGCCATCAAACCCACGGCGATTCACGATGCTGCTGATTTGGAGTGCCGCCGGGATCGGGTGGCTCTGGTGGCCGGCATGTTCTCCGACATCAGCAATTTAGGTACTAAGTCCGCATCCCACAACCAGTTATGTTGGCCGACAGGCGGGTCCGAGTATGGGCCGGCCGCGTCCGATCTTGTGGGAAGGACGGCTCAAATAGCCGTCGGCGGACAGACCTTGTTTCCAGCAGACTGTTTCGAAGGTTGCGTAAGCGAGGAGGTTCACGCGCCATCGTCTGCCGCGCTGTAAGAAGCCCGAACCTAATACCCATGAAAGGCAGTAGATGTCGATCGGACCGCCCATCAACACAGCCTCGCCATGGCAAGGAGACAACGGGCCCGAACTTGGCGAGTCCGCAGTCGTACTTGGGGCCAGCATCGGTGGGTTATTGGCCGCCGGGGTGCTTGCTGACTTCTACAACAGTGTGACAGTGGTCGAACGAGATATCCTCCCAGACGGACCGGCGCCCCGTCGCGGTGTGGCGCAAGGCGACCTGCCCCACCTTCCGGCAGCGCGCGGGGTGCAGATCATGGGTGAGCTGTTTCCCGGTTTCGTCGACGAGCTGGTCGCCGGTGGCGCGCGGGTGTGGAACGACGGTGACCTGTCACGGTTTTGGGTATCGTTTGGCGGGCACCGGTTCTTGCGATCTGGCACGATTCCCGACCCTGATTCGATAGTCAGCTACTACGTCAGCCGGCCGTTCATCGAGTGGATCCTGCGTCGCAGGGCGCTTGCCGTTCCCAACGTGGAGATCGTGCAGGGTCACGATGCGGTGAGATTGACATCGGTTCCGAAACGGGACCGCGTGACCGGTGTTGTGGTGGCGCGGCGCGACTCTGGCGCCCAGACGACCCTGGCGGCCGACCTTGTCGTGGACGCCACCGGACGTGGCTCACGGGCACCGGTGTTTCTCGACGAACTGGGCTATCCTCGCCCCCGCGAAGACCAGCTCACGGTGCACGTCAGCTACGCCGGCCTGCCGGTCCACCTACCGCCGGGCACGTTGCGCGAGTACCTCGCCTTCAGCGGCCCCGAGCCGAACCGTCCTGTGTGCTTCGCGATGTTCGCCGGCGAGAACGACACCTATCGGCTTGCGGTCCAGACGGTGGCCGGACAAAAACCGCCCGCCGATCGCGCCGCGCTGCTGGACTGCCTGGCCGACATGGCGCCCAGGCACGTGCTGGACGCCGCGCGCCGCGCCGAGCCACTCGCCGACATGACGCACTATCGGTTTCCCTCGAACAGGTGGCGCCGCTACGACCAGTTGGGGCGAATGCCCGGCGGCCTGATCGTCATGGGGGACGCACTATGTAACTTCAATCCACTCTACGGGCAGGGCATGTCGGTGGCCGCCATCGAAGCGCACGTCCTGCGCCACTGCCTGCAGCAAGGCGACCGCAACCTACCGCAGCGTTTCTTTCGCGCGTCGGCCAAAGAGATCCGTGTGGCCTGGCAGGCGGCGGTGGCTTCAGACCTGGCTTTGCCCCAAATAGCGGGGAGGCGATCGCTGTCTATGCGGATCTTCAACGCTTACCTGGACCGGGTGCTGGCCGCCGCCGAAACCGATCCAGCAGTGGTCCAGCAATTCCTGCGGTCGATGAACCTGGTTGATCGACCCTCCCACTTGCTGCGCCCGTCGACAATGCTTCGGGTACTCAAGAAGTCGCGAAAGCGGGGAGTAGCTCAGAAGGCGACGTCACCGATGGTGCCCCGAGACACCACCGCGACCGACATTCCCAGATAAGACGGCACCATAGGGAATTACCGGGTAAGTGATGGTTGAAGTCTTGGACTGGTCGCCCTCGTCCGTTGCATCGAAATCCACGCTATCGACGAGGAATTCCGCATGGTGGTGTCCTTCGTGATCGTCGCCGCGGCCACAATCCGCGCCCAAGTGAAAGGGCTTAGCCGTGTTTAGGGGCGGTCTGATAGAACAACCGCTTCACACGCGCTACTCACCGTCAGCGTTGGCAAGCGCCAGTTATCTCACCGCGGTTGGGAACTGGGTGGACTCGTTTTGGGCTGCCCGACCATCTCGGCTCACTGTTCCCGCGATCGGTGATGAGATCGCCGTACGTCGGGGCCGCACGGCTCGCCCCCAAAATCGACGCGTGTCTCGAACCATGGACGGTATTGGGCCAGCTCGCCCTCCGGAACCGGCTGGGGCGGCGAAGACTTGGCATTGGTGTAACCGATGCTGACGGCTGACGTGCCGACGTCACTACTCCGAATACTTTTGAGAGGCAAACAGAAAGAATGACACCGCCCAATGACACAGGCGCCATCTTCGGCCGGCTTGCTGACGGAACCGGAGGGCCAACGGTGGACGTTTTCGGACCGATCATTGAGTTCCTGACGCCGAAGGACAACGAGCAGATTTGCGTCATGCGCGCGGTCCTTCCGCCCGGGGTCACCGTCCCGCTGCACAGCCACGACGACTTTGAAGATTTCTTCATCCTCGCGGGTGGTCACCAAGTTCTTGTCGAGGGCGAGGACGGCCCGCAATGGCGCGATGCCCACCCCGGCGATTACATCCGCGTGGCCGGCAATGCCCCACACGCCCATCGCAATCTGTCCGGCGAACCCGCTGTCGATCTGGTCATCACAACGGCAGTCATGGGCCGGTTCTTTCGGGAAGTCGGTCGCCCAATTGGTTCCCCACCGCCGACTGCTCGCGAAGTGGCGCGCTTCGCCGAGACTGCAAACCGCTTCGGTTACCGACTGGCAACGGCAGAGGAGAATGCAGCTGTCGGCATAACGTTACCGGCATTCACAGCGTGACCGGCAACCATGGCAGCCGCAGCCACGGCAGCGGCCAGCAGGCAAGCGGAGCCAATCATCAATGATCCGTTCGGCGAACCCCTCGTCGGCGCTGTCGGTGTCGAGCTGTTCGCCCGGTTGGCCAGCGGTGAGCCGGCGTTCGCCGACGTTGAAACCGGTTGGCTGATAGATTTTTTCGCCGTACGCGCGCGATTTTTCGATGGTTTCTTTCCCAGCGTGTTATCCGCCGGCATCCGGCAGGCGGTGATCGTAGGATCTGGGCTGGACTCGCGTGCCTACCGCCTGGAATGGCCGGCGGCAGCGTCGCTTACGCGATCTATCGACCCGAGGTGATCGAGTTCAAGAACTCGAGACTGACCCGTAGCGACTAGCCGGGGCCAACACCCGGGCCTCAAGAGGAATCACTTGCTGCCCGGGACACCATCACTTCCAGAAGGCATTCATCGGTGTGGCGTACATGTCGTTGTCGGTGAGCGGGGCCAGTGTTCCGGGCGCGGTGCGCAGGGCGTCTTCGATGGTGGCCAGCAGGCTGTACTGGTTGTAGTAGTCGTCGGTGGCGAAGTTGCCGGATTGCATTCCACCGAGCGTCACCGCGCCCTCGCTCGGGATGACGATCATCGGAACGTGATTGCCTTGGTTGCCGAAGCCCAGCGACAAGTTGTTGTTGTCCTCGTCGAACGTGACGATGATCGCGTCCTTCTGCGTCGGGTCAGTCCACAGTGCCGAGTTCTCGATGGTGGAGATCTCTTGCTGGAGGAACTGGTCGCCCGCCGCGACGTTGTACTGATGGTCGGTCAACTGGGTGGCGATGAACTGCAGAATCCCACTAAACGTATCGACCGGGCCTTCCATGTTGTTGTCCTCGTTGGCCGCGATCCAGGTGAATCCCGGGAAGGTGCTCGGGTGTGCGAGATCGGTGGCCAACTGCGTCAACGGAAGCAGGTGCTCTTCCAGGTAGTCGGGGGTGTTGCCGTAGACGTAGCTGAATTGGGTAAAGGGCAATTCGTCGACGGCGTAGTCCCCCGATGACACGATGGCCCCTGGGGACGGCATGCTCTGCGCGTAGCCGGCCCACGAAATGCCCGCCTGATCCATTTCTTGCATGAGGTTCGGTCCGTCGATGGAGTTCGGGGCGGAGTTGTAGTCGATGCCGAAGTCCGATCCGCCCAGGACCCGGATGTAGTTGGGATCACTGGGGTGGCTCAGCGCGTAGTAGTTGTTCGCAGACCCGTAGGTGTTGATCAGGCTGTTGATGTACGGCGCGTTGGGGCTGCCGACGATGTCGTCGAAGCCCTTGTTCTCCATGTAGATCACGAACACGTGATCCAGGTGGCCGACATCGGAGTCCGGTGGGAGCAGCGGCGCCGGGGCGAGGTTTGGATCGCCGACGGTGAACGACTCGTTGTCGGCGTAGGCGCCGTTGTAGGCGCCGAGGTACTGGTTGGTGTCGGTGAAGGTGGTGGTCACCGTTGCGGAGGTGGTGCCCTCGGGAACCGTCCCGGTGATCTCGCGTTGCTCGAACCCGGTGAAGCCCAGGCGATCCCATACCGTGACCGGGTTGAGCGCGCCGGTGCCGAGCACGTCTCCATTGGCGTCATAGAAGGTGACCTGCACTGAGGCGTAGGACGGGTTCCAGGTTTGGCCGCCGAGATCCGCGCTCAGCGAGTACGGCGTTCCGGCGGCGCCGGTGAGGTCGACGGTTTGGCTGATGCTGGACGTGCCCACCGGGCCGCCGCCGGCGAAATTGTCGCCGCCGCCTGGCGGCGCATCCTGCGGAAAGCCAAACAGGCCCGTCACCGTCGGAAGGGGAAATGACAGTGGCGACGGATAACCGACCGGGCTGCCGTAGGCGATCACGGTCGGGGTGCCGGTCTCCGTCCAGCCCGGTATGGTCACCCCGCTGTACCCCGACCCGGAGGGATCGGCTATTTCGAAGCCCGGGTTGACCAGCAGGTTCTGGCTCATCTGCGACGCGTCAACGCTGACCGGGGCAACCGGATCGAGGCTGTTGAACCAGCTGACGAGCTCGGTGTCCAGCTGCGGACCCAACACACTGCTGACCGAGTCCTGCTCCAAGAACCCGGTGATCGCATTGAGGACCTGGTCGATGATCACGTCGAACTCATCGGCCTGGGCTTCGGGCGCCGCCAGCAGCCCCAGCCCCACCGCGGAGTACACGCTGGCCGCGGTCACCCCCACCGCGCGCCAACCGCGGCGTGCGGTCCCCTTCCGGGTAGCCAGTTTTGCCGTCCTGGGACGGCCATGAGCCATGGCCCAATCGTCCTCAGCTGCCGCCAAGCAGGCAAGCAGCGCCGAGTTACCAGATTGTTACGTTTTTCGGGACGTCAACGGCTGGATCAGCCGCCGAACAGATCGTTGAGGTCGAAGCTCGGGGTGTTCGCGATCAGGTCGGCCATGTTGGCCCACTGCTGGGCCGCCTGCGCGCTCAGTTCGGTCGGCCAGTCGCTGTTGCCGCTCAGGATCACCGTCGCCAGGTCGTCGCGGGCGTTGAGCAGACCGGACAGGATGCTGGTGTTCGGGTTGAACAGCGCGTCGTTGAGGGCAGTGACCAGCATCTGCGGCATCACCACCGCCATAGCGGTCTGGGCCAGCGCCAGCGTGATCGGCAGGGTGATGTCGCTGGTCAGCACCGGCAGGGCATTCCACACCGAGGTCAGGCTTTCCATCGGGTGCTCGAAGACGCTGCGCATGACCGCATCCCAGTCCGGGCTCAGCGCGTCGGTGAACCGCAGCTCGATCGGAGTGAAGGGCTGGCTGCCGAACACCGACTCGAAGTCCTCCTTGCCCATTAGGGCCGACAGCGCGTTCAGCTCAAGATGCTGCAGCACCCACGCGGGCTGGGCGTGGATCCGCGACACATCCAGCGCGTAGTCGTAGGAGAACACCCGTCGGGCCATGTCAGCGGCGAACTCTTCGGGGCTGACGGTCGGCGTGTCGGTGGGCAGGTACTGGTCGATGTCGTCAATCGACACCACGTGCGTCTCCACACCCAGGCCGAGCGCGTCGGCACGATCGGTGACGTTCTCGAAGCGCGCGAAGATCTCACCTGTGCTGAGTCCGCCGGTGTCGAGCCAGTTGGCCACGCCCGGATTCGTCGCGCTCACAACGTAATAGGTGTAGCCGTCGTCGGCATGGTAGGTGGTGGTGTTGTTGAGGGTGGTCTGGGCCATCACATAGGGCAGCGCACCACCGTAGACGTTCATCAGCTCGATGCCGCTGTAGGCCGCCTCGACGGTCGGCACCTTCAGGATCAGCGCCTCACCGGGATCCAGATCCCAGTTGCCGCCGGTGACGACCGCGGACTCCAGACCGACTCCGTAGCTGGTCTCCGGCGCCAGCGTCATCATCGTGTTGGCGGGCACCTCCATGCCCACCGAGGCCCCACCTTCGATGCTGCGCTGGTTGAACGGGACGACGATCTGGGCGAAGGCGCTGAACAGCATGTTCAACACGTCGTCGACGGAGCCGATGTTGGCCGGCCCGCTCGGCACGTCGGTTCCACCCCCCTCCGTGGGGAAGAAGCCGCCGGCGGGGATGGAGAAGAACGGCGGGCAGTCGGCGACACACTGCAGGCTGATGTTGCCGGGCCCCTTGGCCCAGTCGCCCATCATGTCGCGGATCAGCAGGGACGCGGCGCCGCCGACGGTGGCGTCCGTGGAATCCAGGAAGTTGACGGCGCCGGCCGGCGCTTCGGGTCCGATGTAGACGGTGAAGTTGCCGTTGGCGTCGACCACCAGGCCGTGGTTGAGTTCCAGATCCTCGATGGTGTGGGCGGTGGCACCGGTGACGGCCGTGGTGCTGATCGACAAGTGCTCGGTTCCCCCGCCGAGGGTTCCGGTGAGCTTGTACGTCGCGCCGGGCGCCAGCCCCGCGGTGACGTGGTAGTAGATGTCGGGGGTGAAGTAGTCGAAGTATTGGCGAGAGTCGGCGACATTGCCGGCGACCACTTCGGGCGATTGGAAGAACACCCCGTTGAACAGCTCGGTGACCCGCGACAACCCGGTGGTGATCAGTTCGTAGTTGGTGTTCTGCAACATCGTCATCAGCGTGTCCGCGTCGCCGGGTGAGGCGTAGGGCAGGGACAGGTCATTGGCGACGGCTTGCTTCATGGCAGCGAGCAGGTCATCGAGTGCCTGCTGATATCCCGCGGTCAATGCCACCGCGGGTGCGGCGCTGCCAGCAGTGACCAACGGAGTGCCCACCACCATCGACAGCGCGCTGCCGACTGCTGCTGCGGCGATCCCGAACCGCCGGGCCTGACTCCGAGAAGAGCGTGTCGATTCGGCGCTCCCGGTCAGGTCCACGGCCGCTCTCCTCACATTGGTTAACTATTTACTCGACCTATTGACGGTTAAATCTCATTCGGACCATACGTGCGGGCAAGACTGTGTGCAATAGCCCGCCCGCAAACTGCAGGGGGTAGGTTGCCCTGCATGTGGAAGCGGTGGGTTTCTACGTTCGGCCTAGCGGCACTGGCACTCTCCGGCTGTGGACTGACGGTGACCAAAGCCGGCCCGGACCCGCTGACGCACCAGGCCCGCAGCACCCCGAACGGCATGGTGTTGGTGACACCGGACAACTTCGTGCGGGCCGTCACCGACCAGGAATTCACCAACGTCGTCAACGAGAACGGCTTCGGCCGTTTCTTCCACATGCGTGATGTCACCCCGATCGACCGGCAGCTGGTGGTGCGGCCCAACCGGGACACCTTGTATTCCGCGGCGGTGTTCGACTTGCAGGCCGCGCCGGTGACGATCACGCTGCCCGATCCGGGTGAGCGGTACATGTCGGCGCAGGTGATCAGCCAGGACGAGTACGTCACCGACATGTTCTACGGCAGCGGCGAACACACGCTCGATCAACGGCAGGTCGGCACCCGTTACGTCATGGTCACTGTCCGCATCCTGGCCGACCCCAAGGATCCGGCGGATCTGGCCACGGCACGCGGCTTGCAGGACCAGATCACGGTGGCCCAGGAGAACTCGGGCAGCTTCGATGTGCCGCGGTGGGATCCGGTCAGCCAGAAGAAGGTCAGCGACGCGCTGCTGGAGTTGGCCGAGACCATTCCAGACACCCGGGGCATGTTCGGCACCTTGGCCGACACCGACCCGGTGCGGCATCTGATCGGGGCCGCTGCGGCCTGGGGCGGCAACCCCGAGACCGACGCGCTGTACCTCAATGTCACCCCGACCCGCAACGACGGCCACACCGTGTACCGGCTGACCGTCAAAGACGTTCCGGTGAAAGCCTTCTGGTCGGTCAGCGTCTACAACAAGAACGGCTACTTCACCGAGAACCCGCAACAGGCCTACTCGGTCAACGACATCACCGCGACGAAGGCAGAGGACAACTCGGTCACCGTGCAGTTCGGCGGGTGCACGGCCAGCAACACGCCCAACTGCCTGCCGATCACCCCGGGATGGAACTACCTGGTCCGGCTCTACCAGCCCAAGCGGGAGATCCTCTCCGGCAAGTGGGTTTTCCCCGAGGCGCAACCGCTTGAGACGGCCGGCCCGGATACCCGGCCGGCTCCACCACCTCCCACTCCGGCACGGCCGCCACGCTGAATGTCGATGACGCGGCATGCCTACTTCGCGTACGGGTCCAACCTGTGCGCACAGCAGATGGCGCGCCGCTGCCCCGAGGCGTGCGATCCCCGCCCGGCGGTGCTGGCCGACCACGATTGGCTGATCAACCAGCGCGGGGTCGCCACCGTTGAGCCGTTCCCGGGTTCGCGGGTGCACGGGGTGCTGTGGCGGGTGTCCGACCGCGACCTGGCCGCGTTGGACAGCGCCGAAGGTGTGCCGGTGCGCTACCGCCGTGATCGGCTGACGGTGCACACCACCGACGGGTCAGCGCCGGCGTGGGTGTATATCGACCATCGGGTGCAGCCTGGTGCACCGCGGGACGGCTACCTGGAACGCATCATCGGCGCGGCCGGCCAACATGGGCTGCCCCCGGCGTGGATCGAGTTTCTCCGCCGCTGGGATCCGGTCCAGTGGCCGCTGCGCACCCCACCCGGCAATGACGCGGCGCCCCAGTCACTCTCGGAACTGTTGGCCGACCCCGGGGTCATCGAGGAGAGCCACCTGCGGTCGCGCTTCGGATTCCTAGCCGTTCACGGTGGGGGTCTGGAGCAGATGACCGACGTGATCGCCGACCGCGCCGCCGAGGCCGCCGACGCATCGGTGTACCTGGTGCGGCATCCCGATGGGTATCCGCGCCACCTGCCCTCGGCCCGCTACCTCGCCGCGGAGTCGGCACGGCTTGCCGAGTTCCTCGACCATGTCGACGTCGTGGTGTCGCTGCACGGGTACGGCCGGATCGGGCGCAGCACGCAGCTGCTGGCCGGGGGCTGCAACCGCCGGCTGGCCGCGCACGTCGCCCGATGCCTCGATCTGCCGGGCTATCAGGTGATCACCGATCTGAACGCGATCCCGGTCGGATTGCGGGGCCTGCACCCGGCGAATCCGGTGAATCAAGTGCGGGGCGGCGGGACCCAGCTGGAACTGTCGCCGCGGGTGCGGGGCATCAGTCCTCGCAGCCAGCCGCCCGGCGCGGACGGCCTGTCGCCGGTGACGTCGGCGCTGGTGCGTGGCCTGACGGCCGCGGCCCGCACCTGGGCTAGGTAGGAGGTAGTTGGTGGACAAGCAGTTTCGCTTCGGTGTGGGTTTGCATTCGATCCGGTCGGCGGCCGGGCTGGCCGAGATGGCTCGTCGCATGGAGGAATTCGGCTTCGATGTGCTCCACGTGCCGGATCATCTCGGTGCTCCGGCCCCCTTCCCCGCCCTGGTGGCGGCCGCGGCGGCCACCACGACGATCCGGCTGGGCACCTACGTGCTCAACGCCTGCTTCTACAAGCCGGCGCTGCTGACCCGCGACATCGCCGACACCGATCTGCTGTCCGGGGGCCGACTGGAGGTCGGACTGGGTGCCGGCTATGTTCGCGCGGAGTTCGCGGCCGCCGAGTTGCCGTTCCCCAGTGCCGCCCGGCGCATCGAGTACCTGGAGCACGTGACAACCTATGTGGCGACTCACCAGCCTCGGGTACCGATCCTGATCGCCGGCAGTGGCGATCGGCTGCTTACGGTGGCCGCCCGGCACGCCGACATCGTGGGCCTGACCGGGTCGCGGGTAGCCGACGCGGAAGACCCATTGGCAGAACGCATCTCCTTTGTCCGCGCGGCTGCCGGTGATCGGTTCGACGCCCTGGAACTGAACCTGGCCATCACGGCCGTGCCGACCGACGCCTCCGGGATTCCCGACCTCACGCTGACTCGCCAGTTCGCCCCGACCCTGTCGGACCAGGAGCTGCTGGCCATGCCCGCCGTGTTATCCGGGTCACCGCGCGAGATGGCCGACACGTTGCGCGACTACCGCCGCCGGTACGGGTTGAGCTATTTCACGGTCCAGCAGAATCACGCCGCAGCTTTCGCGAAAGTCATTGCCGCGCTGCGCTGACCGGCTAACGGCCGGCGGGCCAGCCAGCCAATGCCAGGTCGGCCAGTGCGTGCAGATCCGCGCGGTCTGCTCCGCTGCGCGCCTGGATCGCGATGCCCTGACAGACCGCAGCAATCCAGCGCGCGAGCACCACGGTGTCCACGCCGGACAGTTCGCCGTCGGCCACCGCGCCGTCGAATCGCTCGGCGATCCGGTGCACCGTGGCCTCACGCATCTCGGCGGTTCCCGGTCCACTGTCGAGCGTCAGGCAACCACGCGGACCGCTGCTAGACGTTTCGGCCGCGCCGTGCACCAGCGCTTCGGCAACGCCGCGGGCGCTCGGCATCGCCAACGCGTCCATGACATAACCGCCCTGCCCGGCAAGGTAATGCTGGACCGCCCGCTCGTACAGCTTCTGTTTGGAGCCGAACTCCGCGTAAATGCTGCGGCGATTGGTGTTCGTCGCCGCCGCGATGTCTGAGATCGAGACGCCGTCGAAGCCGCGCGCCCAGAACAGCGTCATCGCCTGGTCCACGACCTGATCGGGGTCGAATTCCCGGGGCCGCCCCACCGCCATCGCACACCCCACCCTTCCTGTGATGTCGCTCACAGCGGGAATGCAGCTCCCGCAATCCCCGCTTGACCTCAGCATACTTAGTAACATTTCGGTTCGTAATTGTCTGGAGGCGACGACATGAGCACAGCAACCCTGACCGGACGGCGCGCGCTGGTCACCGGAGGTTCACGCGGAATCGGCCGGGAGACGGTACGGCGGTTGGCCGCCGATGGAGCCGCCGTGGCCTTTACCTATTCGGCCTCAGCGACCGATGCCGAGAAACTCGTCGCCGAAGTCGCCGCCAACGGCGGTAAGGCCGTTGCGATCAAGGCCGACTCGGCCGATCCCGCCCAGATCACGGCCGCAGTCGAGCAAGCTGTCGCCGAACTCGGCGGCTTGGATGTGCTGGTGAACAACGCTGCGGTTGCTCATATTGCCCCGATCGATGAGTTTCCGGCCGAAGAGTACGACCGTCTTGTGGCGGTCAACATCGGCGGAATGTACTGGGCGGTGCGCAGCGCGGTGAAGCACCTGGGCGAAGGCTCGCGGATCATCAACATCGGCAGCATCAACGCCGATAAGATCCCGGTCCCCGGATTGTCGGTATACGGCATGACCAAGGGCGCAGTGGCCTCGTTCACCCGGGGGCTTGCCCGCGATCTCGGTCCGCGGGGCATCACCGTCAACAACGTGCAGCCCGGTCCCATCGATACTGATGCCAATCCCGACAACGGTGGCGAGTTCCCGGAGAGCCTGAAGAAGGTGATGGCACTGGGGCGCTACGGGCAGGTGAGCGACGTCGCCGCCATCGTGAGCTTCCTGGCGGGCCCGGAGTCCGGCTACGTCACCGGTGCGAACTGGAACGTTGACGGCGGATTCACCGTGTAGCCCGCGATCGTGCGGCCGACACCAGCGCCCACACCGAACAGGCCAGCGCGCCGGTCACGGCCACGGCCCCGATGTAGATCCCATACCCGGCGATGATCGGCGCGACCACGTTCAGCCGGTAGTACCACACCCCCAGCCCGGCGATAGCCAGTGAGATCAGCACGGCGGCAACCGATGCCAGCCTGGTGAACAGTCCCCGGCCGATCATCGCGCCGGTCACCAGCAGGACGGCCGCTAGCAGCACGATCAGCTGACCGACGCCGAAGCGCGGTGGCAGCGCGATGCTGCCGACACTGCCGCCGATCGCATTGGCGCGCCCGCCGCCGTTGGCCGAGGTGGTCAGCCATGGCAGCCACGTACTGACCGACAGGATCACGGCGAACAGCGCGATGAGCCAACCGGGACGCGAGCGGGTCATGTTGTGACACTAACCGGCATCGACGAGCTCACCGCGGCGCGGCATCGCCCATGTCCGGGTCACGCCGAGCCGCGCCAGGAAGGCGTCGTCGTGACTGACCACGATGAACGCTCCGCGGTAGCCGGCCAGCGCGTCGACCAGCTGATCCACGCTGGCCAGATCGAGGTTGTTGGTGGGTTCATCGAGCAGCAGCAGCTGCGGCGGCGGGTCGGCGAGCAGCAGCTGAGCCAACGCGACGCGGAACCGCTCCCCGCCGGACAGCGTGCCGACCGGCCGGCCCACACAGTCGGCGTCCAAAAGGAACCGGGCGAGTTGGGCGCGCACGGCCCGCGGCTCGCGACCGGATATCGCCGACACGGCATCGAATGCGGACACCGTGTCATCGAGATGATCCAGCCGCTGCGGAAGATAGCCGACCCGGTCGGTCTGCAGCCGTCCGCCCGCACCGCTCAGCAGCGCTTCGAGCAGTGAGGTCTTGCCGACCCCGTTCGGGCCGTCCAGGGCGATGCGCTCTGGTCCCGCCACGATGATCGGCCCGTCGACGCCCGGCAACTCGGCCAGCCGGCGGCTAGCCGGCACGTCCGGGTCCGGCAGGTCGACGCGAATGTGTTCGTCGTGGCGGACCCGGGCGGATGCGGCATCGGATTCGGCTTGCGCGTCGCGCACCCGGCCATCGAGCTGGCCGCGCAGCTTGCCTGCCGAAACCTGCGCGTTGGAGCCCCATTGGTTCATCACGATCTTCGGGGCGCGCTTGTTCTGACGGGCGACCTGGGCCGTGCGGTTGCGTCGGGCGAGTTTCGTCTCGGCGTCAACGCGCTGGCGCTTCTCGATCTTGACCACCTGTTCTGCGGTGCGGGCGGCCGCCCGGGCGGCGGCCTGCTCGGCGTCCAGGTGCGCCCGCCAGGCGCTGTAGGGCCCCCCGAAGGAACTCAGCCGCCCGTCGTACAGCTCGGCGATGCTGTCCATCTGCTCCAGCAACGCGGTGTCATGACTGGCCACGATGAGCGTGCCCGGCCACGATCCGACCAGCTGCGCCAACCGCTCACGGCCGACCCGGTCGAGATTGTTGGTCGGTTCGTCGAGCAGGGTGATCGGGGCGGCCGCCAGGCGCAGACCGGTCAACGCCACCAGCATCGCCTCGCCGCCGGACAACGTGCCGGCGCGCCGATCCAGGTCGGCCGAACCCAGCCCGATCGGCCGAAGTGCGGCGTCAGCGCGAGTTTCGATGTCCCAGTCATCGCCGAGGACCTCGAAGTGCGCCTGGTCGGCATCACCGCGTTCGATCGCGCGCAAGGCGGCGAGTTGTGCAGCAACGCCGAGCAATTCGGCGATCGACGCACCGACGTCGAGGGTGAGCAGCTGCGGCAGGTAGGCCACCTCGCCGGCCGTGGCGATGCGCCCGGTTGAGCACGCGAGCTCCCCGGCGATCAGGCGCAGCAGGGTGGACTTGCCGGCTCCGTTGACTCCGACCACGCCGGTGCGGCCGGTGCCGAACGAACCGCTGACGCCGGCCAGCGCGGTGCTGCCGTCGGGCCAGCTGAAGCCGACCTCGGTCAGGGTGACAACGGAACTGACGTCAGCAACGGGTTTGGACATGAGGTCTCCGGAAGGGTCAGCGGGGGCGCTGACAACCGGGACGCGACTACGGCGATTCGTCGGTGATCAGCGCGCGGACAGCGGCGCGAGACCGGCGATGCCTGTCATTCTCCAGACCTCCTGTGCGGGAACGTCCGCCACCCTAGCCGCGAGATGACGGGGTGCGCAACCGATTAAGCCGGCGCGAAAACCGCGACGAACTTCTGCAGCGACTCGTTGATGTCGCTCTTCAGCGCGGCAGCCACCAGCATGCCGATCGGGCCGAACAGCGCCGGCCCGCCCAGATGGACGTCGAAGCTGACCTTGGAGCCGTCGCCGACCGGGGTGACCTTGGCGAGCAGCTTGATCTTGACGCCGCCCTTGCCGTCCCCGTTGAGGGTCATCCCGGTCGGGGGCTTGTAGTTCACGATCGTCCACTTGATCCGGTTGGGCATGCCCTTGACTTCGACGATCGACTCGAGCGTCGTGCCCTTCTCCAGGGTCTCGGGCAGTGCGCTGCGCCACACCCGGTGGATGGTCAGCCACTCTTTGTAGCGCGACAGATCCGAGGCGTGTGCCCAGGCCTCCTCGGGAGGCAGTGGGACGTCGATGGATCCGGAGAGCTTGGCCATGTCGTGCTTTCCCCTTGTGTCACGGTTTATCGCTGGGTCATTGTGGTCGTTGCCGGCTCCCGCCACAACTTGGGCCGCTCACCGAGCATCGCGCCGCGCACCCACCAGATCGCCTCGATGGCGGCGGCACCGAGGGCCCCGACGCCGAGCGCCAGCGACGTCAGCGCGACGTTGGAGGGGTCCAGCAGGAACTTCTCCCGCGCCAACGGGATCGCGAAGATGCCCACATAGGCCAGGCCGCAGCAGATCACCAGCGTCAGCCGCCACCACTGATAGGGCCGCGCCACCACGGCCAGCACCCACCCGGCGGTGGTCAGCAGCGTGATCAGAGCGGTGGTGGACGCCTGGATCTGCTGTACGGCGGTGGCTTCACTGCCGCGATAGGCCAGCAGGTAGGAGCTGAAGGTGGCGACCCCCACCACCAGGCCGGCCGGCAGCGCCCCGCTCATCACCCGCCGAACAAATCCCGGGTGTGCCCGTTCGTTGTTCGGCGCCAGCGACAGGATGAACGCCGGGATGCCGATGGTGAACCAGGCGGCGATCGTGACGTGGATCGGCTGGAAAGGATACAGCAGCGGCTTGGTGCCGAACAGCGCCGACGCCAGCCCGACCAGGCCGACCAGCAGGGCGAGCAGCACCGAATACACCGTCTTGGTCAAAAACAGGTTCGCCACGCGTTCGATGTTGCCGATCACCCGGCGTCCTTCGCCCACCACATAGGGCAGCGTGGCGAACTTGTTGTCCAGCAACACGATCTGCGCCACCGAGCGCGCCGCGGAGCTGCCCGCGCCCATTGCGACACCGATGTCGGCGTCTTTGAGCGCCAGCACGTCGTTGACGCCGTCACCGGTCATGGCCACCGTGTGGTCGCGGGCCTGCAAGGCATGCACCATGGCCCGCTTCTGATCCGGGCGCACGCGGCCGAAGACGGTGTGTTCCTCCAGCGCGCCGGCCAGCCGGTCCGGCTCGGTCGGCAGCTGGCGGGCGTCCATCGCGCCCCCCGACAATCCCAATTCCTCGGCCACCGCGCCCACCGAGACCGCGTTGTCGCCGGAGATCACCTTCACCGTGACTTCTTGTTCGGCAAAATAATCCAGCGTGGCACGGGCGTCGGGCCGCACCTTCTGCTCCAGCACCACCAGCGCCACCGGGGTGACCTGCCCGGGTGCGTCGGGGTGGTCGACGGGCCGGTCACTGGACCCCAGCAGCAGCACCCGCAGGCCGCGCGCCCCGATCCGCTCGGCCTGTTCGGCGGCCGCCGATGACGGGTCGAGCAGGACGTCGGGGGCCCCGATCACCCAGTCGCCGTGGTCGGAGAACGACACGCCGCTCCACTTGGTGGCCGATTTGAACGGCGCGCAGCCACTTGACGTCCAGCCCGGCGATGTCGGGAACGCCTCGGCGATCGCCTGGATGCTGGCGTTGGGACGGGCGTCCTCGGCGGCCAGCGCGGCCAGCGCCTCGTGTACCGGAAGTCCTTCGGCGCCGGGAAGTTCGGTGACGTCAGCCACCCGCATCCCGTTTTCGGTCAGGGTGCCGGTCTTGTCGGCGCAGACGACGTCGACGCGGGCCAGGCCCTCGATCGCGGGCAGTTCCTGTACCAGGCACTGCCGCCGCCCGAGGCGCACCACCCCCACCGCGAACGCCAGCGACGTCATCAGCACCAGGCCCTCGGGAACCATCGGCACCAGCGCCCCGACCATTGCCAGCACCGAGGCGCGCCAGCCCACGTCGGTGGTGAACAGCTGGGTGTAGATGATCAGCAGGCCGGCCGGGATCAGCAGGTAGGTGATGAATTTCAGGATCTGGTTGATGCCATTGCGCAGTTCGGATTTCACCAGGGTGAACTTGCTGGCCTCCTCGGCCAGTTTGGCCGCGTAGGCCTCGCGGCCGACCCGGGTGGCCCGGTAGGCACCGCTTCCGGAGATCACGAAACTGCCCGACATCACCGGATCGCCGATGCTCTTGCCGACCGGGTCGGCCTCACCGGTCAGCAGGGACTCGTCGACCTCCAGATCGGCCACCTCGACGACGTCGCCGTCGACGACGATCTGGTCACCGGGGCCGAGTTCGATGACATCGCCGAGCACCACTTCCCGGGCGGGCAGCGGCACCGTCCCGGATTGCCTGCGCACCAAGGGTTTCGCCTGCCCGACGATGGCCAGCTTGTCCAGCGTCTGCTTGGCCCGGATCTCCTGCACCATGCCGATGACGCTGTTGAAGACGATGAGCAGTCCGAACAGCCCGTTGATCAGCGATCCGGTGGTGACCACGATGGCCAGCAGCACTCCCAGGATCGCGTTGATCCGGGTGAAGACGTTCGCCCGGATGATCTCGCGCACACTGCGTGCGGCGCGCACCGGGATGTCGTTGGTCTGTCCCTGCGCAACCCGCTGCGCGACTTCGGCGTCGGTGAGCCCGGCCGCGCTCTGCGTGACGGTCAAGGCCGCCACCACGGCGCGACGTCGTTGGCGCCCAGCCGGATCCGCTCGCCGGGTTCATACGGCGGTCCCAGCTTCGGCTCTCCTCCGTCGAGCCTCACTGAACCGCCGGGTCTCGGAACCGCCACGGCGACACCGGCTTCGGCGGCGGCGGCCAGCAGCCGTTCCACCGGCTCGTCCCACCGGTGCGGCGCCAGCCGGAACGTGCACATGAACCCCGAGGAGGCCGTCCGGGCCCACCTCGACGTCAAGGGCGGCGCGCTGGTGCCGATCCACTGG
>NZ_LZJK01000142.1 GCF_001667945.1 Mycolicibacter sinensis | reverse complement strand
AGGTGCACTGACACCGGGGTCAGCGTTCCCTCCTTGGTCGCCTCCCGCACCGCGGTCTCGATGAGCTCCGCGCGCTGGGCCCCGTCGGCCCCCCATTCCTGTCCGTCGCCGTAGACCAGTAGCAAGGTCGCCCGGCCATCCGGTGACATCAGCGTGCGGAGCACTTCGGCGTACCTCGGGTCGGACAGCGCGCGGGCGGGCAGATAGAAACCGCCCGCCGCGCTGCCCTGGAAATCGCCTGCGACCGCGCGCAGGTACGCGGTGAGTTCACGCAACTGCGACGGCAACGCATCCACCACGGCACGCAACTCGCCGGTTGCGGCCCGGGCTTGGTCCAGCACCTCACGCATCGACGCCACAGCGGCCGGCAGCCCGGCCAACGCAGCCGTCGCGGTACCGGATCCCGATGCCAGTTTAACTGCGCCATCGATCAATTCGGCCGAACTGCGGGCGACGTCGTCGACCGGCCCGACAACCCGGGCCGCCACCGAGCAGATCGGGTTGACCGCACAATCCGGGGTGTTGTCGACGAACCCCCGCAGCGGATCGAGATATCCCGACAGCGCGTCGACGTCGCGCCGCAGGCCGTCCATCCCCGAGCGCATATCGGCAGCGGCCGAATCGATTTCACGCAGACCGGAGGCGCCGCCGGCCAGCCCGCCACCCAGCTGATCCATCGCCGCGGACACCTGCGACAACACGGCATCCACATCGCTCACCCGCAACAGCCGCTCGGCCAGCGCATCGACACCGGCGCCCAGCTGTTCGCCGAGCAGCCCGGACTGATGACTCAACGTCGCCTCATCCGGTACCGCGCCCGCCGGACGGCTCGCCGATTGCACACCTCGCACCCCGGGGATCGCCATGAGCGCCCGGCTGACTCGTTCGACGGCGAGCAGACCGGCCGGGTTGCGCAGATCGTGATCGGCCTCGACGGTGACCATATCGGGCAGCAATTGATTCGCCGCGAAATGCCGGTCCATCGCGGCGTAGCCACGATTGGATTCGACACCTGCCGGGGTCGCCGACGGCTCGTTCCAGCCGGTCTGCATGCCGATCAACGGCACCGTCAAGACCAGGACCAGCCCCACACTCGCCGCCATGATCGGGCCGGGCCAGCGTGCGACGACGACCCCGAGCCGACGCCACCGGCGAGCGATCAGCGACCGGCGAGGTTCCAGCAGGCCTCGCCGGCCGGCCAACGCGATCAGCGCAGGGGTCAAAGTCAGTGCTGCCGCCAGGACCACCAGGATCCCTATGCCGCAGGGTATTCCGGCGCTACGGAACATGCTGATCCGGGCCAGGCTCAAACACGCCAACGCCGCGGCGATGGTCAGCCCGGAGCCGACGATGACCGGGGCGACACCGCGGTAGGCGGCGGCCAGGGCGTCCGCGGGATCGATCCCGCGGCGGCGGCCCTCGTGGTAGCGACCGATCAGAAAGATCGCGTAGTCGGTGCCGGCGCCCAGGATCATCGCCGCGAGCAGCGCGACGGTGAACAGCGACACCTCGACGAGACCATGCTCACCGAGCAGGGCGACCAGCGGCCGGGCCAGCGCCAGCGCCAGGCCCACCGCGATGAGCGGGACCGCCGCGGTCACCGGCGAACGGTAGACGAGCAACAGCAGCAGCATGATCACCAGCACGGTCACCGCGGTGATCGCGAGCATCTGGTGGTCGATCGCCGCGAACTCGTCGACCAGGGTGGCGCCGGGCCCGGTGACGAACACCTGCAGGCCGGCGGGCGGGCCGAGCCGGGCCACCGCATCGCGGACCGCGGTGACCGACTCGGCGGCCGCCGACGTGCCCAGCGCCCCGGACAGCCGCACCATCATATTGACCGCCCGCTGGTCGCGACTCTGCGGCGCCGACGAGGTGAGCGGTGCCGTCCACAGGTCGGTGACGGCGTGCACGTGGCGGGAATCGGCTCGCAGCGCGGCCACCAGCGCCTCGTAGTAGTGCCGATCCGCCGGCCGCAGCGATTGGTCACGTTCCAGCACAACATAGTTGAGGTTGTTGCTGGGCGCGTCGCCGAACAGTTGCGCAGCTCGGCCGGCCGCGACGTTGTTGGCCGCGTCGGCGGGCATGAACGACCCGGAGTGCGACGCCACCACCCGTTCCAGCTGCGGCACGGCCAGATTGGCCAGACCGGCCGCGGCGATCCACGCCAGCACCACCGCGACCGCCCAGCGCTGGGTGAACCGGGCGACGAAGCCGGCCAGCTCAGGCAATGGTCTGCAATCCGAAGGGCACACCGTCGAACAGTTCCTCGAGCCTCGGTTCACGGTGCTGCAGCGCTCGGACCCGCACCGATCGCGCCGCGGCGGCATCCAAAAGGGCGCGAAGGCCCGGTTGTTGGGCGGCCAGTTCGGCTCTGGCCAGCTCGGCCGGCACACCGTCGTAGTGGGCCTGGTCGAGTTTTGCCGCCAATGCGGTCATCCAGCGCTGCTGCAATGCCAGCAGCAGGCTTTCCTCGCTGCCGAACAGCCGCTCGATGTCTGGGGCGTTGCCGTTGAAATGCAGTGCTGAATCAGGTGCTTCGGCGGCGCGGTCGATCAGGTCGGCCATAAACGCCATCCGCTGGTGAAACTGGTTCCACGTGATGTCAGCAACGCTAGGAATCATCACCGGGCTCGACATCGTGCCGCGGTTCGGTTTTGGTTCTCCCACTCCGGGCGCAGTGCGTCTCCACCCGCAGAAGGATGTGCGCGGGCGGACCTGCCTTCTACGATGAGCCGATGTTGGGTGAGGTGGCCGGGTTTGTGCGCGATCGGATCCGGCAGCGCGCTGGGCTCATCCCAACCGGCTACTCCTGGTCGTTCGTCCTGCTGGTCGACGGCTGCATGGTGGTGAGCCTGGTCGCATCGGCCCTACAACGCACTCGCGCCGACATTCCCGCTTCCGCCGCCGCGGCGCTGCTCGCGCTCGCACCGTTGGCGCTGTTCTTTGCGGCCGGAGTCAAGTTCCTGCCCGGCTTGGTGTGGGCGACTTCGTTAGCGGCCACCGCCATTCTGCTGTTCGCGACCTCTACGCCGGTCGACGGCGATCTCGCGCCGGCCTTGCTGGTGGTGACGCTGGGGGCGTTCGCGGCACTGGGTCCATCGCTGTACGGACCGCTTGCGCTTGTGTCGGCGGTGGCCCTGCTGGCGGCGGCGTCGGCGTTGCACCGCCTCGACGCGCTGCCGCTCTATCTGGGCATGGCCGCAATGGGCTGGCTGGTGGGGATTCTGACCCGGATCCAGGCGCAGCTGCTCGTCACCCAACAGGAGCTGCAGGCCGATCTGGCCGAGCACGCGGCCGCCGACGAACGGCGCCGCATCGCCCGCGAGGTGCATGACGTCATCGCGCATTCGCTGTCCATCACCCTGCTGCACGTCACCGGGGCCCGGCATGCCCTGCAGCAGGACCGCGACGTCGACGACGCGGTCGACGCACTCACCGATGCCGAGCGACTGGGCCGGCAGGCGATGGCCGATATCCGCCGCACGGTCGGGTTGTTGGAGGACGGTCCGGCCGGCACCGCCCCGGAACCGGCCATTGCCGACCTGGCGGATTTGATCGCCGATTACGCCCAGGCCGGGCTGAAAGTCACGCTGCGCAGCGAGGGGTCGAGCGATCCGGTGTCGGCGGCCACCGGGCTGGCGCTGTACCGCATCGCCCAGGAGTCGCTGGCCAATATCGCCAAGCATGCACCTGAGTCCAAAGCCACGGTGGCCCTTACTGTTTCGCCCGCCACCGCGCTGCTGTCCATTGTCAATGAGATGCCGGTCGCGGTGGCCTCAGCATCTCGGGACGGTCGCGGGCTGGCCGGGATGCGCCAGCGCGTCGAGCTGCTCGGCGGCACCATCGATGCCGGGCCGTGCCCGCAAGGGTGGTCGGTGCGCGCCGAGATCCCGTTGACCGACCCGGGCTCGCGGTTGTGGCGGTGCCCGCTCTGACATGGCCGGCCCCGAGATCTCCGTGCTGCTGGTCGACGACCAGGACCTGGTCCGCTCCGGGCTGCGCCGGATTCTGCGTCGCAAGGACGGGTTCGTCGTCACCGGCGAATGCGCCGACGGTGACGAGGTTCCCGACGCGGTCGCCGAGCACCGCCCGGATGTGGTGGTAATGGATCTGCGGATGAAGCGCCTCGACGGGATCGAAGCCACCCGCGGACTTACCGCCACCCCGGGCTCGCCGCCGGTCCTGGCACTGACCACGTTCGATGAGGATGAGCTGCTGTCGGCGGCGTTGCGGGCCGGCGCATCCGGGTTCGTCCTCAAGGACTCGCCGGCGGAGGAGTTGATCCGCGCCGTGCGCGCGGTCGCCGGAGGCGACGGCTACCTCGACCAGGCAGTCACCGCCCGGGTATTGAGCACCTACCGCAACGTCACCGTCGAACATCGCGCGCAGGCCGTCACCGAGCTGACCGCACGCGAGCGTGATGTGCTCCGGTTGATCGCCCAGGGGCGGTCCAACGGTGAGATCGCCGACGACCTGTTCATCTCCGAGGTGACGGTGAAAAGTCACATCGGCCGCATCTTCGCCAAGCTCGACCTGCGCGACCGCGCCGCGGCCATCGTTTACGCCTACGACCACGGCGTCGTCACGCCGCGCTACGGCGGCTGAGCTGGGCTGACTGTGCGGCTCGCCCCCTCGCCGCTGCGCGGCTGGGGGTACCCCCAGAGCCGGCTCGTCCCTGGCCCGCCTCGTCGCCGTCTACGCCGGCTGATCGCGGCGGTTCCAGCTTCGCCTCTGCTTCGTCGAGCCTCGCTGAACCGCCCTAGTCGCCGATGTCACCGAGGTGATCGCGGGCCTGCACCCGCCCGTCGGCCAGGTGGTAGGTCGCGCCGACGATCGCCAGCCTCCCGGCCGCGATCTGGTCGGCGATCACCGTGGACCGAGCGGCCAACTGCGCCACTGTCTCGTTGACGTGGCGGGTCTCGAACTCGTCGACGGCGCTCAGCCCGTCCCGCCGGCCCAGCAGGATCGACGGGGTCACCCGCTCAACGATGTCACGCAGGTAGCCGCCCGGCACGGCGCCGCCGTCCAGCGCCGACAGCGTCGCCTTGACCGCGCCGCAGCTGTCGTGACCGAGCACCACGATCAGCGGCACGTCGAGCACTGCCACCCCGAACTCGATGGAACCCAACACCGCCGAGTCGATGACGTGGCCGGCGGTGCGCACCACGAACATGTCGCCCAGACCCTGGTCGAAGATCAGTTCGGCGGCCACCCGGCTGTCACCGCAGCCGAACACCACCGCGGTCGGCTTCTGGCCATTGGCCAGGGCGGCGCGGCGCGCGACATCCTGGCTGGGATGGAGGGGTTCGCCGGCGACGAAGCGCTCGTTACCCTCCTTGAGTGCCTTCCACGCGGATATCGGGTTCGAGTTCGGCATACCCGACATTGTGCACGGCCGGCCGATGAGCATCGACGCGGGCAACCTACTCGGCTGGTTCGACCTCGCCGAACGCGACCTGCCGTGGCGGGCCGACGGTGTGACGCCGTGGCAGATCCTGGTCAGCGAGTTCATGCTGCAGCAGACCCCGGTGGCGCGGGTGCTGCCGATCTGGTCGGACTGGGTGGTGCGCTGGCCGACACCGTCGGCAACGGCGGCCGCGACCCCCGCCGAGGTGCTGCGGGCCTGGGGAAAGCTCGGCTATCCGCGCCGGGCCAAACGACTCCATGAATGCGCGACGGTGATCGCCCGTGACTTCGCCGACGTGGTCCCCGACGACGTCGAGGTCTTGGAACAACTGCCGGGGATCGGCAGCTATACCGCGCGGGCGGTGGCCTGTTTCGCTTACCGCAAACCGGTTCCGGTCGTCGACACCAATGTGCGCCGGGTGGTGGCCCGCGCCGTGCAGGGACGCGCCGACGCCGGGACGCCGTCGGCGAAACGCGACCATGCCGACGTCGCCGCCCTGCTGCCCGATGCCGCGCGGGCCGCCCGATTCTCGGCCGCCTTGATGGAATTGGGCGCCACGGTGTGCACGGCGCGGGCACCACGCTGCGCCGCCTGCCCGTTGCGTTCCTGCGCGTGGCGAGACCGTGGATTCCCGCCCGGCAGCGCCGCCAAACGGCCCGCCCAACGCTATGCCGGCACCGACCGCCAGGTGCGCGGACGCCTGTTGGATGTGTTGCGGGACAACGCGTTTCCGGTCACGAGAGCAGAACTGGACGTGGCCTGGCCGATCGATGAAGTTCAGCGAGAACGCGCCCTGGCCTCGCTGCTGGACGACGGGCTGGTCGAACGGCTCGCCGACGACCGCTTCGCGCTGCCCGGTCAGGACAGAAACGACTCGACAGCCTCGCGGTAGACCTGCGGCGCCTCGTCGTGCACCAAATGACCGGCGTCGGGGACGCGCAGGTAAGTGCTGGCCGAAGCGATGCGGTGCATTTCGCGCATCTGCCCGGGCGGCGTCACCGAGTTGCCGGCTTCGATGAGCAGCGACGGCGCCCGCACGGCGCGCCACTGCTCCCAGTAGTCGCGGGTGCCCCACTCCGCGGCGATCTGCACCCAGCGCGCGGGTTGACCGTGCAGCCGCCAGCCGGTCTCGGTGCGGTCGAAGGCCTCCAGGAAGTACCGCCCGGCGATCTCGCCGAATTCGGCCACCACCTGCTCTGCCCGGGTGAACTCGACCGGCAGGGCATGCACCCACGGTTCCCAGGCTCCGGTGGTCCGGCCACGGAAGTCCGGCGCCATGTCCTCGACCACCAGCGCGGAGACCAGCTCCGGATGGCGGGCCGCCAGGCACCACGAATGCAGCGCGCCCATCGAGTGGCCCACCAGGCGCACCGGACCTGGTAGCTGCTGCACCGCGACCGCCAGATCGGCCACGAAGCTTTCCGTGGCGATCGGATGCGGGTCGACCACGTCACGGCCACGATGCCACGGTGCGTCATAGGTGTAGACCGCCCCGAGCCGGGTCAGCCACACCCACTGCCGCGGCCAGGTGCTGCCGCGGCCCATCAGCCCGTGTACCAGCACCAGCGGCGCCCCGTGCCCACCGCGATAGGTCAGCAACTCACTCGACGCGGTATCCACCCGGGGCACGGTAGCCTAGGCCGCATGGCAGTGGTGAAGATCAACGCAATCGAGGTGCCCCCGGGCGCCGGTCCGGAACTGGAGAAGCGGTTCGCCAACCGTGCACACACGGTGGACTCTTCGCCGGGTTTCCTGGGCTTCCAGCTGCTGCGCCCGGTCAAGGGCGACGACCGCTACTTCGTGGTCACCAAGTGGGAGTCCGACGAGGCGTTCCAGGCCTGGGCGACCGGACGCAGCGCCGAGGCGCACGCCCAGAGCAGCAAAAACCCCGTCGCCACCGGTGCCAGCCTGTTGGAATTCGAGGTCGTGCTGGACGTTGCCGGAACCGCCGCACAGGCCTAGCCCCGTGCGGCGTCACCTGGCGGCATGGACAGCCACGGTAGGCCTGGCAGCCATCGCCGCGTCAGCCGCCGGCTGCGCCCCCTCCCCCGCAGCGCCGTCGGACCCGGACGCCGGCGGGGTGGCGATCTCCACCAAGACCCCGCCTGGTCTGCGCGCCAAGCAGACCATGGACATGCTGAACTCCGATTGGCCGATCGGCCCGGTCGGGGTGGCCACCCTGGCAGCGCCGGACAAGGTCGACCAGGTCGTCACGACCATGGAATCGCTGTGGTGGGACCGGCCGTTCCGGCTCGACGGCGTCGATATCCGCGCGGGCGCGGCCACTCTGCACCTGACGACCTCCTACGGTGCCCGCCAGGACATCCGGATCCGCACCGACGACAACGGGATGGTGGACCTGTTCAAAGCCACCACCGAGACGCCACCCATTCATTCCTGGCAGGACATCGACGCGGTGTTGAGCCGGACCGGCGCCCGCTACTCCTATCAGGCCTCACGCATCGAGGGCGGGGTGTGCAAACCGGTGGCCGGCACCAACGCCAGCCAGTCGCTGCCGCTGGCGTCGATCTTCAAGCTGTACGTGCTGCTGGCGGTGGCCAACGAGGTGAAGGCCGGCACGGTGTCCTGGGACGACCCGCTGACCATCACTGGCCGGGCCAAGGTGGTCGGGTCGTCCGGGCTGGAGGAGCTACCCGAGGGCGCCCACGTATCGGTGCGCAAGGCGGCCGAGAAGATGATCGCCACCAGCGACAACATGGCGACCGATCTGCTGATCGGGCACGTCGGCACTCGTGCCGTCGAACGGGCGCTGGTCGCGGCCGGGCACCACGATCCGGCCAGCATGACACCGTTCCCCACCATGTACGAACTGTTCTCGGTGGGCTGGGGCAAACCGGACCTGCGTGAGCAGTGGCAGCACGGTTCAGCCCAGGAGCGGGCAAAGCTGTTGCAGCAGGCCAACTCCCGGCCGTATGAGCCGGATCCGGTGCGCGCGCACATCCCGGCATCGGCCTATGGCGCCGAGTGGTACGGCAGCGCCGAGGACATCTGCCGGGTGCACGTCGCGCTGCAAGCCGGTGCGGTGGGCAAGGCCGCACCGGTCAAGGAGATCCTGTCCGCAGTCCGCGGCATCGACCTGAGCCACGCCGACTGGCCCTACATCGGCGCCAAAGCCGGCGGGCTGCCCGGCGATCTGACCTTCAGCTGGTACGCCGTCGACGCGACCGGCCAGACCTGGGTGGTCAGCTTCCAGCTCAACTGGCCGCGTGACCACGGCAAGAGCGTCGGCAGCTGGATGCTGCAGATCGCCAAGCAGGCTTTCGGCCTGCTGCCGGTGGGGCGCTAGGGCCCGAAACGGAATCTGGCGACGCGACCCGCCAGGTCAGCGTCGCCAGATTCCGACTCGCCGAGGATTAATCGCCGGCCGGCGCACCCGCCTGAGCGAGGTCCGCCTCGACCGGCTTCTGGCTGCCGGCGAAGGTGAAGACCGCATTCTCGTGCGCGCCCTCGCCGTCCCAGTTCTCCACGTCGACGGTGACCAGCTGGCCGGGGCCGACCTCTTCGAACAGGATCTTCTCGGAGAGCTGGTCCTCGATCTCGCGCTGGATGGTGCGCCGCAGCGGACGCGCGCCCAGCACCGGGTCGAAACCGCGCTTGGCCAGCAAAGCCTTGGCCTTGTCGGTCAGCGCGATGTCCATGTCCTTGGCCCGCAGCTGCTTGGCCACCCGCCCGATCAGCAGATCGACCATCTCGATGATCTCTTCCTTGGACAGCTGGTGGAAGACGATGATGTCGTCGATGCGGTTGAGGAACTCCGGACGGAAGTGCTTCTTGAGCTCGTCGTTGACCTTGAGCTTCATCCGCTCGTAGTTGTTCTCCCCGCCGCCCTGGGTGAAGCCCAGCCCGACCGCCTTGGAGATGTCGGAGGTGCCCAGGTTGGAGGTGAAGATCAGCACGCAGTTCTTGAAGTCCACCGTGCGGCCTTGGCCGTCGGTGAGGCGGCCGTCCTCCAGCACCTGCAACAGGCTGTTGTAGATCTCCTGGTGCGCCTTCTCGATCTCGTCGAACAGCACCACCGAGAACGGCTTGCGCCGCACCTTCTCGGTCAGCTGGCCGCCCTCCTCGTAGCCGACGTAGCCGGGCGGAGCACCGAACAGCCTAGAGGCGGTGAACCGGTCGTGGAACTCGCCCATGTCGATCTGGATGAGCGCGTCGTCGTCGCCGAAGAGGAACTCCGCCAGTGCCTTGGACAGCTCGGTCTTACCGACCCCGGACGGCCCGGCGAAGATGAACGAACCGGATGGGCGCTTCGGGTCCTTCAGCCCGGCGCGGGTGCGGCGGATGGCCTTCGAGACCGCGTTGACCGCGTCGTTCTGGCCGATGATCCGCTTGTGCAGCTCGTCTTCCATCCGCAGCAGGCGGGTGGTCTCGGCCTCGGTCAGCTTGAACACCGGGATACCGGTCCAGTTGCCCAGCACCTCGGCGATCTGCTCGTCGTCGACTTCCGCGACCACATCCAGATCACCGGAACGCCACTGCTTTTCACGCTCGGCCCGCTGCGCCACCAGTTGCTTCTCCCGGTCCCGCAGGCTGGCGGCCTTCTCGAAGTCCTGCGCGTCGATCGCGGACTCCTTCTCGCGGCGCGCGTCGGCGATCTTCTCGTCGAACTCGCGCAGGTCCGGCGGTGCGGTCATCCGGCGGATCCGCATCCGGGCACCGGCCTCGTCGATCAAGTCGATCGCCTTGTCCGGCAGGAACCGGTCGTTGATGTAGCGGTCGGCCAAGGTGGCCGCCGCCACGATGGCCGAGTCGCTGATCGAAACCCGGTGGTGGGCTTCGTAGCGGTCCCGCAGGCCCTTGAGGATCTCGATGGTGTGCTCGACGGTGGGCTCACCGACCTGCACCGGCTGGAACCGGCGCTCCAGTGCGGCATCCTTCTCGATGTACTTGCGGTACTCGTCGAGGGTGGTGGCGCCGATCGTCTGCAGCTCGCCGCGAGCCAGCTTGGGCTTGAGGATCGAGGCCGCGTCGATGGCGCCCTCGGCCGCGCCCGCCCCGACCAGGGTGTGCAACTCGTCGATGAACAAGATGATGTCGCCGCGGGTGTTGATCTCCTTGAGGACCTTCTTCAGCCGCTCCTCGAAGTCACCGCGGTACCGGCTGCCGGCCACCAGCGAACCCAGGTCCAGGGTGTAGAGCTGCTTGTCCTTCAGCGTCTCGGGGACCTCACCGGCCACGATCGCCTGCGCCAGCCCCTCCACGACCGCGGTCTTGCCGACGCCGGGCTCGCCGATCAGCACCGGGTTGTTCTTGGTGCGCCGGGACAGCACCTGCATGACCCGCTCGATTTCCTTCTCCCGGCCGATCACCGGGTCGAGCTTGCCCTCCATCGCCGCGGCAGTGAGGTTGCGGCCGAACTGGTCGAGCACCAACGAGGTCGACGGCGAGCCGGACTCCCCGCCGCGGCCGCCGGTGCCGGCCTCGGCGGTCTCCTTGCCCTGGTAGCCGCTGAGCAGCTGGATGACCTGCTGGCGCACCCGGGTTAGGTCGGCGCCCAACTTGACCAGCACCTGGGCCGCGACGCCCTCGCCCTCGCGGATCAGGCCGAGCAGGATGTGCTCGGTGCCGATGTAGTTGTGGCCGAGCTGCAGCGCCTCACGCAGGCTCAGCTCGAGCACCTTCTTGGCACGGGGGGTGAAGGGGATGTGCCCGGACGGCGCCTGCTGGCCCTGGCCGATGATCTCTTCGACCTGGCTGCGCACCCCCTCTAAGGAGATGCCCAGCGACTCCAGCGACTTGGCGGCCACGCCCTCGCCCTCGTGGATCAGGCCAAGCAGGATGTGCTCGGTCCCGATGTAGTTGTGGTTGAGCATCCGCGCCTCTTCCTGCGCGAGGACGACAACCCTGCGGGCCCGGTCGGTAAATCTTTCGAACATCGGCGGCTACCTGCTCTCCCTCACCATCGGTACATGGTCGGCCTCGGCTCGGCCTCGCGTACCTGCCGTCCACTGTAGTGGGCGGCCGAGCGCGCTGTGACCTGCCGGGCAATGCGTACCGAATCGACTACTTGCGGTGGCAGACCCCGAAAGGCCTGGCACCCGATGCAAGGGAGTAACGCCGTGACCGCCGAATGCGTTCCGATCGATCACCCGGTTCGCCAGGAGCGAAAAGCCGGGGTTGCTGCGGCGGTTCCAGCTTCGGCTCAGGTGGCAGCGTGGAATGCGTCGATGATATCGGCCGGGATGCGGCCGCGGGTCGACACGTTGTGGCCGTTGCGGCGAGCCCACTCGCGGATCGCGGCGCTCTGTTCCCGGTCGATCGTGCCGCGGCGGCCGCCGCCGGACCGTCCGCGCCGGCGCCCCCCGACCCGACGGCCCGCGTCGGCCCACTTCTTCAACTCAGCGCGCAGTTTCGCGGCATTCTTGCTCGAAAGGTCGATCTCATAGGTCACCCCGTCCAGCCCGAATTCGACTGTTTCGTCGGCGGCACCCTCACCATCGAAATCATCGATCAAGGTGACGGTCACTTTTTTCGCCATTGGTAGCCCCTCAGTTAGCTTTCCTGCGCGCAAACTGTGCGCAAGCCGTATTCGACCTCGCGGACCAATGTGCCATAAAAATAGGCGCGCTTCAACACAACAGGCAGGCGGGAGTTCAGTTGCCGTGACGCCGAACAATCGGGAACAAAACCGTGTCCCTAATTGACAGGCCCGTTAGGACCATCAGCAGGCGGTCGATACCCATTCCGGTGCCGGTGCACGGCGGCATCGCGTGTTCCATCGCCGCCAGGAAGTCTTCGTCAAGCGCCATCGCCTCGTTGTCGCCGGCCGCCGCGGCACGGGCTTGGGCCGCAAAGCGTTCGCGCTGCACCACCGGATCGACGAGCTCGGAGTAGCCGGTGGCCAGCTCGACGCCGCGCATGTACAGATCCCACTTCTCGGTGACTCCGTCGATACTGCGGTGTTGGCGGGTCAGCGGCGTCGTCTCCACCGGGAAATCCCGGACGAACGTGGGTGCGCTCAGGTCATTGCCCACCGCATGTTCCCACAACTCTTCAACCAGCTTCCCGTGCCCATAGCCACGGTCTCTGGGAATTTCAACTCCGCGATCGTCGGCGATGGCCCATAACCGATCGACCGATGTTGCCGGTGTGATCTCCTCGCCCATCGCCTGCGACAGTGACGGATACATTTCTACCGTCGCCCATTCACCGTCAATGTCGTAGATGCTGCCGTCGGGCAACGGCAGTTGACGGGTCCCGATCACCTCGTCGGCGACCTCTTGAATAATCTCCCGGGTGGCCACCGCCGAGTCATCGTAGGTGCCATAGGCCTGGTAGGTCTCCAGCATCGAGAACTCCGGCGAATGGGTGGAATCGGCACCTTCGTTGCGGAACACCCGATTCAGTTCGAAGACCCGGTCGAACCCGCCGACGACGCAGCGTTTCAGGAACAGCTCGGGCGCGATCCGCAGGTAAAGGTCGGCGTCGAGCGCGTTGGAGTGGGTGACGAACGGCCGGGCGGCCGCTCCCCCGGCCAGGGTCTGCAACATCGGCGTCTCGACTTCGAGGAATCCGCGGCGCTCCAACGCGGAGCGGATGGCCCGAATCACGAGGATCCGCTGGCGGGCTACGGTGCGCGCCTCCGGGCGGACGATCAGGTCGACGTAACGCTGCCGAACCCGGGATTCCTCGCTCATCTCCTTGTGCGCGACGGGCAGGGGCCGCAACGATTTGGACGCCATCTGCCAGTCATCGGCCAGCACCGACAGTTCGCCGCGCCGCGAGCTGATCACCTCGCCGTGCACGAAAACGATGTCGCCGAGGTCGACGTCGGCTTTCCACGCCTCCAGCTCCTGCTCGCCGACGCTGGCCAGGCTGATCATCACCTGCAACTGGGTGCCGTCGCCCTCCTGCAGGGTGGCGAAGCACAGCTTGCCGGAGTTGCGGGCGAACACCACCCGGCCGGCGACGCCGACGACGTCGCCGGTGGCGGTATCGGCGGCTAGATCGGGGTAGCTGGTCCGGATCTCGGCGAGCGTGTGGGTGCGATCCACCGCGACCGGGTAAGGGTCGCGGCCTTGTGCCAGCAGCCGTGCCCGTTTGTCGCGGCGGATCCGAAACTGCTCGGGGAGGTCGGAATCCTCAGGTTGCGAGTGCTGTGGGGTATCGGCGGAGCTCACGACGTGCCAGCTTAATCAACCGGCAGGAGCTCAGCGCGCGGGCCGCAGCCTGCCCCGTTGACTGTCCCGGTTGCGTTCGAAAACCAACCGCAACCCATCGAGGGTGAGGTTGGCGTCGTAGTGGTCGACCGTTTCCAGGTCGGCGAGCAACAGTGGAGCGGTGTGGCCGGTGGCTACCACGGTGGTGTCGGCTAACCCGGGTGCGTCGTCGCGAACCCGGCGAACCAGCCCGTCGACCAGCCCCGCGAACCCGAACACCGCACCGGCCTGCATGCATTCGACGGTGTTCTTGCCGATCACCGAGCGCGGGCGGGTCAGTTCCACCCGGCGCAGCCCCGCCGAGCGGGCCGCGGCGGCATCCGAGGAGATCTGGACGCCGGGTGCGATAGCGCCGCCCAGGAATTCTCCCTTGGCCGACACCACGTCGACGCAGATCGACGAGCCGAAGTCGACGACGATGGCCGCCGAGTTGAATTTGTGGAAAGCGGCCAGGCAGTTGACGATCCGGTCGGCGCCGACTTCCTTGGGATTGTCGACCAACAGTGGGATCCCGGTGCGCACGCCCGGTTCGATCAGCACCGACGGCACCGAGGGCCAGTACTGATCGAGCATCACTCGTACTTCGTGCAGCACCGACGGCACCGTGGACAGCGCGGCGGCGCCGGTGAGCTGTTCGCCGTCGTCGCCGATCAGGCCGTCCAGCGTCAGGGCCAGCTCGTCAGCGGTGATCTCCGCTTCGGTACGAATCCGCCACTGCTGCACGACGTTTCCGTGCTCACCCGACCCGGCGATCAGGCCGATGACGGTGTGGGTGTTACGGACGTCGATCGCCAGCAGCACGGCTATCCCACGCTTCTGGGCGAGAGCAGGTCCGCTACGTCATCCGGCACGAACGCCGGGTCGGTGCCGAGGTCGACCTGCTTGTTGTCGGAGTCGACGAACACGATCCGGGGCTGGTAGCGGCGAGCCTCGGCGTCTTCCATCGTGCCGTAGGCGATCAGGATCACCAGGTCACCGGGGTGCACCAGATGTGCTGCGGCACCGTTGATTCCGATAACGCCGCTGCCCCGCTTCCCGGTGATGGCGTAGGTGACCAACCGATTGCCGTTGTCGATGTCGACGATCGTCACCTGCTCGCCCTCGATCAGGTCAGCGGCCTCCATCAGATCAGCGTCGATGGTCACCGATCCCACGTAGTGCAGGTCGGCGTGGGTGACCGTGGCACGGTGAATCTTCGACTTGAGCATCGTCCGAAACATCAATTCCTCCGGTTTTGTGCGGCGGTTGACACGTGATATCCATCCGAACCGACCGGCGCCACGGTGGCGTCGGTGGAAAGTCCGAGGGTGATGGCGGCATTGTCGATCAGCCGGGTGGCACCGACACGGGCGGCGATCAGCAGCCGCGCCGAGCCTTCGGCGGGCGCCGGCCCGAGGTCGACGCCGCGCACCTGCACGTAGTCGGCGTCGACCGCCGGTACCGCGGACAGCACCGCGCCGGCGGCTTGCAGCGCCGCGGCCGCCCCGGCCGACGCCGCGCGCTCGCCTGCGGCAAGGGCCGCCGACAGCGCGGTCGCAGCCTCGCGCTGCGCCGGGTCGAGGTAGCGATTGCGCGAGGACATCGCCAGACCGTCGGGTTCCCGCACCGTCGGCACCCCCACCACGGTGACGTCCAGGTTGAGGTCGGCAACCATCTGCCGCACCAGCACCAGCTGCTGATAATCCTTCTCGCCGAAGAACACCCGGTCGGGCCGCACGATGGACAGCAGTTTGGCCACCACAGTGAGCATCCCGGCGAAGTGCGTCGGGCGGGCGGCGCCTTCGAGCTCGGCTCCCAGCGGACCCGGGTGCACGGAGGTGCGCGGACCGTCGGGATACATCGCCGCGGCGGGCGGGGCGAAGGCCAGCTCGACGCCTTCGGCCCGCAGCAGGTCCAGGTCCGCATCGAGGGTGCGCGGATAGGCCTCGAGGTCCTCACCGGCACCGAACTGCAGCGGGTTGACGAAGATCGACACCACCACCACCGAGCCGGGCACTTTACGTGCGGCCCGCACCAGCGCCAGGTGGCCGTCGTGCAGGGCCCCCATGGTCGGCACCAGCATCACCCGGCGACCGGTCGACCGCAGGGCGCGGGTGACACGGGCGATCTCCTCCGGCCGGGCGTACACGTTGAGCGCACCGGCGGTGAAGGCGGGGGCGTTCGGGTTCACCGGGCCAGCACCGTCAGCACGTCGGCGGCGGCGTCTGCGCGATGCGCCGTGCGCAGCGCGTTGGTGCGGTAGGCCTCGGCCAGATCGGGGTCCACGGCGGCCAGCGCCTGCAGGTGCCGGGCCACGGTGGCCGAGTCGCCCCGGGCCACCGGCCCGGTCAGCGCGGCCCGGCCGTCGCGCAAGGTGTTGGCCAGCGCGGCCCGCACCAATGGGCCCAGCACCCGTTCGGCGACGCCGTCGGGGTCCGGTACTTCGCTGGCGCCGAGGCGACCGGGCAGCGCCGCCCGCAACGCCGCCAGGGCGTCGTCGATCACGGTGACCACGTGGTTGCCGCCGTGACAGAGCGCGGCGTGGTAGAGCGTGCGGGCGGATTCGTCGACCCGGAACGGCTCGGCGCCGATCTCCAGCGTCAGCGCCTCGGCGATGGCGTAGCCGATCTCGTCGGCTGCGGTGATACCGAAGCAGCTGTTGGCCAGCCGGTCGATGTCCTCATCCCCGCCGGTGAAGGTCATCGCGGGGTGGATCGCCAGCGGCAAACAACCCTGCTCGGTCAGCGGCGCCAACACACCGATCCCGGTGGCCCCGGACGTGTGCACCACGATCGTCCCGGCGCGCACCGCGCCCGTGGCGGCCAAGCCGGACACGATGCCGGCCAGTTCGGTATCGGGAACAGCCAACAGCAGCAATTCCGCATCGCCGGCGACATCGTGGGCGGGACGTACCAGGGTGTCGGGCAGTCGCCGCCGGGCGCGCTGCCGCGACTCTTCGGAGATGGCGCTGCACGCCACCACGACATGGTCGGCGCGCTCCAAGGCGACGCCCAAAGCGGTGCCGACCCGGCCGGCCGAGATGACGCCAACCTTGAGTCGGGCGGGCCGCAGTCCGTCGAACTGCACCATCGCAGACGACCTCACAAGTTCTCTTGGTTCGTTCCAGTCCCGCGCTGCGGGTACCGGACGGTCGCGGCAGAGTCTATCCCGCTCGGCCCCCGCCCGGCGAGTGACGTTCGTCGCAGGCGGTCGTTAGTCCTCGCGGCGGCGCCGCCGGCGGCCCTCGGTGGGGGCGGGCTGCAAACGGGCCAGCAACTCGGCCACCGATTGGCCCCCGGTGTTCGGGGCGCCCTCGGGTCCCGGCTCCGCGCCGGCGGAATGCCGTGCCGTGCCGGCGGAAGCGGTCGCGGGCTCCGCCTGGGCCGGCTGAGTATGGCTGTCGACCGCGTCCGCCGCCGCGTGCCGGGAGCGCGCCCGCCGGCGGCCCTCGCCGTCGGGGCGTGCCGTCTCGGCGCCGTTCACCGGGCCGTCGGTCGGCGACGCGGGGCCGGCGTGGCGGCCGTGCCGGGACGGCGCTTCGGCGCTGCGCTCGGGCGCGGTGGCTGCGTGCTCGCCGGCGTGCCTCGGCTCGGCGGCACCGTGCCGACCTGAGTCCGCGGGAGCGTCCGCGGACCAGTGACTGCCGGGGGTGCCCGGCGGTAGCCATTCCCCTTCGGCGCCAAGGGGTTTCCAGGGCGGGGTGGGGGCTGACGCGGACGGCGATGCGACTCTGGGTTGCGGTGGTGGTGGCGGCGGCGGTTCCGGGCGGGACTCGGGCTCCGTGCGGGGCTCGGGTGCCACGAACGGCTGCGGCGGCTGGGCCCAACGGGCCGCGGGTTGCGGGGCTTCGTCGGCGGCGCGGCGCGGGGCTTCGTCGGCGGCGCGGCGGTGCGAACCCCGGTACGGAGGCTCGGCCGGCGGCTGCGGCACCGGGGGTGGCGGCGCCGGGGGTGGCGGCGCCTGAGGTGTCTGAGGTCTCGGCGGCTCCTGAGACTCCTGGGGCGCCTGCGGCATGGGGAATCCGCCGGTCGGGATCCGTACCTCCGGGACATCGATGATCGGGTTCTCGGCGGTCTGGCTGACCGAGTCCTCGGGGTAGAACGGCGCGGCGGCCGGCGTGACCCGGGTGACGGGCTCCCCGCCGGATCGGGCCCAGTCGCTGTAAGCGCGAACCGTGGTGCGCTCGGGCTCCAACGCCGGCCGGTGGCTCAGGTCGGCGTCGAAGAGGATCTCCAGGTTGGTGCGCAGCGCGGCCAGCTCGGCACGCAACGCGGCGACCTCGTCGGCGGCCTGGGCCCGCAGCTCCGATGCCAACTCGCGGCGCAGCTGCGACTCCACCGTCAGCTCGTACTCGCGCCGCGCGGAGATCTCCCGATCCAGTTGCAGGTCGTAGACGAGCTTCAGGTCCCGGGCCCGGGCCTGGTCGACGTCGCTTTGCCGCCGGTAGATCACCGAGACGAATGCCGCAGCGACCGCAGCCCACAGCGCCACGATGACCGCGAGCTTCAACAGCTCCACCCGGCTGGTGAACACCAGTGCCGAACTCGCTGCGATCGCAAGGATCAGCAACGCTGTCATCAACGTCCAGCCGGGCCTGCGCGCACCACGCCGACCTGGGGCGCGGGACAGGACCGAATTCATCTGCGCCGCTCCACCTCGTCGCTTTGTTCGTCGTTGCCGGCCCGCATTGCCCGACTGTACCTGTACGAGGTCACTTGGCGTGTCGCCCGGCTCCGGCGATTCTCACCCGTGTTGATCTGGACTCAACGGCCCGGACTGGCCGGGATCCTGCGGCGACTTGCAGCAGTTCTGCAACCACAGTGCGGCGACGAGCAAAGCCAGCGCGCTGGCCGCGGCAACCACGGCACCGCCGGTGTCCTCGGCGGCAACGGCCAGCGCGGCCCGGTGCGGCAGCAGGTAGCCCAGCACGCCCAACCAGAAGCCCAGCACCAGCGCGCCCATCCAGGCCGAGGCCTTGGCCACCACCACGGTGCGCGCCACCGCCAGCGGGTGCAGCCAGCCGGATCCGGTTCCGATCTGGCCGTCGTCGATCTTGCCGCGAACATAGCGGCCCCACGCCGCCTCGGCGATCGCCACGGCCAGCAGCGAAATCCCGGTCCACACGGTGATCGGCGGGAACCATCGGTACAACAGCTGCACCGCCAGGTAGCTGACGACGGCGGCGACCGCCGCTGCCGCGGTCACATCTCGTTTGCGGGTCGGACCCATCAGCGCTGCAGCACCAGATCGGTCCGGCGAAGCCCGTGGCGGTCGGCGGGGTCCAGTTCCGCCAGCAGGTCGGCCACTGCACATCGCCGGCCGGCGACGGTCAGCTGCGCCTCCGGTTCGACCTGCAGCCACGGAACCATCACGAAGGCGCGCAGATGGGCCAGCGGATGCGGCAGGGTCAGCCCCTTGTCGCGGGAGAGCAGCTCGGTCGATTCGCCGGCCGCGATGTCGCGGCAGCTGATCACGTCGACGTCGAGGGTTCGCGGCCCCCACCGCTCGCCGCGCACCCGATCTGCCGCCTGTTCGAGCTCCTGCGCCCGCCGCAGCCAACCGTGTTCGTCGATTTCCGGGTCCGCCACGATCAGTACCGCATTGAGGAAGCGGCCCTGGTCGACCACGCCCCACGGCTCGGTCTCGTAGACCGGCGACACCGCACGCACCGCGGCGCCGAATCCGTCGACGGCCGATTGCAGCCGGGCCAGCCGATCACCCAGGTTGGACCCGATAGACAACACCGCTTCAGTCATGGTGCCGCTCTCCTCGTCGCTGGCGTCCGGCATCGTCGCCGGCGCGCGTCATGCCGGCACCACCGTGCCGCGCCGGTCGCGCCGCGAGCGCCGCGCCACCACCGCCACGTCGGCGAAGGTCAGTGGGATCGGGGCATGCGGCTTGTGCAGTGTCACCTCGACGGCCTGCACCCGCACGTCGCTCATGACCTCCTCGGCGATCTCGGCGGCCACGGTCTCGATGAGGTCGCGGGCCGGGCCGGCGACGATATCCGCGGCCCGCTGCGCCAGCACCCCGTAGTCGTAGGTGTCCGCCAGGGCATCGCTGGCGGCCGCGGCAGACAGGTCCATCCAGACCGTGATGTCGACGAGGAAATCCTGGCCGTCGGCGCGCTCATGAGCGAACACCCCGTGGTTGCCGCGAACCTTCAGACCGCGCAACTCGATTCGATCAGTCATCGCTCGTGCCTCCTTGGCCCCGGGCTGCAGTCCAGGCTTCGACGACCCTAAGCGCGTCGACAGAGCCCCGCACGTCGTGCACCCGCACACCCCAGGCCCCGTGCAGGCCGGCCAGCGCCGAGATCACCGCGGTGGCCGTCTCCCGCTCGTCGGGCGGCCGCGGCGTGCCATCCGCCCCGGACAGCAGCGTACCGAGAAAACGCTTGCGCGACGCCCCGACCAGGACCGGTATCCCGGTGTCGACCAGCTGCGGCAGCCCGTTCAGCAGGGCCCAATTGTGTTGCGCCGTTTTGGCGAAGCCCAGTCCCGGATCGATGATCAGCTTCCCCGGATCCACGCCGGCGGCGACGGCGGCATCCACAGAGGCGAGTAGATCGTGGCGGACCTCGGCGACGACGTCGCGGTAGTCCGGTACCCGATGCGGGTGTTCGGGATCGACCGGACGCCAGTGCATCAACACCCAGCGGGCACCCGAGGAGGCCAGCAGGGGCGCCATCGCCGGATCCGCCTGTCCGCCGGAGACGTCGTTGACGATCCCGGCACCGCAGTCCAGCGCGGCCCGCGCCACTTCCGCGTTCATCGTATCGATACTGACTGTGATGCCCTGGGCAGCAATTCCTTTCACTACCGGAATGACCCGCTGCGCTTCGGCGCGGGGATCGGCACGCACTGCCCCGGGCCGGGTCGATTCGCCGCCGACATCGATGACCGCCGCCCCCTGGGCTGCCAGCGCCAAGCCGTGTTCGACGGCGCGGTCGGCGTCCAGGTAGCGCCCGCCATCGGAGAACGAGTCGGCGGTGACGTTGACCACCCCGACGACCTGGGCGCGTGTCGGGATCACTTCCGCCGGATGAGTTCCAGAGCTTCGGCGCGTGACGCGCTGTCGGATTTGAACTGGCCACGCACCGCCGACGTGGTGGTGATCGCGCCGGGTTTGCGCACGCCCCGCATCGCCATGCACAGGTGTTCGGCCTCGACCACCACGATGACACCGCGCGGGTTGAGTTTGCGCATCAAGGCGTCAGCGACCTGACCGGTCAACCGCTCCTGCACCTGCGGCCGCTTGGCGTAGAGGTCGACCACTCGCGCCAGCTTGGACAGGCCGGTGATCCGGCCGTCGTCGCCGGGGATGTAGCCGACGTGCGCGACGCCGTGGAACGAGACCAGATGGTGCTCGCAGGTCGAGTACAGCGGGATCTCCTTGACCAGCACCAGTTCGTCGTGCTGCTCGTCGAAGGTGGTCTCCAGCACCGTGTCCGGATCGGTGTAGAGCCCGGCGAACATCTCCTGGTACGCCCGCGCCACCCGCGCCGGGGTGTCGAGCAGACCCGGACGGTCCGGATCTTCGCCCACGGCGTACAACAGCTCACGCACCGCAGCCTCGGCGCGCGCCTGATCGAAGACTGTCGAAGCCATCGACGATCCCACTTTCTCAATCGCCGGATGGCGGTTCGGACCGGTTCTTCTCGGCGCCGCGCTGGTGGCCGTCACCCTCGCCGGGCGGTGCCGGCGGTGGCGGCGGGTACCCCTGATAGGGCGGGTAGGGCTGGGCGGGCGGGTAGCCATGCTGCGGCCACTGCTGGGGCGGGTACCAGTAGCCGGCCTGCTGCGGCTGATTCGGTGCCGGCGGCCAACCGGGAGCGTGCCAGCCGGCCGGGGCGCCGTAGTCGGGCTGGGTGCCCGCCGGCACCTCGTCGCCGGTCGGTGAGCCGTTGCTGCCGTTGGCGGCACGACCGGCGGCCTCGGCGGATCTGGCGGCCTCCCGCGAGGCCTGTGCGATGGCGGCCTTGAACGCCGGCTCCGGCATCGGTTGCGGCCACGGTTCGCCGCGTTCGATGGCCAGCTCGCCGGGGGTCTTGATCGGCGGCTTGTCCGACGGGACCCGGCCGCCGAAGTCGTCGAACATGGTCAGCCGGGGCCGCTTGGCCACGTCGCCGAAGATCTTCTCCAGGTCGGCGCGGTGCAGCGTCTCCTTCTCCAGCAGCTCGCCGGCCAGGGTGTCGAGCACATCGCGGTATTCGGTGAGGATCTCCCAGGCCTCGGTGTGGGCCGCCTCGATGAGCTTGCGCACCTCGTCGTCGATGTCGCGGGCCACCTCGTGGGAGTAGTCCGGCGATGTGCCCATGGTGCGGCCCAGGAACGGGTCGCCGTGTTCGGTGCCGTAGCGCACCGCGCCGAGCTTGGCGCTCATGCCGTACTCGGTCACCATCGCCCGGGCCACCTGGGTGGCCTTCTCGATGTCGGAGACCGCGCCGGTGGTCGGCTCGTGGAACACCAGCTCCTCGGCGGCACGTCCGCCCATGGCGAACACCAGCTGCGCGATCATCTCTGAACGGGTGCGCAGCCCCTTGTCCTCCTCGGGCACCGCCACCGCGTGCCCGCCGGTGCGGCCGCGGGCCAGGATGGTGACCTTGTAGACCGGGTCGATGTCGGGCATCGCCCAGGCCGCCAAGGTGTGCCCGCCCTCGTGGTAGGCGGTGATCTTCTTCTCGTGTTCGCTGATGATCCGGCTCTTGCGGCGCGGACCACCGATCACCCGGTCGACGGCTTCTTCCAGGGCGGCGCCGGTGATGACGGTGCCGTTCTCCCGCGCGGTCAGCAGCGCGGCCTCGTTGATCACGTTGGCCAGGTCGGCCCCGGACATGCCGACGGTGCGCTTGGCCAGCCCGTCCAGATCGGCGTCGGGAGCGATCGGCTTGCCCTTGGAATGCACCCTTAAGACGGCGCGACGGCCGGCGATGTCGGGGTTGGTCACCGGGATCTGGCGGTCGAACCGGCCGGGGCGCAGCAGGGCCGGGTCGAGGATGTCGGGCCGGTTGGTGGCCGCGATCAAGATGACGCCGGCGCGCTCACCGAACCCGTCCATCTCGACCAGCAGTTGGTTGAGGGTCTGCTCACGCTCGTCGTGCCCGCCGCCCAGACCGGCGCCGCGCTGGCGGCCGACCGCGTCGATCTCGTCGACGAACACGATGCAGGGACTGTTCTGTTTGGCCTGCTCGAACAGGTCCCGCACCCGGGAGGCGCCCACCCCGACGAACATCTCCACGAAGTCCGAGCCGGAGATGGTGAAAAACGGCACGCCCGCCTCCCCGGCCACCGCCCGGGCCAGCAGCGTCTTGCCGGTGCCGGGCGGGCCGTAGAGCAGCACGCCCTTGGGGATCTTGGCGCCCAGTGCCTGATACCGGCCGGGGTTTTGCAGGAAGTCCTTGATCTCGTAGAGCTCCTCGACCGCCTCATCGACGCCCGCGACGTCGGCGAAGGTGGTCTTGGGCATGTCCTTGCCCAACTGCTTGGCCCGCGACTTGCCGAATCCGAAGCCCATCCGGGCGCCGCCCTGCATCCGGGAGAACATCACGAACAGCCCGATCAGCAACAGCATCGGCAGCAGGTAGATCAGCAGCGAGCCCAGCACGCTGCCCTGGTTGACGACGGTGTTGATCTCCGCCTTCTTGGCCGTCAGCGCGGTGTAGAGCGGGACCGCGTACCCGGTCGGGTACTTGGCGATCAGCTTGTCGACCTTCTCGGCCTTGCCCGGCTTGGCCGCCTTGGCGCCCTTGTCGGACACCTCGACGCTGGTCAGCGGGTTCTTCAGGACCAGCCGCAGCTGCTGCTCACGGTCGTCGATCTGGGCGCTCTTGACGTTGCCGCTGTGGATCTGGGCCACCGCGACCGAGGTGTCGACCGGTTTGTATCCGCGGGTGTCGTCACTGAAATAGAAGAACGACCAACCGAGCAGCAGCACCACTGCGATCGCGGTGATGGTGCGGATCACGTTTTTGCGATTCATCAGGCATCGGCCGAACTCGGCCCCAAATCCTTCCAGTACATGCAGCTGGGCATGTTCAGGCTACCGTCCCGCGTGTTAAGGCCGGGCAATCCCATCTCCGCGGGACGCCGGTTGTGCTTTGGTGAGATCGTGGTCGGTATAACCCAGCGCATTGTCGATACCAACAGCGTGACCCTGCGGGTCACCGAGGCCGGTGAGCGCGGCGCCCCGGTGGTGCTGCTGGCACACGGCTTTCCGGAACTGGCCTACTCCTGGCGACATCAGATCCCGGCGCTGGCCGACGCCGGCTTTCATGTGCTGGCCCCCGATCAGCGCGGCTACGGCGGCTCGACGCGCCCGAAGGAGCTCGAGGCCTACGACATGGCCGCATTGACCGGCGACCTGGTCGGCCTGCTCGACGACGTCGGCGCCGACCGTGCGGTCTGGATCGGTCACGACTGGGGCGCCCCGGTGGCGTGGAGCGCCGCACAACTGCACCCCGACCGGGTGTCCGCTGTGGTGGGGCTCAGCGTCCCGCCGGTGCCGCGCCCCCAGATTCCGCCGACGGCCGCGTTCCGCAGCATCTTCGGTGAGAACTTCTTCTACATGCTCTATTTCCAGCAACCCGGGGTCGCCGATGCGGAACTGGACTCCGACCCGGCGCGCACCATGCGCCGGATGATCGGCGGCCTGCGCCCGGCCGACGCCGACGCGGGCGCGCGGATGGCGGCGCCCGGGCCGATGGGCTTCATCGAGCGGCTGCCCGAGCCGGCCGCCCTGCCGGACTGGATCAGCACCGACGAGCTGGACCACTACATCGCCGAGTTCACCCGGACCGGTTTCACCGGCGGGCTGAACTGGTACCGCAACCTCGACCGCAATTGGGAGATCATGGCGACTGCGCCCTCGGCCACCATCGACGTGCCGGCCCTGTTCATCGCCGGAACCGCCGACCCGGTGCTGGCTTTCACCCGCCGCGACCGGGCCACCGAACTGGTGACCGGTCCCTACCGGGAGGTGATGATCGACGGCGCCGGCCACTGGCTGCAGCAGGAACGGCCCGACGAGGTCAATGCGGCGCTGCTGGAGTTCCTGGCGGCCGTGCCGTCTGGACGGGTGTCATGACGACCGCGCCGCTGCGTTTCGGGGTCTTCATCACCCCGTTTCACGCGCTCGGTCAATCCCCTACGGTCGCGCTGGAATACGACCTAGAACGGGTGGTCGCCCTGGACCGGCTGGGTTTCGACGAAGCCTGGTTCGGCGAACACCACTCGGGTGGCTACGAGCTGATCGCCTGCCCCGAGGTGTTCATCGCCGCGGCCGCCGAACGCACCAAACACATCCGGCTCGGTACCGGCGTGGTCTCGCTGCCCTATCACCACCCGCTGATGGTGGCCGACCGCTGGGTGCTGCTGGACCACCTGACCCGCGGCCGGGTGATGTTCGGCGCCGGGCCGGGCGCCCTGCCCACCGACGCCCACATGATGGGTATCGACCCCGTCGAGCAGCGCCGGATGATGCAGGAGTCCCTGGAGGCGATCCTGGCGTTGTTCCGGGCCGAGCCCGGCGAATTGATCACCCGCCACTCGGACTGGTTCACCTTGCGTGACGCCGCCCTGCACATCCGGCCCTACACCTGGCCGTACCCGGAGGTCTCTACGGCGGCCATGGTTTCCCCGTCGGGCCCGCGGCTGGCCGGTGCGCTGGGCACCTCGCTGCTGTCGCTGTCGATGTCGATCCCGGGCGGCTTTGCCGCCATCGAAAGCGCCTGGGAGGTGGTGCGTGAGCAGGCCGCCAAGGCCGGCCGCGACGAACCCGACCGGGCGGACTGGCGGGTGCTGAGCATCATGCACGTCGCCGACACCCGCGATCAGGCCCTGGAGGACTGCACCTACGGCCTGCAGGATTTCGCGAACTACTTCGGCGCCGCGGGGTTCGTCCCACTGGCCAGCTCGGTCGAGGGCGAATCGCAGTCACCGCGGGAGTTCGTCGAGGCCTACGCTGCGGCCGGCAGCTGCTGCATCGGCACCCCCGACGACGCGATCGAACACATCACCGACCTGCTGGAGCGCTCCGGCGGTTTCGGCACCCTGCTGTTCCTCGGCCACGACTGGGCGTCTCCGGCGGCCACCTACCACAGCTACGAACTGTTGGCCCGCAAGGTGATTCCGCACTTCAAGGGGCAGCTCAGCGCGCCCCGGGCATCGCACGAATGGGCCAAGGGCATGCGCGACACGTTGTTCGGCCGAGCTGGCGAGGCGATCAAGAACGCCGTCGTGGAACATACGAGCGAAACCGGGCCGCGTTGATGCGGGCCGCGGTGCTGCGCGACGGGCGCATGGTCTACCGCGACGACGTTCCGGAGCCGACGCCCGGCCCGGGCCAGGTGCTGGTCGAGGTGACCGCGTGCGGGATCTGCGGTTCGGACCTGCACTTCGCCGCGCACGGCGATCAGGTGCTGGCCGCAACACAATCCATGTCGGGCAGCCCGTCGGCCAGCGCATCGGTCGACCTGGGCGCCGACATCTTCATGGGACACGAGTTCAGCGCGCGGGTGCTGGAGGCCGGGCCCGGCACCGACACCTTTGCCGCGGGGACGCCGGTGACGTCGATTCCGGTTCTGCTGGCCGCCAAAGGTATTGAGCCGATCGTGTATTCCAACACCACCATCGGCGGCTACGCCGAGAAGATGCTGCTTTCGGCTCCGCTGCTACTGGTGATCCCCAACGGTCTGGATCACCGCCACGCCGCGCTGACCGAACCCATGGCGGTGGGACTGCACGCGGTCAACAAGTCCGGCATCACCCCCGGCGAGACTGCTCTGGTGCTGGGTTGCGGCCCGATCGGGCTGGCGATCATCGCCGCGCTGCGCACCCGCGGCGTGGAAGACGTTGTGGCCGCCGATTATTCGCGGGCCCGTCGTGAACTCGCGACGGTGATGGGGGCGCACCGGTCACTGGACCCGGCGCAGGGCTCGCCGTTCGACACGGTCACACCGAAGGTGATCTTCGAAGCGGTCGGCGTGCCGGGCATCATCGACGACGTGCTGCGGCGCGCGCCGGTCGGCAGCCGGCTGGTCGTCGCCGGGGTCTGCATGGAACCCGATACCGTGCACCCGTTCTTCGGTATCACCAAGGAGATCAGCGTGCAGTTCGTGTTCGCCTACGAGCCGGCGGAATTCGCCGCGTCGCTGCAGGCCATCGCCGAGGGACGAATCGATGTGGCGCCGTTGATCACCGGCGAAGTCGGGCTCGACGGTGTCGGGGCGGCGTTCGACGACCTGGCTGACCCCGACCGGCACTGCAAGATCCTGGTCACACCTTAGGCCAATCACCGGCGGCGGCCCGCCGCTAGGGGAAGGCGCCGGCGTCGCGGAGCCGCTTCGACCACCCGCCGACCAGCTCGACCAATTCGCCCAGATCATCACCGAGGTTGGCGAGGATCGGGGCGCAGACCGCGTCGGTGGCCGTCTCGACCGACTCGCGGGACGCCCGTCCGGCATCGGTGAGGACGCCGCCGCGGACCAGGCCCCGCTGCGCCAGCCGGTCCTCACCGGCACTGAGTTCGTCGTCGGCCCAGGCCCGGCTCCGGACGTAGCTGCGCGGCGGGAATCCTCGGTATAGCTCGGTGATCAGACCGATCTCGACACCGTCGAATCCTGCTGCCGTCCAAGCGTTCACGTGCGCGTCACCGCGGTATTCACGCAGTTGGTCGGCCAGCTGCCAGGCGTCGGTGAGCGGGTCGCCGACCAGCCCCTCGGCCACCAGCCCGGCGAACAGCGGCTTACCGGCCACCGAGAGCCCGTCGACCGCGCGGCGCAGCAGCGCTAGGGCGCGATCAAGACCGTCGGGGGCCGAACCGAGGACCCGGCGCAGCTGGGCCACCGAGCCCTCGGTGCGGGCCGCGCGGATGGTCGGCGCGTCGGTGAGCGTCCAGCCGTAGGCGACCGCCGGCACCACCACCGCCGGGTTGAACACCGCGAATGCCGCGGCTACCACCTCACCGGGTGCCTGCCCCAGCGCCGAGCCGCGGCTGCAGAAGTAGGCCGGCCCGTCCGGCCTCTCGACACCACGCGACGTTGCGCGACTGGGCGCAAAACCCAGCGCCGCGTAGCCGCGGTGACACTCCGGGGCGAAGTACACCTGCCCGGCGAAGGCTTCGATCGCGCTGGACAGTGCCCGGGCGGGCGCAACGGTCATCGCCTCAGTGTGCCGCATCGTACTTCCGCGCAGACCGGTAATCGTCTCCGCTAGGGTGCCACTCATGCCGACACGCAGCGCCCGGAAGGTCCTCCGCTGGTCGATGACGCTGGCCCTGGCCGGCCTGGCTGGCGTCGCGACGGCCGGCTGCGACGCGGCGCCGGGCGGCGTCGGCGCTGACCTGCCCCGGCAGGTGACCGTCGTCGGATCCGGTGAGGTGCAGGGTGTTCCGGACACGTTGACCACCGAAGCGGGCATCGAGTTCATCGCCGGCGACGTCACCAGCGCGATGAATCAGACCAGCGAGCGCCAGCAGGCGGTGATCGATGCACTGCTGGACGCCGGGGTGGACCGCAAGGACATCAGCACCACCGGCGTCAGCCTGCAGCCGCAGTACGGTGGCTCCGAATCGGGTGGGTCGTCGAGCATCACCGGGTACCGGGCCGGCAACACGATCCGGGTCAAGGTCGAGCGGGACTCGGCCTCCCAGGTGCTGGCGGTGATCGTGCGGGCCGGCGGCGACGCCACCCGGATCAACGGGGTGAGCTACTCCATCGAGGACGATTCGCAGCTGGTGCGCGATGCCCGCGAGCGGGCCTTCAACGACGCCAAGGACCGCGCCGAGCAGTACGCGCACCTGTCCGGCCTGCACCTGGGCCGGGTGATCTCGATCTCCGAGGTGGCCGGCGGCACGCCGCCGCCGACGCCGGTGGGGATGCCGGCGCCCCGCGCGATGGCCGCCGCGCCCCCGATGGAGCCGGGCCAGCAGACCGTGGGCTTCTCGGTGACCGCGACCTGGGAGCTGCTCTAAGGCGACCGCGCGTCGGCGGACCCCAAGCCGGTTTCAGCTCTGATACACCCGCGGATCCAGGGTGCCGATGTAGGGCAGGTCGCGGTAGCGCTCGATGTAATCCAGGCCGTAGCCGACCACGAAGTCGTTCGGGATGTCGAAGCCCACGTAGGCGATGTCCACGCCGGCGCGCGCCGCGTCGGGTTTGCGCAGCAGCGTGCAGACCCGCAGCGACCGGGGCCGCCGGGCGGCCAGATTGCGCAGCAACCACGACAAGGTCAGGCCGGAGTCGACGACGTCCTCGACGATCAGCACGTCACGGTTGCTGATGTCGCGGTCGAGGTCCTTGAGGATGCGCACCACCCCCGACGACGACGTGGACGACCCGTAGGAGCTGACCGCCATGAACTCGAACTGAGTGGGCAGCGGGATCGCCCGGGCCAGGTCGGTGACGAACAGCACCGCGCCCTTGAGCACGGTGATCAGCAGCAGGTCTGAGCTTTCGGCGCGGTCGCGACCCTCGGCGTAGTCGGCGGCGATCTGCGCACCGAGCTCGGCGGTGCGGGTCCGGATCTGCTGCTCGGTCAGCAGCACCGATTTGATGTCCCCCGCGTACGACTCGGGTGTCTCCCCCGGCGAGAACGCAGCCACCAGCACAGCGTGCCATGGGTGATGTTCGACAACCAACTCCCACCGCGCAAAATCACGCCGGATGCTCAGGTCGGTTCCCGGCGCAGCCGCAACAGGCCGTCGCCGCGGACCGCGAACAGCCGCGCGCCGCGCAGCTCGGAGCCGACCGCCACGCCGCCCTGTCCGCGCCACTGCGTGACCAGTCGCTCCACCGCACGGATCTGCAGGTCGGTCAGCCCGCGGCCGCCGCCGGCCAGCAGCCAGCGCCGGATCACCGCGCGACGCACCGGCCCGGGCAGCGCCGCCAGCTGGGCGGTGTCCAGGACGGCCGGCCCGGCACCGGCCGTGGCTTCGGGCAGCGCCTGGTCGGCCAGCGCATCGATGAGCTCGGTGTTCTCCCGCAGCGCGGTCGCGGTGCGGGCCAGGGCCTCGGCCACCCCGCCGCCGAGCACGTCTTCCAGCAGCGGCAGCACCTCGGCGCGCAGCCGCGCCCGGGTGAAGCGCCGATCGCTGTTGTGCGGATCGAGCCAGGGGGTCAAGCCCAGCTCGGCGCAGGCGTCCCGGGTCAGCTCGCGGCGCACCCCCAGCAGCGGCCGGCACCACGGCGGGTCGTAGGGACGCATCCCGGCCATCGAGCGCGGCCCCGAGCCGCGGCCCAGCCCCAACAGCACCGTCTCGGCCTGATCGTCCAGGGTGTGGCCCAGCAGCACTGAGGCCTCCTCGCGGGCGCCGTCCAGGGCGGCGTAGCGGGCGGTGCGCGCCGCCGCCTCCGGACCACCCTCGGCCCCGACGGTCACCGAGATAACCTGCGCGGCAACGCATCCCAATTCGAGGGCCTGGCGGCGTGCGAGATCGGCCACCTGCGCCGAACCGGCTTGCAGGC
>NZ_LZJK01000141.1 GCF_001667945.1 Mycolicibacter sinensis | reverse complement strand
ATGGTGGGACCGGACGGGCACCTGTGGTCCACCGGCGAGACACAGGTCCAGGGGCCCGTCGCCAGCGTCGCGGTGCGCCCGCTCGGTCCGGCCGGCACCTACACCGTCAACTATCGGGTGACCTCCGCCGACGGTCATGTGGTGTCGGGTTCGTGGCCGTTCCGGTTGACGGTGGCCGGCACGGCCGAACCCGGCCCGGCTGTGACCGAGCACGGCGACGCACCGCGACGCTGGCGACGGGCCCCTGGACCTGTGTCTCGCCGGTGGACCACAGGTGCCCGTCCGGTCCCACCACCGTCATGGCGGCGAAACTGGTCTGCAGTTGCTCGTTGAAGGTGGCGCTGACGCGTTCGGGTCCGCGCGACAGCTCAGCCCCGCCGGCCGGATCGGCCGACACCAATACTGCGTGCGCGGCAGCCACCCCCGGGGCCGCCACCGGCGCCAACAGCGCGGTCAAGGTGAACAGCGCGGCCAGCGCGCGTCGCACGGCCCCCGTCATGCCCGCCGCCGGACCAGCGCGAGGGCGGCGGCCAGCGCGGCGACCAGCAGCGCGGCGCCGCCGAGCAGCCGGGCCGCATTGTCGGCGTGCTGAGAGCCACCGGACCCGGATTCGGTCGTCGGTGCCGGGCCTGCGGACACGGCCGGCGCCGGATGCTGGGCGTGGTGTTCGGGCGGGGCTGCCGGGCCGGCCGCCAGGTGCAGCGAAGGTACCGGGCGCTCGGCCTCGCCGCCGCCGGGCGGGGGCGCCTGATCCCAGCGCACCACGGTGCCGTCGGCGTAACGCTGCGCCGACGGGAAATCCACCGTGTCGGCGTCGGGCAGCTTCATCGCGATCCGGAACAGTCCGAACTGGTCGGCGCCGATACCGCCGGCGTCGGCCGTCCAGGTGACCGAACGCACTGCCCCGGACTTGGCGTCACGGTCCAGCCGGGCCGTCCAGCCGGGCTTGGTCTCGGTGCGCGCCGACGCCACATCCGGCAGCGTCACGGTGAGTTCGGTTGTGGCAGAACCGGTCGGCGATTCGTTGGGCACCTCGAAGGTGACCATCGCGACGCCGCCGCGCACCGCTCCGGGGCTGCTGGCGTGCACGTGCGCCCCGGCCGGTCCGGTACCGACGGCCCAACCGGTGGCGACGATCGCCGCGGCAAGCGCGCCCGCTCGGCTCATGCGGCGGTCCCAGCTTCGCCTCTCCTCCGTCGAGCCTCGCTGAACCGCTCGGCTCATGCGGCGGTCCCAGCTTCGCCTCTCCTCCGTCGAGCCTCGCTGAACCGCCGGGTTCATGCGGCGGTCCCAGCTTCGCCTCTCCTCCGTCGAGCCTCGCTGAACCGCCGGGCTCATGACGGCAGCCCCAACCGGGCCATCAGATCGGCGTCGATGCCGTCGAGCTGTGCACTGATCGCCGCGGAGGCGGCGCGGCGCCGATCCACCGGCATGGTCTCGATCGCGGTCACCGCGGTGGCCAGGTCGCTCAACCGTGCGGTGATCGCCGTGACGAACTGCCGGGTCTCGGAGTCCTTGGGCTTGCGCTCGGCCACCAGGCGCAGCGTCTTCTCCGCCCCGGCGATCCGCGCCGAGAGCTGGGCGCTGTTGCCGGAGAACTCGCCGAGGCGGGCCAGCGGCACCCCGAGCCGGTCGGCCCGCTGTTCATCGATCAGGCCGCGGACGGCCATGGCGGCGCGGTACACCAGCGGCACCGCGATGGGCGCCAGCATCCGCGACACCACCAGGGTCCGGCGGATCCGGGCCGGCGACAGCAGCTTGCCGTCGCGGGCGGCCTTGAGTTGAGTCTCCGCCGCCTTGAGCGCTGTGCGGTCGCGGTTCCGGTCGGATTTGAGCTGCGCCTTCAGGGCTTTGGCGTCAGCGCGCTGGGCGGCTTTGAAGCGTTTCGCCTCGCCCTTGGCGGCCAACCGCGCCTCGAGTTTGGCCCCGGCCTTCAGCGCCCGCGCCTCGGCGCGCCGGGTGGCGCGGCTCTTGCGTTTTCTGAACAGGCCCATTCGCGGCCGCCTCCCCGGTGTCTCGCTGGAACCTATTCAGCCACCCTAATCGCGGCGTCGACGGCTCAGGCGCTGAGGTGCTCCTTGCGGCGCAGCTCGTCGATGCGGTCCAGGATGTCCTGCTGGGCCTCGGGCGACAGCCCGACAACCTGGGTCGCGATCCGGCGCACCCCGGCGTCGCGGACGCTGTCCAGCCAGGTCAATTCGGCGTCGAGCTTGGCGTAGTAGTCGTCGTCGGTGAAAAACGCCGGTTTGATCCGGAAGAAATTGGCCAGCGCGGCCATGGTGGCCACCGACGGGTTCGTCCGGTTTCCCGAGCGGAGCTGGGACAGGTAGGGAGCCGACATCGTGATGCCCTCCGCTTTGAGTGCCGCGATCACCTCGGCGGAGGTGTGTGGCCCGCGTCCGGGCGGATAGACCACATCGAAAAGGCGGTTCAAGCGGACAGCGAAGGTCGCGCTCATCGATAGGACCTCCAAGGGTCGGCAAAGCGGTCGACAGGCGCTCGGCGAGGGGGGAGCCGTCACGTCTGATGATTTGCTGATCATCGTAGCCATAGATACCCACACAACCAAGGGTGATTCGGCAGCGAATCCGATCTTGATGTCAGGCGGTGCTACGCGTGGTTCATCCGCCGGCCGGATCGGCCATTGCGGCCGCAGTTTCGCGGTCTAACAAGCACAATTGCGTCGCCCGCGGCTGCTGCCCGACGCCGCCCGGGATCGACCGTCGGTCCCCGGCTTCGGACGCCCGTCCGGCGAAGTGAAGTTCGCACCGCACGCAGAGTCGTCGGGGATATTTGCTACCGGGCCGCGGATCCGTCGCCGGCGGTCTGTCCCCGCCGTCGCCGGGCGGCCCGCCGAAGCGCTGCCCCGGACGCCAGCACGATCAATCCGGCGACCGCGGCGATGGCCAACGGGCGCCGGCCCAGCGCCTCGTCGAGGATCATCCACAGGCCGCAGGCGGCGAACAGCAGGCCGGCCGCCTCGTGCAGCAGATGCTCGGGCAGCTGACGGTGCAGCACCGTGCCGACCGCGATGGCCACCGCGTCGGCCAGCACCATGCCGGCCGTGGCGCCGAGCCACACCCCCAGCCAGTTGCGGTCACTGGCCAATGCCACCGTCGCCAGCATCGTCTTATCGCCGAGTTCGGCCAGCAGCACCGAGGACACCACCGCGAGCAGCGCGAACCGCGGCTCCGGCACCGCCGTTTCGCCGGCGTCAGCGGTGTTGCCCTCGCGCCACGTCCACGCGGCGAAAGCCAGGAACGCCACCCCGGCCACGGCGGCGATGGGGCGTGCGGGCAACGTCAGCCCCAGAAAGTGCCCGACCGTCACCGAGATGCCGTGGACCGCAAACGCCGCGATGGCCACTCCGCTCAACACCACCCACCAGCGGTGCCGCAGGGCGTAGGTCATGGTGATCAGCTGCGATTTGTCGCCGAGTTCAGCCAAGAACACCACTGGAAGGCTGATCAGCACGGCGGCGAGCATGCGGGACGACCTTTCGTCAGCTGCCGAGGCTAGTGACCGCTCGGCCCGCCCGCCAGCGCTGCGGGGATTTCGGCGACCCGAATTTGGCGATCCGGCGCAGGGATCCCGCGATTTGAATTGCCTTATGCAGCAAGGAGCATGGCCAGAATCGCGGTGTCGGGATGGCTGACGGGATCGACGCCCACCCGGCTCACCATCGACGTGACGGTGCCGTCGGATTCGGCTTCGACCCACGCCGCCCGGTGCTCCAGGCCCAGATGGGGCAGGCCGGGCAGCAGCACACATCCCGACGCCGCGCCCCGGCATTCCGGCAGCGACGGAATGGTTTCCGAGGGCGGGTGCAGCATCAGCAGCGCAGCGGGCTGATGGCCGGCGAAGTACCCCGGCGCGATCGCCGATTCCCCGGAGACGGTGCCTTCGGCCAGCAGCAATCCGACGGTGCCCGGTCCCGGGTTGTCAGGAAGTTCTTCTCGGGTGCCGAATACCGTTGTGGTGGCCAGCAATCCGGGCATCGATGCGACCCGGACCGCGATACTGAGCAGCTGCGCCCATTCCTTGGTCGAATCCGGCCAGCGGCCGAAGACCACGAATCCGTGTAGTTCGCCGTGGGAATGGAAGGGGGCGACTTCGATCGCCCGGCCGGATCCTGTCGTCGCCATCGCACACCCTCCGCGACATTTGGTTCGTCTGCTCGCATTCCAGCGGGTGGGTTGCCTGGCAGCATGCGACAGCCGGCGGACCGGCGCAAGCGGACACGGCGGCGCGACGGGTAACGAATCGGTGAGGAAAGCGCACGTGGGGCGCCGCGCCAACGGCGCGACGCCCCACGTCAGGCTCTGCGACGGACTAGAAGATCAGACCCGAGGTCTTCGAGGTGGCGGCCGCGAACCGGGACTGCACGTCAGCCCAGTTGACCACGTTCCAGAACGCCTTGACGTAGTCCGCCTTGACGTTCTTGTACTGCAGGTAGAAGGCGTGCTCCCACATGTCGACCTGTAGCAGCGGGATGATGCCCAGCGGCACGTTGGCCTGCTGGTCGTAGAGCTGGAAGGTCAGCAGCTTGCCGCCGAGGGTGTCGTAGCCCAGCACCGCCCAGCCCGACCCCTGCAGGCCGTTGGCAGCCGCGGTGAACTGCGCACGGAACTTGTCGAACGACCCGAATGCGTCGTCGATGGCGGCGGCCAGTTCGCCGGTCGGCTTGTCACCGCCGTTGGGGGACAGGTTCTTCCACCAGATCGAGTGGTTGACATGCCCGCCGAGGTGGAACGCCAGGTTCTTCTCATTCAAGAAGATCGCGCCGTGGTCGTCGTTGGCGCGTGCCTCGGCGAGCTTCTCCAGGGCGCTGTTGGCGCCGGAGACGTAGGCGGCGTGGTGCTTGCTGTGGTGCAGCTCGTTGATCTGGCCCGAGATGTGCGGCTCCAGGGCTCCGTAATCCCAGTCCAAGTCCGGCAAGGTGTAGTCGGCCACGGGGTTCCTTCCTTCGGTCGATCCGGTGTCGATCACCGTTGATCATTGTCGACGTGCGTTGACGTTCTGGCGGCACCCCACCGGCAACGCGGCCGCGATGTGGTGAGGCCACCTCGACCAACACTGCTCCAACACCGGGTGTACCGCAACAACCGGTCGGGCCGCCGCGGCCAGGCGCAGCGCTTAAATCAGAACAATCGCCAGCAGGAATGTCAGCAGCACCAGCGCGATCACGCCGGCGCGCAGCGAGGCCAGCAGATAGCCGCGCGTGTAGGTCGATGATCCGGCGTGCCAACCCGTCGCCGTGGCGACGGGGCCGGGTCCGATCGGACGTGCCGTCATGCCGCTGCCCTCGACATCGCTGTGCCCCCAAAGCTCACCGTCGCGCCCACCCCCGTGAGGCGCATCACAACCGTTCTGTGACGGCGATCATAGCGCTTTGTCGGCCCGGGAGAAAAATACGACTGGTATCAGCCGTCTGCCTGCATCGATGCCGTCCGCATAGCGTCCAGGCGGGCGGCCGGGACAGCTGGTTAGTGAATCAAGAGATTTCGCTCGACGCTGTTAATCAGCTCACCTCGGCGACTGCTCGTTATCCACAGTCGCCCGTTCGAGCGCGGCACAAAAGCACCTCATCGGCCTTCCTACCCCGGACCGGTGTGTGGATAAACCTGTGGAAACTGTGGATAGCTAGGTGTAGCTGAACGGGTTCCGACCCGGCTTGGGCCGCATCCCGGACCCGTCGCATCGCCGCGGTGCCGGTGGCGGTGACCCGCTGCGGTGCCGGTGGCGGCGACCCGCTGCGGTCGGCTCCGCCGACCTTGCGATCGCCGTTACGCTGGTGCGGTGATTCAGGTGTGCTCCCGTTGCGGCACGCGGTGGAATGTGCGCGACCGGCGGCGGGCCTGGTGCCCGCGCTGCAATGGCGCGCTGTGGGCGCCGCTGACACCCGCGCAGGAAGCGGAGCTGCAGTGGGCCCAGCCGGGACCGCCCGCGCCGGCCAGCCACTCCATGGCGCCGCCCGATTCACCGCCCCGGTTGGGCCCCGGTTATCGCTGGATCGCAGTGCGACCGGGTCCGCCGCCTCCGCAGCGTCGTCGGCGCCGCCCGCTGGGCCCCACTCCGCGCTACTCGGTGATGCCACGCTGGACTCTGATGGGCGCACCCGGCCCCGCCGCCGCGGCAGCGAAACAGGAGGAGCGGGCCGCGCCGTCTTCGCGGTCGCTGGAAAGGGCGCTGGGAGGCGCGGTCGCCGCGCTGGGTATCGCTGCGCTGGTACACGCGCTGATCTACGTCCTGATGATCATCAACCGCACCCGGCTGCTGCATCCGTTGCTCGCCGGTGGTGCGGTCTGGCTGGGCCGCCTGGCCAGCCTGGCCGCGATCGCGGCGGTTATCCATTGCGCCGTGGTGCTGACCCGCTGGCTGCTCGCCCGCCGGTCGGCGGCGTTCGCCCGGCTGCATCTGCCCGAGTCACGGCCGGCCTGGGCGCTGTGGACCGGCTGCCTGGTGCCGCTGGTCAACCTGGCCTGGGCCCCGGTCTACGCGCTCGAGCTGGCCGGGCGCGAGGATCGGCTGGGCCGGCTGCGCAAACCCATCGTGGTGTGGTGGCTGGTGTGGGCAATCAGCACCGCGGCCGCCGTCTTCGCCACGGCAACCCGCTGGGCCGACGACGCTCAGGGCATCGCCAACAACATGGTCGCGACGGTGGTCGCCTACCTGCTTGGGCTGGCCGCGGTGGTAGCGGTGGCCCGGGTGGTTGAGGGATTCGAACAGCGATCGATGGGGCGGCCCGCCCACCACTGGGTGGTGGTCGCCGATGACCGCGACACCGCGCCGACGGCGCCGCCGGACACCGCGGGGGCTCCGGAGCCGGAAACCGCGGCGACACCGGCCGCCGTTGGCGGGCCCGGCGGACGGGAACCGGCAGCATAAACCCATGGCAGCGGCCGACGATGTGGTGGCGCAGCACCCCTTCGTGGTCGCGCACCGGGGCGCGTCGTTCGACCGCCCGGAACACACCCTCGCCGCCTACGACCTAGCGCTGCAGGAGGGCGCCGACGGCGTCGAGTGCGATGTGCGGCTGACCAGTGACGGTCACCTGGTCTGCGTGCACGACCGGCGGGTGGACCGGACGTCGAGCGGGGCGGGGCTGGTCAGTGAGATGACGCTGTCGCAGCTGCAGAGCTTCGACTACGGGGCTTGGCACAACAGCCGGCCGATCGGACCGCCGCAGGCCGCCGATCCCCGGCACGCCGGACTGCTCACCCTCGACGCGCTGGTGGCGCTGGTCCTGGACTGGCAACGGCCGGTGAAGATCTTCATCGAGACCAAGCACCCGGTGCGCTACGGCGCGCTGGTCGAGCGAAAAGTTCTTGCGCTGCTGCACCGATTCGGGATCGCCTCACCGGCGTCGGCGACCCGCTCGCGTGCGGTGGTCATGTCGTTCTCCGCGGCGGCGGTGTGGCGGATCCGCCGGGCGGCGCCGTTGCTGCCGACGGTGCTGTTGGGGTCGGCGGCCCGCTATCTGGGTGGCAGCGCCGCAACCACGGTCGGGGCGACCGCCATCGGTCCCTCGATCGCAACGCTGCGTGAGCACCCCGAGCTGGTCGACCATGCCGCCGCGCGCGGTCGCGCGCTGTACTGCTGGACCGTCGACCGCGACGAGGACGTCGACTTCTGTCGAGATGTCGGCGTCGCGTGGATCGCCACCAATCAGCCCGCCCGAACCAAGGCGCGGTTGCGGGCGGGCTGATCAGCCGGTGTGGGAGCGGCGTCAGCTGCCGGCGGCGCGCGGCGCGCCGGCTTCCGGCCTGCCGGTGCCGATCTCGCGGGCGATGAAGTTCTCCAGGTCGAACAGGTTGTGGCCGGCACGATCGGCCACCCGCAGCAGCCGGGTCATGGTCGCCACCTCTTCGACCTGCTCACGCAGGAACCACTGCATGAACTGCTCGCCGAGGTGGTCACTTTCATCCCGGGCCGCGCTGGTCAGGCGGCTGATCTGCTCGGTGACGGTGCGCTCCTGGTCGAGCATCAGCGCCAGCGCGTCCCGCGGGGCGTCGAAGCGGTTGCGGACCGCGTCCACCCCGGGGATCTCGACCGCCACGCCGCGATCGAGCAGGTACTGCACCATCATCATCGCGTGGCTGCGTTCCTCGACGGCCTGGGCGTAAAAGAATTTCGCCAATTGCGGGAAATCGCCGCCGTCGAAATATACGGCAACGGCGACGTATTGCTGTGCCGCGGTGAATTCGTGGTAGATCTGCTCCTGGAGCAGTGCATGGAATTTCGACGTGTGGTTATCAGTCTCGGACATGAGCGCGATGCTACCCCTGGTCAGACCCGGTGCGCATCCAAGGCGAGGCTTATATAGGGCAGCTTTGCCTAAGTAAAGATAGGATAGGCTGAAATGGTTCTTCCAGAGCGTCGGTAATTGCAGATCGGGAATTGTCGTTCATTACCGGGTGTCGGTTGTCGGCGGCTCGTCGCGGCTCAGCGCATCGAATAGCCGCGCGGCCTGCTGGTGGTCCCACACCACCGCGTCGCCGGAGTCGGTGTTGGTGAACTCTCCGATCGGCACGGTCTGCATCGTGGTCGGGCCGTGCAGCGCCCAGCCCAGCGCTGCCAGCTCCGACACGCCCACCCCGGAGTCCACCGTCAGCGCCCGCACGACGGCGTTGGGCACGGCATACCAGCGTCGTGGGTCGAGCCAGACCGCCGGATCGGCAATGCGCGCCAGCAGCGCGGACAGGAACAGCCGCTGGTGGTCCATCCGGTCCAGATCGGCGCGTGGTGTGGCCCGGCTGCGCACGAAGCCCAGGGCGGCCTGGCCGGCCAGCTGCTGGCAGCCGGCCGGCAGGGTCAGCCCGGCCAGCGGGTCGTCGATCGGTTCGCCCGGGCATAGGGTGACCCCGCCGAGGGCATCGACGAGCGCGGCGAACCCGCCGAACCCGATCTCGACGTAGTGGTCCAGCCGCAGTCCGGTGGCCTGCTCCACCGTCCGGGTCAGCAGTGGCGCGCCGCCGAGGGCGAACGCGGCGTTGATCTTGTCATGGCCGTAGCCGGGGATGGGCACATAGGAGTCGCGCGGGATGGACACCACGGTGGCCGGTGAGCCCGAGCCCGCATCGGGCAGGTGGATGAGCAGCATGGTGTCGGTGCGTCCGTTGCCGACGTCGCCGCCGGTGGTCAGGTGCTGCTGCTGCTCGACGGTGAGGTCCGCGCGGCTGTCGGAGCCGACCAGCAGCCAGGTGGTACCTCGGCCGGGCGCCGGCCGATCGGCGTAGCCGGAGAACACCGCGGCGCGGTGCAGCGCGGAGTCGAGCCAAACGGCACCACCGACCAGGCCGGCCGCGCCGAGCAGCACCACCAGCAGCGCGAGCACCGTCAGGCGGCGCAGCCAGGATCGCCGCCGCGGTGCGCGCGGTCGGGCCGGTGGCCGCCGCCGGTGTACCGCCGGCGCCGGCGGGGAAGGCGCCGGCCGGTGCATCGGCGATGCGGGCCGATACGGATGGCGGTGCAGCAGTGGCGGCGGCTCCCGCGGCGGGCGAGGCGGTGGCTGCCGATCCCAGGGCCGCCGCGGCCCCACGGGTCTGCGATCGCCGTTCACCTGCCCAATCTACGCGGCCGGCGATTCGTATACGCGAACCATTGGCCCGCAAATGGGTGTCAAGCACCATGGCGATGCCCGGTTCGCGTTTTTAAAAATGGTGGGACCAGTGACGCGATGTCGATGCATATCGACCAAGCGATCGTGCCGTCGGGTGACAGGGCGGCACAGCTGGGCGCGGCGGCGTCCGACTTTCCGGCGCTTCGCGATTCCTGCTGCACCCCATGATGTTCCAGCTCGGATAGCAGGCGGAGTGACCGCCTTGGCTGTCCGGCTGTCAAGCCGGCTGACGGTGCCGATGACTGGAAGGAAGCACACTGGTGCCCGACGAAATCTCTGCCGAGCGATGCGCTGACCCGCTGTCGGGCAAGCGAATTCGTCAACGATATGACAGCGAGACGAAGTTGTCGTGGGTGTTGGCCGGCTTGGCGGGCCTATTGGGCGCCACGGCGTTTACCCACTCCGCCGGATACTTCGTCACCTTCATGACCGGCAACGCGCAGCGCGCCGTGATGGGCTACTACGCCGAGGATGACTGGGTCGCGGCGTCGCCCTGGCTGGCGGTCTCGGCGGCGCTGCTTCTGGCAGCGTTTGTCGCCGGGGTGGTGAGCGCGTCGTTATGCCGGCGGCACCTGTGGCCGACGCGGCCCTATGCCACCACCGTGCTGACCACCCTGGCGCTGGTGCTGGCCACCGTGGTTGACGCCGTGCTGTTGGGCGGCCCCGAGCTTCCCTTGCCGTTCTTCCCGATCGTGTTGATGACGTTCGGTATCGGCGCGCTCAACACCACCTTCGTCGATCGGAACGGTGAGGTCTCGATCCCCTTGAGCTATGTGACCGGCACGCTGGTGAAGATGGGCCAAGGTATCGAGCGGCACGTCAGCGGCGGCGGACTCGCCGATTGGCTGGGATATTTCCTGCTGTTCGGATCCTTTGTGCTCGGCGCCGCCATCGGCGGGGGTATCGGCCTGGTCGCCGGCGGTACCTACATGTTGGCGATCGCCAGCCTGATCTGTGCACTGACGACCGGATACAGCTATTTCTGCGCCGGCCATCGCCGGCTCCGGAACTGAGCCGTCGCGACGGGGTCCACCGATTTCGCCTTTTCTCAGGTATTGCTCGTGATTTTCGCACCCAGCTGTTATCTTGGCCGCGAGTTCTCCGTCGCTACGGAAAGAGGTCTACCCGATGATGGCGCGTCCGACCACCTCGAAGCGGAATCGTCGGACTGTCGGGTTGGGCACCGCCGTCGGGGCGTTTCTGGCGTTCGGGGTGACCCCGCTGGCGGGGGCGCCGACGGCCTCTGCTGAGGGCTTCGATGCCGTGTTCGACCAGGTGCTGGCGCCGTTCGTCGATGCCGCTACCGGCGGCCTGGATTGGGACGCGCCGTTCAGCCGGGCGGCCTGGGACGCGTTCTTCGACCCGGGACACTGGGACGACCTGCTGGCCGGGGCGGCGGTGGCCAGCCTGCCTACCGACCCGACGGGATGGTTGCAGGACCTCATCTACACCCCGCTGCACACCGGGATCGAGGGCTGGATCAACAGCGCCGGCGCGGCGCCGATCGTCGCCGGCCTGAATCAGCTCAGCACCGCGCTGGGCGCGGGAACGATGATCGGCGACGGCGCGGCCGGCACGCAGGAGCATGCCGACGGTGGCGCGGCGGGCTGGTTGTTCGGTGACGGCGGGGCCGGCTGGGACAACACCGCGGCCGAGGGTGTCGGCGGGGCCGGCGGTGCCGCCGGGTTCTTCGGCAACGGTGGCGCCGGCGGCGCCGGTGGCGAGGGAGGCGCCGGTGGTGTCGGTGGGGCCGGCGGATGGTTCATGGGTGTCGGCGGGGCCGGCGGTGCCGGTGGCGGCGGGGTGACCGGCGGGATCGGTGGCGCCGGTGGTGCTGGGGTCGGCTGGCTGCTCAGTGTCGGCGGCACCGGTGGTGCCGGCGGCGACGGCACCCATATCGGCGGCAACGGCGGCGACGGCGGTAACGGCTCAGCGTGGTTCGGCAGCGGCGGTGCCGGCGGCCGCGCCGGCAACGGCGTCTACCTCGGCCAAGGTGATCTGCCCGCCCTGGGCGGGGCTGGCGGCGTCGGCGGCGCGCTGGGCAGCCACGGCGCCGTCGGCCACTTCGGCACGCTCGACGGCGCCCCGGACAAGGGCCCGGCTGAACTCGGCACCGCCGGCAGTTGGATCGTCGACGACCAGGGCCGGGTGGTCATCCTGCAGGGCGTCAACCAGGTATACAAGTCGGCGCCGTTCTCGCCGGGCGGCAACGGTTTCGACGAGGACGACGCGGCTTTCCTGGCCGCCAACGGCTTCACCGCGGTTCGGCTGGGCCTGTACTGGGACCAGATCGAGCCGCAGCCCGGGGCATACAACTGGGCGTACCTTGCGTCGGTCAAGGAGACCATCGAGACCCTCAAGGCGCACGGCATCGTCAGCGTCATCGACATGCACCAGGATCTCTACAGCGCCGAGGTCGGCGGCCACGGTGCGCCGGACTGGGCGACCTTGTTCAACGCGGGAGACAACGACACCAGCCAGCCGTTCCCGTTCGCCTATGCGCTCAACCCGGCGCAGAACCAGGCCTGGGATGCCTTCTGGGCCAATGAGAAGGTGAACGGCATCGGGCTGCAGAACGCCTACGCCCGGATGTGGCAGACCGTCGCCGACTACCTAGGCGGCACCCCGGGCGTGGCCGGCTACGAACTCATGAACGAGCCGTGGCTGGGCTCGGCATGGCTGGGCAGCCTGCTCGGCAACCCGCACTTCGACACCCAGACACTGACCCCGTTCTACGACCAGGTGATCTCGGCGATCCGGTCGGTCGACCCGAACACCACGGTGTACTACGAACCGAATGTGTTGTTCGGCAACGCCACTGCGGTCACCCACCTGGGCGGGGTCGACGACGACAACGCGGTCTTCGCGTTCCACGACTACTGCATCTTCGACGCCCTGGGCGGTGGCAGTGCTACCGGCTGCTCATTCTGGGACGGGATGATCATGGACGGTGCGCAGCGCTACATCGACCAGTACGGCGTCCCGGGAGTGGTGACCGAGTTCGGTGCCACCCACAACATCGACACCATCGGCAGCCAATTGGGCTCGATGGACCCGCACCGGTTCGGCTGGCTGTATTGGGGCTACACCAACGAGGCGGGGTCGCTGGTGCACAACACCAACATGGCGCCGACCGGCGACAACGTCGACGGGCCCATCGTGGCGACACTGGCCCAGCCGTACCCGCAGGTGATCGCCGGCGTCCCGAGCAGCTGGTCGTTCCAGGGCGGCGTCTTCTCGTTGAGCTACTCCACGGCCATGGCCGACGGCTCGGGCAACTTCGCCGCCGGGTCGGAAACCAGGATCTCCATCCCGGACGTCCAGTTCCCGAACGGCTACCAGGTCAGCGTCACCGGCGGCGAAGTCGTCTCGGCGAACAATGCCTCGGTGCTGGTCATCGAATCCAGTGCCGGGGCCAGCAGCATCACCGTCACCGTGACTCCCGTCGCGGGCGGGTAGCAGGGTCAGCGCAGCCACCCGAGTTTGTCGGCGAACAGCGCGTAGCCCACGAACGCCACGGTGTCGATCAGGCCGTGGGCCAGGATCAACGGCCACAGCCGGCCGGTGCGCTGCCAGGCGTACCCGAACACCAGGCCCATCGCGACATTGCCCAGGCCGGCGCCGAAGCCCTGGTAGAGGTGGTACGTGCCGCGCAGCAGGGCCGAACAGGTCAGCGCCACCAGCGGGGCGACCCGCAGTTGGCTCAGCCGGGTCAGCAGATAGCCGACGACGATCACCTCCTCGGCGAAGCCGTTGGCGAAGGCGATCACGATCAGCATCGGCGCGCGCCACCAGGTGTCGGTGACCGCGGCGGGGATGACGTCGGCGTTGAGGCCCAGGGTTCGGGCCAACAGGTACAGGACCAGCCCGGGCAGCCCGATCAGTGCGGCCAAGCCCAGGCCACCGGCCAGATCGCGGCGGCTCGGCCTGCGGTTCAGCCCGACCCGGGCCGGGCCGTATCCGCTGCGCCACAGCAGATACAGCGCCAGCGCTCCCCAGGCGATCAGCTGCGCCGCCCACGCCGCGTTGAGGCCGAAGTCGATGAGCCCGAAATAGGACCGGCGCGGGTTCAGCGGGATCCGCTGGGCGCTCAGGTCGCGCAGCACCGCGTCGGCGAGCTGCAGAATCGCGGTGACGGCACTCAGCCCGTAGGTGACCGCCAGCACCACGGCGATCTCCAGACACAGCGCGCGTCGCTGGGCCGCCGGCTCGGTCACCTCGACACGGTAACCCGGGCCGCTACCGGGGGCGGGGCTGCAACCCGTTGAGAAACGGGCAACCCATCAGGGCACGCACCGCCCGGTTCAGGCTCAACACGTCGGTGACCGGGCGCGGGAAGCTCAGCCGGACATCGTGATCGCCGTCGGGGGCCTCGACCCGCAGCCACATGCCGTAGCGGTCCACCGCCAGCGGGCGGGGCCGCCCGCGCCGCAGCTGCGGCGGCAGCTTGGTGGTCGCCAGCCGGGCGACCAGCTCGGGGTGCGCCGAGTCCAGGTGGTGTAGCCAGTGCGCCTCGATCCCGCAGAACGGGTCGGGGCGCGCCGCCAGCAGATCCTCGACGGCGACCGCCTCGGCCCCGGTCGCATCGGCCAACACCGCCGAGTCCGGGGTGAGCTGCAGCAGTGCGTAACTGCCGTCCGCGTCACCGAGGCTCGGGCCGTCGGATGCCGCGGCGGTCGAGCGCGGTGAGATCACCTGCAGCAGCGCCGGGTTCGGGTCGACCGCGGCGATCCGGTCGAGTAGTGCGGCGATCTTCGGCGCGGGCACCGCCTGCAGGCGACCACGGATCCACGCCAGCGCGCGGACGCGTTCCCGCAGCCGCAGCGGGGCGTGGTCGGTCAGCTCCAGCATCGCCGAGACGCCGGTCTCGGCGGCGGCCGCCTCGGCGACCGGATCGCCGACAGGCACCGCGACCGCCAGAGACCCGTCCGACAGCAGGTGGCACAGCGGTGCGTTGACCGGCGCCGCGTCGACTGTGTCGGCGATCGCCAGCAGTGCCTGACCCCGGACGCAGGCGCTGCGGATCCGCTCCGCGGCGGTCGGGACGGTTACCGCTGTGGTGGTTGCCATCGATCACCCTTTCAGTAAGTGAGGTAAGCCTAACTTAATTAACTGGCCCCCTTCGGCGCAACAGGAAATCTGCGGAGCGGTTCGCGGCGCCGCCCCCGTTGCACGCGGCGCCGGCCGCCCGACCGTGCCATGGCCGATAGGGTTGAGCCGTGACCCGCATCAGCTATCTCGGCCCCGCGGGGACCTTCACCGAAACGGCGCTGCTCGCGTTGACCGGCGCCGGGCTGGTTCCCGGCTGTGACCATCACGACCATCGCGCCGTGCCGGCCGAGAGCACGCCGGCCGCACTGGAGGCGGTGCGTACCGGCGCCGTCGAGTACGCCTGCGTGCCGATCGAGAACTCGATCGAGGGCGGGGTGACGCCTACCCTCGACGGGCTGGCGGTCGGTTCGCCGCTGCAGGTGTTCGCCGAAACCACCCTGGATGTCGCGTTCTCGGTCGTCGTCGCGCCGGGACGGACGGTCGCCGACATCCGCACCGTGGCCGCCCACCCGGTGGCCGGCGCCCAAGTGCGACGCTGGCTGGCCGAGCACCTGCCGCAGGCTCACATCGTGCCGGCGAACTCCAATGCCGCTGCCGCGCAGCAGGTCTGCGACGGCGAAGCCGACGCCGCGGTGAGCACCGCACTGGCCGCGCAGCAGCGCGGACTGCCTACCCTGGCCGACGGCGTGATCGACGAACCCAACGCCCGCACTCGCTTCGTGCTGGTCGGCACACCCGCGCCGCCGCCGCGGCGCACCGGTGCCGACCGGACGTCGGTGGTGCTGCGGCTGGATAACGCGCCCGGCGCCCTGGCGGCCGCACTGACCGAATTCGGCAGCCGCGGAATCGATCTGACCCGGATCGAGTCCCGGCCGACCCGCACGGAGCTGGGCACCTACCTGTTCTTCCTGGACTGTGTGGGGCACATCGACGACCCCGCCGTCGGTGAGGCGCTGCAGGCGCTGCGCCAAAGCTGCGCCGACGTGCGATATCTGGGGTCGTGGCCCGCAGGGCCGGCCGGTCGGACGGAGGCGCCGACGTGAGCGGCCGGCTAGTGCTGGTGCGGCACGGGCAGTCCTACGGCAACGTTGAGCGCCGGCTCGACACCCGCCCGCCCGGATCGGAGCTGACCCCGTTGGGCCGCGAGCAGGCCCGGGCATTCGCGGGCAACGGGTTGCACCGCCCGGCGCTGGTCACCCACTCGGTGGCCACCCGCGCCGTGCAGACCGCCGCGGAGATCAGCGGCCGCTTCGGGCTGCCCGCCCGCGCCCTCGACGGCATCCACGAGGTGCAGGCCGGTGCGCTGGAGAACCGCAACGACGACGACGCGATCGCCGAATTCAATGCGATCTATCAACGGTGGCACTCCGGTGAACCGGGGGTCGCGTTGCCCGGCGGCGAGACGGCCGAGGAGGTGCTGGACCGTTATCTGCCGGTCGTCACCGAACTGCGGATGCGCTACCTCGACGACGACGACTGGACCGGCGACATCGTCGTGGTCAGCCACGGCGCGGCGATTCGCCTGGCGGCGGCCACGCTGGCGGGGGTGGACGGCGGTTTCGTCTTGAATCACCACCTGGACAACGCCGAGGCGGTGGTGCTGTCACCGATCACCGACGGCCGGTGGAGCTGCGTGCAGTGGGGCGCGTTGACGCCGCCGTTCTATCCCGAACCCGAGGCGGACCCGGTCGGCGACGCGCTGCGCTCCGATACCGACCCGATGGGTTAGATCTGGGTTAGATCGCCAGCGCGTAGACCTCGGCGCAGCGGCAGCCGACCGCCTCGCAGTCCACGGCGAACGAATGCAGCAGCACCTCGCCGGGGCAGCCGTCCTCGGTGCACTCGGCGGCATGCAGCACGTGGTGAATGAGGGTGCCGTGGCAGTGGTCCAACCCCGCCCGGCAGGCTCGGCAGTGGTCATCCATGGGTAGTTCCTAGCACTGCCTGCCGACAACGGCGTTTTGCCGCGCCGCGGCGGGCCGGCTCAACTCCAGCCCAGTTCGTGCAGCCGGTCGTCGTCGATGCCGAAGTGGTGGGCGATCTCGTGGATCACCGTGATCCGCACTTCGTCGACGACCTCGTCATCGG
>NZ_LZJK01000140.1 GCF_001667945.1 Mycolicibacter sinensis | reverse complement strand
AGCCGAGGCGGCCCACCGCGGTGGTCGGCGCCGCCCGCCGCGCTCTGCGCCTGCACCGCTGCACCTCAGCCCTGCAAACCGCCGGCAGCGCCGCCGCCAGCCACGCCCTGACCACCGCCACCCAACTAGCCGCACCCGCCGCCGGCACCTCCGAAGGTGCGATCTCGCCCGGTTTGGCATTCGACCTGGCGGGCGCGGTGCTGGAAGTGGGCAGCGTCGGCCCCTTCGGTGGAATCGGCCTGGGTGGCGCGTTCGGTGGTCTGGCGATCACGTTGGGCGAGCTGGCATTTCCCGAAGGCGCAGAAGGCCTTGGAGCGCTGGGCGGTCTGGGTCTGATCGGCCAGGCCACGCCTGCCGTCGGCGCCTTGGGATCCGCCGCCGGCCCGGCCGGTGCGACGTGGGCGAGCATGGGCAAGGCGGTGCCGCTGGGTTCGCTGTCGGTGCCGCAGGCTTGGGCGGCCGCCGCACCGTCGGCGCTACGCGAAGTCGCTTTGGTCTCAGCGCAATCGGGCACCGCCGCAGCGGCCGCCGCCGGAGCCGAAGCCCCCTACGCCGAGATGGCCCTGTCCAGCATGGCCGGTCGCGCCATGGCCGGCTCGGCGGCGCCGGGCCGCGGGCGACCGATGGCCACCCAGCCCAATCCCACGGCAACACCACCGAAGCCGGCCGAAGAAGCCGAAGATCCGGACAAGCCGGCCAAGTCGAAGGCGATCGGCGTCGTCGCCGAACTGCGCGCGCTCGTCGAACTGCGCGACTCCGGCGTGCTATCCCAGGAGAAGTTCACCCAACGCAAGCAACGCCTTCTCGGCGACTGACCCAAGCCGGGGTGGAAAATGATGACCGATGTCGGGTAACTCGGACCACCGCAGTCCGCGCAAAGCGATCCTCGGGCAACTGCCGCAGATCAGTCGGCCCGACGGATCACCGATCCGGGTGCTGCTGGTCGACGACGAGCCGGCACTGACCAATCTGGTGACGATGGCCCTGCACTACGAGGGGTGGGTTGTCGACGTCGCCCACAACGGGCGTGATGCCGTCAGCAAGTTCCACAGCGGCGAGCCCGATCTGCTGGTTCTCGACATCATGCTGCCCGACATCGACGGGCTACAGATTCTGCAACGGGTCCGCGAATCCGACGCCTACATTCCGACGCTGTTCCTCACCGCCCGCGACTCGGTCACCGACCGGGTCACCGGTCTGACGTCGGGCGCCGACGACTACATGACCAAGCCGTTCAGCCTGGAGGAGTTGGTCGCCCGGCTGCGCGGACTGCTGCGCCGTTCCGCCCAGCTGATGCCGCCGGTCGACGAGGCGCTCACCGTCGGCGAGCTGACACTCGATGGCGCCAGCCGACAGGTCAGCCGCGGCGACGTGCCGGTGTCGTTGTCCAGCACCGAGTTTGAGCTGCTGCGATTTTTGATGCGCAATCCGGGACGGGCGCTGGCCCGCGCGGAAATTTTGGACCGGGTCTGGAATTACGACTTCGCCGGCCGCACCAGCATCGTCGACCTCTATATCTCCTACCTGCGCAAGAAGATCGACGTCGATCGGGAGCCGATGATCCACACCGTGCGAGGAGTGGGTTACATGCTGAAGCCGCCGGGATGATGCGCTCGTCGCCGTGGTGGCGTCCGCGAGCACTGCGCCGGCAGTTGGTGCTCGGGGTATCAGCCGTGGTCACGGTGGCGTTCGCGGCCGTCGGTGTGGTGTCGGTGCTGAGCCTGCGCAGCTACGTCACCGCGACCAGCGACGCCGATGTGTCCGAGTCGCTCAATGCCTTCAGTCATTCCTTCGCCAAATACCGCAGCGTCGAGAACATCGTTGGCCCCGACGGCATGTCGACCATTGGGCGGGCCATGCTCGGTTTCAGTGATCAGACGCCAGGCAATGTGCTGGCGGTGCTGCGCAATGGCGCGGTGATCGGCTCGGCGGTGTTCACCGAGGAGGAACCCTATCCGGCGCCGGCCGACGTGGTGGCCGCCATCGGCGCGCACCATTGGCGCAACGGGCCCCCGCAGACCATGGAACTGGGCAGCCTGGGCACTTACCGGGTGGAAACCCGCGTCGTCGACGATGACGATCTGCTGTTCATCGGCGGGTCACTGAACCTGGCGAACCGTACCGTCGCCCGTCGAATGGCCTCTGCAGCAGCGCTTTACACGGTGGCGTTGCTGATCACCGCCGGCTTGACGATCACCGTGGTCAGCTACGCGTTGCGCCCGCTGCGCCGGGTCGCGGCCACCGCGGCCTCGGTGGCCGCGATGCCGCTTACCGATGGCGATGAACGCATCACCATCCGGGTGGCCGAAGACGACGTCGACCCCGACAACGAGGTGGGTATCGTCGCCGGCGCGTTGAATCGCTTGCTGGACAACGTCGATAGCGCCTTGGCGTATCGCAGTGAAGCCGACCGGCGGATGCGGCAGTTCATCACCGACGCCAGTCACGAACTGCGCACCCCGTTGGCGGCGATCCAGGGCTACGCCGAGCTGACCCGCCAAGACAGTTCCACGCTGCCGCCGACCACCGAATACGCGTTGGCCCGCATCGAATCCGAGGCGCAGCGGATGGCGTCGCTGGTCGAGGAGCTGCTGTTGCTGTCGCGGCTCGGCGAAGGCCAGGACCTGCACATCGAAGACGTCGACCTGGCCGATCTGGTGGCCGACGCGGTCAACGACGCGGCGGCGGCCGCTCCCAGTCACCACTGGGTCAAGGATCTGCCCGAGGCCCCGGTGTGGGTCCGCGGGGACCGCGCCCGGCTGCACCAGGTGGTGACGAATCTGTTGAACAACGCCTGGGTGCACACCCCGGCCGGGGTGACCGTCACGACCACCATCACCGAGGACCGCGCCGCGGTGGGCGGTCCGGTCGCGGAGTTGATGGTGGCCAACGACGGCCCGGCGATCGACGCCGAGATGGTGCCGCACCTGTTCGAGCGGTTCGTCCGGGCCGATAAGGCCCGCTCGGCGAAGCCCGGCAGCACCGGGCTGGGCTTGGCGATCGTCGCCTCGATCGTCAGCGCGCACCGTGGTTCGGTGGGCGCGGAATCCACCGAGGGCGCCACGGTGTTCCGGGTGCGGTTGCCGGTGGTGGAGCCGGCCGGAGAGTCCTCGGAAGAGCCGAAGAAACCATGGAGCCGCCTAGGAGAATCGAACTCCTGACCTATTCATTACGAGTGAATCGCTCTACCGACTGAGCTAAGGCGGCATGTCCCGCACGGGGACCAGCCGAGTTTACAGGTCGGCCCGCAGCGCCTGTCCGATGGTGGCGACCATGGCCCCCACGGCGAAGCGGGGCTTGACGTTGACCGCCAGCGCCTCGCGGCATTCCAGCACCGCCTCGATGCAGCGCAACAGCGCCTCCGCCGGCGCATGGGTGGCCATCGCCGCCACCGCATCGGTCATGTCCGGATGGTTGGGCCGCGCCGTAGCCACCCCGGACGCGACCAGCAGCGCATCCCGGAAATAGGTGGCCAGATCGATCAGGGCCCGGTCCAGCGCGTCACGCGACGCCCGGGTCTGACGGGACTTCTGCCGGCGCTCCAGGTCCTTGATCACCCCGGCGGTGCCGCGCAGCGTCCCGGCGGTGCCCTTGCCGGTGCCGCCGGCGCCCAGCGCGGTGCGCAGCTCCTCGGTCTCGGCCTCGGCCCGCTCGGCGGTCAGATCCCGGGCCTCGGACTCGGCGGCGGCCACCAACTCGTCGACCGCGGCGAACGCCCGGGAGGGGGTGGCCGCATCGCGGGCCAGCGCCAACGCCCGCTGACGGCGCTGACGGGCCTCGGGATCGGTGGCCAGCCGCCGGGCCCGGCCCACGTGGCCACCGCTGACCGCCGCCGCCCAGGCCGCCGTTTCGCCGTCGAGCCCGTCGGTGTCGATCAACACCTGGGCGATCGCCTCCGGCGCCGGTGTCACCAGCGCCACGTGCCGGCACCGCGACCGCAGGGTGATCGCGATGTCCTCCGGATCGACCGAGGGGGCGCACAGCAGGAACACCGTCGACGGCGGCGGCTCCTCGACGACCTTGAGCAGCGCGTTGGCCGCGCCCTCGGTGAGCCGGTCGGCGTCCTCGATCACCACGATCTGCCACCGGCCGGTTCCGGGCCGCCGGGATGCGACCTGCACGATGGCCCGCATCTCGTCGACGCCGATGGACAACCCTTCCGGCACCACGCGGCGCACATCGGCGTGCGTGCCGGCCATCGTGGTGGTGCAGGCCCGGCACTGCCCGCAGCCCGGACCGCCCTCGGCGCCGTCAGCGGTGCACTGCAGGGCGGCCGCGAAGCACAGTGCCGCAACCGACCGGCCCGAACCAGGCGGCCCGGTGATCAGCCAGGCGTGCGACATCCCACCGGCGGTCGTGCCACTGTGAGATGAATCATGCCGCGACGCACGGGCGGCGGCCAACAGCGCGGCTTCTACCGCCTGTTGACCCACCAATCGCGCGAATACGCCGGACATCATCGGTCACAGTAACCGGTGACAAGGACATAACGACTCCGGCTTTGTCGGGGCGCCGGATACGGTGTTCTGGTGAGCACCAGGACCTTGGGCGGGCGGATCAGCCGATTCGTCCGCTGGGTGGTCAGGACGCCCTGGCCGGTGTTCACGCTGAGCATGCTGCAGGCCGACATCATCGGCGCGCTGTTCGTGTTCGGTTTCCTGCGGTTCGGCCTGCCGGACGAGGATCGAATCAACCTGCAGGACCTGCCGCGGACCAACCTGATCGTCTTCGCGCTCACCCTGCTGTGCCTGTTCTGCGTCGGATTCTCGCTGAGCACCTCGTTGCTGATGCCGGTGTTCCGCTGGCAACGCCGGGAGGCGCGGCTCACCGGCCCCGACCCCGACGCCGACTCCGACGCCACTGAACTGGCGCGCTCCCGCGCGTTGCGGATGCCGTTCTATCGCTCGCTGATCAGCATCGGCTATTGGATGGTGGGCGGCGTGGTGTTCGTCATCATCAGCTGGCCGGTGGTGAACGACGTCGTCCCGGTGGTCATCACCGCCACCGCGCTCGGTGCGGCGGCCACCGCCATCATCGGTTATCTGCAATCTGAGCGGGTGCTGCGCCCGGTGGCGGTCGCGGCACTGCGCGGCGGGGCGCCGGAGAATCTGCGGGCGCCCGGGGTGATCCTGCGCCAGCTGCTGACCTGGCTGTTGTCCACCGGGGTGCCGCTGGTGGCGATCGTGGTGTCGGTGCTGGCCGGCAAGGCCTCCCTGCTCGACGCCTCACCGGACAAGCTGTTCACCCCGATCCTGCTGATGGCGCTGGCCGCACTGGTCATCGGGCTGGCCGGCACCGCGCTGGTGTCGATGTCGATCGCCGACCCGCTGCGCCAGCTGCGCTGGGCGCTCGGGGAGGTGCAGCGCGGTAACTACAACGCGCACATGCAGATCTACGACGCCAGCGAACTCGGCCTGCTGCAGGCCGGTTTCAACGACATGGTGCGTGATCTGGCCGAGCGGCAGCGACTGCGCGACCTGTTCGGGCGCTACGTCGGCGAGGACGTGGCGCGGCGTGCACTCGAGCGCGGCACCGAACTGGGCGGCCAGGAACGCGACGTCGCGGTGCTCTTCATCGATCTGGTGGGCTCCACCCAGCTCGCCTCGACGCGGCCACCCAGCGAGGTGGTCAACCTGCTCAACGAGTTCTTCCGGGTGGTGGTGGAGGCCGTCGGGATCCACGGCGGTTTCGTCAACAAATTCCAGGGTGACGCCGCGCTGGCGATCTTCGGCGCGCCGATCGAGCACCCGGACGCCTGCAGCGCCGCGCTGGCGGCGGCCCGCGAACTACACGACGGGCTGCTGCCGGTGCTCGGCTCGGAGGAGTTCGGTATCGGCGTCTCCGCCGGCCGAGCCATCGCCGGGCACATCGGGGCCCGGGCCCGCTTCGAATACACCGTGATCGGGGACCCGGTCAACGAGGCCGCCCGCCTGACCGAGCTGGCCAAGCTGGAGGAGGGCCACGTGCTGGCTTCGGCGGTGGCGGTCAGCGGGGCGGTCGACTCCGAGGCACTGTGCTGGGAGGTCGGCGAGATCGTCGAGCTGCGTGGTCGCGCCGTGCCCACTCAGCTGGCGCGGCCGTTGAATCTTGCTGTGGTCGAAGCGATCCCGGCCGAGAACGCCGAGACGTCGGCCGCGGCGGACTGACTCAGCGCTGGGCTGTCTTCTTAGCGGCCTTTTTCGCCGGCGCCTTGCGGGTGGTCTTCTTGGCGGCCTTCTTGGCCGGTCCCCGCGCTCGCCGGTCGGCGAGCAGCTCCGCGGCGCGCTCATCGGTGATCGAGGCCACCTCGTCGCCCTTGCGCAGGCTGGCGTTGGTCTCGCCGTCGGTCACGTACGGCCCGAACCGGCCGTCCTTGATCACCATCGGCTTTCCGGTCGTCGGGTCGGCACCCAACTCGCGCAGCGGTGGCGCCGCAGCGGCTTGCCGGCCACGGCGTTTCGGCTCGGCGTAGATCTTGAGCGCTTCCTCGAGGGTGATGTCGAAGATCTGCTCCTCCGTCGACAGCGACCGTGAGTCGGTGCCGCGCTTGAGATACGGACCGTAGCGGCCGTTCTGCGCGGTGATCTCGTCGCCGGTCGCCGGGTCGATACCGACCACCCGCGGCAACGACAGCAGCTTCAGCGCGTCGTCGAGGGTCACTGTCTGCAGATCCATGCTGCGCAGCAGCGAGCCGGTGCGCGGCTTGGGCCCGGTCGGCTTCTTGCCCTTCTTGGCAGTGCTTCCGGACTCGTCGTCGGGGGGCGGCGGCAGGATCTCGGTGACGTACGGGCCGTACCGGCCGTCTTTGGCGACGATCTCATGGCCGGTGTCCGGGTCGATGCCGAGCAGCCGGCCCTCCTGCGGGGTGGCGAAGCGTTCCTCGGCCATCGCCAGGGTCAGTTCGTCCGGCGGCAGCGAGTCATCCAGGTTGGCCCGCTGCGGGGTCGGCTCGCCGTCATCGCCGGCGACCATGCGCTCCAGGTACGGGCCGTTCTTGCCGACCCGGACATAGACCGGGCGGCCCTGCTCGTCGTCGAACAGCTTGATCGAGTTGATCTCCCGGGCGTCGATGCCCTCCAGGTTCACCCCGACCAGCTTCTTGAGGCCCCCGGCGCGGGCGATCGAGTCGTCCACGCCGTAGTCGCCGCCGAAGTAGAAATTGTGCAGCCAGTCGGTGCGGCGCTGCCGGCCGGCGGCGATCGCGTCGAGCTCGTCTTCCATCGCCGCGGTGAAGTCGTAGTCGACCAGCCGGCGGAAGTGCTGTTCGAGCAGCCCGATGACGGCGAACGCGACCCAGGACGGGACCAGCGCGCTGCCCTTTTTGTAGACGTAGCCGCGGTCCTGGATGGTCTTGATGATCGACGAGTAGGTCGAGGGCCGGCCGATCCCCAACTCTTCGAGCGCCTTGACCAGCGAGGCCTCGGTGTAGCGCGCCGGCGGGTTCGTGGCGTGCCCATCCGGGGTGGCCTCGGTGGCGTCCACCCGCTGCCCCTGGGTCAGCTGCGGCAGCCGGCGCTCGGCGTCGTCGGCCTCACCGCCGGCCAACTCGTCGACGGTCTCCACGTAGGCCTTGAGGAACCCGGCGAAGGTGATGGTGCGGCCGCTGGCGGCGAACGTCACCTGCTGACCGGCGGACTGCCCGCCGATCCGCAGGCTCAGCGTGGTGCCGCGGGCGTCGGCCATCTGGGAGGCCACGGTGCGCTGCCAGATCAGCTCGTAGAGCCGGAACTCGTCGCTGCCGAGCTCGTTGCGCACCGCATCGGGGGTGGCGAACGTCTCGCCGGCCGGCCGGATCGCCTCGTGGGCTTCCTGGGCGTTCTTGACCTTGCGGGTGTATTGCCGCGGCGACGGCGACACGTACTCCTCGCCGTAGAGCTGACGCGCCTGGGTGCGGGCGGCGTCGATCGCGCTGGCCGACAGCGTGGTGGAGTCGGTACGCATGTAGGTGATGTAGCCGTTTTCGTAGAGCCGCTGGGCGATGCTCATCGTCCGCTCGGCGGAGAACCGCAGCTTGCGGCCGGCTTCCTGCTGCAGCGTCGAGGTCATGAACGGCGCGTAGGGCCGCCGGGTGTAGGGCTTCTCCTCCACCGACGTGACCGTCAGCGAAGCACCCTGCAGCCCGGCTGCCAGCGCGGTGGCCGCGGCCTCGTCGAGCACCCGCACCTCGTCGGGTTTGCGCACCGCGCCCAGGGAGTCGAAGTCCCGGCCGCTGGCTACCCGCAGCTCGTCGACGCTGACCAACCGGGCGGAGAAGGTGGGCGGAGACGCCGCCGGGTCGGAGACGCTGGCGTCCAGTTGGGCGACCACGTCCCAATAGGAGGCGCTGCGGAACGCCATCCGCTCGCGTTCGCGCTGCACGATGATGCGGGTGGCCACCGACTGGACCCGTCCCGCCGACAGCTTCGGGGCTACCTTCTTCCACAGCACCGGTGAGACCTCGTAGCCGTACAGCCGGTCCAGGACGCGGCGGGTCTCCTGGGCGTCCACCAGGTCGATGTCGAGGTCACGGGGGTTCTCGGCGGCATTGCGGATCGCCGGCTCGGTGATCTCGTGAAACACCATCCGCTTGACCGGGATGCGCGGTTTGAGGGTCTCCAGCAGGTGCCAGGCGATCGCCTCGCCCTCCCGGTCACCATCGGTGGCCAGATAGAGCTCGTCGACGTCTTTGAGCAGGCCCTTGAGTTCGGTGACCGTGCTCTTCTTGTCCGGACTGACGATGTAGAGCGGCTCGAAGTCGGCGTCGACGTTGACGCCCAGCCGTGCCCACGGTTCGGTCTTGTATTTCGCCGGGACGTCGGCGGCATTGCGCGGCAGGTCCCGGATGTGCCCGCGGGAGGACTCGACGACGTAGTTACTGCCCAGGTAACCGGCAATTTTTCGTGCCTTCGTGGGCGACTCGACTATGACGAGTCGCCGCACGGGTGAATTTGTGCCGCCGTTGCGGCCGGGGTCAGCCAACTGCGCTTACGCTCCACTTCTGTCCGCACCGCCACGTCGCGCCGCCGGTGGACAACTGACAATCTCGCACTCACGGCCGTGCCCACGCAAACCGGCGTACAGCGCTGAATTCTCTCAAAGGTGGCCGAGGTGGCCGGGGATCGGCGCCTCGACACGCGGCCACTGGGTCAACGCCTCGGGGTCTGGAGGTGATTCCCCGACGTTTTCCACCAGCCGTGCCAGCCTGCGCCGACCGGTGATCCGCAACGCGGGCTTGCTGCCGCGGGTGCCGATCAAGGTGGGCGCTATCCCGACCCGCATCATGGCCGAGGCCAGCGGCGCGAAGGTCTCCGGCGCGTGCGGATCCAGGCCGAGCAGATAGCGGTCGGCGTCGGCGGCGCCTGCCGCCAGTGTCCAGGCCCGCAGTTCGCGCGGGCCCGGCAGCCATTGGGCCGGCACGGTCTTCACCGCCCCGCGGGTCCAGGCGTCGGCCAGGACGCGCAGCCGGGAATCCACCGCGGTCCGCACCAAGGGGGTGTCCTCGTCGGTGCGGGTGATCTCGGGCAGCAGCCCGGCCTCGCTGATCAGCTCGGCCAGGGCCATCGCCCGCCACTGGGCATCCACCACGACCGACAGTCGCGCGCCGCCGGCCATGACGACGATCTGTCCGGGACCTGCCAGCACCCCGGTGAGGTCGGCGACGCTGGGCGGCACCGACTCTGCCGAAAAGAAGGAAAGCTGGCTCACGTCACCGACAGTAAGCCGGTGCACCATCCGGCGGCGTCCGGGTCGGCCCTACCGGACCGACCCGCCCGAAACGAAACCCCCCGGTTCTGCTCCGTTGGGGGGAGCTGCCCGGGGGGTGTCGCCGAATCCAGTTGCTTAGACGGCGCGAACGCCCGTGGCCTGCGGGCCCTTGGGGCTCTGCCCGACCTCGAACTCCACGCGCTGGTTTTCCTCGAGGGTGCGAAAGCCGGACCCCTGGATCTCCGTGTAGTGGACAAACACGTCCGCTGACCCGTCTTCAGGCGCGATGAAGCCGAAGCCCTTCTCTGCGTTGAACCACTTCACAGTTCCCTGTGGCATTTGTCGATCTTTCCTTACTCTTCTTGCCCGGTGCATTGCACCGTTGTTCGGGGCACCGTTCGCTACCCCGGGCCTGTTCCGGCCGCCGTACCCTGGCGGTCGGCCGGTGCTGCCACCGACCACTACCCTGCGGTACTGCGGCCGCAACCACAGATCCTGCGAAGGCTTGACACGAACACAGAAGCTACGACCGCCCATCAGTCAACCATGTTCAGCGCGCCGAGGACAGACTGCGGTGCCGAAATCACCGGGGGCTGGTTGAACAATACGGCGGCGGACTTTCTATGCAGGCGATTAAGGACGGGGTGAATGACGGTGAATTTCGGCGGTGAATTGCTAGCCGCCGCCCTCGCCGGCATCGAACCCGGGGAGAATCCGCTGCGCCATGTCGCCGACCTGCCGGCGTCGGCGGGTCAGGTCGGTGCCTGGCCGGAGTGGGCCCAGCCCGACGTCATCGGCGCCTTCACCGGGCGCGGCATCGCCGCGCCGTGGTCGCACCAGCTGGCCGCCGCCGAACTCGCCCACGCCGGGCGGCACGTGGTGATCAGCACCGGCACGGCATCGGGAAAATCGCTGGCCTATCAACTGCCGGTGCTGGACGCGCTGACGACCGATCCGCGCGCCCGGGCGCTGTACCTGTCGCCGACGAAGGCGTTGGGCCATGATCAGCTGCGCGCCGCCCACGCGCTGACCGCGGCGGTTCCGCGGCTATGCGGCGCGGCCGGCGCCGCGGCGCCGACCGCCTATGACGGCGACAGCCCGGCCGAGCTGCGCCGATTCGCCCGGGAGCGGTCGCGCTGGGTGTTCTCCAACCCGGACATGATCCATCTGTCCATGCTGCGCAACCATGCCCGTTGGGCGGTCTTCCTGCGCGGGCTGCGCTACGTGATCGTCGACGAATGCCACTACTACCGGGGCATCTTCGGGTCGCATGTGGCGATGGTGCTGCGGCGGCTGCTCCGGTTGTGCGCGCGCTACGGCTCGGGTCCGGGGCCGACGGTGATCTTCGCCAGTGCTACCACCGCGGCACCGGGGGCCAGCGCGTCGACGCTGATCGGGCAGCCGGTCGCCGAGGTCACCGCAGACGGCTCACCGCACGGCGCCCGGACGGTGGCACTGTGGGAGCCCGCCCTGCGCACCGACGTCACCGGCGAGAACGGTGCACCGGTGCGTCGCGCCGCCGGCACCGAGGCCGCCCGGGTGATGGCCGACCTGATCGCCGAGGGGGCGCGCACCCTGACCTTCGTCCGGTCCCGCCGCGGCGCCGAACTCACCGCGCTGGCGGCCCGCACCCGCCTGGAATCGGTGGCTCCGCAGCTGGCCGACAAGGTCGCCTCCTACCGGGCGGGTTATCTGGCCGAGGATCGCCGCGCCCTGGAACGCGCGCTGGCCGACGGCGAACTGTACGGGCTGGCCACCACCAACGCCCTGGAACTCGGGGTGGACATCGCCGGGCTGGACGCGGTGGTGATCGCCGGCTTCCCCGGCACCGTGACCTCGTTCTGGCAGCAGGCGGGCCGTTCGGGCCGGCGCGGTCAGACGGCGCTGATCGTGCTGATCGCCCGCGACGACCCGCTGGACAGTTACCTGGTGCATCATCCTGCGGCGCTGCTGGACAAGCCGATCGAGCAGGTGGTGATCGATCCGGGCAATCCGTATGTGCTGGGACCGCAGTTGCTGTGCGCGGCCATTGAACTACCCCTGACCACATCGGAGGTAACACAGTTGGGCGCCGCGCAGGTCGCCGAGCGCCTGGTCGACGACGGGTTGCTGCGCCGGCGGGCCGAGAAGTACTTTCCCGCGCCCGGGCTCGACCCGCATCCGGCAGTCGACATCCGGGGATCGGCCGGCGGGCAGGTGGTGATTCTGGAAGCCGATACCGGACGGCTGCTGGGCAGCGTCGACGCCGGCCGCGCGCCGGCCACCGTGCACACCGGGGCGGTGTATCTGCACCAGGGGGAGAGCTACCTGGTGGACTCGCTGGACACCGAGCGCCAGATCGCGTTCGTGCACGCCGAGGATCCCGGTTACGCGACGTTCGCGCGGGAGATCACCGACATCGACGTGACCGGCGACGGCGAGCGCGCCTGGTTCGGGCCGGTCAGCCTCGGCCTGCTGCCGGTCACGGTGACCCGCCAGATCGTCGGCTACCTGCGCCGGCTGCCGACTGGTGAGGTGCTGGACTTCATCGAGCTGGATCTGCCCCCGGCGACGCTGCCGACCACCGCGGTGGTCTACACCGTCACCGCCGAGGCGTTGGCCGAGTGCGGAATCGCCGAACCGCGGATTCCGGGGGCGTTGCACGCCGCCGAGCACGCGGCGATCGGCTTGCTGCCGCTGGTGGCCAGCTGCGATCGCGGTGACATCGGGGGCCTGTCCACCGCGGTGGGTCCCGGCGCCCTCGGCGGGCTGCCCAGCGTGTTCGTCTACGACGGCCACCCGGGCGGCGCCGGGTTCGCCGAACGCGGATTCCGGGCGGCGGCCACCTGGTTGGCGGCCACGGCCGCGACGATCGAGTCCTGCGAGTGCCCGCACGGCTGCCCGTCGTGTGTGCAATCACCCAAATGCGGAAACGGCAACGAGCCCTTGGACAAGGACGGCGCGGTGCGCGTGCTGCGATTGGTGCTCGGCAAGCTGAACGGCGCCTGACCCCCCGGCTGCGGGAGTCGGCCGACCCCCCGAACGGCCGACTCCCCCGAGCCGGTATCCCGCGGGCTCGCCGTGGCAACGTGCGCCACGCCGCAGCGCCGACGGAGCACCAAGACGAACGGTCGAAAAAGGCGAACCGTTCCCAACCCGGTACCGAGCCGGACGCGGCCGTAAGTTACCGGCTGTACGGGACCGGCGCAACTCGAAAACCGACCGGGCTACCTGCGGCCTGGCGGCAAAGCAGGGCAAACGGCCGCTGAAGGTGCTGGTAGTGAACCGTTGGCCGTAAAATCCTGAGGTTATGGCCCACGACTGGTTGCTGGTGGAGACACTCGGTGAGGAGCCGGCAGTCGTCGCGCAGGGCCGCCAGGTCAAGAATCTGGTGCCGATCGCCCAGTTCCTGCGTCGAAGCCCCCACCTGGCCGCGATCCAGACCGCGATCGCCGAATCGATGCGCAGCGCGCAGAGCCTGGCCAGCATCACCCCCAAGCGCGATCGGGTGATCCGCACCGAGCCGGTGGTGATGTCCGACGGCCGGGTGCACGGCGTGCACGTCTGGAGCGGGCCGGCCGACATCGAGCCGCCGGAGCGCCCGACCCCCGGCCCGCTGAAGTGGGACCTGACGCTGGGCGTCGCCACCGACACCAAGGAATCCCTGGCCAACAGCGGCAAGGATCCCGAAGTGGAGGCCACCCACGGCCGGGCCTTCGCCGAGGAACTGCCCACCCGCGACTTCAGCCCGAACGAGAACAAGGTGCTGGCGCTGGCGATACGGGCCGAGCCCGGCCAAACCATCTGCAGCAGTTGGGATATCAGCGATTTCCGCGGCGACACCGTCCGGGTGGGCTTCGTAGCGCGCACCGCCTGGGAGACCGACCCCGCCAGCGGGCGTGAACACCTGGTGTCGCGCGGGATGAACTGGCGCGGACAACTCGACGGCAGCGTGCAGCGCCCCGACTTCCTGGCACAGCAGATCCTGCACGGCCTGGCCCAGCCCGGCGTGCACCGCGCCATGGTGGACCTGGCCGACTGGCGGTTGCTGAAGTGGCTGGATGACCCGTGCCCGTTCTATGACTGGCGCGGCACCGTGGACGCGCCCCGGGTACACCCCGACGACGAGGCCCTGATCACCCGCATGACAACCGATTTCAGCCAGGGCCCGACGACCGGGGTGCTGCGGCTGCGGCAGGCCCACGGCGGTTGGGAGCCGGTGCATGTGACCGTCAACCGGGTGGAACTCGAAGAGGGCACCTACGCCGGCCTGATCGCGCTGCGCCTGCCCACCGCGCGGGATCTGGCCGATGCCGGGCTGGGTCCGGCTGCCGGCGCGTCCTAGGCGATCGCAAGAACGGTCGCAGCTTTAGGGCACCGGCCCGGCCCGGGCCGTCGCGCGGGCCGGACCGATCCGCCAGCCGGGTACCGCGACCGCGACCGTGATCACCAGGTCGAGTCCGTCTACCCTGCACTGACTTTCGCGGGCCCCCATTCGCGCGGCGAGTCGTTGCGCTTGCGCGCAGGCGGCCGCCGACCTGGCCGCCGTCGCCGGGGCGGCCCGGATCCCCGCCGGGCCGGCGACGGCC
>NZ_LZJK01000139.1 GCF_001667945.1 Mycolicibacter sinensis | reverse complement strand
CGCCCCAAACGCCGACTCCGAGGCCACCAACTGCGGAATATGGGCATCCAACAAACTCATCACCGCACTCCTTTCTCTTCCTTCGTTCCCTTACTTCGACTCCGATTCCGACTCCGAATTCGACTCGGGGTCGGCGAGATCGTTCTCACTCCAGGTGTCGGGCAGCATCGGCACACCCGGGCCGCCACCGAACCCGTCGCCGGCCAGAGTGGTCAGCCCCGCCGCGGCCGCGGCGCGCCGCCTGCCCACGGTTCCGGTGAAACCCAGCGCCCCGGCACCGCGCTCCGAGCCCGTCATCGAGGACGCCGACACGGGCTCTTGCGCCGGTCCAGAGCTCGGACCGGAATCCATGTCCATGAATTCGTCGGCGTGGTCGTGCAACACCGCGCGCCGGCGTCGCCGCGCCCGGGCCTTGTCGCGCGCCGAGCTGCGCACCGCCGCCGCGGCCGCCGGTACCCGCGAGGCCGGCGCCTGCGCCTTGTTCCGATCGGTCAAGGTGGGCCCCAGCCCGGTGCCCGGATCCGCCCCGGCGACCAGGTAGCCGAAGCCCATCACTCCGGGGGCCGGTGGCGGCGGCGCCACCGCCGAGGTCGCCGGCGCTGCCGGCACGCCCGGTGCACCCGGGGTGGCGATGCCGGAGGAGAAACCGGTCACCACCGCGATCGGCCGCTCAGGCGACGGGGCGACGGCAACCGGCAGCATCGGCTCGTCGGGTTCGTCGGCCACACCCGGCTCCAGGTTGACCAGCTGGCTCAACGCCACGCCGAGAATGATCGGCAAAAAGGCTGGGGCGGAGAGCATCACGCCCCAGAAGGTGAAACCGAACGGGATGAAGAACGCCTCGTAGGCGATGAAGAACAGCAACGGGAACCAGGTCGCCAGCGCGGCGGGGCCGCCGCTGATGATCTCGCGAATCACCCCGACCGGATCCTGCAGTAGCTGGCCGAGTTGGTTGAACAGCTGGGTGAAGAAATCCCCACCACCCGGTGCGGCATCCGCGGGCTGGACCGAGTCGGCCTTGACCACCGGGGGGGCCTGCACCGTGCGCGGCGCCGACGCCAGTGCGGCACCGGAGACCGCATGGTAGGTGCTCATGGTGGTCGCCGCCTGAATCCACATCCGGACGTAGTCGGCTTCGTTGAGCGCAATCGGGATGGTGTTGATGCCAAAGAAATTCGTGGCGACCAACACCCCGTGCGTCATGTGGTTGGCGGCCAGCTCCGCCAGTGTCGGCATCGACGCCAGCGCGGACGTGTAGGCCGAGGCCGCCACCTCATGCTGGGCGGCCACGCCGGCACTGTCCGCGCTGGCCTTGCCCAGCCACGCCAGGTAGGGCACGTGCGCCGCCAGGTACTGCTCGGCGCTGGGCCCCTGCCAGGCGCCGCTTTGCACCGCGCCGAGCAATGCGGTCAATTCGTCTGCGACCGTGGCGTACTCGACGCTCAGCGCATTCCATACCCCGGCAGCGCTCAGCAGCGGACCCGGTCCGGGACCGCTGCTCAGCAATGCTGAATGCACCTCCGGCGGGGAGGCGATCCAGACCGGGGCGGAGATCATCAGGCGCCTCCGGCCCCCGCGTGGCGTGCCACGTAGGTGGTGGCGGCTGCCGCGTCGCCAGCGGCATAGTTGACGCCGGACTCACCGACACCGACACCGGCGCGACCGAGCTCGGTGGTGCCCTGGGCGGCCACCGCGGCGTGCTCGCTGCCCTGCGCGCTGAACCCGGCCGCAGTCTGCAGCGACACCGGGTCGGCCGCCGGCGGCACCACCGCGGTGATCAGCGGGGCGGCGCTGGCCTGTGCGGCAGCCAGGCGGGCGGTCAACGCCTCGACCGCTGCGCTGGCGGCGGCGAGACCTTCCGGAACCACATTGAGCGTCATGACTCCTCCTCCTTATCGCTCCATACCTTTTCGCGCATCAGCGCGTCAGACTTTGGCTGAACAACGGATTGACCAGCTGCAAGTAGGTGGGTTCGTCGTTGTCGCCGAGCAGCATCGCCCGGCCCGCCGGGAGCCGCCCGAACCGCTGACCGCGGATCTTGCCGGAATCGGCGGGGTTGCCCGACAACATCACGGTGGTGGCCTGCAGGTCGTTGAGGCGACGCAGCAGCGGGTTGGTCATCAACGCGTGGGCCGACCCGGTGGCACGGCCGGTGACGATCACCCGCAGCCCCAGATCACCGGCCTGCGACAGCAGCGGAATCAGGTTGGTCCACGGTCGCTGGCCCGCGTACGGCCCGGTCAGTGCCGGGGAGTCCGGGATCGAGTCCACGTCGTCGATGATCAGGTAATGGGTGTGTCCCTCGTAGGTCCAGCTGGCCAGGTCCGCCGCCGAGAGCCCAGCCGGCGGCCGGCGGGAACCGATCAGCGCTGACAGGCCCAGCATCGCCGGGATTACCCGATCGACGTTGGCGGTGTACTCGTTGTCGGCGAACAGCGGTTCGTCGACCAGGTGCAGCCGGCGATCGAGCACCGTGAACGCGACCTGCTCGGCGGTGCTGTTCTCCCGCACCGTCCGGATGATGTGCCGCAGCAGGGTGGTCTTGCCGGACTTGCTGTCCCCGAGCGCCATCACCAGGGGGTTGGCGGTGAAGTCCAACTCCACCGGCGCCAGGTCCTCTTCGCGCTGACCGATGACGACCCGCTCCGGGCCCGGCCACAGCGTTCCGACCTCTTCGGGGGCCAGGTTGGTCGGCAGCAGTCGCACTGGCGGCGCGGCCAGACCGGGGTGGCGGGCGTTGATCTCGGCGATCTGGCCCAGATCCGGTTCCGCGATCAGGAAGTGCTCGGCGGCCATGGTCAGGCCGCGGCCCGGCTGGTTGGCCGGCACGGCCTCGGCCGGCCGGGTCAGGGCCCCGGCCACCCGGACGTTGCTGTCCCGTGGGTCGTGCAGCTTGAGCTCAAGGCGCAGCCCCAGCCCGTCGCGCATCGCCAACGGCACCTCGAGCCAGCTCGGGGTGGTGACGACGACGTGGATGCCGTAGGCCAGGCCGACGTTGACCAGCTCGGTCACCTTGGCCAGCAACGGGTTACGGGTGTTGAACTGGTCGGTGTTGTCCCGACTGAACGCGTACAGGTTGTCGATGACCAGGAAGACCTCGCCGTACCCGTCGTTGAGCGAGCCGATACTGCCGTCACGGAACGCCTCCCGCTGCTGGCGCGCGGTCAACAACTGCTCGAGTTCGCCGAATGTACGGCGGATCCGCTCGGGTTCCAGCCCGGACGCGACGCTGCCCACGTGCGCCAGGTCCTCGAGCGCACGCAGTTGGCCGCCGCCGTAGTCCAGGCAGTAGAACGTCACCTCACGCGGCGAGTGCAGGCTGGCCGCCGAGAGGATGAAGGTCTGCAGCGCAGTCGTTTTCCCGGACTTGGGTCCGCCGTGGATGAGCATGTTGCCGCTGGCCGAGCGGGCGTCGAACACCAGCGGGTCGCGCCGCATGTCGAACGGCTTGTCGATCTCACCCAGCGGCCAGCGCAGCTGCCGCTCGCCGACACCGGCCCGGGCCAGCGCCGCGGTGAGCGGGATCGGCTCGTCCAGCGGAGGCAGCCACAGCGCCGGAGCCTGCGGGCCGTAGTGCGCCAGCTGGTCGCCGATGGTGGCGATCAACTTGCGCGGCGGCGCGTAGGTCTCGTCGTCGGGCTCGGCCACGATGGTGGTCTCCGCAGCGGCCACCGGGCCGGCCGTGAACAGTTTCGGCTCTGGAATCGCATGCATCACAACGGCTTTGGACTGCCGCGGCGGGTCGTAGATACCGTCGACGTAGGTGCTGCGGAACTTGATCGGCGCCGCGCCCGGAGCGGGCACCAGGAAGCCCTCGCCCTTGTGCTCCTTGCCGGATTCGATGTGATAGGCGTCCTCGACCCCGATGATCTGGCGGGAGACGCTGGGGCTGGCCACCTTCAAACCGATTCGGTAGGAGGTGTTCTTGTCGATGTCCTTGATCTTGCCGACGTCGAGGGTCTGCGAGGCGAACAGGATGTGAATCCGGAACGACCGGCCTTTGCGCGCGACGTAGTCGAACAACTCGGCGTACTCCGGGTGGTCGGCGAGCATCAGGGTGAACTCGTCGGCCACGACGAACAGCGTCGGGATCGGGGCCAGATCGTGGCCGGCGGCGATCGCGGCCTCGTACTCGGTCACCGAGTTGAACGCGCTGCCCTGCACCCGACGACCGGCCTCCCGCAGCAGCAGCTCCCGGCGGGCCACCTCGCCGCGCAGCGTGTCGGCGAACCGGTCGGCCAGCGAGCGCTTCTCGGCCATGTTGGAGATGACCGCGACGACCTGCGGGAAGTTCCGGAAGATGTCGGCGCCGGCCTCACCCTTGAAGTCGGCGTAGATCACGATGAGCCGGTCCGCGGGGTGCGTGGTCAGCAGCGACAGCAGGATCGACATCAGCGTCTGCGACTTACCGGAGCCGGTCATGCCGATCATCAGGCCGTGCGGGCCCATCCCGCCCTCGGCCTCGTCCTTGAGATCGAAGATCAGCGGCTCACCGGTCGCGGTGACTCCGATCGGGACCCGCAGTTCCTCGTCGCGGCTCCGGGGCGCCCACAGTGAGGCGACGTCGAGGCGAGAAGCGTCGGGGATGCCCAGCAAGGTGGTGAAGGTGGCGCCGCGGGTACCGGCCGAACGTAGCCCGGCGTGGGTCGGGTTGGAGTCCCAGCGCGACAGCCGGCGCGCCAGGTGGGCGGCCTCGTCGGCGGCCAGGCGGTCAGCGTCGTCAACGTAACGCTGCCAGCCGCCGGTCTGCCAACGGTCGATGGACTCCCCGTCGCCGTTGATGCGCAGGATGGGGCGCTCCGGGTCGGAATACTGCTCGCGGTTCGGCGCGACGCTGCCGCGCTGCACGATGGTCACCCCGGCACGGGCGGCACCCAGCGAGGAGGCGGCCAGGTCGAAATCCGGGTCGTCGATGATCACCAGCAGATGCCGCGCCGTCTCGGCCGGCTCGCCGGTGAACGGCGGGCGCTCGGCCAACGCCGGCGCCAGCAACATCGCCAGTTCCTCGGGGCTGCTGGTCAGGTAGCGCGCCGGGCCGACACCGTCGACCGAGCCGGGAATGTCTACGTGCGGCAACCACTTCAGCCAGGACCAGGCCGGGCTCTCCAGGTCGGGGCTGGCCAGCGCCACCCCGAGCATGGTGGGGTCGTGCCAGGTGACGGCCTGGGCGACCCAGGCCCGCACGGCACCGGAGACCTCGTCGGCGGTATCGGCCAGCACGGTGATCCGGGACACCTTCGTCAAGTCCAGGCCGACAGGCACGTCGCGCACCGTGCGCTGGGTGTCGAGCAGGCTGCGTAATGCGCTGTGCGACACCGGTTCCAGGTCGATCTCGTCAGCGGTGTCAGTGACCCGTACCGCGCTGGCCAACGGCACCGAATGCCGCCCGGTACGCACCACCAGGAAGTCGTCGTCGTGCGGGTCGCGCTCCCACTGTCGGCGCGAGCCGGGAACGGCGGCCAGATCCGACGGGTCCGGGTGCGACCATTCGGCGGCGGCCCGCTGCTTAGCGGCCGAACCCCGGATGTTGTCGCGGACCACCGACAGGTAACGCAGGTAGTCGGCGCGTTCGGCGTCGACCTCGACGGTGCGGGCCTTCTTGTCGCCGCCGCGGTAGATCCCTGCCGCCGCCACCAGCAGGGCGAACGGGAAGAACAGCATCACCGGGGAGATCAGCCGCATCCCGGTCGCGACCATGGCGATCACCATGCCCACGATCAGGATCACGATCACCACCGGCAGCGCCCGCTGCAAGAACGACGCCGGCACCATCCGGGGCAACTCCGGCGGCGGCTCGATGGTGATGGTGCCCTTATCGGTGGGCGGCGCCGGCAGCCGGCGGCGGGCCTCGAAGATCAGTCGGCTCATCGGGTCTCTCCCCCGTCAGTGGCACCCAGCTCGGTCGTCGCCCGGCGAACCGGCCGTTGATCCGGCGCCAGCGCGTCGTGGGCCAGCAGTGCGTCGGCGCGCGACAGGGTGGGCCCCAGCGCGAACTGCGACAGCACCGACCACGGGATGGGCAGCGCGGGCTGGCTCAGCCCGAGCGCGGCGACGGTGTCACCGTCGCTGCCGGCGGTACCGGCCTCGGTGTTGACGCCGTAGCGCACCCCGGTGTCGGAGATCCAGAACAGCGGGCCCGCACCGGCGTTGGCCGTCGGATCGCCGCTGACGCTCTGGGCGAAGTAGCCGGTGCCCGGGGTCAGCGCAACCCGGGCGGCCGTCCCGCCGACACCGGCGCCGACCAGATCCAGGGTTCGGACGCCGTCGCGCAGCGGCAGCGAGGAGCCGGACAGCAGCGTCAGCGAGCTGGTGCTGGCCCCGGCGGCTCTGCTCCAGTGCGCACACGTCAGCGGGTCGGACACTGCATCGGTGATGCTCACCGGCTGCTCGGGGAAGCGGGAGGTGTCCAGGGCGTGCGACACCGGCAGCCGGGCGATGTCGTCGGCACCGAGCAGCGGCGGCCGGTCCAGCCCGTGCGAGTCGGTGTTGCGCAGCACCGCGGCGAGAACCCCGGAGATGGGCTGCAGGCCGTCGGGCAGCACCGCGTAGTAGCGCAGGGTGCCTTGCGCGTTGCCCTCCAGGGCGTGCGCCGCCACAACCGCGCCCACCGGCGCGGCCGCCGGCAGCTCGAACGCCGGCTTGTCGCCCGCGCCGGGAATCACCGGCGCGGTCAGCGCGGGCGCCTCCGGGATCACGTTGAACAGCCCGGTCGCGATCGAACGGGGCGTGGGGACCGGCGCGCCCCGCTCGCCGAGGCCGAGCGCGCCGGTGATGGCACGGTCGGACAGGTCGATCCGGCTGCGCTTGCCGTCCCACAGCAGCCAGGCGCCGGTACCGTTGTCGGCCAGCACCGCGTGCTGCGCATCAAGCGCGCCGGCCCGGGATCCGCCGTCGCCCAGCGGCCCGGCGATCACCGTCACCCCGGCGTCTGTGCCGCCCACCGAGTCGCACACCGTCCAGTCGGCGTCGCGGCTGGTGTTCTGCACCATCCGCTCCGGGGCGCCGGGAATACCGATCAGGTTGCCGCGCGGAATCTTGTCCAGCCCAGTGCTTTTCACCGCGGTCGGGTTGACTGGGCGCCCGACGATCAGCCGTGCGGAGGTCAGGTTGAGCACCGGGTGCAGCTGGTCGCCGACGCGCACGTACAGCGCCGAGGTCGACTTGTCGGCCAGCACCGGGTCGTTGGCGGCCGCACTGTTGGGCCAGATCAGGGTGAACACGAAGCAGCCGCCCGCCACGGTGGCCAGCACCAGCAGACCCATCAGGACCGCACGCGCCTGTGAGCGCAGCGGCTCCACCAGCATCCGGGTGTCGTGCAGGGCCACTCCCGAGGCGATCCGCCGCATCACGAACCGCCAGCCGCTGACCTGGTGTTTGGTGACGAAACCCCGCCGGTACTCGACCCGGTCGGGGTTCTCGTTGACCGGGGTGCGGGATGCAAAGGAGCGCCGTTCGTCCTCGGTCCGGTCGGAGGAAGCGGCGCTCACGCGTTCGCCTCCAGACCCAGGCCACGCAGCAACGGCGTCACCGAGTTACGGACATCTTCAGTCGTGATGGTCATGAGCTCCTCATCGGTGAACACACCGGTACCGGACTGTTCGGAATGGTCGAGCCGGAACTCGCGCTCCTCCTCGGAGCGTTCGACGAGGTTCCGGACGAACCGGCCGTTGCCGGCGATGTCGAGGCTGCGCCGCGCGATCCCGTTGGCATCGGGGTGCGACGCGGCGGCCAGCTGAGCGAACAGCGCCTGCATCTCCTCGAGCGCGGACTGCTCGAACCGGCTGTCGCGCTGCTCGGCCATCTTGTAGGCGATCTCGACCAGCTCCGGCGGCTGGTAGGACGGGAAATCGATGCTCCGGGTGAACCGCGACCGCAGACCTTCGTTGGTGTCGAGGAATCGGTCCAGGTCAGCGCGGTACCCGGCGACGATCACCACCAGGCGATCGCGGTCGTTCTCCATCCGCGCCAGCAGGGTGTCGATGGCAACCAAGCCGAAGTCATTCTTGGCGCCGGTGGCCACCAGCGCGTAGGCCTCGTCGAGGAACAGCACGCCGTCCAGTGCGCTGTCGATGATGGCGTTGGTCTTCGCCTCGGTCTCACCGATGTGCTGACCGATCAGGTCGGCACGGTGCACCTCTTTGATGTTCTCTTTCTTCAACAGCCCCAGGCCGCAGTAGATCTTGGCGACCACGCGCGCGATGGTGGTCTTACCGGTCCCGGGCGGCCCGGCGAACACCAGGTGGTGGGTGCGCTGGCCGACGGCCAGTCCGTGCTGCTTGCGCACCACCTCCATGGCCACCGAGCTCTTGAGCCGCTGCACCTGGTTCTTGACCTCGGCCAGGCCGATGAACTCACCAAGTTCCCGTTCGGCCTCGGCCAGCAGCTCGGCCTTGCGCTCATGGGCCGCCGGGTCGATGAAGTCCTCGGCGCTCGGCTCGGTCTCGGGGTCCCAGGGATCGGTCCGCGCCTCGATCCGCGCCGCGGTGGTCGTGACGATCCCGAAGCTGGTGTCCAGCAGGGCGTGCTCGACCTGCTCGTTCTCCGGGTTGGCGGCGTAGAGGTCCTGCAGCACCTCTTCGGCCGTCTCCTCGTCGCCCTGTGCCCGCAGGATCAGCCCCTTGGCCAGCGCCCCGTCGGTGGCGGCGACGGCGATCGGCCCGTCCGGCTCCTCCAGGTAGGACAGCGCCGGGGCGTACATGCCCAGCCGGGCCAGCGCGATACCGAGCGCGATCTTGGCGGCGTGGGTGAACAGCTCGTCGCGGTCGGGGTCGTTGACGATCGGGGTCAGCAGCTTGACCATGTCCGACCAGCGCCCGGCATGGTGGTTCACCGCGATCGCCAGCCAGCGCGCGTCGTTCCAGTCCGGACGGCGCTGCGTGATCTCGGCGACCAGCTCGTTGGCCTCCGCACAGCGGCCCGCCATGGCCAGTTGGGCGGCGTGCGCCAGGTGGAAGTCGTCGGCTTCGGTGGCGCGCAGCTTCAGGTACAGCCCGGTGTCGTAGTGGAAGCCGAGCGCGCCGGCCGGTAGGTCCAGGCGCCGCTGCAGCGCCCCGGCGCTGGCCGCGGTCGCCGACACGGCGGCCAAGACCCGCGGCGACTGGTCGCCGGCGGCGGCCAGGCCGGTCCAGGCGTCGCACTGCTCGTGCGCGACCCGGGTCAGCGCCGCGAAGCCGGCGCGAGCCGCGGCCAGGTCGGCCGGCCGTTGCCGCTGGTACACCGGGATGCCCAAGGCACGGCAGCAAGTGGCGAACCGGCTGAGGGTGTCCTCGTCAACCCGTGGCTGCGATGTCAACAGAGCCGCGTCACCGGTGTTCATGCGTGGCTCGTCCCTTCAGCAGTGTTGCCTAAGCTAACTCGGCTGAAGTTAGCATTGCATAAGCTAACTGTCGAGGTGGGTAGAGACGACCGTCGAGTGGCTTCCATCACCGCGCTCCGACCGCCGTTGGCAGGTAGACCCGGCGCGGAAGCGCCGACATCGTTCCAACCCATTCCCGGCTCCTTATTGAAAATCATTTTCGATTGCTGTGGAACGTTACCCCATCAGGGCTCGTTTGACGACGGCGCCCGGCGTTCTTGACCGCGCGCTAGCTCTTGACCGCCCGGACCAGGGCGGTGCGCGCGATCATCGGTCCCTCCTCGGTATCCGGACCGGGCACGGGGCGGCCCAGTTCACGCAAGTAGTCGGCCAACGGCGTCGCGACCGCGGACCAGCCCCGTTCCCCGAACCACTGATCGGCCGGCGCGCAACGCTCGTTATAGACCAGTCGGTGGAAGATGCGGCTGTCGTCGCCGGCTGCGACTTCGGCCTCCACCGCCGCCTGGAACACCTCGGCCGGCAGGGGGGCACCGTCCTCGACCGCGACGTGGCTGCCCGACGCCGCCAGGTCATCGAGGCCGGTGTAAAGCTGATGCTGCGCGTCGGCCGACAGATACATCAACAGCCCCTCGGCGATCCACGCCGAGGGCTGGGTGGCGTCGAATCCAGCGTCGCGCAGCGCCTGCGGCCAGTCCTCACGCAAGTCGACAGCTATCTCACGGCGTTCTGCTTTGGGCCTGATGCCGCGCTGCGAGAGCACGTAACTCTTGAAGGCGAGTACCTGCGGCTGGTCCAACTCGAAGATCGTCGTCTGCTCCGCCCACTCCAACCGGAAGGCGCGGGAGTCCAGCCCGGCCGCCAGAATGACCACCTGCCGCACCCCGGCAGCGACGACGCGGCGGAAGTAGTCGTCGAAGTAGCGGGTGCGCGCACCCTGGAAATTGAGGAAATGTTCCCCGAAGTCCCCGGTCAGCAGCTGATGGTCGGGGAGGTTGCCTTCGACGACGGCCTCCCAGTCACCGCCGGCTGCCCGGCAGAACAACTCGGCATAGGGATCGACCGCCAAGGGATCGGGTTTGCGGGCTTCCAGGGCCCGCGCGGCGGCCACGAACAAGGCGGTCGAACCGACGCTCGTGGTGATGTCCCAGCTGTCACCTTCATTACGCATTACAGGCATTCCACTGACCCTACGCCGCAGTAACCAGCGTGGAATCCCCGCTTTACCAGCGCTCTGCGACCGCTCAGCCCCACTTGGCCGCTTCGGCGGTGTCGCGGGCGTTCATCATCAACGTGTTGGTCTCATGGGTGGCCGCCAT
>NZ_LZJK01000138.1 GCF_001667945.1 Mycolicibacter sinensis | reverse complement strand
GGTGGTACTCGTGGCCGTCCGGCAGGAAGAAGTCGAAGCGCCCTTGGCTCTGCGCCGACACGCCGGCGAGCACGCCGTTGATCAGATACGCCAGTGCGCCGGCAGCGGCCAGCGGGGTGAACAGTCCGAGCACCAGCAGCAGCCCCGCGGCGATCTGCCCGCCGCCGGCGGCGTAGGTCAGGATGTCGGCGTGCTCGCCGGCGTGTCGGCGCAGAGCCAAGGGCGCTTCGACTTCTTCCTGCCGGACGGCCACGAGTACCACCTCATGCTCATTGTGGTGGCGGTGGCGATCGTGCTGGTCGGGCCCGGCCGGTACGGGCTCGACGGTGACCGCGGCTGGGCCCGGCGCCCGTTCATCGGATCAGTTGCGGCGCTGCTGCTCGGAATCGCCGGCGGCGCGGCGATGTGGGTGTTCCTCAACGGAGCCAACCCACTCGGCTGACCGGCGCATAAAGCTGCTGATCAGCGATACGGGTTGGGTACCCGCCCACCGCTGGCTTCGGTGAGCAGCGGCAAAGTCGCGAAGCTGACCGCCGGCAGGCGCAGTTGCTCACCGTTGTGCAGGTGCGCGCGCGCCCAGGATCCCCGGCTGAACCCCAGTCCTGCGATGGCGTCCCATTTGACCGAGCGGCTGCCGAGCAGCGTGCGCACCGTGATCTGCTGCGCGTCGGCGACCGTCCGCCACCGCACGATCAGCGCCGAGAGCAGCACCGGCAGTACCAGCAGCGGCGCGGTCAGTGGCCAGGTCAGCACCGGAATGAGCAGACCCAGCGCCAGGAAGCCGACGGCGAAGTGTGCCATCGGCGAAACGCGGATGACCAGCGGCGCCGGATCGGGGGAGTGGGAGGCCACCCTCGCATGATGTCACCGCCGGTACCGGCGCGCGCGGACCGGCAGCCTCCGGACCGCGCAGAAAAAATATTGACTACTTATTTTAAGTGGGGCAGGATGGGCCCATGGCGCCCACCAGAGCCCGCCGCACTCAGGCCGAGCGGACCGCGGAGACCCGCCGGGCCCTGCTGGACGCGACGCTCGACGCACTGGTCGAGGTCGGCTTCAAGGGCACCACGACCACCGAGGTCGCCCGGCGCGCCGGGGTGTCGGTGGGGGCGCTGCAAGGTCATTTCCCGACGAAGATCGGGCTGCTGACCGCTGCCATCGAATTCGCGCTGAACCGCCGCATCGAGGAGTTCGAGGTCTTGATGGCCGGGCTGGATCCCTGCGCCGATAAGCTGGACGAGGCCTTTGACCTGCTGTGGTCGATGTTTTCCGGCCCGGCTTTTACCGCAACGCACGAACTGTGGGTGGCGGCTCGCACCGATCCGGACCTGGCGCCGGCGGTCATTGACACCGATCGGCAGTTCGCCGAAGCCTGCGAGCGGGTCTACGCCCAACTGCTGGCCCCGGCCGGTGGCGCCACGCCGCACTCGCGCATCGGCCTGCAGATGGCGTTCGCGCTGATGAACGGTCTGGCGATGTCGCGCTCGATCGACGGCTATGAACCGTTGGCCGCCAACGACATCCTCGACACCTTCAAGGCGCTGGCCCGACCGCTGGTGGCCGACCCAGCAGACCAACAAACATAAGGGGACGTCATGACCGCCGACACGAACGGCCACCACCCCGCGGTCCGCCCGCGCCGTATCCGGTTCAACTACCCGGTCGCCTCGCTGGATCGGCACTACGTCGCCGGAGACCTGGTGATGAGCCACGTCATCGCCCACCTGTCGGCGGTGTTCCCCGAGGGCGAGGACTTCTTCGTGCGCTCGGTGCGCCACTTCGCCGACCAGATCACCGACCCGGAACTGAAGGAACGGGTGAAAGGCTTTATCGGCCAAGAGGTTTCGCATGGCCGCGAGCATCGCGAGCTCAACGATCGGCTGGCCCAGATGGGCTACCCCACCGCCCGCGTGGATCGGATGGTCCGTCGGCAGCTGAAGTTCGTCGAGCGGCGATTGTCGCCGCTGACCTGCCTGGCCATGACCGCGGCCGACGAGCATTTCACCGCGGTGTTCGCCGAGACCCTGCTCAGCGATGAACGCGCCCAGGCCCTGCTCGGGGACTCCGAGGTGCGGTCGATGCTGCTGTGGCACGCCGTCGAGGAATCCGAGCACCGGTCGGTTGCCTTTGACGTTTACCGGGCGGTCGGCGGCAGCGAGAAGCGGCGCATCCGGGTGATGCGGGTCATCCGGCTCACCTTCCCGCTGAGCGTCGTCATCTACTCGCTGATCTCGCTGTTCTCTGACCGCGCTGCCTATCACCCGGTGCGGCTCGTCCGCAGCTTTGCCGCACTGCGGCATTCGCCGTTTCTGACCCGTGCGGTGTTCCGCCGGCTCGGTGACTACACCAGGTACGGGTTCCATCCCGACGACCATGACAACACCGCGCTGTTGGCGCACTGGACGACAGCGCTCTTCGGCGAGCAGGGATCGCTTGTCGACCACCTGCATTGAGCACCCCAATGGACTCATTTGACGCCCGGTCGGTCCAGCGACTACCGTCATCCGCTATGGACAACGGCATGCTCGTAGTAGCCCCCTGCGCGTTGGTTGTTGCCTGAGCTTTCAACCACCAACGCGCAACCCTCGTGCAGCAGCTGAGCTGGCGGGGGTTTTTTGTTGCCACCAGTCCAGATCATCAGAGGAATTGAAGAGGAAACCGTGAGCGCACCCACCACGCGACCGCCGCAGCGGTCGGCCGCAACCGACGGGCCGCAGCCGGCCAACGGGGCTCCTTCCGCCGACAAGGCCCGGACCGCAGCCAAGCGCGTCGCCCCCGAGCAGATGACCGGCGCCCAGTCGGTGATCCGCTCGCTGGAGGAGCTCGACGTCGACGTCATCTTCGGCATCCCGGGTGGCGCGGTGCTGCCGGTCTATGACCCGCTGTTCGACTCGAAGAAGCTGCGCCACGTGCTGGTTCGCCACGAGCAGGGGGCCGGGCACGCCGCCAGCGGTTACGCGCACGCCACCGGGCGGGTGGGGGTGTGCATGGCCACCTCGGGTCCTGGTGCCACCAACCTGGTCACCCCGCTGGCCGACGCACAGATGGACTCCATCCCGGTGGTGGCCATCACCGGGCAGGTCGGCCGTCAGCTGATCGGCACCGACGCCTTCCAAGAGGCCGACATCTCCGGCATCACCATGCCGATCACCAAGCACAACTTCCTGGTTCGCAACGGCGACGACATTCCCCGGGTGATCGCCGAGGCGTTCCACATCGCGGCAAGCGGACGGCCTGGAGCAGTTCTGGTCGATATCCCCAAGGACATTCTGCAGGGTCAGTGCACCTTCGCCTGGCCGCCGAAACTGGACCTGCCCGGCTACAAGCCCACCACCAAACCGCACAACCGGCAGATCCGCGAGGCCGCCAAGCTGATCGCCGCGGCGCGCCGGCCGGTGCTCTACGTCGGCGGTGGGGTGATCCGCGGCGAGGCGTGCGCACAGCTGGCGGAGCTGGCCGAGCTGACCGGCATCCCGGTGGTCACCACCTTGATGGCCCGCGGCGCCTTCCCGGACAGTCACCGCCAGCACCTGGGCATGCCCGGCATGCACGGCACCGTCGCGGCGGTTGCCGGCCTGCAGCGTTCGGATCTGCTGATCACCCTGGGCGCCCGCTTCGATGACCGGGTCACCGGCCAGCTGGACTCGTTCGCCCCGGACGCCAAGGTGATTCACGCCGACATCGACCCGGCGGAGATCGGCAAGAACCGGCACGCCGATGTGCCGATCGTGGGCGACGTCAAGGCCGTCATCACCGAGCTGATCGGCGCCCTGCGTCACGAGAAGCTGTCGCTGGATCTGGCCGAGTGGTGGTCCTACCTCGACGACGTGCGTGCCACCTACCCACTGAGCTACGGGCCGCAGAGCGACGGCAGCCTGTCCCCGGAGTATGTGATCGAGACGCTGGGCCGCATCGCCGGTCCCGATGCGGTGTATGTCGCCGGTGTGGGCCAGCACCAGATGTGGGCCGCGCAGTTCGTCCACTACGAAAAGCCGCGCACCTGGCTGAATTCCGGCGGCTTGGGCACCATGGGCTTCGCGATCCCGGCGGCGATGGGCGCCAAGGCGGGCCGCCCGGACGCCGAGGTGTGGGCGATCGACGGCGACGGCTGTTTTCAGATGACCAACCAGGAACTGGCCACCTGCGCCATCGAAGGCATGCCGATCAAGGTCGCGCTGATCAACAACGGCAACCTGGGCATGGTGCGCCAGTGGCAGACCCTGTTCTACGGGGAGCGCTACTCGCAGACCGACCTGGCCACCCACTCGCACCGCATTCCCGACTTCGTGATGCTGGCCGAGGCGCTGGGTTGCGTCGGATTGCGTTGCGAGCGAGAGGAAGACGTCGAAGACGTGATCAACCAGGCGCGGGCGATCACCGACCGCCCGGTGGTGATCGACTTCCATGTCGGCGCGGACGCACAGGTGTGGCCGATGGTGGCCGCCGGCACCAGCAACGACGAGATCCAGGCCGCTCGCGGTATCCGGCCGCTGTTCGACGACGCCGACAACGAGGGGCACGCCTGATGGCCGCAGAATGGAAGACTCACACCCTGTCGGTGCTGGTCGAGGACAAGCCGGGTGTGCTGGCGCGGGTGGCGGCGCTGTTCTCCCGGCGCGGCTTCAACATCGAGTCGCTGGCCGTCGGCGCCACCGAGACCAAGAACATGTCGCGGATGACGATCGTCGTCTCGGTGGAGGACACCCCGCTGGAGCAGATCACCAAGCAGCTCAACAAGCTGATCAACGTCATCAAGATCGTCGAGCAGGAGGACGACAACTCGGTCTCCCGTGAGATCGCGCTGATCAAAGTCCGCGCCGACGCGACGACCCGCGGCCAGATCGTCGAGGCGGTGAACCTGTTCCGCGCCAGGGTGATCGACGTCTCGCCGGAGTCGCTGATCGTCGAGGCCACCGGCACCCCGGCCAAGTTCGAGGCGCTGCTGCGGGTGCTGGAGCCCTACGGTATCCGCGAGATCGTCCAATCGGGTCTCGTATCGTTGTCCCGCGGTCCGCGCGGCATCGGCACGGCTAAGTAACAACCCGCAAATACTTCATCGAAGAACGAACAGAAAGAAGTGACACAAAGTGGCAGTTGAGATGTTCTACGACGACGACGCCGACCTGTCGATCATCCAGGGCCGCAAGGTCGGCGTGATCGGCTACGGCAGCCAGGGGCACGCGCACTCGCTGAGCCTGCGCGACTCCGGCGTGCAGGTGAAGGTCGGCCTCAAGGAAGGCTCCAAGTCGCGGGCCAAGGTTACCGAGCAGGGCCTGGAGGTCGACACCCCGGCCGAGGTCGCCAAGTGGGCCGACGTGATCATGCTGCTGGCGCCCGACACCGCGCAGGCCGAGATCTTCACAAACGACATCGAGCCCAACCTGAAGGCCGGTGACGCGCTGTTCTTCGGCCACGGCCTCAACATCCACTTCGGGCTGATCAAGCCGGCTGATGACATCACCGTCGGGATGGTCGCGCCCAAGGGGCCGGGCCACCTGGTGCGCCGTCAGTTCGTCGACGGCAAGGGCGTGCCCTCGCTGATCGCGGTCGCCCAGGACCCGCGCGGTGAAGGGGAGGCGCTGGCGCTGTCGTACGCCAAGGGCATCGGCGGCACCCGGGCCGGCGTGATCAAGACCACCTTCAAGGAGGAGACCGAGACCGACCTGTTCGGTGAGCAGGCCGTATTGTGCGGCGGCACCGAGGAGTTGGTCAAGGCCGGCTTCGAGGTGATGGTCGAGGCCGGTTACGCCCCGGAGATGGCCTACTTCGAGGTGCTGCACGAGCTCAAGCTGATCGTCGACCTGATGTATGAGGGTGGCATCGCCCGGATGAACTACTCGGTTTCCGACACCGCGGAGTTCGGCGGCTACCTGTCCGGCCCGCGGGTGATCGACGCCGACACCAAGCAGCGGATGCGCGACATCCTCTCCGACATCCAGGACGGCACCTTCGTCAAGCGCCTGGTGGCCAACGTCGAGGGCGGCAACAAGGAACTCGAGGGGCTGCGCAAGGCCAACGCCGAGCACCCGATCGAGGTCACCGGCAAGAAGCTGCGCGACCTGATGAGCTGGGTGGACCGGCCCATCACCGAAACGGCCTAGTCAGTTCCAGATTGCAGCCACGCAGGCAATGTCCGAGAGGACGCCTGCGTGGCTTCAATTTCGGTGCAGACTTGTGGGATGGAACCGCGCCGTCGGCTGCACGGGCTCTCGGATATCCGCGCGTACTTTCACACCAACACCGTCCCGCTGTACTTCATATCGCCGACCCCGTTCAATCTGCTCGGCATCGACCGCTGGGTGCGCAACTTCTTCTACCTGACCTACTTCGACTCGTTCGAAGGCGAGCACCCGCGGGTGTTCGTCCCCCGGCGGCGCGACCGGATGGACTTCGACTCCATGCAGGACGTGTGCAATTACCTGCTGCGTGATCCGGAGACCCTCGAGTTCATCGCGCGCCAAGGGCCCGGCGGCAAGGCCTGCTTCGTGATGCTCGACGAGGCCACCCAGGCTCTGGCCCACGAAGTGGAGCTGGAGGTCATGCAGCCGGGATGGGAGCTGCGACATCGCCTGAGTTCCAAGATCGTCATGACGCGCCTGGCCCAGCAGGCGGGCGTGTCGAGCGTGCCCAATGTGATCGGACGGGCCGGTTCCTATGACGACCTGTTGACGCTGGCCCGCGGTGCCGGGCTGGGGGAGAACCTCGTCGTCCAGGCCGCCTACGGCGACGCCGGCACGACAACATATTTTCTGCGCGGCCAACGCGACTGGGACCGGCACGCCGAGGCGCTGGTCGGCCAGGAACTCAAGGTGATGAAGCGCATCCGCAATGTCGAGGTGTGCTTGGAGGGCGCGCTGACCCGGCACGGCACCGTGGTCGGACCGGCCATGACCAGCCTGGTCGGCTATTCAGAGCTGACCCCCTACAAGGGCGGGTGGTGCGGCAATGACGTGTGGCGTGGGGCGCTGACCCCGGCGCAGACGCACGCCGCGCGGGAGATGGTGCGCAAGCTCGGCGACTGCCTGGGCCGCGAGCGATACCGCGGCTACTTCGAGGTGGACCTGCTGCGCGACCTGGACTCCGACGAGCTGTATCTCGGCGAGGTGAATCCCCGCCTGAGCGGAGTGAGCCCGATGACGAACCTGACCACCGAGGCCTACGCCGACGTGCCGTTGTTCCTGTTCCATCTGCTCGAATACCTGGACGTGGATTACGAACTCGACGTCGACGAGCTCAACTCGCGCTGGGAGCGCGGCTACGGCGACAACGACGTCTGGGGCCAGCTGATGATCTGGGAGACCTCCTCGCACGTCGAGCTGCTGACCGCGACGCCACGTACCGGGATCTGGCGTCTCGACGACGACGGGCGGGTGTCGTTTGCCCGTCCGGCCAACGACTGGGCGTCGCTGATGGACGAGTCGGAGGCGTTCTACATGCGCATCGCCGCGCCCGGCGACGTGCGTTGCAAGGGCGCCGAACTCGGAGTGCTGGTCACCCGCGGGCACCTGCAGACCAAAGACTATCGGCTCACCGAGCGGTGCCGGCGCTGGGTGGCGGGCCTCAAGGCCCACTTCCGCTCGACCCGGCTGTCGCCGGGGGAGCCGACCGTGCCGCGGCTCGTCGCCCGGGCCTGACTCACGGCTTGCGCCATATAGGGAAAAAGAAAACCCCACCTGACAGCCGCGACAGGTGGGGTTTTCGGTCGGCCGCGGCCTTTAGGCGAAATCGCCCAAGTCGAGGCCGGCGAGGATGTCGCCCGGGTTGAAGACGGCGGTGGCGTCGAAGTTGCCGAACATCCAACTCAGGTCCATGTTGCCGAACGGCGTCACCAGGACATCGGAGATGGTCGCCGGACCGTCGCCGACACCGGGGATGGCCTGGTAGATGTTCGTCCAGCCGAACAGGTCGGTGATGGAGTACACCGTGCCGTCGGCGGGCAGGCCGGCGGTCACACCATCGGCGAACTCGCCGTCGGTGATGGTGAACTGGGTGGTCTCGATCATGCCGAACAGGTTCGCGACGTTCACCACTGTGTCAACCGAGCCGAGCAGGTTGCCGTCGGCGCCGTACACCTCGAGGTCCTGGGGCGCCAACGGCACGCCGGCAAGCTCGCCGCCACCGATCGCCAGCAACGGCGCAACACCGAACATCGGGTTGATGGCGGTGAAGCCGTCGTCGCCCGGGGTGAAGGTGATCCCGTTGATGGTGAAGGCGTTTTCGCCGAGGTTCCCGGCGCCGCCGTCGAGGCCGGTCAGCGCCGCCCCCGGGTCCAGGGGCTTGGTGGCGTCGAAGCCGGCGAACATCGAACTCAGGTCGGTCTTGCCCCACGGCGTCACCAAGGTGTCGGTGATGGTGGCTTTGCCGCCGTCGGCGCCGGGCACCGCGGTGTAGATGTTCTGGATGCCACCACCGAGGTTGACGACGGAGTAGACGGCGCCCTTGACCGGAAGGTCAGCGGCGTCGGCACCCTCGGCCAGTTTGCTGCTGGCGACGGTGAACTGGGTGGCTTCGATGCCCAGCAGGTTGAGGGTGTTGACGTTGGTCTTCACCGTCCCGGCCAGCTCGTCGCCGTCGTACACGTCGAAGTTCTGGGTGTACAGCGGGAGCTGGATGGTGCCGAGGACGGCCATGCCGCCGCCGAGGTTCATCAACGGCGCGATGCCGAAGAGCTCGTTGGCCTCTTTGAATCCGTCGGCCCCGGGGTCGAAGGTCACGCCGTCGATGGTGAAGGCGTTGTCGCTGGATTCGCCGGCGCCGCCGGCCAGGCCGGCGAAGGCATCGCCGGGGTTGAGCCCATGAGTGGCGTCATAGCCGCCGAAGAGCCAGTCCAGGTTCATGTTGCCCAGCGGCGTCACCAGCACGTCGGTGACAGTGCCGGGGCCGCCGTCGGCGCCCGGCGTGGCGATGTAGACGTTCTGGAAGCCGCCACCGAGGTCGGTGATGCTGTAGACCGTCCCGACGGCCGGGAGCCCCGCGGCGCCGGCACCGCCGTCGGCGTCGATGACCCGCAGCTGGACGGATTCGATGCCCAACAGGTTCTGCACGTTGACGTTGGTGTTGACGGTGCCCAGCTCGGTGCCGTCCTTGCCGTAGACATCGAACTCCTGGCGGGCAAGCCCGGAAGAGGTCAGCGCCTTACTGATCGACGCGCCGCCGATGCCCAACAGCGGCGAAAGCTGAGACAGCGGGCTGATCGGCGTGTATCCGTCGCCGCCCGGATCGAAGGTGAAGTCCCCGATGGTGAAGGCGTTGTCGGTGACGGTGCTACCGGTGCCAGTGTCGGCGACGGCAATGGCCGTCGTCAAAAATGCGCTGGTCAGCAGACCACCGCCAGCAGCGCCGGCGGCCCAAAGAATGCGACGGTGCATTCGGAACTCCTCTTCCGGGTCTTTTCAGAAAATTGAATACATTGCCTGGGTGCAACCTGAGCGAACGTAACATACCGACGAGTAACTTACAAGTGTTCTGAGAAAGTTGCGTCCGCGTCGAACATTCGCCCGCACGCTGCATCGCTACCGAGACGGACGGTTTCGCCCGGCTGGGCCAGGCCCATCGCCGCGCCTGTCTAATGGTGGGCGGCCCGCTGCGCCCGACTTCGTCGCGCTGGCGATGGCCCACTACGCTGGCCGGGTGACTCTGCCCGTGGTTTTGATCGCTGACAAACTCGCCCAATCCACCGTGGCCGCCCTGGGTGACCAGGTCGAGGTGCGCTGGGTCGACGGCCCGGACCGGGAGAAGCTGCTGGCGGCGGTACCGGATGCGGACGCCTTGCTGGTGCGCTCGGCCACCACCGTCGATGCCGAGGTGCTGGCGGCCGGCACCAAGCTCAAGATCGTGGCGCGTGCCGGGGTCGGCCTGGACAACGTCGACGTCGACGCCGCCACCGCGCGCGGAGTGCTGGTGGTCAACGCTCCGACGTCGAACATCCACAGCGCCGCCGAGCATGCGATCGCGCTGATGCTCGCCGCCGCCCGTCAGATCCCGGCTGCGGACGCCTCACTGCACAACCGCGAGTGGAAGCGCTCGTCGTTCTCCGGCACCGAGATCTTCGACCACACCGTCGGCGTGGTCGGCTTGGGCCGCATCGGCCAGCTTGTCGCCCAGCGCCTGGCCGCGTTCGGTGCGCATATCATCGCCTACGACCCCTACGTGTCGGCGGCTCGGGCCGCGCAGCTGGGCATCGAGCTGCTCAGCCTCGACGAGCTGCTGGCGCGCGCCGACTTCATCTCGGTGCACCTGCCGAAGACGCCCGAGACCGCGGGCCTGATCGGCAAGGAGGCGCTGGCGAAGACGAAGCCCGGGGTCATCATCGTCAACGCGGCCCGTGGCGGGTTGATCGACGAGGCGGCGCTGGCCGAGGCGATCACCAGCGGCCATGTCCGAGCCGCCGGACTGGACGTGTTCGCCACCGAACCGTGCACCGACTCCCCGTTGTTCGACCTGCCGCAGGTCGTGGTGACCCCGCACCTGGGCGCCTCGACCGCCGAGGCCCAGGACCGGGCCGGCACCGACGTCGCCAAGAGCGTAAAGCTGGCGCTGGCTGGGGAATTCGTGCCCGACGCGGTCAACGTCGGCGGTGGCGCGGTCAGTGAGGAAGTAGCGCCCTGGCTGGACCTGGTGCGCAAACTCGGGCTGTTGGCCGGTGCACTCTCCGACGGTCTGCCGGTGTCGCTGTCGGTGCAGGTGCGCGGTGAGCTGGCATCCGAAGACGTTGGAGTGCTGCGGCTTTCGGCCCTGCGTGGGCTCTTCTCGGCCGTCATCGAGGATCCGGTGACGTTCGTCAACGCGCCGGCGCTGGCTGCCGAGCGGGGAGTGGACGCCGAAATCGGCAGCGCCACCGAAAGTCCCAACCACCGTAGCGTCGTCGAGCTCAGGGCGGTGACCGCCGACGGGGCGGTCGTCACCGTGGCCGGCACCCTGTCCGGCCCGCATCAGGTGGAGAAGATCGTCGAGATCAACGGCCGGCACTTCGACTTGCGGGCCGAGGGTGTCAACCTGATCATCAACTACTCCGACCAGCCCGGCGCGCTGGGCAAGATCGGCACCCTGTTGGGTTCTGCCGGGATCAACATCCATGCCGCACAACTCTCCGAGGACGCCGAGGGGCCGGCGGCGACGATCCTGCTGCGGGTCGACCGCCAGGTGCCCGCAGATGTGTGCTCGGCGATCAGCGCGGCCGTCGGCGCCAACAAGATCGAGGAGGTTGACCTGGCATGAGCGTCAAACTCGCGGTCATCCCCGGCGACGGTATCGGCCCGGAGGTCATCACCGAAGCGGTGAAAGTGCTCGACGCGGTGCTGCCGGGTACGGAGAAGACCACCTACGACCTCGGGGCAAAGCGCTATCACGCCACCGGTGAGGTGCTGCCGGATTCGGTGCTCGACGAACTCCGCGGCCACGACGTGATCCTGCTCGGTGCGATCGGTGATCCCTCGGTGCCGTCGGGGGTGCTGGAGCGCGGTCTGTTGCTGCACGCCCGGTTCGCGCTGGACCACCACGTCAACCTGCGACCCAGCCGGCTCTACCCGGGGGTCGCCAGCCCGCTGGCCGATCCGCCCGCGATCGACTTCGTGGTGGTGCGTGAAGGCACCGAAGGGCCCTACACCGGCAACGGTGGCGCGCTTCGCGTCGGCACCGCGCATGAGGTCGCCACCGAGGTCAGCGTCAACACCGCGTTCGGCGTGGCCCGGGTGGTGCGGTTCGCGTTCGAGAAGGCCCGCGCGCGGCGCAAGCACCTGACCCTGGTGCACAAGAACAATGTGCTGACCTACGCCGGATCGCTGTGGACGCGCACGGTGGCCGAGATCGGCAAGGAGTACCCGGACGTCGAGACCGCCTATACCCACGTGGACGCCGCCACCATCTACCTGGTCAACGATCCCGGCCGGTTCGACGTGATCGTCAGCGACAACCTGTTCGGCGACATCATCACCGACCTGGCCGGCGCCGTGTGCGGTGGGATCGGGTTGGCGGCCAGCGGCAACATCGACGCCACCGGAACCAACCCGTCGATGTTCGAGCCGGTGCACGGCAGCGCCCCGGACATCGCCGGGCAGGGCGTCGCCGACCCGACTGCGGCGGTGATGTCGGTGGCCATGCTGCTGAGCCACATCGGCGAGCACGCTGCCGCGGCCCGGGTCGACAAGGCTGTCGAGCAGCACCTGGCCACCCGCGGCAGCCAGAAGCTGTCGACGGCCGCCACCGGCGACCGGATTCTGGGCCTGCTCTAGTCCGGATCGGCCGGCACGACCGGCAGCGCGGCCAGCGGGAACAGCGCGCAGACCGCGAACGCCACGGGGTAGCCGGCCACGCCGATCAGGGTGCCGAACAACGGTGGCGCCAGCCCGCCCGCGAAGTGTTGACTGGTGTTCTGGGCGCCCAAGGCCCGCCCACTCCAGAACGGGCCGGCGATCTCGGCGATCGCCGTGAAGGCCAATCCGTTGTCCGACACCGTGATCACCGACGCCACCACGATGAGCGCCACACTGATCGGCGATCCGGCCCAGGCGGTCACCGCCAGGGCCAGCATGGTCAGCGCAGCGGCGACGGCGATGGTGCGCACCGGCCGCAACCGGGACCCGACCCGGTCCGACCAGCGTCCGGCACCGATCCGGCCGGCTGCTCCCAGCAGTTGGCTGACGGTGACCAGGGCGCCGGCCGCGCCCGCCGACCAGCCCCGCTCGGACATCAGCCAGACCAGCATGAACGTCCACACCATCACCTGCGGCACCACCAGCAGCACCGACATCGCGTGGATCCGCCACAGCAGCGCCGAGCCGCGGTAGGGGTTGGCCAGGTGTTCGGCCGGTGCTTCGTCGCGCGGTGGACGGGGCGGGTCACTGACCCCCACGGCGCAGGCCAGCGCCGCCGCCGCGCACACCGCGGCCGGGAACAGCAGCGCCACGCCGATGCCGTGGTGTTCGGCCAGGCGCGGAATCACCAACGCGCCCAGTCCGACTCCCAAGGGCTGCGCGGTCTGTCGGATACCCATCGCCAGACCCCGCTGATGCGCGGGAAACCATCCCACCACCAGCCGGCCGCTGGCGGTGTTACTGCTGGCCGCGGCCATCCCGCCCAGCAGCAGGAATGCGCCGGTGGCGGTCAGCGAGCCCCCCGACGATGCGCTCGCCGCCCCGAATGTCGCCAGCGCGGTCAGCGCCGAGCCGGCCACCAGCACCAGCCGCTCACCGAGCCGGTCCACCAGGTAGCCCCAGGCGATCAGCGTCGCCACCAGGCCGAAACTCGGCAGCGACGACAGCAGCCCGGCCCGGGCGAGATCCAGCCCGCGGTCGCTGTGCAGAACGGGGATAAGAAACGCGACACCATTGATGAACACGTTGGCGCACATGGTCGCCGTCAGCGCCAAGCCCAGGATCGACCAGCGACGCGCGCTACCTATCGCGTCGGTCGTCATCTGGTGATCGTCGCACGCCGCGCCAGCAGCCGGCGGACCGCATCGTCCATGTGCTCCTCGATCAGCCGGACCGCGGCGGCCTCGTCGCCGGCGCCGATGGCCTTGCGCAACACCACATGTTCGGTGACCTGCTCGCGCAGGTCGGGGTAGGCCTCTTCCAGTTCGCCCAGCAGGATCCGGGTCTCCGACAACAGGGTGCGCATCGCCCGGTGCAGGCGAGGGCTGCCCGCGCACTCGACGAGCACCTCGTGGAACTCCTGGTCGGCATCGGCCGCCGCGGCCCCGTCGTGCCGGGCGGCGGCAACGCGCATGGCCTCCACCGGTGGGCGTAGTCGGGCGGCGGCAGCCCCGGGATCGCGGCGCAGCACCTCGCTCACGGCGGCCCGTTCAATGGTTTTGCGGGCCTGGTAGACATCGCGCACGTCGTCGTCGGTGAGTTCGACGACGAAGATGCCGCGGTTGCGTTCGCTGCGTAACAGGCCCTCGGCGACCAGCCGCTGCATCGCTTCGCGCAACGGACCGCGGGACACCTCGAACTGTGCGGCCAGGCTCGCCTCGCCGAGCTGCTGGCCCGGCGCCAGCCGGCCGCGGGTGATCGCCTCGCGCAGCCGCTCGGCGATCAACTCCGGCGTTGAGGGTCTGCTCAACGGCTCGAATGCTGCGTCTTGTGAAAGTGTCATCGGCCTTCCTCGAACAATGCGCCGAGTCCCGTTGCGTGCCGGGCTATCCCGGCGATGCGCAAACCCTCCCAAATCGTCACTGCGTTGGCGGTCAGCACCGGCTTGCCGAGCAGCCGCTCAAGCTCATCCACCTGGCCGATGGTGTGCATGGCGGTGTCGGGGATCAACAGCGCCTCCGCCCGGGCGGTGTCGTTGCGCAGCGCGAGGTCTCGGATCTGGGATCGGGTGAGGCGGCCGACCTCCGCTGCGGTGGGAATCCCGGCATCGCCCATCGCCTCGATGGTGATGCCGTGGGCGGCAATGAATCCCGCGAACAGCCCGGCGATGTCACGCGGATAGCTGGCGGCAACCGCAACGCGGCGGCAACCCAGTGCGGCCAGGGCGTGCACGAAGCCGAACGACGTGCTGGATGCGGGCACACCGGCTTCCGCCGCCAGCCGGTCGACCTGGTGCGCGGCGCCCTCGGGCCCGAACACGAAACTGCCTGAGGTGCAGGCCCAGACCACAGCGGCCGGTCGTTGCGGCGCCAGTAGCGCCGCGCCGTGGGCGAGCTTGGCCGGGCTGCCCAGATCCATCAGCTCCGCTACGGCGTGCAGGTCGGTGCCGTAGACGTGCGCGACGGGCAGATCCAGCTGCAGCAGCCGGGCGGCTTGGCCGTAATCGGCCTCCGCGGCATGTCCGGGGTAGATAAAGCCCACGCAGCGCACGCCGCTCATTGCGGGGCTCCGGTGAAGACGTCCCGCAGCCACCGGCCGGGGCCCATCATCGGTAGGTTCATCCGGCCCAGGCACGCCCACATCGTCAGTTGGTTCGCGGTCAGGATCGGCTTGCCGAGCATCTCCTCCAGCGGCGCGATGATGTCGTAGGTGCGTAAGTTGGTGCAGCTGACGAAGATCGCCTGGGCTTCGGGGCGGTCGGCGGCAATGATGCGCTCGGCCACGGTCCGGTAGTTGACCTTCCAGATGCCGCCGCCCAGGCCCAGGTGATCCGAGTGCAGCACCGCCACTCCGAGCTGGTTCAAGAACACCCGCAGCAGCTCGGTGAGCTCGGCATCGTAGGGAGTCAGCACACACACCCGGGAGATCTCCAGGGCGATGATCGCTTCGGCCAGTGCCCCCGAGGTGGTGACTGCAGCCTTGGCGCCCGCCGCCTCGATCGCGGCGACCAGGGTCTTCTCGTAGTCGACACCGTGGATGAAGCTGCCCGACGAGCACAGGTAGGCGACCACCTCGGGTTCGACGTGCAGCACGTCGCGGGTGGCGGCCTGTAAATGGTTGGTATCCGAGACCAGTTCGGCCATCGCCCGGCTCACCGGGACGGGTTCGTAATGGGTGCGCGCCAGGTGCAGCGCCACCTCGGCGGGGATCCAGCGCCACAGCTCACGCTCGATCGCCAGATCGAAGGGCGCGATGATGCCGACATCGCGCTGATCGACCGGCCCGTCGAAGTCCGGCAATTCCGGAAACAGGGACAGATCCATGGGTTTCCCCATACTGACGTTCCACCCCCAGGCGAGCCCTGGATTGTTGACAATCATACGATTTGTTTTTACCGTGTCAATGTGGACGCGCGTCCGGTGGTGACCGTCCAGCACGCTGAGTCGGTTCCCGCCCAACTCGATTCGATCGGCGCAGACGCGGAGCTGCGCATGGTCCCGTCGTCGCGGCTGGGCGAAGCGATCAGCGGCTGTGATGTGCTGTTCGTGTACGACTTCTCTTCTCCCGCACTGGAATCGGTGTGGCCGGCCGCCGGTGCGTTGCGCTGGGTCCAGGTCGCCGCGATCGGGGTGGACGCAGTCCTGTTCGACGACCTGATCGACAGCGACGTCGTGGTGACCAACTCCCGCGGGATCTTCGAAGAGCCCATCGCCGAATACGTGCTGGGCCAGATCCTGGCCTTCGCCAAGGACTTCCGGCGTTCGGAGGACGCTCAGCGTGCGCAGCGGTGGCAACACTTCGACACCGAGCCGATCGCCGGTGCGTCGGTCACCATCGTCGGCCCCGGGCCGGTGGGCCGGGCCATCGCGCGGCTACTGCGTGCGGTCGGTATGACGGTGTGCGGCGTCGGGCGCGCACCGCGCGAGGACCCTGACTTCGGCGCGATCACCACCGACTTGGCGGCCGCGGCCGCCGATGCCGACTATGTGGTGCTGGCTGCGCCACTGACGCCGCAGTCCCGGGGCATGGTCGACGCCGGCGTGCTGGCTGCCATGCGCCCGACCGCGCGGCTGATCAACGTCGGTCGCGGCGAGCTGGTGGACACCGACGCCCTGGTGTCGGCCCTGCAGACCGGCGCCCTGGCCGGTGCGGCGCTCGACGTGGTCGACCCCGAGCCGCTGCCGGCGGACCACCCGCTGTGGAGCGCTCCGGGTGTGCGATTGACCCCGCACCACAGTGGCGATATCACGGGTTGGCGAATCGCCTTGCAACAACAGTTCATCGCCAACTTCCGGCGGTACGTGTCCGGTCAGCCGCTGCACAACGTCGTCGACAAACGCCGCGGCTACGCGCCGTCACCGGCCACGCCGAGTGGAACCGGTTGAGGAGGCGCGCACATGACTCACCCCACCGATCTGACGGCGCTGCAACTGGTCGCGGCCTACACCTCCGGTGAACTGTCCCCGGTTGAAGCAACCGCGGCCGCGATCTCGGCGATCGCCGAGCGTGATGGCGACGTCAACGCCTTCTGCCTGGTCGATGAGCAGGCCGCATTGTCCGCGGCGCGCAAGTCCGAAGCGCGCTGGAGCGGCAACTACACCAAGGGTCTGCTCGACGGGGTGCCGGTCGCCGTCAAAGACGTGTTCCGGACCGCCGGATGGCCCACCTTGCGCGGTTCGCTGCTCGCCGACGCCGCCGGGCCGTGGCCGGACGACAGTCCGGCGGTCGGGAAGATGCGGGACGACGGGATGGTGCTGCTGGGTAAGACCACCACCCCGGAGTTGGCGTGGAAGGGCGTCACCGACAGCCCGCGGACCGGTGTCACCCGCAATCCGGTAGACATCACCCGCACCGCGGGCGGGTCGTCGGGCGGCAGCGCCGCCGCGGTCGCCTCCGGAATGGCGCCGTTGGCGATCGGCACCGACGGCGGGGGCAGCATCCGCATCCCGGCGAGTTTCTGCGGCGTCGTCGGGTTCAAGCCCACCCACGGGCGGGTCCCGATGTATCCGATCAGTCCGTTCGGGCCGCTGGCACACGCCGGGCCGATCACCCGGACCGTCGAAGACGCCGCCGTGCTGATGGACATCATCGCGTTGCCCGATCACCGCGACCCCACGTCGTTGCCGCCGACGCTGACGACCTACCGCGGCGAAGTCCGGCGGGAGGTGGTCGGTCTGGACGTCGCCTACTCGCCGACGCTGGGCTACGTCGACGTCGACCCGCAGATCGAGGCGACGGTAGCCGCGGCGGTGCAGGCGCTGGCCGACGCCGGGCTGAACGTCCTGGTCGCCGATCCCGGCTTCGCCGACCCCATCGATGCGTTCGAGGTGCTGTGGGCGACCGGGGCGGCCGGCAGCCTGCGCGGCCACGAGAAGGACCGCGGACTGGTCGATCCGGGCCTGGCCGAGATGTGGGAACGCGGCCTGGCGGTTTCAGCGGTCGACTATCTGGCCGCGCGTCAGGTCAGCGTCGACCTGGGACTGGTCATGGGGCGCTTCCATGAACGCCACAATCTGCTGATCACACCGACCACCCCGATCCCGGCCTTCACCGCCGGGCACGACGTGCCGATCGATTCGGGCCTGCGCTGGTGGGCTCAGTGGACGCCGTTCACCTACCCGTTCAACATGACTCAGCAACCGGCGCTGAGTATCCCGATCGGTACCACCGCCGAAGGCCTGCCGATCGGCATGCAGATCATCGGGCCGCGGCACAGCGACGATCTGGTGCTGGCAGCCGGGCTGTTCGCCGAGCGGGTACTGGGCTTCTAGACCGCGGGAGGGAACTAAGCTCGCGCGAACGCCAACTGTTCGCCCACCGCGCCGGCCATCCACAGGTCATTGCACGCGGCCGCCATCTCGGTCAAACCCTCTTCGATCGTCGCGAACACATTGCCGGGTACCCAGCCGACGTCGCCGTTGAGCAGCAGGTTGTTGCGGCCGTAGAAGATCGCCAGATCGGTCGCGCCCAGCGGTGAATTCCCTTGCTCCCCTTCGTCGTAACCGTAGGCGGGGTTGCCGATATCGCCGGCGTCGAAGCTGAAGAAGCAGACGTCGCCGGGGATCGGCGTCACCGTGGTGTTCTCCCGGCCCGGCGTGCCCAGCGGCGGCAACAGCGTGTAGACCTCATTGCGGGCGTACTTGCCGTGGTAGGCCTGGCCGGCCACCGGCAACGCATCCCAGACCAGGGCGCAGGTCCGGGGAGCCGCCTCCTCGAGCAGTCGCGCGCGGCATGACACACCACGGCTGGTCAGCGTGATGGACAGGAAACGTGCCACATCGACCGTTCTACACCGGGTCGAAGGTCCGGCTGGCGATGAAGGTCGGCCGCGGAGCCGCGGCGCCGAACGGCTCCACCAGGGTGTTCTCCACGCTGTTGTAGACGATGAAGACGTTCGAGCGCGGATACGGCGTGATGTTGCTGCTCGAACCGTGCATGCAATTGCTGTCGAAGAAGACCGCCGACCCCGCCGGGCCGGTGATCTGACGGATGCCGTGCTGGTCGGCCATCCACGTCAGGCTGTCGTCATCGGGTGTGCCGACCTCTTGTTGCTTCAGCGAGGAGCGGTAGTGATCCGGTGGGGTCTCGTCCGGGCATGAGACGAACCAGCGGTGCGAGCCCGGCATGATCATCAGCGAACCGTTGCTGTCCAGGTTCTCGGTGAGCGCCACCGAGACGCTGATCGCGCGCGGGGTGGGCATCCCGTCCTCGGCGTGCCAGGTCTCGAAGTCGGAGTGCCAGTAGAACTCCCGGCCGTTGAAGCCCGGCTTGAAATTGACCCGGCTCTGGTGCACGTACACCTCGGAGCCGAGCAACTGGCGGACCGGGCCGACCAGGCGCGGGTCGGCGACGAGCGCGGCGAACGCCGGACTGATCCGGTGCACCTCGAAGATCGACCGGATCTGCCCGCTGTCGCGTTCGCAGATCGAGCGCTCGTCGGCCGCCAGCACCGGGTCGGCGCGCAGGCGGTCGAGCTCGTTGCGCAGGTCGGCGACGACGTCGGCATCCACCAGCTGGTCGACGGCCAGGAATCCGTCGGCGTCGAACGCCTCGACGCTGGCGGCGGCCAGGGGCCCGCTGTTGGCCTCCGTTGCCCACACCACCGGGTCACGCCGCGGCTCGATGCCGATTGTGACGTTGTTGCGGGTGGGGTAGTGGTCGGTGACAGCGGTCGTCACTACGCGGTCTCCTGGGTTTCCTCGGTGAGCAGGGGGTAGGCGCCGGTCTCGTCATGCACCTCCTGACCGGTGACCGGCGGGTCGAATACGCACACCATGCGCAAGTCGGTGTGAGCCGTCACGCGGTGGTGTTCGTGCCCGTCGAGCAGGTACAGGGTGCCGTCGCGAAGTGGGTGCACCTCGCCGGTCTCCTCGTTGACCAGCTCGCCTTCGCCGCCGACGCAGTACACCGCCTCGACGTGGTTGGCGTACCACATCGAGGTTTCGGTACCGGCGTACAGGATGGTCTCGTGCATGGAGAACCGCTGCCCGTCCCGGGCCAGCAGCAGCCGCTGGCTGTTCCAGGTCTTGGCCTGCACGTCGCGGTCGGTGCCTTTGATTTCGGCAAGGGTACGGACGATCATCGATTGGCTCCTGAGGTAGTGCCGGCGAGTTCTCGGGTGGCGACGGCCTCGATCGACTGGGCGGCGATCGTCAGGCCTTCGGCCAGATCGTCGTCGTCGATAACCAACGGTGGCATCAGTTTTACCACCTCGCCTTCCGGTCCCGAGGTCTCCAACAGCAGCCCGCGAGCGAACGCCTCCTTCTGCACCGCACCGGCCAGCTCGGGTTGGTCGAACGCCACACCGCGGATCAGCCCGCGGCCGCGGGTCTCGACCCCCTCGAAGGGCTCGATCACTTCGCGCAGCGCCTGGTCGATCTGTTCGCCCTTGCGGATCACCTGCTTTTCCAGCAGGTTGTCGGTCCAGAAGTTCAGCGCTGCAGCGGCCGTCACGAACGACGGGTTCTGGCCGCGGAAGGTGCCGTTGTGCTCGCCGGGCTCCCACACGTCGAGCTCCGGCTTGAACAGCGTCATTGCCATCGGCAGCCCGTAGCCGCTGATGGACTTGGACATGCAGACGATGTCGGGCACGATGTCGGCCGCCTCGAAGCTGAAGAACGGCCCGGTGCGCCCGCAGCCCATCTGTACGTCGTCGACGATCAGCAGCAGGTCGTGCCGTTTGCAGAGTTCGGCCAGCCCGTGCAGCCACTCCAACCGCGCCACGTTGATGCCGCCTTCACCCTGCACCGTCTCGACGATCACCGCGGCGGGCTCGTTGAGGCCGCTGCCGCTGTCCTGTAGCAGGCGCTCGAACCAGATGAAGTCGGGGGTGACGCCGTCGAGGTAGTTGTCGTAGGGCATCGGGGTGGCGTGCACCAGCGGGATGCCGGCGCCGCCGCGTTTCATTGAATTGCCGGTGACGCTCAACGAGCCCAGCGTCATGCCGTGGAAGGCATTGGTGAAGCTGATGATGCTTTCCTTGCCGGTGACCTTGCGGGCCAGCTTCAGCGCCGACTCCACCGCGTTGGTTCCGGTGGGGCCGGGGAACTGGACCTTGTAGTCCAGCCCGCGCGGCTTGAGGATCACCTCGTTGAACCGCTCCAGGAACTCGCCCTTGGCCACGGTGTGCATGTCGAGGCTGTGCACCACCCGGTCCGAACTCAGGTACTCCAGCAGTGGCGCCCGCAGGTCCGGGTGATTATGGCCGTAGTTCAGCGCCCCCGCGCCGGCGAAGAAGTCCACGTATTCGTTGCCGTCGACGTCCCACATCCGGGAGCCTTTGGCCCGGTCGAACGTCACCGGCCACGACCGGCAATAACTCCGTACATCGGATTCAAGGGTTTCGAAAATACTCATGGTTTCCTCCGTCCGTCGGTCACATACAACGGAACGGAACGACAGGTCGACTTCCAACTCGTGCCGCGGGTGATCTCGGCTCGACCCACCACCCCGCTCGATGCCCCCGGCCAGGTCTGCCGGGGCTCTCGTTTGCGCGGTCGTGACCTTACCGAGACCGTTTTGTGATCTCAAGCTTGCCATGCTGTCGCCAGCTTGGCGTGTCTACCCGCAGCGGCCCGATCCGAAACAGCTCTTCGGCCAGGTGTGACTCGGGGAACAAACCGGCCCCGAACAGCTCGGAGCACTCCAGGGTGGCGTCCCAGCGGCGGGCGAAGGCGCTGAAGAGCCGCCGGCTGGCTTCGTTGTCCGGTGTGATCGACGTCTCAAGATGCGTGCCGCCGTCGGCCACCAGGGCGGTCGCCAGATGATCGAGCATCCGTCCGGCCAGTCCCATGCCGCGGTGCGCGTCGTTCACCGCGACCTGCCAGACCATCAGTGTTCCCGGCTGCTCCGGACGGCGGTAGCCGGTGACGAAGCCGGCCGGCTCGCCGCCGACCTCGGCGATCACCGAGCTGGCGGCGAAGTCGCGGCACCACAACAGGTAGGCATAAGGCGCGTTGACGTCGAGGGTGGCGCTGTCGACGGCCATCTGCCACAGGGCCGGGCCGTCCGCCACAGTCGGCGTCCGTAGCTGGATATCAGCCGGGTCAGTCATCCCATCGACGGTACGTGGGGGCGGCTCATCGATTTACCGACGGGTCCGGTGGTGCCTCGGGCGGTACCCGCAACGTCTTCAGCGCCTCGAGCACCGAGCGGCCCCGCGGCTCGGCGCTGACCGGCACCAGCCGCCACGCGGCCAGCGGGAACAGGCCGCACAGCGCGAAGGCGAAGGGATAACCGACGGCGCCGATCAGCGCACCGAACACCGGGGGAGCGATTCCGGCGGTGAGCCGCTGGGTGGTGTTCTGGGTGCCGAGCGCGCGCCCGCTCCAATACGGGCCGGCGATCTCGGCGACCGCGGTCGACGACAGCCCGTTGTCCAGCACGCTGATCACTGCCGCAACCACCATCGCGGCCTCGGCCAGGTGCGAGTGCAGATGATCGGCCACCCCGAGCGCCACCATGGACACCACACCGGCGACGGCGAGGCTGCGGATCGGTCGCAGCCGCGACCTCACCCGATCGGACCATCGGCCGGCCAGCACCCGCCCGGCCGCACCGAGCAACTGCGACACGGTCACCAGAGCGCCGGCGGCGGCGATCGACCAGTCGGTGTCGACGATCAGCCACACCAGCATGAAGGTGGCCAGCACAGCTTGCGGAATCATCAACAGCGCCGAGGACAGATGGATACGCCACAGCACCTTCGAGCCGCTGTAGGGGTTGGCCAACTCCGTGCCGGTCGCCGCGGATCGGGGTCTGCGGGGCGGATCGACCACCCCGATGGCGCACGCCACCGCCGCCACCGCGCACAGTGTCGCCGGGAACATCAGTGCCCGGGCCAGGCCGTGCTCGGCCAGTTCCGGAATTACCTCGGCCCCCAAGGCGATTCCCAGTGGCTGCGCAGTCTGCCGGATCCCCATCACCAGACCGCGCTGGTGCGGTGGGAACCAACCGGTCACCAGCCGGCCGCTGGCGCTGTTGGCGCTGGCGGCGGCCATACCGCCCAGAAACAGAAACGCGCCCACCCCGATCAGCGAGTGCATCGACGCGGCCCCGAAGGTGGCCAGCGCGGTCAGTGCGGATCCGACCGACAACACGATCCGCTCACCGATGCGGTCCAGCAGGGCGCCCCAGGCGAACAGGGTCAGCACCATGCCGAAGCTGGGCATCGACGCCAACAGACCCGCCGCTGCCAGGTTGGTGTCGCGCTTGGTCTCCAGCATCGGGATGACGAAGGCGATGCCGTTGATGAACACGAACGAGCACAGCGTCGCCGCCAACGCGACGATCATTACTGACCAGCGTGCCGCGGTGCTGATCGGCTGCGTGGACACTTGGTCATGGTTCCACATGCCGGCCCCGGTCGGGGTGCCGGCGAACACTAGGCTTGGGCGAATGCGCCTAGGCCGAATTGCCAGCCCGGACGGCGTCGCCTTCGTCAGCTTGGAAGGCGATCCGGACCGGCCCGATGACCTGACCGCGATGACAGCCCGCGAGATCGCCGAGCACCCGTTCGGCACACCGGAGTTCACCGGCCGGTCCTGGCCGCTGGCCGACGTGCGCCTGCTGGCCCCGATCCTGGCCAGCAAGGTGGTCTGCATCGGCAAGAACTACGCGGCCCACATCGCCGAGATGGGTGGCGCACCACCGGCCAACCCGACCATGTTCCTCAAGCCCAACACCGCGATCGTGGGGCCGAACGTGCCGATTCAGCTGCCCGCCGACGCCTCCCCGGTGCACTACGAGGGCGAGCTGGCGGTGGTGATCTCGCGGCCGTGCAAGGACGTTCCGGCGGCGCGGGCTCGCGACAACATCCTGGGCTACACCATCGGCAACGATGTCTCGGCCCGCGACCAGCAGCAGGCCGATGGGCAGTGGACCCGGGCCAAGGGCCACGACACCTTCTGTCCGGTCGGGCCGTGGATCGTCACCGACCTCGACCCGGCCGACCTGGCGATCCGCACCGAGGTCAACGGGGTGCTCAAGCAGGACAGCCGCACGTCGCTGATGATGCATGACGTCGGCGCCATCGTGGAGTGGATCTCGGCGGTGATGACCCTGCTGCCCGGCGACCTCATCCTCACCGGCACCCCCGACGGCGTCGGCCCGATCGAACACGGTGACACCGTGTCCGTCTCCGTCGAGGGCATCGGAACCCTCACCAATCCGGTTATCCGCAAAGGAAAGTCGTGACTGCACCTGCTGTTCGCGTCCGGTTCTGCCCGTCTCCGACCGGCACGCCGCACGTCGGCCTCATCCGCACCGCGCTGTTCAACTGGGCCTACGCCCGACACACCGGCGGCACCTTGGTGTTCCGGGTCGAGGACACCGACGCGCAACGCGACAGCGAGGAAAGTTATCTGGCGCTGCTCGACGCCCTGCGCTGGCTGCACCTGGACTGGGACGAGGGCCCCGAGGTGGGGGGCCCCTACGGCCCCTACCGGCAGTCGCAACGCGCCGACATCCACCGGGACGTGGTGGCACAGCTGCTGGCGGCGGGCGAGGCCTACGAGGCGTTCTCGACGCCGCAGGAGGTCGAGGCCCGCCATATCGCCGCCGGTCGCAATCCGAAACTGGGCTACGACAATTTCGACCGGGACCTCACCGACGAACAGCGCGCCGGTTATCTGGCCGAGGGCCGCAAGCCCGTCGTGCGGCTGCGGATGCCCGATGTCGAGCTGGGCTGGCACGACCTGGTGCGTGGGCCGACGAGCTTTCCGGCCGGCACCGTCCCCGACTTCGCGCTGACCCGGGCCAACGGGGATCCGCTGTACACATTGGTCAACCCGGTTGACGACGCCATGATGAAGATCACCCACGTGCTGCGCGGCGAGGACCTGCTGCCGTCCACGCCGCGCCAGATCGCGCTCTACCAGGCATTGATGCGTATCGGAGTGGCTGACCGGATTCCGGAATTCGCGCACCTGCCAACCGTTTTGGGTGAAGGAACGAAAAAGCTGTCCAAGCGCGACCCACAGTCGAACCTGTTCGCGCACCGCGACCGCGGCTTCATCCCGGAGGGGCTGCTGAACTACCTGGCGCTGCTGGGCTGGTCCATCGCCGACGACCGCGACGTGTTCAGTCTTGACGAGATGGTCGCGGCCTTCGATGTGGTGAACGTCAATTCCAACCCGGCGCGATTCGACCAGAAGAAGGCCGACGCGCTCAACGCCGAGCACATCCGGATGCTGGACCCGCAGGATTTCGCCACGCGCCTGCGTGCCTACTTCGACACCCACGGTCATGACACCGGACTCGATGACGCCGCCTTCGCGACGGCCGCGGCACTGGTGCAGACCCGCATCGTGGTGCTGGGTGACGCCTGGGCACTGCTGAAGTTCTTCAACGACGACTGCTACGCGCTGGACCCGCGCGCCGCCGGCAAGGAGTTGGGCCCCGACGCCGCCCCGGTGCTGGACGCGGCTATCGCCGCGCTGGCCGGTGTGGCGGACTGGACCACCGAGGCCATCGAGGCCGCGCTGAAGGCCGCGCTGCTGGACGGCCTGGAGCTCAAACCGCGTAAGGCCTTCGGCCCGGTCCGGGTCGCCGTCACCGGCGGATTGGTCAGCCCGCCGCTGTTCGAGTCACTGGAGCTGCTGGGTTCCGAGCGCAGCCTGGCGCGGTTACGGGCCGCCCGCGACGGCGTGGGGTGAGCGCGATGAGTACTTCTCGGTAGAAGTTTGGTAGTCTGCACGTCGGCCCACAGCGGCTGGCCCGAAGTGCCCAACCGGCACTCTGACCAGCGGTAATGGTCTGCCAATGGGGTATGGTGTAATTGGCAACACAGCTGATTCTGGTTCAGCCATTCTAGGTTCGAGTCCTGGTACCCCAGCAAAGCCGGTCCGCCGCAAGCGATTAGGCGGTCCGATCGGGTTGGGCTATGCTGACAACCCGGAAATGTTCTAGCCCCCGTCGTCTAGCGGCCTAGGACGCCGCCCTCTCACGGCGGTAGCGTGGGTTCGAATCCCATCGGGGGTACAAGTCAAAGGCCCGCACCTGGAACGAAGGTGCGGGCCTTGTGGGTTTCGGGGCGGACGGGCTCAGGTGCCCGCCGGTGCGGTGGATCCGGCCAGGGGCATTGCGGGCAATCCCAGCTTGCGGTGGTCCCAGGACCGGGTGCGCTGTGTGACGATGCGCACAGCCACCCGGTTGTTCATCATCGCGTCGACGCCCGGCTTCATCTCGTCGGTGTAGGGACCGGTGTAGCGCTCCCAGACGCTGACGCCCACCCGGAAGAGAGTGTCCGGGTCGTCGATGATCTCCGCGACGCCTTCGAATGACACCCCGCGCAGGGTGTCGTAGGTCTGGCCGTCCTCCAGCAGGAAGCTGACCCGCGGGTCACGGCGCAGGTTGACCGCCTTCTGCGACTTGGCCTTGGTCTCGAGCCAGATTTCGCCGTCGAGGACCGCGTACCACATCGCGGTCAGGTGCGGCTGGCCGTCGGGGCCGATGGTGGCCAGCGTCCCGGTGCGGTGGCTGGTGACGAAGTCGGCGACCTCGGCGTCGGTCATGACGATCTGCGCGCGCTGCTTGGTTCCCATCCCAGCAGTTTGGCAGGCGGCTATAACCGGGCGGTGAGCGCGTCGGCGGCCGCAAGGAGGGCCGCCGCCCAGCGCGCCCCGGGGCGCCGCCCCATCCGGTCGATCGGGCCGGACACCGAGATGGCCGCCACTACCGTGCCGCGTTGGTCGCGCACCGGTGCTGAGACGCTGGCCACTCCGGGTTCGCGTTCGGCGACGCTCTGCGCCCAGCCCCGGCGGCGCACGTCGGCCAGGGCGCGGCCGGTGAACTTGGCCTCCGCCAGCACTTCCTGCTGCAGCGCCGGTTCGGCGTAGGCCAGCAGTACCTTGGCTGCCGAGCCGGCGGTCATCGGCAGCCGGGCGCCGACCGGAACGGTGTCACGCAGCCCCGCAGGCGGTTCCACTGCCGCTACACAGACCCGCGCGGAGCCCTCGCGGCGATACAGCTGCGCGCTCTCGCCGGTGATCTCTCGCAGGCGCGGCAGCACGGCCGCACCGGCCGCCCGTAGCGGATCGTCGGCGCGGGCCGCCAGTTCACTGACCGCGGGACCGATCTGCCAGCGGCCGTCATCGTCGCGCCCGAGCAGCCGGTGTGCCTCCAGACCGGCGGCGAGCCGGTGGGCGGTGGCGCGGGGCAGGCCGGTGCGATCGCACAGTTCGGCGAGCCCACACGGCGATTCAGCGACCGTGTGCAGCACCACCAGGGCTTTGTCCAGAACGCCGATGCCGCTATGCTGTCCCATATACAGATACTAACGTCTCAGAATGTGAGAATGGTAATGACGCAGCAGCCTCGCACCCTGGCCGAGAAGGTCTGGGCTGACCACGTCGTGGTCTCCGGCGGCGGAACCGAACCCGACTTGATCTACATCGATCTGCACCTCGTGCACGAGGTCACCAGTCCGCAGGCGTTCGAGGGCCTGCGGTTGGCCGGCCGTGGCGTGCGGCGCCCGGACCTGACCATCGCCACCGAGGACCACAACGTGCCCACGGTCGACATCGACAAGCCGATCGCCGACCCGGTGTCGCGCACCCAGGTTGAGACGCTGCGGCGCAACTGCGCCGAGTTCGGCATCCGGTTGCATCCGATGGGCGACGTCGACCAGGGGATCGTGCACATCATCGGCCCGCAGCTGGGGCTCACCCAGCCGGGCACCACCGTGGTCTGCGGCGACAGTCACACCTCCACCCACGGTGCATTCGGTGCGCTGGCGATGGGCATCGGGACCTCGGAGGTCGAACACGTGCTGGCCACCCAGACGTTGCCATTGCGGCCGTTCAAGACGATGGCGGTCAATGTCGAGGGCCGGCTGGCTGAGGGGGTGACGGCCAAGGACATCATCCTGGCGGTGATCGCCCAGATCGGAACCGGCGGCGGCCAGGGCTATGTCATCGAGTACCGGGGCAGCGCCATCGAGGCGCTGTCCATGGAGGCGCGGATGACGATCTGCAACATGAGCATTGAGGCGGGCGCCCGAGCCGGCATGGTGGCTCCCGATGCCACCACCTACGAGTATCTGCGGGGGCGCCCGCATGCGCCCTCCGGAGCGGACTGGGATGCCGCCGTGGCCTACTGGGACAGCCTGCGCACCGACTCAGGCGCGGTATTCGACGCCGAGGTCTTCTTGGACGCATCCGCGCTGACCCCGTTCGTCACCTGGGGCACCAACCCCGGCCAGGGCGTGCCGCTGGGTGCGGCGGTTCCCGATCCGGAGACGATCGCCGACGAGGCCGAGCGGCGCGCCGCCGAGAAGGCGTTGGCCTACATGGACCTTCGCCCGGGGACGCCGATGCGCGACATCGCGGTCGACACGGTGTTCGTCGGATCGTGTACCAACGGGCGCATCGAGGACCTGCGCGCGGTGGCCGACGTGCTGCGTGGGCGGCGGGTCTCCGAAGGGGTACGGATGCTCGTCGTGCCCGGATCGATGCGGGTTCGTAACCAAGCCGAAGCAGAAGGCCTCGCCGAGGTTTTCACCGCCGCGGGCGCCGAGTGGCGTCAGCCCGGCTGTTCGATGTGCCTGGGAATGAACCCCGATCAGCTCGCTGAAGGCCAGCGCTGCGCGTCGACTTCCAACCGTAATTTCGAGGGCCGGCAGGGCAAGGGAGGGCGGACGCACCTGGTGTCTCCGGCGGTGGCTGCCGCCACCGCGGTCCGCGGGACGCTGTCGGCACCCGCCGACTTGAACTGACCGCCATAAAGGAGTTTAGTCATGGAAGCTTTCCACACTCATACCGGAATCGGAGTCCCGCTGCGACGGTCCAATGTCGACACCGACCAAATCATTCCGGCGGTCTATTTGAAGCGCATCACCCGTACCGGATTCGAGGACGGACTGTTCGCCACCTGGCGCACCGATCCGTCCTTCGTCCTGAATCTCAAGCCGTTCGACCAAGGTTCGGTGCTGGTTGCCGGGCCGGACTTCGGCACCGGTTCCTCCCGGGAGCACGCGGTGTGGGCCCTGCTTGATTACGGCTTCCGGGTGGTGATCTCCTCACGCTTCGCCGACATCTTCCGCGGCAACGCCGGCAAGGCGGGGTTGCTGGCCGCCCAGGTGGCCCAGGACGACGTGGAACTGCTCTGGAAACTCATCGAGCAGAGCCCGGGACTGGAAATCACTGTCAATCTTCAAGATCGGAATATCACCGCCGGAACGGCGGTGGTGGCGTTCACTATTGACGACTACACCGCCTGGCGACTGTCCGAGGGGCTCGACGATATAGGCCTTACGCTGCGGAAACTCGATGAAATCGATTCCTTCGAGGCAGCCCGCCCGGGCTGGAAACCGCGGACCGTGCCGGCCTCTTGACGCCGCGTTGACGGTCTCCGGAGGCCTATTTCTGGGCGATTGAACGCCCCCGTCAGCGCCCAAGGGCGGTAACCGGATTGCGGAAATGGCCGATAATCTCATCTGAAATTGCGCGTGGCTCTTGGATATCAGTGGTATCAGGGTTTACCGTGTGCTCTAGTCGGCTCAAGTAGGGCCACTGGTTTCGGAGGGATTGGATGAACAAAGCAGAGCTCATCGAGGTGCTCACAAAGGAATTGGACACCGACCGCCGGTCGGCTACCGATGCCGTGGAGCATTTCGTCAATGCCATTGTGCGCGCCGTCCACAAGGGTGAGAGCGTCACCATCACCGGGTTCGGCGTGTTTGAGCGCCGTCGTCGCGCCGCGCGCGTGGCCCGCAATCCCCGCACCGGTGAGACGGTCAAGGTGAAGCCGACGTCTGTCCCCGCTTTCCGCCCGGGCGCCCAGTTCAAGGCGATTGTCTCTGGCGCGCAGCGGGTCCCGTCCGAGGGCCTCGCGGTCAAGCGCGGCGCCGGCGCCGGTACCACGGCGGCCAAGAAGGCGGCCAAGAAGTCGCCGGCTAAGAAGGCCACCAAGGCCGCCGCGAAGAAGACCGCGGCTAAGGCTCCGGCCAAGAAGGCGGCGACCAAGGCTCCGGCCAAGAAGGCCGCCGCCAAGAAGACCGCGACCAAGGCGCCGGCGAAGAAGGTCACCGCCAAGAAGACCGCGACCAAGGCGCCGGCGAAGAAGGTCACCGCCAAGAAGGCCGCGACCAAGGCGCCGGCCCGCAAGGCCGCGACCAAGGCTCCGGCCAAGAAGGCCGCCGCCAAGAAGACGGCAGCCAAGAAGGCTCCGGCCAAGAAGGCCACGGCACGCAAAGGCCGTAAGTAACAACGCATCGCCGGGCGCCGCGGGGAGCCCCCGCGGCGCCCGGTCGTTTACACCAGGGCGTGCGCCGCCAGCGGGCTGCCGAGGTGGTCGGCGGCGATCAACCGGCCGCCCGACACCGATAGCACCCAGGTACTGCCCTTGCGATTGCGCGACTTGTCCGGGGTGACGCCGTCACGGGCACACCACCACGCGATCAGGTCCGGAATCACCTTGCCCTGGGTGCAGATAACCGGTGTGCCGCCCAGCCGGGCGATCTCCAGCACCCGGCGGCGGCCCTTTTTCGGGGTGTGGTTGTACGCTTCCTCGGTCAGCGTCGGCTCGTTGTGCACGGCCACGCCGAGTTCGGCGGCCAGTGGTTCGACGGTCTGATGACAGCGCACCCGATCGGCCGCGTACACGTCGGTGGCGCCGAAGGCCAGCAGTTGAGCGGTGAGTGCCTCGGCCTGCGCGCGCCCCTTCTTGTCCAGCGGCCGCAGGGTGTCATCGCCGGTGAACCGGGACCGGCGCCCGGCGGTGCCGTGCCGCACCACCAACACCGTTTGGGTGTCTGCGGGAGCCTTGGCGAACCGCCGCAATATCTTCCGGTCGTAGGGGTAGTGCAGTTCCTTCAGCGCCGCGCTGACCGGCAGCCAGACCAGGTCGTCGACCTCGTGGTTGGGCACGAAATCGCCACCCAGCGCCCGTGCACTCCAGTAGCGCACCTTCTTGACGCCCTGGGCGACCGGATAGCTGACCGACCCCAGCCGGCGACCCAGGTGGGCATGCTGGCCGGTCTCCTCGAGGATCTCCCGTACCGCCGTCACCGGTTCGGTCTCCCCGGGATCGACCTTGCCCTTGGGCAGTGACCAGTCGTCGTAGCGGGGCCGGTGGATAAGCGCCACCTCGACGGTCTTTCGCCGCGTCCGCCACAGCACCGCACCGGCGGCGTAGACGATCTTGTCCGCCGGCACCGAGCCGTTCGACGAGGTCTTTGTGGACACTTCACTCCTGCAGGTCAATTCGGGCCTCGTGGACGGGGTGCTCAGGGATTGCGATGTCGTTCCATCAACGACACCTGGTGGTCGCGCACCGTCGCGCCGTCCTGCGGTGCTGCGGTCCACTGCCCGTCCGGGCCGAGTTCCCAACAGCGGGTGGCCGGGTGCATCGCAGAGTCGAATACATCACGCAGTTGAGCGGTCAGGCGCGGATCCTTCACCTGCACCATCACTTCGACCCGCCGGTCCAAGTTGCGGTGCATCATGTCGGCGCTGCCGATCCAGAATTCGTCGATGGCGCGGCACTCGATGATGCGGGAATGCTCCAGGAAACGGCCGAGAATCGACCGAACGACGATGTTTTCCGAAAAGCCCTCGACTCCGGGCCGCAGTGCGCAGATCCCGCGTACCACCAATTCGACCTGCACGCCGGCCCTCGAGGCACGGTAGAGCGCATCGACCACCTGCTCATCGACCAGTGAGTTGAGCTTCAGCCGGATCCGGCCCCCTCCGCCGCTGCTGCGATGCGCGGCGGTCTCGCGTTCGATGCGTTCGATGATCCCGGACCGCACGCCGTGCGGGGCCACCAACAGATTGCGGTACTCCATCTTCCGCGAATAGCCGGTCAATGAGTTGAACAGGTCGGTCAGATCGGCGCCGATGTCCGGGTCGGCGGTCAGCAACCCGATGTCCTCGTAGAGGCGCGCGGTCTTGCTGTTGTAGTTGCCGGTGCCGATATGGCAGTACCGCCGAATCACCGAGCCCTCACGGCGCACCACCAGCGCGACCTTGCAGTGCGTCTTGAGCCCGATCAGCCCGTACACCACATGCACGCCCGCCTGTTCCAGCTTGCGAGCCCACTTGATATTGGCCTGCTCGTCGAACCGGGCCTTGATCTCGACCAGAGCCACCACCTGTTTTCCGGCTTCGGCGGCGTCGATCAACGCGGTGACGATCGGCGAGTCGCCGGAGGTGCGGTACAGCGTCTGCTTGATCGCCAGCACTCCGGGGTCCGCAGCGGCCTGTTCGACGAACCGCTGGACGCTGGTGGAGAACGAATCGTAGGGGTGGTGCACCAGCACGTCGCCTTCCCGCAGGGTGGCGAAAATGCTTTTGGGGGTTTCCCGTTCGGCGAACGCCGGGTGAGTCGCCGGCACGAAGGTGCGGTCCTTGAGGTCAGGGCGGTCCTGGCGGTAGACCTGCCACAGCGACGACAGATCCAACAGTCCGGGTACCTCGATGACGTCGCCGGGATCCACGTCGAGTTCCCGCAGCAGCAGCTCTAACATGCTCTCGGTCATGTCGTCGGCGACCTCGAGGCGCACCGGCGACCCGAATCGGCGTCGCGCCAATTCCCGTTCCAGGGCCTGCAGCAGGTCCTCGTCGCGGTCCTCCTCGACCTCGAAATCAGCGTTGCGGGTGATGCGGAAAGCGTGATGCTCGACGATCTCCATGCCGGGGAACAGCACCGGCAGGAATGCCGCGATCAGCTCCTCCATCGGCAGCAACCGGATCTCACCGGGCCCCTCGCCGCCGGGATCGAGTTCGACGAAACGGTCGACGTTGTCGGGAACCTTCACCCGCGCGAAGTGATTCCCGCCGTCCTCAGGGCGCTTGACCGTCACCGCCAGATTCAGGCTGAGCCCGCTGACGAACGGGAACGGGTGCGCCGGGTCGACCGCCAACGGCGTCAGGACCGGGAACACCTGCTCGTGGAAGTACACCGATAACTGGTCACGTTCGCCCGGTTGCAGATCGGCCCACGTGACGATGTGGATGCCTTCGTCAGCCAACGCCGGCCGCACCGATTCGAGAAAAACCCGCGCGTGGCGGGTGGCGATCTGCTGGGTCTGCTCACCGATCCGGCGCAGTTGCTCGCGCGGCGTCAGGCCGTCGGCCGAGCGCACCGACAGGCCCATCTCGTCGCGGCGCTTGAGACCGGCGACCCGGACCATATAGAACTCATCGAGATTGGAGGCGAAGATCGCCAGGAACTTGGCCCGCTCCAACAGCGGCAGCGAGGTGTCGGCCGCCAGAGCCAACACCCTGGCGTTGAAGTCCAGCCAGCTCAGCTCCCGGTTGAGGTAGCGGTGCGCGGGCAGTTCATCGCCGTCCTCGGTCAGCGGCGCCGCGGTGGCGGCCGGTGGCGCGGTCGGGGTGGCGTCATTCGGGCGCCAGTCGGTCTCGTCGCCGCGCGCCTCGGTCAGTTGGCCGACCTCGATTTCATCCACTCCGAAATCATTACTCATCAATGGGTGGTGCTGCCACCGATCGCCGATTGCGCGAGCGCACGCGTGGTCGCCGGGCCGACCCCCAGACGCCGTGCCACCGCCAGGTCCTCGGGTGTGTCGATGTCACAGCGCAGGCCGGGCCACGCTCCGGTCAGCTCCAATGCGCCGGACTGCCGATGCCGCGCCGAGGAATCCCGACCGAATCGCGGGTCCAGCGGGCTGCCGAACGCGAACAGCGCCGCGGTGCCCATCCCGTGCCGGTCGGCCACGAAGCTGCGCCGGTAGGCGCGGGCGGCGGCGATCGCCTCGTCGAGTTCGTAGGACTGCAGTGCCGGCAGATCACCTTGCAGGGCAACGATATTCGGCACCGATCCAGCCACCGCCCGTTCGGCGGCGGCGAGGGCGTTGTTCAGCGGGTCACCGTGGCCGGTCGGGGTCGGATCCTCCAGCACGTCAGCGCCCAGCTCGGCCGCTGCCGCGGCGGCGGCCTCGTCGGGGGTGACCACGGTGATGTGCTCCAGCCCCTGGGCGGCCGACGCCGCGGTGATGGTGTCGACCAGCATGGCCAGCACCACGGCCTCGCGCAGCGGTGCGGGAAAGGCCGGCGCCAGCCGGGTCTTGGCGACGGTGAGCCGTTTGACGGCGATGATCAGGCCGATACCGGCTTCCTCGGCCATGGAGTTCACAACCGACATCCTGCCAGCGTCGGTACCGGGTTAGGGTGATGCGCCTAAGGGAGGTGGTGTGAGGTGAGCGGCACCGAGGGCGCTGAGGGCACGGTCGCGGTGATGGGAGCGGGAGCCTGGGGCACCGCGCTGGCCAAGGTGCTCGCCGACGCCGGTAGCCAGGTCAGGCTGTGGGCGCGCCGATCCGATGTCGCCGCTCAGATCAACGAGACCCGCTGCAACCCCGATTATCTGCCCGGCGTCACGGTGCCGGACGGGGTACGCGCCACCACCGACCCGGCCGAGGCACTGACGGGGTTGACCACGGTGGTGCTGGCCGTGCCGGCGCAGACCATGCGGACCAACCTGGAGGCCTGGACGGCGCAGCTGGCCGACGGCGCCACCCTGGTCAGTGTCGCCAAGGGCATCGAACTGGGCACGCTGATGCGGATGAGCCAGGTGATCGCCGCGGTAACCGGCGTCGACCCCGGACAGGTCGCCGTGATCTCCGGGCCCAACCTGGCGGCGGAGATCGCCGCCGAACAGCCCGCCGCAACGGTGGTCGCCTGCACCGACTCCGGTCGGGCGGTGGCGCTGCAGCGCATGCTCAACACCGGCTACTTCCGCCCCTACACCAACGCCGACGTGATCGGCACCGAGATCGGCGGCGCCTGCAAGAACGTCATCGCCCTGGCGTGCGGCATGGCGGCCGGGGTGGGCCTGGGCGAGAACACCGCGGCGGCGATCATCACCCGGGGACTGGCCGAGATCATCCGGCTGGGCGTCGCGCTCGGGGCCAAGGGCGCCACGCTGGCCGGTCTGGCCGGGGTGGGTGACCTGGTGGCGACCTGCACCTCACCGCAGTCGCGCAACCGGTCGTTCGGTGAGCGGCTCGGCCGGGGCGAGGCGATGCCGCCGCTACCGGGGTCCCAAGGACTGCCCAGCACCACCGACGGTCACGTCGTCGAGGGTGTCACGTCGTGTCAGTCGGTGCTGGCGCTGGCCTCGAGCTACGACGTGGAGATGCCGCTGACCGACGCCGTGCATCGGGTCTGCCACACCGGCTTGTCGGTCAACGAGGCGGTGGCGTTGCTGTTGGGACGTCGCACCAAACCGGAGTGAGCGGCCCGGGCCGGACCGCCCGGTACCCTCTGGCGTGTGAATTCCCACGAACGCACCCGGGTGGCCGTCGTGTTCGGCGGCCGCAGCAGCGAGCACGCGATCTCGTGCGTGTCGGCGGGAAGCATCCTGCGCAATCTCGATCCGCAGCGTTTCGAGGTCGTTGCCGTCGGGATCACCCCGGAGGGTTCCTGGGTGCTCACCGACGGCGACCCGGATAGTTGGGTGATCAGCGGCCGCCAGCTGCCTGCGGTGAGCAAGGCCTCCGGTGCCGAACTGACCCTGCCCGCCGACCCGCAGCGGGCCGGCCAACTGGTCGCCTTGTCATCCCCGGCGGCGCCCACGGCGCTGCTGCAGTCGGTCGACGTGGTGTTTCCGGTGCTGCACGGCCCCTACGGCGAGGACGGCACGGTGCAGGGGCTGCTCGAGCTGGCCGGGGTGCCCTACGTCGGCGCCGGGGTGCTGGCCAGCGCCGCCGGCATGGACAAGGAGTTCACCAAGAAGCTGCTGGCGGCTGAGGGCCTGCCGATCGGGCCGTACGCGGTGCTGCGGGCCAACCAGGCGACGCCGTCGATCGAGGACCGGGAGCGGTTGGGGTTGCCGGTGTTCGTCAAACCGGCGCGCGGCGGGTCGTCGATCGGGGTCAGTCGGGTGACGTCGTACGACGAGCTTCCCGCGGCCATCGCCGAGGCGCGCCGCCACGATCCCAAGGTCATCATCGAGGCCGCCATCGTCGGGCGCGAACTCGAGTGCGGGGTGCTGGAATTCCCCGACGGCACAGTGGCCGCCAGCACGGTGGGGGAGATCCGGGTGGTGCGCGGCTCTGCCGACTACGACGACCCCTTCTACGACTTCGCCACCAAGTACCTCGACGACGCCGCGGAACTCGACGTGCCCGCCAAGATTGACGACGACGTCGCGGATACGGTGCGGCAGTTGGCAATTCGCGCCTTCGCCGCGCTGGACTGCCAGGGCCTGGCCCGGGTGGACTTCTTCCACACCGACAACGGTCCGGTGATCAACGAGATCAACACCATGCCCGGATTCACCACGATTTCGATGTATCCGCGAATGTGGGCGGCCAGCGGCGTCGACTACCCGACACTGCTGGCGACGATGGTCGACACCGCGCTGGCCCGCGGGGTGGGGCTGCGCTGACGGCACGCGGGCCTATCACATCCCACACTGATCTTTGACACAGCTTTCGCATCAGCTGGGTCGGTCGGAACCTGAGTGAGCGCGGCGATTCTGCCTTGACCGGCTGTGCTCGATGACGTTTTGCCAGCACAACGCGATTCTGACGACGTGTCTCAAATTTCTGACGCAGAGTCTTGTCGGTAGCCCTACTCTCAAGTAAGTTCGCGTGGGTGCGTTCCTGACTTCTCGGTAAGGAGAGAGCAGTGCAGCTAGCCGCCCGTACGTTTCGCTACATCCCGTTGGCCGCCGCCACAGCCGGAGGACTGCTGACCGCGGCAGTTTTGCAGGCGGCCGCTGCAACCGCCGACACCGTCGGTGACACCGCTGAACTCAGCGGCAACGCCTTTACCGTCGGCGGCCTCACCTTCGACCCCGGCAGTGACGGGTACGAGCCGGTGAACCCGTTTGTCGGTATCGCCCCATTGCTCAAGATCGGCTTCAGCTCACTCCTGAGTTCCGATGGCAGCGCGGCGGGGACACAAGACCTCGTGGTATACGACGGCAGCGGTGCCGAATTGGGCATGGCACACGCCTCGGTGAACGCCTCGGACCTGCTGGGCATTGACAGCGCGCAGTTCACCGTCCAGACCGTCACGCCGCCGGTCGCAGATATCCAGGCTGCCCTCACCGGCAGTGGCCTCGACTTCGCCGGTGCGGGGATCAGTGTCAGCGACCTGGCGAACGCCTTGGCAGCCACCCCCGCCTTCGGCTCCCAAATCCCATACGGCACCGGCGATATCAGCAGCGACGACGTCCTTATCGCTCTCCTGGGCACGAACATCGACCTCAACGGCGCCGGCATCACCGACGCCGACATCGCCGCGGTATTGAACGGTATCGACACCTCGGCCCTGCCAGATGCCGGGACCGTCTTCAGCATCACCAATTTCGGCTCGGGGTGGGCGAATGTCTATGCAGCCGTTCCCAATGCCGACGGCACCGGTGTTGCGAGCATCACCGACACCCTGGTGACACCCTTCGGAAATCTCGACATCCCGACGACGTTTGATGCCGTGGCCGCCATGGATCCGGGAGCCGCCTTCGCGGACTTGGACGCCACCACTCACAACGCAGACATCGGTGACGACGCATTCACCCTCGGCGGCATCACTTTCGACCCGGGCGGCGAAGGGTTCGCCCCGGTATTCCCGCTCTTCGCGGTGGCGCCGCTGATGGAGATCGGCGGCGGCCAAGTCGTCGGCGGCGGCACCAGCCTGCATCTGGCAACTCAGGACTTCACCGTCTATGACAACAGCGGGTCCGGCATCGGGTCGGTCACCACCGCGGTGAACGTCCAGAACCTGTTGGGCATCGAGAGCACCCAGCTCACCGTCATCGACGGTGCGCCGGCCGACGGTGCCGGCTCGGCCGCGCTGCCAACTGACGGCACGGTATACAGCGTCACCGACTTCGGTTCGGGCTTCGCCAACGTCTACATCGCCACCCCGAACGCCGACGGCACCGCCGCGGCCACCATCACCGACAAGGTGGTGACGCCGTGGGGCAATTTCGAGCTTCCGACCGGTTACGACGCCATTGCCCTAATGGACCCCGGGGCCGCCCTGGCGGGTCTTGGCGTCGCGGCTGAAGCCAGCGGACTCAGCGACAACGCGTTCACGATCGGCGGTGTCACCTTCGACCCCGGCAGCGCCGGGTTCGACCCGATCAACGAGACGTCGGGGATCGCGCCGTTGCTGCAGATCGGCGGCGGGACGCTCGGGGGCGCAACGCACTTCGCCAACCAGGCCCTCGAGGCGTACGGCGACAGCGGCGATCTCGGATCGGTGGTCACCGCGGTGGAGACCGCGAGCCTGCTCGGTCTCGTCGACACCACGACGCTCACGGTCGACGGGTACGACCTGCCCGCCGGCGACCTGGTCGCCGCGCTGGAAAACAGCGACATCGACTTCACGAGCCTGGGCTTCACCGCCGCCGACCTGGTCACTGTGCTGGAAAACTATGGCAACACGTTCAACTCCTTCGTCCTCGGTACCGGCCAGCTCACCGATATGGATCTCATCGGCCCACTGTTCTGGGGCGGTCTCTACGGCTCCGGCATCGACCCGCAGGCGGTCGCCGATGTCATCAACGGTGCGGTCGCCGCCTACGCCTCTGACCTGCCGGAGTTGGGCACGGTCTACAGCGTCATCGACTTCGGCGGCGGCTTCGAGAACGTGTACTGGGCCCTTCCGAACGAGGACGGCGACGCCGCGGCCAGCATCCACGACATGCTGGTGACGCCGTTCGGCAACCTCGACCTGTCGAGCATGTTCGACGCCGTCGCCGCTCTGGACCCGGGCGACGCCGCCGCCGGGATCTCTGACGCCGGCGCGGCCTTCGACATCTTCGACCCGGGCACCTGGTTCTGACCATCGGCACCACTCCTACGTTTGCCGCGGCGGACCTGCCGGTGGCCGAGTCCCGTGATGCCGCATGGGAACTCGTCGGCCGGTGCCCTCTGGCTGTGGTCGACGACGGCTATGCCGTTACCGGCCGCGCGCTGGTCGAAGAGGTGCTGAAGGACCCGGTGATGTTCTCGTCGAAGACGGCGTTCGGCGTGTTGAGCTGCCCGGTGCCGCTGGTACCGCTGGCCCTCGACCCGCCGGAGCAGACGCGCTATCGGCGCATCCTGCAGCCGTTGTTCAGTCCACGCATGATCACACCGCACGAACCCGAGTTGCGCCGGCGCGCCGCCGGCCTCATCGAACCGATCGCCGAACGCGGCCACTGCGACTTTATCGCCGAGGTTGCCGCAGTCTTCGCCGCTGACGCCTTCTTCACCGTCGTCGGGCTTCCGTCAGACATGCGCCACCAGTTCGTCGAATGGAAGGATGGAGTCCTTGGGCGGGCCGCTCCGTCGGCGTCGGTGACATCCGACGCCGAAGCCGCCCGCAACGGGCTGCAGGCCGCGGCCGAACTGTTCGACTGCCTCGCGGGGTTGGTGCGGCAGCGTCGTGTCCGACTCGGCAACAGCGACGACGTGCTCACCCGGCTGCTGAAGCTGTCCGGCCCGGACGCGTTGACCGACGATGACGTGATCGGCGTGTGCTTCCTGCTGGTGCTGGCCGGTGTGGACACCGTCAAAGACGCGTTGGGTTTTGGAATGCAACGGTTGGCGGAAAACGCCGACAAGCGCCAAGAACTCGTCGACGATCCGTCGCTGATCGCCGCCGCAACCGAGGAGCTGCTGCGGTTGGATCCGCCGTCCCCGTTCGTCCCGCGGGTGACCACGGCGACCGCCACGCTGGGAACCACGACCTGGCCGGCCGGCACCATGATCAGCAGCTATCTGGCGGTAGCCAACCGCGATGAGGCCGACTTTCCCGACCCGCAGACCATCGACTTCCACCGCAGCACCAACCGCCATACCAGTTTTGGCCTGGGCCCGCACCGCTGCTTGGGCGCGCACCTGGCCCGGCTGGAGATGCAGATCATCTACCGGGAGTGGCATAAACGCATCCCGCGCTACCACATCACACCCGGCGCGACGCCGCGGGTGCGCTGGCCCAGCGGCAACGTCGGCCTGGACTGCCTGCCTCTCACCCTGGAGGCGTGAAAGCGGCGCGCAGCAGGGTGCGGCGCAGCACGGTCATCATCAGGGCCGCGGTGTCGGCGTCGTTGCGCTCCGGGTGATGCGACAACGAAAGGTCGGTCAGCCTGCCCAGCACCGCAAGGAAAACCGCAGCGGACACTGTCATGTCCAGGCCAGCCGGCAGTTGGACACGCTCGACCAAAGTCACTGTGGCCCTATGGAAGCTCTCATTGCCGGCTCGGTACCTGTCGACGGGCAACTGCTGCGCCAAGGTGCCGTCGTACCAAGTGCGGGTGACTCCCGCGTAGGCACGCTGGAAGGTGACGAACCGTGTCAGCCAATCCTGAAGCGACTCCGCGCCGATGCCGGTGTGGGCGAGTGCGCGAAGCTCGTCGGCGAGTGACCGGCCCTTGGCGATGGCTTGGTCACTGAGTTCGGCGAGGATGGCCACCTTGGTGCTGAAGTAGCGATACAGCGTGGCCCGGCTGGTATCTGCCGCCGCGGCGATGTCACGCATGGAGGTTGAGTGGTAGCCGTGAGCGAAGAACAGCGCCGAGGCGGCCACCAGAATCTCTTGGCGCACCGGCGGCCCGGCGCCCGGATCTGCCTGCGCTACAACGGCGTCAGTCACTTCGGGCGCCGTGCGGGGACCGGCGTCCGGCATCGGGGGTGCCGCCACTGTTTCCAATACCTCGTCGGGTGTCTCGGGGAAGAGCAGCAGCTGCAGGGCGATGGCGAGCGACGCCGAGGTACGCGTGCTGGAGCACAGGCCGAACATGGCGCGAAAGCGATACAGATTGACCATGTGCACTATTCGGATCAGCACATCGGCCGCGTCGTCGGGTTCAATGCCGCAGACTCCCGCGTCGTGCAGTTTGGCGCTGATCGTCGCTGCGTACTCAACGGAGATTCGCCCGGCGTCGATTTGGGGGCTTCCCTCGACCGGGCCGATTCCGGGTAGCTCCAAAAACACCATCGCGTACCTGTCGTACATGTCGGCCCACTCCAGCAGCCACTGATGCAGGTTGCGCAGGCCGTCGGCGTCGGGTGCGAGCCGCCCGAGGCGCCGGCCGTGGGCGAGTACGTCCGGTTCGCATTGGCGGTAGAGCTCGCCGAAGATGTCGTCTTTGCTGTGGAAGTACTGGTAGATGGCGGCGCGGGAACTGCCCACTTCTTCGGCGATCGCATCGATCGACGTGCCGTGGTAGCCGCGCGCGACGAAAAGGCGCCCGGCGCACTCCAGAATTCGACGGCGCGTGCCCAGGCCTCGGTAACCGACCGCGACATTGTCCGGCGCGTAACCGGGACGGTAGACCGGCTCAGAACCTGGCACCCGAGCTACCTTATCGGCCGCGGTTTAAGGTGGCGGCTAACGTGCCGGACCCGGCCGGATCGGCACTGCGTCCAGATTCTCGGCGATCAGATCGGACAGCTCCTGAATCGGCGCGGGCCCGGAACCGCGGGGCAGGGTCAGCGCCAGATAGACCTTGCGATCGACGGCATACCAGGTGGCGCGTTCTCCTTCGCGGACCTCGAACCACTGCACGCGATCGACCACCTGGATGGGCGAGCCGACCACGAAGTCGGCCGGCCGGTCCAGTCCGCAGCGCAGCACCACCGTCTCCTCGGCGCCGGCTGTCCAGGCCGCCGCGCCTTCGGGTGCCGGTGGGGCGATCTCGGCGCGCCGATAGTCGCCCAGCTGCTCGGGCAGCGCGTCGAGCACGGCGTGGCAGGCCGCGTCGCCGGCGTGCGGGGCCGGCACCACCGCAAGCCGGATCGGTTCAGCCGGTTGCCCGCCCGGCCGGTGGGCGGCCGCCACCGCCAGCGCGGCGCTCACCGCGGCGACGGCGACGACCAGGGCGGCGATCAGCGCGAACCGCGGCGGCCCGTCGGCGTCGGTCATGGCCCCGTCCTTTCGGTCGCCCCTAGACTCGGTGGCTGTGCGCGGTAGCGAGCCCACGCTGGGTCAGCTTGGAGAGTTTCCCATGATCGACCGGCTGGTGGCCGGTCGCCGTCAGCCCAGTGCGACCGAAGTGGGCCCCGGCGACGACGCGGCGGTGGTGCGGTGCGCCGATGGCCGGACCGTCGTCTCCACCGACATGCTGGTGGAAGGCCGGCATTTCCGGCTGGACTGGTCGGCTCCGCACGACATCGGGCGCAAGGCGATCGCGCAGAATGCCGCCGACATCGAGGCGATGGGCGCCCGCCCCACCGCGTTCGTCGTGGCATTCGGCGCCCCCGCGGCCACGCGGGCCGCCGATGCCGCCGCCGTGGCGGACGGCATGTGGGCCGAAGCTGGGCGGTTCGGTGCTGGGGTGGTCGGCGGTGACCTGGTCGAGGCCGATTCCTGGATCGTGTCGGTGACGGTCCTCGGCGATCTGGCCGGCCGCGCGCCGGTGCTGCGGTCCGGGGCGCGGCCCGGCGCGACGGTAGCGGTGGCCGGCGAGCTGGGCCGGTCGGCGGCGGGCTTTCGGCTGTTGCGCGACGGTGTGGCCGATTTCGAGGCGCTGCGCCGCCGCCACCTCGTCCCGGAGCCGCCCTACGGGCAGGGCGTGGTGGCCGCTGACGCCGGCGCGCAGGCCATGACCGACGTCTCCGACGGTCTGCTGGCCGACCTGGGCCATGTGGCCACCGCATCGCAGGTGACGATCGAGGTGTTCACCGCGGCGCTGGCCGCCGATCAGCAGGCGCTGGCACCGGTCGCCACTGCGGTTGGCGCCGAGGCGTGGTCATGGGTGCTGGGCGGGGGAGAGGACCATGCGCTGGTCGCGGCGTTTCCCGGCGCGGTTCCGGCCGGCTGGCGGGTGATCGGGCAGGTGCTCGACGGACCGGCCCGGGTGCTGGTCGACGGGGCGCCGTGGGAGGGGGATGCGGGCTGGCAGTCATACGGTTCCGGCGCCCCGTTACGTTGAGACACCATGAGCGCGCGTCCACTTCCTGAACTCGTCGAGAGCGGTTGGGCCGCGGCCCTGGCGCCGGTGACCGAGCAGGTGGCCTTGATGGGCAAGTTCCTGCGTGAAGAGATCGCAGCCGGGCGCGGCTACCTTCCGGACGGGCCCAATGTGTTGCGAGCCTTCACCTTTCCGTTCGACGCCGTGCGGGTGCTGATCGTCGGGCAGGATCCCTATCCGACACCCGGGCACGCGGTGGGACTGAGTTTCTCGGTGGCTCCGCAGGTGCGGCCGCTGCCGCGCAGCCTGGAGAACATCTTCACCGAGTACACCGCCGACCTCGGCTACCCCAGGCCCGCCAACGGCGATCTTTCCGCGTGGGCGCAGCGCGGTGTGCTGCTGCTCAACAGGGTGCTCACGGTGCGGCCAGGCAATCCGGCGTCACACCGCGGCAAGGGGTGGGAGGCGGTCACCGAGTGCGCGATCCGCGCGCTGGTAGCCCGTGAGCAGCCGATGGTGGCGATTCTGTGGGGGCGCGACGCGGGGACGCTGAAGCCGATGCTGGCCGACAAGTGTGTCGCGATCGAGTCACCGCACCCCTCGCCGCTGTCGGCGTCGCGGGGGTTCTTCGGTTCGCGGCCGTTCAGCCGCGCCAACGAGCTGCTGACCCAGCTGGGCGCCGAGCCGATCGACTGGCGGCTTCCCTAGACCACCGAAACGTCCTCACGCATTCCTACCGACGCCGACTCGATATGGCGCCCGGCGCCCGCCGGTAAAGCCCGTCGGCGTTCTCAGGGCTGCAATGACACAACCGCGCGACTATTTAGCCGCGCACGACCTTGCCGGCCTTGATGCACGAGGTGCAGGCGTTCAGGCGCTGCTTGTTGCCGCCGGGACGGGCGGCGTGCACGGTCTGAATGTTCGGGTCCCACCGGCGGCTGGTCCGACGGTGCGAGTGCGACACCGACTTGCCGAAGCCGGGGCCCTTTCCGCAGATATCGCACACGGCAGCCATATGTGACACTCCTCAAAACGTCTGCTTGAGGGCCAACAACCTAACGAGCGGGTGGCCCGACAACCTGATCAGGATACCCGGCAGGCCGGGCAACCACCAAAACGGCCCGCTGCAGCCCGCGAAGCGGTGTGACCTGTGGCGTCGCCCGCAATGATTAGGCTTGCAGCCACCGAAGGTGGCGGCAGGAAGGTGCGTGCAGGTGGGCAACCCCGAACGTCGGCTGGATGCGGCCACCTTGCGGGACTGGGCGCACACCGCTGTCGGCGATCTGATCACCCACACCGACGAGATCAACCAGCTCAACGTCTTCCCGGTCGCCGATTCCGACACCGGCACCAACATGCTGTTCACCATGCGCTCGGCCCTGGCCGAGGCCAACACCGAGGCCGCCTCCGGTGAGGTGGCCCGCGTCGCGGCCGCGCTGTCGGCAGGTGCCCTGCACGGCGCACGCGGCAACTCCGGGGTGATCCTGTCGCAGATCTTGCGCGGCTTGGCGGACGTGACCGCCGCCGACGGCACCCGTGCAGCCGACGTCGACGCCGCGCTGTTGGGTGCCGGCCTGCGGCACGGGGTCGAGCTGGTGATCACCTCGATGGGCGGCCGGGAAGTGCCGGGAACCATCGTGTCGGTGCTGCACGCCGCGGCGGTGGCCATCGAGCAGTGCGCGGCGCACGGCGCCGGGTTGGGTGCGGCGATCACGGCCGCCACGGACGCCGCGGCCGAGGCATTGGAGCAGACCACCGAACAGCTCGATGTACTGGCGCAAGCCGGGGTGGTCGATGCCGGCGGCCGCGGCCTGCTGGTGTTGCTCGACGCGTTGCGGTCGACGATCACCGGGCAGGCACCCGTTCGGCAGGTTTATCAGCCGTCCCCGCGGCCCCGCCCGCCGGAAGCGGTCACCGAGGCGCCCGGGCCGCAATTCGAGGTGATGTACCTGCTCGGCGAGTGCGGCCCCGACGACACCGACGCGTTGCGCGAACGGCTGACCCAGCTCGGTGATTCGGTGGCGATCGCGACCTCGGGGGTGGTCGGCGGCTATTCGGTGCACGTGCACACCGACGACGCCGGTGCCGCCGTGGAGGCGGGCCTGGCGTTCGGCCGGCCGCGGCGGATCCAGATCTCGGCGCTGGGCGGGGCCACCGGCCTGCCGCCGGGCAGTTGGGCCCGGGAGCGTGCGGTGCTCGCCGTGGTCGACGGTGAAGGGGCGCAGGAGCTATTCGCCTCCGAGGGCGCCTGCGTGCTGCGGCCGGACCCGCACAGCGCCGACCCCGCGACCATGGTCACCGCCCAGCAGCTGCTGCGCGCGGTGGTCGACACCGGCGCCGCCCAGGTGATGCTGCTGCCCAACGGGTACGTCGCCGCCGAGGAGCTGGTTGCCGGGTGCACGGCGGCCATCGGCTGGGGCATCGACGTGGTGCCGGTCCCGTCCGGCTCGATGGTGCAGGGGTTGTCGGCGCTGGCGGTCCACGATCCGGGCCGGCCGGTGGTCGACGACGGCTACACCATGGCGCGGGCGGCAGGCAGCACCCGGCACGGTTCGGTGCGGGTCGCCACCGAGCAGGCGCTGACGTGGGCCGGCACCTGCCGGCCCGGTGACGGGCTGGCCATCGCCGGTGACGAGGTGCTGATCGTGGCCGGCGATGTCGGCGCGGCGGCGATCGGCCTGATCGACCTGTTGCTGGCGGCCGGCGGTGAGCTGGTCACGGTGCTGGTTGGAGCCGGTCCCGACGGTGCGGACAGCGATGTCGTCGACGTGCTCGAGGCCCATGTACATGATCAGCATCCCGGAATAGAACTGGCGACCTACCTCACCGGGCATCGGGGCGACGCCCTGCTGATCGGGGTCGAGTAGCGATGGCCACGTTGCGTGACCGGCTGGATTTCGTCATCGGCTCCGACGCTGCGGCAAAGCTCGACGATGCGTTCGGCATCCGCACCGTCGGCGAGCTGTTGCGGCACTACCCGCGCAGCTACGTCGAAGGCGCCGGAGTCCGCCGGGCCGCCGATAGCCGCCCCGTCGAAGGCGACCACATCACCGTCGTCGACACCATCGGCTCGGCCGTGCTCAAGGACATGCAGCGCCGTAAGGGCAAATTCCTCGTCGTCACCGTC
>NZ_LZJK01000137.1 GCF_001667945.1 Mycolicibacter sinensis | reverse complement strand
GGAGACACACCCGATACCAAGTCCAGCACCGTCTGCCCCGACCCCCGAAACCCCACCACCCCAGGGGACTCACCCGCGCTGAGCCGGTTTGTCGGTGGGGACCAGCGTCTCACCCCGATTATGAACGCAGCCGGTCTGTCGGTGGCCGGTTGGTACGAAGCGGTGTTATCCGGTTCGGAGGGTCCGTGACGAATTTCGATACCCACCTAGTACGGAACAAGCGAACCGGCAAGATTTCGCCTGTCTCGTCGGTGGCTAAGGACGAACTTCTAGCGACCGGTGAATATCAGTCCGTGCTAGTCCGTGTTAAGCACGGACCGGGAACCCCTGCGCTAGGCGAGGTTGTTCCCCAGCCTGGTCAGTACGTCATGGACGTGACCGACCCGATTCCCAAGCCCGGTGATTACTACTGGCGGGATCAACACCTGCCGACGAGCGGCTACGCGAATTGGTACAACGAGAGAACCGGTCGTCACTGGACCGACCCGTCTCTGATAACGAGCGCCTACGGACAATGGTTAAAGGATTACGTATCCGGTAAGGCTAGTTGGTCCGATATGCCGATACCGCAGGGTAGTTTCCTACCTCCGCGTCCGGGTGGGTAGCCCTGCGGCGGGTAAATCGTTCAAATTTGAACGATTTGCGATGGCCTTTTGCTTCGATCAGATCCCTACCAGCAGCTACGATCCCCTCCGTCGTAGTTGACGATGGTATCCCTTACGTGTTGACCTGTGGAAACCTCAGTCCAAGACCATTTTGCCGACGCCGCCGTTATGGTCCCTATCGGTCCTCAGATGCCGGTTGTTGCCGTGTCGGTGGCGTCACGGAAAATGGAGCGAACAGCGGTTTTACTCCGGGTTGAACCTCCGGGCCAGATCCTCCGGCGCTTCGATGTCGATGGCTGTGCCATCCTCCGGGACGTGTAGACCGAAGATCAGTGGTCTACCCTGTGTCAACACGAACCTAACCCCTCGTTCGATCAGCAGTTGCCGCTGGTCTGATTGCTCCCAAACGTCGCGGTAGGTCTGGTCGGTGGTCTCGGTTACCCAACCAGCCGAGACCGCCGGGAGAGCTTCTAGCTCGGTTCTACGCGCTATCAAAGCGCGCATCCGCGAGTGATACTCGCGTTCGTCGTCGTCGGAGACGATCAACCCCGCGTCTTGCTCCCGTCGCAACCGGCTGATCGTGTCGTTTACCCGGTCAAGCTCGTGCGAGTGATCCTCGCCGGGTACGAATATCCTCCGGGTAACCCCGGAGTCTCCCCACTGTTCTAGGAACCGCTCTGCTAGCAGCTCGTCTCCCATATCGGCCCGGATGGTGACACCGTTACAGTTCAGCGGGGTACGCCCGCACCGGTAGTACCGGTGAACGTTGACTTCGCCTGATTTCGTCTTGTTCCTGCTGATCTGTTGTGCCAGCGAAGCTCCGCATATCCCGTCGGTCTGCTTCCCGTCGCACGCAGCGCAACCGGTGCATCCGCAGATGCCGATACCGAGCATGGGGTTTGTCGAGTTTGTCGGTTCTCTCCGGTTGATCTGGCGAACCGCTACCGCGTCTTGTATCAGTTTCCATGTGTCCGCGTCGAACGTCGGTGGTGCCATCCTGATCGGGTTACCGTCGCTGTCTAGCACGGTCTCCCGTTTGTGCATCTTCAAACCCTGTGTCCGTAGCGAGGTCAGAGCTTCGATTACCGTCCCGACGTTCCATGGGTTGACGTGCGGGTCCTTACCCTTGGCGATACGCGCCTTATCCATGTTGGTCCGAGCGCCAGACTCGTTTAGCCACGCTGCTATGCGGATGAACGACCAACCATCTAACAGACGGCCGGCCATCCGGTGCAGCAGATCCCGCCCCTCGGGGTCTGTGTCTAACCCCTTCCCCTTCCCGCTCGGGTGGGGTATCACCCGGAACCCTAGTGGCGGTACCCCAGATGCCCACCTGTTGGTCTGCCGCAGCGTCCGGTGTCCGTCAAGCGCACGTGTCTTAAACCTGTTCAGCTCTAGCTGCGCGAAGAACGAACCGAGGTAGACGAATAACTCCGACATCATCGCGTCGATGCCCTTGGCCGCTCCGGGCCGGTAGTCGAGTATCAGCCCGTCCTCGGCGAACGCGACCACCTTGTGCCGTTGCTCTGCCCACCGGGCGAAGTCAACGCAATGCGCGGTAGACCTAAACGCACGGTCCATCTTTGACCATACGATGACATCCCACTCGTGAGATCGCTCGTCGGTGAGCCACTGCCCTAGCTCTGGTCTGTCCTCCGGTCGTTTCTCGGCAGAGACTCCAAGGTCCTCAAAACGTCCAACTATCTTGTATCCCTTGGATTCTGCCCATCTGGTCGCGGTCTCAAGCTGCGCGACGTGGGAGACCTTTTGCGGACCCTGTAGATGGGAGACACGGGCACCGACCAGTGCCCGCAACGGAGTAGTAGACATTTTGTAATCGTAGCTGCTACGGTTGATCGAGCAGCATGCCGACCAATAACGCGAACGGGTCGGCGCTCAGCAGGGCGTCGGCGGCCGGGTCTCCCACCAGCTGCAGCTTCGGCACGGAGGTCAGTCTAGAACCACCCGAGTTCGCCGGTACCAGCGTCCGTGTCGGTGGAATGTGCAACCGTAGAGCCGACAACCGGCGTACGCAGTTCCAGGAGACAGCCATGAAACGTGTAGCGGCAGCACTTCTCGCAGCGACGGTGACCGCTGTCGCCTTCGCGGCCACGGCCGGTGCCATACCGGACCAGGGCACGCCGGAATTCGACACCTACATGCAGGGCCTGGAACGCAACGGGTTCCACCTGAATCCGGACACCGCATGGCGGGTTGCCCACCAGGCCTGTGAAGGCGGCCTGCCCGGGTTGATCGGGTGGGAACTGGTCGCACAGGGGGTGGTGGGCCCGGGAGCCGACCAGCGGTTGATGGACGTGGCCCGAAAGTACGCCTGCCCGGTGCAGTAACTAGCCGCTTTTGCGGCGGAACTCGCGGCGGCTCTCCAGCGGCCCGTGCGATCGGGTCTGTTTGGCGCCGGCGTCCTTGTGGTCGGAGCCGCCCGCCGACTTCGCGTTCTTGCGCTCGAGGGCCTCGCGGAACTTGCGCTTGGTCTCGTCTGCGGCGGAATCTGGTTCGGGCATGACCCGGAGCCTAACTCAGCGCATCCCCGGCGGCATGCCGTACAGGTGCGTGATCGGCAACGTCAGCAGCACGCGGCGATCGGTCACCATCGCCTCGCGGTACTCGTCCCAATCCGGGTGCTCCCCGGCGATGTTGCGGTACAACGCCACCAGCGCCTCGACGGTGTCGTCGCCGGGAGCGGCGGCCGGCGGCGTCAGCTGAGCATCCCCTTCGGCGACGGCATAAGACCATCCGTCATCGGAACTGACCAACAGCGACGCCCGCGGATCGCGCCGCAGGTTGCGGGTCTTGGCCCGCGGCTCGGTGACCGACACCTGCACCGCGACCGCGCGCGGGTCGAAGTGGTACTGCACATTGGACAGCTGAGGGCGCCCGTCGCGTTTGATAGTGGCCAGCACGCCCAGTGAATTCCCACTGATCACGGCCAGCAACTTGTCGTCGAAGACCTGGCGTCCCATCCCCGAAGCGTACCGATTGAAGCCGGTGTGCGCGGTCGTTACCATCGCGCAGATGACCCGGTACGCGGCGTTCTTGCGGGGCGTCAACGTCGGCGGCGTCAACCTCAAGATGGCCGATGTCGCTGCCGCCCTGGCCGACGCCGGATTGTCCGAGGTGCGCACCATACTCGCCAGCGGCAACGTCTTGATCGACTCGCCCAACGATGCCGCGGCGGTGCGCGCCACCACCGAAGCCGCGCTGCGGGAGCGCTTCGGCTACCCGGCCCGGGTGCTGGTGTATGACCTCGACACGGTGCGCAGCATCATCGCGGCCTATCCCTTCGAGCCGGAGGTGCCCGAGCACCACTCCTATGTCACCTTCGTCGCTGACCCGGCGGTGCTCGCCGAGCTGTCCGGACTCAGTACCAGCGCCGGCAACGGCGAGAAGATCGCGCCCGGCCACGGAGTGATCTACTGGCAGATCCCCAAGGGCAACACCCTCGACAGCACCGTCGGCAAGACCATGGGCAACAAGCGGTACGCGGCGTCAACCACCACGCGCAACCTGCGCACGCTGAGCAAGATGCTGCGCTGAGCCGCCCACCGGTAAGGTCGCACAGGTGAGCCAGGCACAGAAGGTCACCCTGACCGGCGTCTCCGAGACGGCGCTGCTGACGTTGAACGCGCGGGCGACCGAAGCCCGCCGTTCCGACCGAATCCTCAACGATCCGATGGCGGTCCGGCTGGCGGACTCGATCGACTTCGACTTCGCCAAGTTCGGCTCGACCCGCCAGGACATCGCGGTGCGCGCGCTGGGCATCGACACCGAGGCGCTGCGCTTCCTTCGGCAGCACCCGACGGGCACCGTGGTGGCACTGGCCGAAGGCTTGCAGACCAGCTTCTGGCGGCTCAGCCAGGCAGTTGCCGATCCGCAATTCCGTTGGCTCACCGTGGATCTGCCTCCGATCATCGAGATCCGTCAGCGGTTGCTGCCGGCGGAATCACGGGTCTCGGTGTGCGCCCAGTCCGCGCTGGACTACAGCTGGATGGACCGGGTCGATCCGTCCGACGGGGTGTTCATCAGCGCCGAGGGCCTGCTGATGTATCTGCAGCCCGAGCAGTCCCTGGGCCTGATCGCCGAGTGCGCCCGCCGCTTTCCGGGCGGCCGGATGATCTTCGACCTTCCGCCGGCCTGGATCGGCTGGCTGATCCGCCACGGCGTGCCGACGTCGCTGCGCTACCGGGCACCGGCCATGCCGTTCACGCTGTCCGCCGCCGCGACCGCCCAGCTGGTGGACACCGTGCCGGGCGTCCGGGCCGTGCACGACCTGCAGTTGCCGCGGGGCCGCGGGTGGCTGTTCAACACCGTGCTGCCGACCATCTACGGACTGCGCGCTCTCGCCGACGCTCGCCCGTCGCTGACCCTTCTCGAATTCGGCTAAAGCGTGCCGAAGGCCGCATCCAGGTAACGCAGCGCATCGGCCTTGCCCAGGCCCACAGCGCGGGCGGCCGCGACGAAGGCGCCCGCCGCCTCGGTCATCGCCGCATCGACCGGATCGCTGCTCGCCACGAAAGTACCGAGCCGACCCCGGGTCTCGACGATCCCGGCGGCCTCCAACTCCCGGTACGCCCGGGCCACGGTGTTGACCGCCAGGCCCAGCTGGCCCGCCAAGTCACGCACCGTCGGCAGCCGGGTTCCCGGCGGGAGGACGCCGTCCCGGACCGCTGCGATCATCCGAGTCCTGACCTGCTCGAATAACGGCGCATCCGGCCGCATGTCGGCCCCCAGCAGCTCGGTGAAGTCCATCGGCCCAGTATCCCGCTATGTTGGTGGCGTGCAGGTGGCGGTGTTCAGCGGCGCGGGCATCTCAGCGGAGAGCGGGGTGCCGACCTTCCGTGACGACGAGAACGGTTTGTGGGCGCGCTACGACCCCTACGAGGTGTCCAGCATCGACGGCTGGAACCGGCACCCCGAACTGATCTGGGGCTGGTACCTGTGGCGCCACCACCTGGCCCGCCGGGTCGGACCGAACGCCGGCCATCGGGCGGTCGCGGACTGGGAGCAGCACGCCGACGTCAAGGTCATCACCCAGAACGTCGACAATCTGCACGAGCGCGGCGGCAGCTCCACGGTCCACCATCTGCACGGCAGCATGTTCGAATTCCGTTGCGCCGATTGCAGTCACCCCTACACCGAGAAGCTGCCCGAGATGGCAGAGCCACAGCTGGAAGTGCCGCCGCCGGTGTGCGGCTGCGGCGGGCTGATCCGCCCGGATATCGTTTGGTTCGGCGAAAACCTGCCGCAAGGGCCGTGGAACGCCGCGGTCGAAGCCATCGACGCCGCCGATGTGCTGGTGGTGGTGGGCACCTCGGCGGTGGTCTATCCGGCGGCCAGCCTGCCCGAGCTGGCACTGGAGCAGGGCAAGACCGTCATCGAGGTCAACCCCGAGCCGACGCCGCTGTCGGCTAGAGCCACGCTGTGCATGCGCGACACCGCTTCGGCGGCCCTACCCGGACTGCTTCAGCGGCTGCCCTCGCTGTTGGGCTGACGTGGCTCAGGCCGGGCGGCTGGCGCGTCCGAGCGCAAACTCCGACACCGGTACCGGCGCCCACGCCGGGAACTGATGCCCGCGCCGCGACGTCCCGACGGTGAAGCCGGCGTCGATGATCATCTGCTCGGTGTCGCGGTGGGTGTGACAGTTGCCGAACAACTTCGGCCAGATGGTGGCATCGGCCAGGCGCTGCAGCCCGCCGCGCGCCCCACCGCTGGCGACGTGTTCGAAGTAGCGCAGTTCTCCGCCGGGCTTGAGCAGGGCGAACAGTTGGCGCAGCACGTCCCGAGGCTGCTCCACCGAGCACAACACCAGTGAGCAGACGATCGCGTCGAACGGTTCGCGGGCATCCAAGGCTTCGACGGTGCTCGCCACGACCGTCACCGGCACCGGCGCCACCGCGGCCGCTTGCCCGGCGGCCTCCCGCAGCAGCGATTCCGGCTCGGGGGCGACCACCTCGGTGACGGTGTCGGGGTAGAAACCGAAGTTGCTTCCGGTACCCGCGCCCACCTCGAGCACCCGTCCCGACAGGCCTTCCAGATTCTCCCGGCGCCGATCCCGCAGCCAGTCGGTCTCGCGGCTCGACATGAACCTCCAGATCCGGGCGAACAGCGGGTTGTCCAGAGTCGCAGGCGAGGTCATGGGGCCACCATAGCGTCCCCCCGGGTTCACCCCCGATCGCGCCATCGGTCGGCTAAAGCGGCTGGTCTCCGCCGGAACGTCCGGCAAACGCTACCCGTCGGTAAGATTGCCACCATTTCCCGAAACGTGACTCAAAGATCCCTTAATAGTGACCCATACGCTCAGTGTCATGTGGATCGACGACTCAAGTGCCGACGTCATCAAGGTCGACTTCGAGGCCCTGTACCACGGCGATGTCCTGGTCGAGGGCGACACCTCGGAGCAGCTTGACGACTGGCATCCGCTGGCCAGCTGATTGATTGGCGCCGCGGCAGCGGCGCCTTTCCCAATCGCGTCCTGTCGCGACGGCGGCCGCCCACATCCGGGCAGTCCGCAACCGGTGAGTCACCCCATTTCTCTTGCATTCAGGTTGAGCTACCTGGCGTCCTCCGCGCCGCGGCGGCCGCGTAGCCACTCAGCAACGCCGCCGGGGTCCTCGAGCGCAGAGGTCGCGAAGTTCTCGCACTGCGTACACCCTCGGCGCGGCAGGGGAACCAGACCTTAGGCGACGTTCTCCTCGTCGTCGGCCTCGAGCATGTCGGCCAGCCGCCCCGAGATCAGCTCCTCGGCCTCGGCCACGATCCGCGACACCAGCTCCCCCACGGTCGGGATGTCGTTGATCAGCCCCATCGCGGTGCCCACCGACCAGATCCCGGCCTCGACATCGCCGTCCTCGAAGACCTTGCGGCCCCGGACTCCGGCCACCAACTCCTGTACGTCGGGGAACTGGCCGCCCTGGTTCAGAATCTCGACGACTTCGCGTGAGACGGTGTTGGACGCCACCCGGGCGGTGTTGCGCAGCGGCCGGAAGATCAGCTCGGTGCCGCGCTCGTCACCGGCGACGATGGCTTCCTTGACGTTCTGGTGGATGCAGGACTCGACGGTGCACATGAACCGCGAGCCCATGTTGATGCCGTCGGCGCCCAGGGCCAGCGCGGCGACCAGGCCGCGGGCGTCGGCGAAGCCGCCGGAGGCGATCATCGGGATCTCGATCTGCGCCGCCGCGGCCGGGATCAGCACCAGGCCCGGGATGTCGTCCTCGCCGGGATGCCCGGCGCATTCGAAGCCGTCGATGCTGATGCCGTCGACGCCGAGGCTCTGCGCCTTGACCGCGTGCCGTACCGAGGTGCACTTGTGCAGCACCTTGATCCCGTTGTCGTGAAACATCGGCAGGTGCGGCGCCGGGTTGGAGCCGGCGGTCTCGACGATTTTGATGCCGGCGTCGACGATGACCTGCCGGTACTCGTCATAAGGCGGCGGGTTGATCGTCGGCAGGATGGTCAGATTGACGCCGAACGGCTTGTCGGTCAGGTCCCGGGTCTTGGCGATCTCGTTGGCCAGATCCGCCGGAGTGGGCTGGGTCAGCGCGGTCAAGAACCCCAGCGCCCCCGAGTTAGCCACCGCCGCAACGAGTTCCGCGCGGCCCACCCACTGCATACCGCCTTGGGCGATGGGGTGCTCGACACCGAACACCTCGGTGAACTTCGTGGTGATACTCATCGTCTCTCCTACCTCGGGGCCATTCGGATCGCGCCGTCGAGGCGGATCACCTCACCGTTGAGCATCGGGTTGCTGATGATGTGTTCGGCCAGCGCGCCGTACTCGTCGGGGTCACCGAGCCGGGCCGGGTGCGGCACCTGCCCGCCGAGCGAGCGCTGCGCCTCCTCGGGCAGCGAACCGAGCAGCGGGGTCTTGAACAGACCTGGCGCGATGGTGCAGACCCGGATCAGCTCGCGGGACAGGTCCCGCGCGATCGGCAGGGTCATGCCGACCACGCCGCCCTTGGATGCCGAGTAGGCGGCCTGCCCGATCTGGCCGTCGAACGCCGCCACCGATGCGGTGTTGATGATGACGCCGCGCTCCTCGCCGATCGGCTCGGTCTTGGCGATGCGCTCGGCGGCCAGCCGCAGCACGTTGAACGTGCCGATCAGGTTGACCTGCACGACCTTGGTGAACTCCTCCAGCGGGAAGGCGCCGTTTTTGCTCAGTGTCTTGATCGCGTTGCCGATGCCCGCGCAGTTGACGTTGATCCGCACCGGGCCCAGGGACTCGGCGACATCCAGCGCGGCGCCGACGGCCTCGGGGTCGGTGACGTTGGCTTCGGCGAACCGGGCCCGGTCGCCCAGCTCCGCCACCGCGTCGGCGCCCCGCAGGTCGATCACCACCACCTGCGCGCCGGCGTCCAGCAGGCGTTTCGTCGTCGCCAGGCCCAGTCCCGAGGCGCCACCGGTGACGACCGCCACCGCATCCTTGATCTGCACTGCGTCATCCCTTCGTCAACCAACCAGCCGGTTGGTCGGGACTATACCCAGTCGCTCAGGATGGTCTCGTTGTCGGCCCCCAGTACCGCCGGCGGCGTCGGGACGTCGGGCACGCTGCGGGAGAACCGCGGCGCCGGCATGGGCTGCAGGGAACCGTCGGCGTCGTAGAAGGTGTTGCGCTGCGCGACGTGCGGATCCGAGAGCACCTCGCCGAACGCCAGCACCGGCGCCACGCAGGCGTCGGAGTCGGCGAACACCTTCGCCCAGTGGTCCCGGTCGTGCGCCGCGAACGCCTTGGTGAACACCTCGCGCAGCTCCGGCCAGCGGCTCTTGTCGTTCTGCGCGGGCAGCTCGGCCGGGTCCAGGCCCAGTTTGGCCAGCAGTTCGGCGAAGAACTGCGGTTCGATCGATCCCACCGAGACGTAGCGCCCGTCGGCGCATTCGTAGGTGTCGTAATAGGGCGCACCGGTGTCGAGCATGTTGACGCCCCGCTCGTCGCTCCACAGCCCTTGCGCGCGGAAGCTCCACATCATCGCCCCGAGCATGCTCGAACCGTCGACCATGGCCGCATCGATCACCTGTCCCTTACCGGAGGACTGCCGCTCCCACAGCGCGGACAAGATGCCGACCAGCAAGAACATCGACCCGCCCCCGAAATCGCCGGCAAGGTTCAGCGGCGGCACCGGGCGCTCGCCCTGGCGGCCGATCGAATGCAGGGTGCCATTGAGCGAGATGTAGTTGATGTCGTGGCCGGCCTGCTGAGCGCGCGGCCCGGTCTGCCCCCAACCGGTCATCCGGCCATAGATGAGCTTGTCGTTGATCTTGGCGCAGTCCTCCGGCCCCAGGCCGAGCCGCTCGGTGACGCCGGGGCGGAAACCCTCGATCAGCACGTCGGCCTTGGCCACCAGGGCCAGCACCAGGTCGCGACCCTCCGGCGACTTCAGGTCGGCGGTCACCGACCGCCGGTTGCGCAGCATGGTGTCCTTCGGCGCGCCGCCACCGAATTTCGGCGGACGGTCCACCCGGACCACGTCGGCACCCAGGTCGCCGAGGATCATCGCCGCGTGCGGCCCCGGTCCGATGCCGGCCAGTTCGATGACCCGCAACCCCGCCAACGGTCCCGCCATGTCTGCCTCCTCGTCGTCTGCGTGTGATGTGCATCCTATGGTGGACACTCATGACCGCAATCGACTCCGGCATCGACGCCCTGGCCCCGGTGGACGGCCTGTCCGTGACCCTGGCCGACGGGGTGCTCTCGGTGACCATCGACCGCCCCGACAGCCTCAACTCGGTGACCACCGGCGTGCTCGCCGGTATCGCCGACGCCATGGAAGGCGCCGCCCACGACCCGCGGGTGCGCGCGGTGCGACTCGGCGGGGCCGGTCGCGGGTTCAGCTCGGGTGCGGGGATCAGCGCCGAGGACGCCTCCGACGGGGTGCCGACGGAGATCATCGTCGAGGCCAACCGGGCGATCCGGGCGATCGTGGCGCTGCCGCGTCCGGTGGTGGCCGTGGTGCAGGGCCCAGCCGCCGGCGTCGGAGTGTCGCTGGCGCTGGCCTGCGACCTGGTGCTGGCCTCGGATAAGGCGTTTTTTCTGTTGGCGTTCACCAAGATTGGGCTGATGCCCGACGGCGGCGCCTCGGCGCTGGTGGCCGCGGCGATCGGCCGGATCCGGGCCATGCGGCTGGCGCTGCTGGCCGAACGCCTACCGGCCGCCGACGCGTTGGCGTGGGGCTTGATCAGTGCGGTGTACCCGGCCGAGGACTTCGACGCCGAGGTGGACAAGGTGCTGGCCGCGTTGCTGGCCGGTCCGGCGGCGGCCTTCGCCAAGACCAAACACGCCATCAACGCCGCGACGTTGACCGAGCTGGACGCGACGCTGGACCGCGAATACGTCGGCCAGTCAATTCTGTTGAACGCCCACGACTTCCGCGAAGGCACCCGGGCGTTTCAGGATCGGCGCCCGCCGAAGTTCACCGACTCCTGAGCGGCTACCTGCCGAAGATCGGGGGCAGCGCGAGCACCATCATCAGCCCCCACACCAGATGCGTCAGCACCGGCGCCAGCACCCCGCCGGTTGCCCGGCGTTCGATGGCGCAGACGGTGCCGAGCACCAGCGCGGCGACACCGATCATCAGGTTGCCGGCGGCCATCATCGCGGCAATGTAGAGCAGCGTCGACAACACCAGCGGATAGCGGCGGCCGAACGCACTGAACAGCGCCCCGCGGAAGAACATCTCTTCGGCGACCGCATTGACGATGGCGATCAGCACCACCAGTCGCCAGGACACCTGGGTGGTGTAGTCCAGGATCGCGGTCACCTGGCCGGCCAGCGGCGGGATCTGCTGCACCGCCAGCCCGCCCAGCAGAAACACCCCGCCGAGTAGCAGGCCGACCCCGGTGCCGGTGAACACCGGCCGCTCGTTGCGGCCACGGAAGCGCACCGCACCCAGGTGCAGCGGACCCGCCACGACCGCCCCCACCGACCAGACCGCGGCCAGCGCCAACGACAGCCAGTAGAACGCCGCGTCACCGGGGTTCTTGGTGTGCATCGAGGCCAGCACGGCGGCGCCGAGCAGCACCACCACCGCGACCACGACCCGACGCCGGTGCACGACCGCCCGCGGCTCGTGGTACGGGGCGGAGACCTTGGAGAAGATGCCGGTGAACTCGCGCAGCAGGCCGGGCCGGGCCGAACTGGTCTGGGTCATGCCCTAAAACGGTAGCGGCCGAACCGCAGTCGGTGGCCTGATTGCGTCAGTTCGCCCGATGGACTTCGATCAGCCGGCGGTAGGCCGCGGCGTTGTGCCGATTATTGCGGACTTCGGCCTCGCTGAGCTCCCGCCGCACCCGGCCCGGCACCCCCGACACCAGCGACCGGGGCGGCACCACCATGCCCTGCGGGATGACGGCACCGGCCGCTACCAGAGAGCCCGCCCCCACGACCGCGCCGTTGAGGATGATCGCGCCCATCCCGATCAACGAGTCGTCTTCGACGGTGCAGCCGTGCAGCACCGCGTTGTGCCCGACGCTGACCCGGGCGCCGACCCGGGCGGGGAACTCCTTGTCGACGTGGATGGTCACGCCGTCTTGGATGTTGGTATCGACGCCGATCTCGATGGGCTCGGCCTCGGCGCGCAGCGTGGCCGAGTACCAGACACTGGCCCGGGCGGCCAGGTGAACCTGACCGATGAGGCTGGCGTTGGGCGCCACCCACGACTCCGGATGCAGCTGCGGCGCACGACCGCGAATGGGAATGATCAGCGGCTCGGGCACGTCGCTCAACGCGCCTTCCACACCGGTGCGCGCTTCTCGGCGAACGCCCGCGGTCCCTCCTTGGCGTCCTCGGTCCGAAGCAGCGCGGAGAACTCCCGGCCGGTGCGAGCCCAACCGGCCGCCTCGCCGGGGATGGCGCCGTCGTCGACGCCGTAGGCGATCCGCTTGCTGGCCTGCACCGACAGCGGCGCGTTACCGGTGATCTGCTCGGCGAGCTCGAGTGCGGCCTCCAGTGCGCCGCCGTCCTCGACCACCCGGTTGACCAGGCCCCAGCGGGCGGCCTCGGCGGCCGAGATCGGCTCCCCGGTGTAGAGCAGCTCCAGGGCGACCTTGCGGGGCAGCTGGTCGATGATGCGGAAAACGCCGCCGGCACCGGCGATCAGGCCGCGCTTGACCTCCGGCAGCCCGAACTGCGCCCGCTGCTCGGCGACCACCAGATCGCTGGCCAGGGCGATCTCGGTGCCGCCGCCGAGCGCGGTGCCGTTGACCGCCGCGATGGTCGGCTTGTCGATGAAGTGCTGCACATAGCCGGCGAAACCCCACTCCGGGTGGTCGGAGTGGTAGATGTTCTCCCGGTTGGCGATCGCCTTGAGATCGGCTCCGGCGGAAAACGACTTGTCGCCGGCGCCGGTGAGCACCACCGCGCGCACCTCATCGTCGTCTTGGGCCTGCGCCAACGCGTCACCGATGCCGGTACTGACGGCACCGTTGATGGCGTTGCGGGCTTCGGGCCGGTTGATCGTGATCAGCAGAACGTTGCCGCGCCGCTCGACGAGAACGGCCGCCTCACTCACAGCAGCTCCAGGATGGTGGCGTTGGCCTGGCCGCCGCCCTCACACATGGTCTGCAGCCCGTAGCGAATCCCGTTGGCGCGCATGTGGTGCAGCATGGTGGTCATGATCCGGGCGCCGGATCCGCCGAGCGGGTGGCCCAGCGCGATCGCCCCGCCGTTGGGGTTGAGCTTCTTCGGGTCGGCGCCGATGTCGGCGAGCCAGGCCATCGGCACCGGGGCGAAGGCCTCGTTGACCTCGAACACCCCGATGTCGTCGATGCTCAAACCGCTGCGCTGCAGCGCTTTTTCGGTGGCCGGGATCGGCGCGGACAGCATCATCACCGGGTCGGCGCCGGCCAGCGTCGCGGTGTGCACCCGTGCCAGCGGGGTCAGCCCCAGTTCGCGTGCCTTGGCCGCCGACATGAACAGCAGCGCCGCCGCGCCGTCGGAGATCTGGCTGGAGTTGCCGGCGTGGATGACGCCGTCCTCCTTGAACGCCGGCTTGAGCTGGGCCATCTTCTCGATGGTGGTGCCGCGGCGGATGCCCTCGTCGGCACTGATCACGTTGCCCTCGGCGTCCTTGATCCCGACGATCTCGTCGGTGAAGGCCCCGGAATCCTGGGCGGCGGCGGCTTTTTCATGCGAAGCCAGGGCGAACTCGTCCAGCGTGGTGCGGTCCAGTCCCCACTTCTCGGCCATCATCTCCGCGCCGATCCCCTGGTTGGGGGTCTGGCTGTAGCGGGTACGGAACGCCTCCGGGTAGGGGTGCCCGCCGTTGGCCAGCGACGAGCCCATCGGAGTGCGCGACATCGACTCGACGCCCCCGGCGACCACGACGTCGTAGTGCCCGGCGACCACACCGGCGGCGGCGAAATGCACCGACTGCTGACTGGAGCCGCACTGGCGGTCCACCGTCACCCCGGGCACGGTCTCGGGCCAGCCGGCGGCCAGCAGCGCGGTCCGGCCGATGTCCAGGGCCTGTTCACCGGCCTGCATGACGCAGCCCCAGATCACGTCGTCAACCAGCGCCGGGTCCACCCCGGCGCGACCGACCAGCCCGTTGAGTACCTGGGCGGACAGTTCGGCCGGGTGCACCCCGGACAGTCCGCCGTTGCGCTTGCCGATCGGCGAGCGCACCGCTTCTACGATGACGGCTTCGGCCATGGGTGCTCTCCTTCATCAACGAGGGTCCTTGACGACGATTGTCAACCGGGCCTATCTGCTGACGGCAACGGGGGTGCTCCCAGCACTCGCGTAGCGTCGAATCCATGGCGCGGATTGTGATCGTCGGCGGCCACGGCAAGGTCGCCCTACTGCTCAGCCCCATCCTGACCGAACGCGGCGACGAGGTGAGTTCGATCTTCCGCAATCCCGACCACGCCGAGGAGGTCGCGGTGACCGGGGCGATCCCGGTGGTGGCCGACATCGAGCAGCTCGACACCGACGGGCTGGCCGAGCTGGTGGCCGGCCACGACGCGGTGGTGTTCTCCGCCGGCGCCGGCGGCGGCAATCCGGCGCGCACCTACGCAGTGGACCGCGATGCCGCCATCCGGGTGATCAACGCCGCCGGCCAGGCCGGGGTTCGCCGGTTCGTGATGGTGTCCTACTTCGGCGCCAGCCCCGGACACGGTGTGCCCGAAGACGATCCGTTCTTCCCGTACGCCCAGGCCAAGGCCGCCGCGGACGCTCACCTGCGGGCCACCGACCTGGATTGGACGGTGCTGGGCCCGAGCCGGCTGACCCTAGAGCCGGCCACGGGCCGCATCGAGACCCGCGCCGACGCCGACAAAACGCAGGCGTCGCGCGGCAATGTCGCCCAGGTGATCGCGGCCTGCCTCACCGAGGACGCGACGATTGGCCGCACCATCGATTTCAACGACGGCGAGACGCCCATTGCGGAAGCCCTGCGGGCGCTTCGGGGGCGACCGACCGGGTAATCTCGATCACGCAACTGGTTTGCCGACACCGCCGGTAGCGGCGGCGTCGGCATCGAGCGTGACGCGGTTTTCCGTGGAGCGCGAGAGGGAACCCGGTGAGAATCCGGGACTGTCCCGCAGCGGTATGCAGGAACGACCGCCGTCACAGGCACTGGTCTCGGGTTCGGGACTGGGAAGCGACGGCCATTAGGTGCACCCCCGGTGCGCGCCTGCGAGTCCGAAGACCTGCCCGTTGTGCCGGGCGCGCCGCGCTCGGCGGATCAACGCCTCGCGGAATGGGCGTCTGGTTTTCCAGCGTTATCGTGCGTTAAATTGCATGAGACCGGATGGGCTGGACGTCCGCCGGCGGTGATCCACCCCTCTGGAGTGAAGGATCGCATCGTGACCGCTCAACCGTTTACCGCCACCGTTCTCGGCTCCCCCCGGATCGGGCCGCGCCGCGAACTCAAGCGCGCCACCGAGAGTTACTGGGCCGGCCGGATCGGGCAGGACGAACTGCAGAAGGTGGCCGCCGGCCTGCACCGTGACACCTGGGCTCAGTTGGCCGCCGCCGGCCTGGATTCGGTGCCGGTGAACACGTTCTCCTACTACGACCAGATGCTCGACACCGCGGTGCTGCTCGGTGCGCTCCCGGCGCGGGTGGCCGGGGTGGCCGACGAACTGGACCGCTACTTCGCCGCCGCCCGCGGTAACGCCGACATCGCCCCGTTGGAGATGACGAAGTGGTTCGACACCAACTACCACTACATCGTTCCCGAGATCGGCCCGGACACCACGTTCGCGCTGAATCCGGCCAAGGTGCTTGCTGAGCTCAAAGAAGCTGTTGAGCAAGGGATTCCGGCCCGCCCGGTGGTCATCGGCCCCATCACCTTCCTGTTGCTGAGCAAGGCCGTCGACGGGTCGCCGGCGCCGATCTTCCGCCTCGACGAGCTCACCGACGTCTACGCCCAGCTGCTGTCCGCGCTGGCTGAGGCCGGGGCCGAGTGGGTGCAGATCGACGAGCCGGTGCTGGTGACCGACGTCGCCGCCGATGCCCCCGCGCTGGCCGAGCAGGTCTACGCCCGCCTGGGCGGGTTGAGTAACCGGCCGTCGATCCTCGTCGTCACCTATTTCGGCGACCCGGGCGCAGCGCTGTCGTCACTGGCCGCCACGCCGGTCGAGGCGATCGGCGTCGATCTGGTCTACGGCTCGACGGATTCGATTGCCGCGGTGCCGGAACTGGCCTCCAAGGTTCTGGTCGCCGGGGTGGTCGACGGCCGCAACATCTGGCGCACCGACCTGGAAGCTGCGCTGGCCAAGCTGGCTACGGTGCTGGGATCGGCGGCCGCGGTCGCGGTATCGACGTCGTGCTCGACGCTGCATGTGCCCTACTCGCTGGAGCCCGAGACCGGCCTGGACGACGCGCTGCGCAGCTGGCTGGCGTTCGGCGCCGAGAAGGTGAACGAGGTGGTCAGTTTGGCCCGCGCCCTGGCCGAGGGCCGCGAGGCGGTCGCCGAGCAGATCCACGCATCGAACGCCGCAGTCGCGTCACGCAAATCCGACCCGCGGCTCAACAACGCCGATGTCCGCAGCCGGATCGCGACGATCACCGCCGCCGGTACCCACCGGGGCAGCGCCGAGACCCGGCGGGCAGCTCAGGCCGACCGACTGCACCTGCCGCCGCTGCCCACCACCACCATCGGGTCGTTCCCGCAGACCGTCGACATCCGCAAGGCCAGGGCGGCGCTGGCCGCCGGGGAGATCGACTCCGCGGAGTACACCCGCCGGATGAAGGCGGAGATCGCCGACGTCATCGCACTGCAGGAGCAACTCGGGCTGGACGTGTTGGTGCACGGCGAGCCGGAGCGCAACGACATGGTGCAGTACTTCGCCGAGCAACTGGAGGGGTTCTTCGCCACCGCCAACGGCTGGGTGCAGTCCTACGGCAGCCGCTGCGTGCGCCCCCCGGTGCTGTTCGGCGATGTCGCCCGGCCGCACCCGATGACCACTGCATGGGCCACCTACGCCCAGTCGCTGACCGACAAACCGGTCAAGGGCATGCTCACCGGCCCGGTCACCATCCTGGCCTGGTCGTTCGTCCGCGACGACCAGCCGCTGGCCGATACCGCCAACCAGGTGGCGCTGGCGATCCGTGACGAGACGCTGGATCTGGAGAAAGCCGGCATCGCGGTGATCCAGGTCGACGAGCCGGCGCTGCGGGAACTGCTGCCGCTGCGCAAGGCCGACCAGCAGGCCTACCTGGACTGGGCGGTCGGCGCCTTCCGGCTGTCGACGTCAGGAGTGAGCGACGCGATCCAGATCCACACCCACCTGTGCTACTCGGAGTTCGGTGAGGTGATCGGTGCGATCGCCGACCTGGACGCCGACGTCACTTCCCTGGAGGCGGCGCGCTCGCACATGGAGGTGCTCGACGACCTCAACGCGATCGGGTTCGCAGGCGGTGTGGGGCCGGGCGTCTACGACATCCACTCGCCGCGGGTGCCGTCCACCGATGAGATGGCGGCGTCGCTGCGTGAGGCACTGAATGCCGTTCCGGCGCAACGCCTCTGGGTGAATCCGGACTGCGGCCTGAAGACCCGCAAGACCGACGAGGTGACCGCCTCGCTGGCCAACATGGTCGCCGCGGCCCGAAAAACCCGAGCAACCCACGCTGGGATCAAGTCCTGACCCTGAGCCGCGCGTGCGCCGGCACCGCCCGACCCGCTGGAATTCGCAGTAATTCACCGGCATTTCAGGTCGGGTCCCGCCGGCGTTCAGCCGGCCGCTGCTTACCGGCCCTACCTTCGGTCGCGAAGGGGAGTAGTTCCTACCCGCCACGCCTGTGGCGGATGTGGATGGTCGTCAGTACGGCGGGCCAACCCGCCCGGTCATTCAGCGGACCCAGGACTTTCGCGAGCGAGACCTTCGGACGATTGACCATGTCGACCGAAGCTCTCTGGGAATTCAGCAGATTCGGTCGCCGAGCGAAGGAGACCGATGCCCCCCTCGATGCCCGCTCTCATCGATGAAGCCGAACCGGCACCTGATGAGGTACTCGACGCGATCACCGACGTAGTGGGTGAGGCGCCCGGCGACGACGGCGGCGACGTCGCCGACGGGCGACGACCTCGTCCATCCCCCGCGCCCGGCGACGGCTTGCTGGCGATGACCACCGCGGCGATGGCAGGCGTCAGCGCCGTCGGCCTGGGCATCGCGCTGGCCGGACGCGTCCTGCGGTTCCCACGTTTGCCGGCGAGTGTCCAAGGCGCCGTAGTCGCCCTGGACCACCAGCCGCGGCTGCGCCGGCTGCTCGAGGAACGAATCGGCAAGCGCGCGACCGACACGGCGTTGGGTGCGGCCTCCACCGCCGCCAACGCGCTGGCCGTGGCGCCGTCGATCCTGGCGGTGGACCTGGCGATCAACACCTTCAAAGCCGCCGAAGCGCGCGCCGTCGCCCGGGCCTGGTCCCGGCGCGAACCGGAACTGGGCCGCCCCGCCACCGGATCGGCCGCCCCGTCGGCCTCCCGCCCGGTGCCGTCGCCGGCCGGGCCCGTCGAAAACCACCTGCAGCGCAGCACCTGGGTCCAGGCGATCGGCGCTACCGTGGTCGGCGCGGCCAGTCGCGACCCGAACCTGGCCGGCACCGCCGCGTTGGTCGCCGTGCCGAAAGCCGCGCGATCCACCCAGGAATCGTTCACGGCGACGCTGGGCCGTGGGCTGGCCAACAACGATGAAGCGCTGCAAGTCGAACCGGACAGCCTGCGCCGACTGGATCGGATCGATGTGGTGATTGTCGATCCGCGAATACTGCGCAGTGCAGCGCTGCGGTTGGTGCGGCTTCGCGGTGCCGGCGAGAAGGACCTGACCACCTGGGAGCGCGCCCAGGCCATGCTGGCGGCCGGCGACCTGCAGCCCGGGTGGCACCGCGTCGCCGGCACCCGCCGCGGCAAGGCACGTCCCATTACCGAGGCGCTGTTCGCACCGGCACCCCATCCGCTGGCGGCCGCCACGCTCGCCGAGACACAGCGCGCCGACGTGCAGACCATTACCGTCGATGACTCCGCCGGTCTGGGCGAGTTGCGGCCCGCGTTCGACGAAATCGCGCCGATGCCAGGCGATTCGGTCGACGACGCGCTGCTCGACGCGGTGCACAAGTATCAGCAGGAAGGCCACACCGTCGCGGTGGTCTCCTCGGCGGCTGCCCAGGCATTGTCGGCTGCCGATCTCGGGGTGGGCATCCGGTCTGAGGCCGGGCCGGCTTTCGAAGACCAGCCGCACCCGCTGGACGCGGACCTGATCGTCGATGATCTGGCCGGGGTGTGGCGGGTTCTGCACGCGCTGCCGGCGGCCAAGGAAGCCAGCCGCCGCGGTGTCGAACTGTCCATCGGCGCTTCGGCGTTGGGTTCTCTGCTGCTGATCCCGACCGTGCGGGGCCGCGGTCCTGGACCGGTGGTGTTGGGCGCGGCAGCGGGTCTGCTGTCTGGCTACTGGTCGGCCCGCAAGGTGGTCAACGCGCCGCTGCCCCGACCGGTTCCGGTCGACGAGTGGCATGCCATGTCGGTTGAGCAGGTGCGTGCCGCGTTGGCGTCGTCTGCGGAGCCCACCTTCGCGCCGCGCGCTGCCGACAACGCCGGGCGCCACACGATCTGGCAGTTTTTCGACGCGGTGCGCGACGAGTTGTCCGACCCGCTGACCCCGGTGCTGGGACTGGGCGCCACGGCCACCGCGATACTGGGTTCACCGATCGACGCGTTGCTGGTGGGCTCGGTACTGGCCAGCAACGCCGTCCTGGCCGCCGGCCAACGGCTCAGCGCCGAGCTGCGGCTGAATCGACTGCTCGCCGACCAGATCCCACCCGCCTGGAAGGTGACGATCCGGCCGGACGGCACCCGGGAACGGGTTCAGGTGCTTCCCGAGCAGTTGCAGCGTGGCGATCTGATCGAGGTGGGTCCCGACGACGTGGTGCCGGCCGATGCCCGCGTCATCGAGCAGGAGAAACTGGAAGTGGACGAGGCATCACTGACCGGTGAGTCGCTGCCGGTGACCAAACAGATCGACGCCACCCCGGGCGCGGAACTGGCCGAGCGTCGCTGCATGCTCTTCGCCGGCACCACCGTGGCAGCCGGCACCGGCCTGGCATTGGTGACCGCGGTGGGGCCCGACACCGAGGTGCGCCGCGCCGCCGATCTGGTCACCAGTCGGCACGGCGACATCGGGCTCGGGCATCAGCTCGGCCAGATCACCAACCGGACCTGGCCGCTGAGCCTGGTCGCCGGCGGATTGGTCAGCGCCCTGGGGGTGCTGCGCGGTACCCGGCTGCAGCAGGCGGTGGCCCACGGCGTTTCAGTAGCTGTGGCCGCCGTCCCCGAGGGCATGCCGGTGGTGGCGACCCTGGCTCAGCACGCCTCGGCGCAGCGGCTCACCAAATCCGGTGTGCTGGTGCGGGTTCCGCGCTCGGTGGAGGCTCTGGGCCGGGTCGACGTGGTGTGCTTCGACAAGACCGGAACCCTCAGCGAAAACCGGTTGCGGGTCACCGAGGTGCGCACGGTTTCCGATCATTCCCGCGATGAGGTGCTGCGTTGCGCGGTCCGCGCGACACCGTCGACGAAGGGTCAAAGCCACGTCGACGCCACCGACGCCGCGATCGTGACGGCGGCTGCACCGGTGCCCGGCGCGGTCGCATCCGAGGGGCCCGATGCCCATCTGCCGTTCCGTTCCGGACGGCCGTTCGCGGCATCGGTGTTCGGGTCCGAGTTGACCATCAAGGGCGCCCCCGAGGTGGTGCTCGCCGCCTGCGAAAGCGTCCCGGCCGATATCAACGACGTGGTGGAGCAGCTGGCCGACGACGGCCTGCGGGTGCTCGCGGTAGCACGCCGTGAGCTCAGTCCCGCTCAACTGCAATCACTTTCGGCCGACCCTGACGATCCCGAAGCCCAGCTGGCGGCGATGGCCCGCCAGTGCGCCGACGGTTTGACCTTGGTCGGCTTCGTCGGCATCTCCGACACCCCGCGCGCCGGGTCGGCCGGGCTGCTGGCCGAGCTGCACCGCCGGCAGGTGCCCGTTCGGATGATCACCGGCGATCACCCGACCACCGGCCGCGCGATCGCCCGCAAGATGGGATTGCAGATCACCGCGGAGCAGGTCATCACCGGCACGGAATGGGAGACGTTGTCGGGTAAGGAGCAGGAGCGGGCAGTAGCCGAGAAGGTGGTATTCGCCCGGATGTCCCCGGCGAACAAGGTGCAGGTGGTGCAGGCGCTGGAACGCAGCGGCAAGGTGTCGGCGATGGTCGGCGACGGCGCCAACGACGCCGCCGCGATCCGGGCCGCCACGGTGGGGATCGGGATCGTCGCCCAGGGCAGCGACGCCGCCCACACCGCCGCCGACGTGGTGCTGCTGGACGGTCGCATCGAGACCCTGCTGGATGCCCTCAACGAGGGCAGCCAACTGTGGCAGCGGGTGCAGGCCGCGGTAGCGGTGCTGTTGGGCGGCAACGCCAGCGGCGCGCTGTTCGCGATCGTCGGCAGCGCGCTGACCGGTCAGGCCCCGCTGAACACCCGCCAGCTGCTACTGGTCAACATCGTGACCGACGCGTTCCCGGCCACCGCGCTGGCGATCAGCCAACCCCGGCGCCCGATGCCCTTCGGAGGGCGTGGGCCCGACGAGAAAGCACTGCTGCGCGCAGTGACGCTGCGTGGCACGACCACGGCCAGCGCCACGCTTGCAGCGTGGTTCATGGCGCGAGTCACCGGGTTTCCCCGGCGCGCCTCCACGGTGGCGCTGGTCGCGCTGGTGACCACCCAGTTGGGACAGACCCTGCTGGAGTCGCGCTCACCGCTAGTGCTGGCCACCGCGGGCGGCTCGTTCGCGGCGATGGCACTGTTGATCAGCCTTCCCGGTATCAGCCAGTTCATGGGATGCACGCCGCTCGGCCCGATCGGCTGGGCTCAGGCACTGGGATCAGCGGCGGTCGCGATCACCGCGGCGGGCATCGCGCCCCGCTTCTTCTCGCGTGCCGAGGCGGCGTGAGGATGGTGAGGCGAATCTCCCCCCAAGGGCAGAGTCAACAGATCGGTGCAACTAGCCTCGGCGTCATGGACTTCACCACGCTCCGCCATGAGGTCGAAGACGGCATTCTCACCGTGTACCTGGACCGACCGGACAATCTCAACGCGTTCACCGTCGAAATGGCCGAAGAGTTGGAGCGCACCTTCGTCGAGGTCAACGACGACGACGCCGTCCGCGCGGTGATCGTCACCGGCGCCGGGCGTGCGTTCTGCGCGGGCATGGACCTGTCCAGCTCGGGCAACGTGTTCGGCCTCGACGAGTCCAAGTCGCCGTCCCTGGCCGACATGGCCGACCTCGACGATCCGGAGCTAGCCCGGGTGCGCGACACCGGCGGGCGGGTGACGTTGGCGATCTATGGCTGCCGCAAGCCGGTGATCGCCGCGGTCAACGGTGCCGCGGTCGGGATCGGCGCCACCATGATGCTGGCGATGGACGCCCGGCTGTTTTCGACCAAGGCGCGGTTCGGTCTGGTGTTCGGGAAGCTGGGCATCACCCCGGAAGCCTGCTCGACGTGGTTCCTGCCCCGCATCGTCGGTATGCCAACGGCTTTGGATCTGCTCTACCGCGCCGACATTCTCGACGCCGAGGCTGCTCAGGCCTGCGGGCTGGCGAAAGCGGTCTACGAGCCGGACGCACTGCTGGCCGAGGCGCGCGCGCTGGCCGACGCCTGGACCAAGGGCCGCTCACCGGTATCGTTCGCGCTGATCCGCCAGATGCTCTACCGCAACTCCGCGCAGCCCGACCCGGTCGAGGCGCACCGGGTGGATTCGCTGGCCATGTTCTACACCAGCATCGGCGACGGCGCCGACGGCGTGCGGGCTTTCCTGGAAAAACGCGACCCCCGGTTCACCTCCCGGGCATCGGAGATGCCGCCGTTCTACGCCGAGTGGGTCAACCCCGCGTAACCGCGTCGCTCGACTCGACGTGCACCGGCACGTCGTCGTCCCACGGCTGGCGGGTCACCATGTCGGCCACCCGCACATAGCCGCGCTCGAACTCCCCGGTGGCGGCGTCCACCAGCCGGTAGCGCTGGGTCTGCCGGTGGATCGGCTGCGCATCGAGGATCACCACCCGCACCTCCCCCGGCTCGAACCCGCACCGCTTTTGCAATGCGGCGATCAGCTGTTCGTTGCTGAAGTGTCCGTCGCCGAAGTTCCAGCCGATCGCGGTGCTGGTGATCCGCTCGCCGTCGGTGAGGACGTAGTCGTCCTCGTTCTGGTCGGCCATCGCGCGATGCGCCAAGGTGAACAGCGCCCGGCCGTGAGTGTTGAAGGCCCGGAACGCATACCCCATGTACATCGGGATCTGGGCAGCCTCCTTGCTGCCGTAGAACTTCTCCAGCTGGGCGGCGGGCATGCTGGCGATCGCCACGATCCCGTTGGCGATCTTCGCGTCGGCGGACGGCTTGATGCACCACAGCGTGGTGTCCCAGTTGCCCGCGTAGTAGCGCATGCCGGGCAAGAAGGACACCTTGCGGGGGAACAGGTTTCCGAGCACCACGGTTCCGGCGACGACGGCGAACAGCAGTATCGGCAGCGGCGTCGTCAGATCACCCAGGCCGATCGAGGAGTGGCCGACGAACAGGGCCAGCACCGAAAACATCATGAAGACGTTCCATTCCAGCGGCACGCCCATCGGAATCGCCGACAGGATGCCGAAGTGGAAGCACAGCATGACGAACGCAGCGATCGCGGTAGGCCAGCCGCCGTGGCTGAAGAACAGCACCAGCGGCACCAGCCCCTCGATGAACGTCGAAAAATGCGCCAGCCAGCGCGAGCGCCGGCCCGGCCGCAAATCGTCCGGGAAGTGTTCGAAGAATTTGCGTTTGATCGACCGCGCCCGAAACAGCGGGTTGTTGCTCATCATGGTGGAGATGACGAACGGGAAGTGCTTGTTCAGTTTCGACGTCGCGGCACCCAGCCAGATGACCAGGCACACCAGCTTGGCACCCAGGATCATGTCCACGCCGTAGCCGGTGAACAGGAAGGCGACGGTGAAGGAGGCGTACACCTCGCCGCGGGCGGCCAAGAAGATGACCTTGTCACGCAGGCCCAGCACCGCCAGCACGCCCAGCACCGCCCAGATCTGCCACGTTGGCAGCACCCCGACCGTCGTGCCCAGCGCCGGGACGGGTCCGGTGCCGTCGGAGAAGATCGCGATCAGCAACAGCACCAGCAGCGCGCCGTAGAGCAGCGCGTCGATCGGGGTGCGCCGGTCACCGGCGGTCAGCGGTATCCGGTTCGGCCACGGCGGCAGCCGGATGGTGTTGGGCCGCAGCCAGTACAGGATCGAGCCCATCGGCGGGAAGAACCGATTGTTCAGCGGGCCGAACCCGCAACCCAGGCCGATCACCTCGAACAGCATGGTGTAGAGCACGACCTTCTCGAACACGATCGGCTCGGCGTACCAGTGCGCGACATCGGTGAAGCCGTCGATGCCGGCGGTGCTCAGCGCGATCAACCACGCGCCCAGGATGTACAGCCCGATCTTGACCACGTAGAACAGGTGCAGCAGCACCGGGGTGCCGAAGCCGACCTCGGCCCAGTGCCGGGCCATCGGGACGATCCGCTCCGCCCGAGTGCCCTTGCTCCACTCCTCGAAGTCGATCTGCGGGGTGTCTTGTTTGAGAAATCCCATGATCGTCAGATTAGAACGTGTTCTAGATGCCCGCGCGGAAACCGGCTCTTGACTGCTACTACGCACAGTAGTAGTAAGGGTGGTACGGGCCCTCCCCATCCGTACCTACCTCAGGACGGTGACCATGATGAGTGATCAGACATCGGATCGGCTTCTCCGGTGGGCCGCAGTTGCTTTCGCGATCGGCTTCGCCGTCCACGGGCTGGACCATCTGCGCCGCGGCATGTCGGCGTCACCACCGGCGGTCATGGTCGGCGGCACGGTGCAGGGCGTGTTCGTCGTGGCCGCGGTCGCGATGGTGCTTCGGCGTCACCCGCTGGCGCCACGGCTGGCCGCCTTCGTCGGCTTCGGCAGTGCGCTTCTGTTCACCTACGCACACCTGCTGCCGACGTTCTGGCCGGCTTTTCAGGACAGCTTCATCTCCCTGCCGCACATCAATGTCATGTGGTTCTCCTGGTTCAGCGCTGTCGCCGAGATCGGCACCGGCATCGTCGTCGGTGGCGCCGGCATTCGGGCCGCGCGTGGCAGCCGACTGGCCGGAATGCCAGCGTTTTGCGACCTGGCCGGACCGTCGTCCGGACTCAGCCGACTTTGAGTGCGCGCTGCTCCTGGCCGGTATAGGCGCTCAACGGGCGGATCAGCGCGTTGGCGGCGGTCTGCTCGATGATGTGCGCGGTCCACCCGACCACCCGGCTCATCACGAACAGCGGGGTGAACATCGCGATGTCGAACCCCATCAGGTGGTACGCCGGGCCGGTGGGGAAATCGAGATTGGGCTTGAGCCCGGTCGCGGCGAACATCTCGGTTTCCAGCACCTGGTAGATCTCCATCCAGCGCCCGCCGTCCCGAGCTGCGGCGACCCGGTCCAACGCCCGCTTCATCGTCGGCACCCGCGAGTCGCCGTGCTTGTACACGCGGTGGCCGAATCCCATCACCTTCTCCTTGCGGGCCAGCTTGCCGTGCAGCCACTGTGCGGCCTTGGCCGGCTCACCGATCTCGATCATGTCGTGCATGACCGCCTCGTTGGCGCCGCCGTGCAGGGAACCCTTGAGGGCACCGATCGCGGCGGTGACCGCGCTGTAGATGTCGGACTGGGTCGAGGTGACCACCCGGGCGGCGAACGTCGACGCATTGAACCCGTGTTCGGCGTAGAGGATCATCGACTGCTCGAACGCCGAGACGATCAGTTGGTCGGGGACCTCCCCGAAGCACATCCGCAGGAAGTTCTCGGCGTAGCCGAGGTGGCTGTGCGGCGCCACCGGGGCCAGGCCGCGCCGGCGGCGCAGGTCCACCGCGACGATCGTCGGCAACACCGCGAACATCCGCAGGGCCTTGGCGGCATTGGCCGCCTCGGCGCTGTCGTCCTCGGCGGGGTCCTCGGCGCCGAGGTAGCTGATCACGGTGCGCACCACGTCCATCGGGTGGCAGTTGTCGGGGAGTTTGGCCACCAGCGACAGCAGTGACTGGTCCACCCGGCGAGCGGCCCGCTCCCGTTGACAGAACAGCGCCAATTCGGCATCGGTCGGCAGCTCACCGTGCCACAACAGGTAGGCGACCTGCTCGAAGCTCACACGCGCGGCCAGGTCCTGCACGGGGTAGCCGCGGTAGGTCAGGGAGTTGGTCTCCGTCACCACCTTCGAGATAGCGGTGGTGTCGACGACGACGCCGGCCAGTCCCTTGTGGATCTCTGCGGTGGTCACCGGTGGCCTCCTTGGACGGTGAAATTGAAGATCTCGGAGTCGAACTCGTTGTAGTCGGCGTAGCGCAGCAACTCGTAGAGCCGGCTGCGCTGTTGCATCCGGTCCAGCAGACCGGTTTGCGTCCCCTGCGTGTCGATCGCACGCAACCCGGATTCGACGGCAAACATCGCCAGGCGCAGCGTCGTGACCGGGTAGATGACGACGTTGTAACCGATCTCGTCCAGTCGCCGTGCGGTCAGCAACTCCGACTTGCCGAACTCGGTCATGTTGGCCAGCAACGGGATGTCCACCGCGGCCCGGAACCGCTCGAATTCACCTGGCCCGCACAGCGCTTCGGTGAAGATCAGATCCGCCCCGGCGTCGGCGTAGGCCTTGGCGCGATCGATCGCGGCCGGCAGCCCCTCGATGGCGGCCGCATCGGTGCGCGCGCAGATGATGAAGTTCGGGTCTCGGCGCGCGGCTACCGCAGCGCGCAGGCGCTTGACCATCTGCGCGGGCGGCACCACCGCTTTGCCGTCGAGGTGTCCGCACCGTTTCGGGTTGACCTGGTCTTCAAGGTGGCAACCGGCCAGGCCGGCGTCTTCGAGCACGGTGACGGTGCGCGCAGCACTCATCGGCTCGCCGAACCCCGTGTCGGCATCGACCAGCGTCGGCAGGTCGGTGACTGCCGCGACCTGCGCTCCGCGGCCCGCGACCTCGGTCAGTGTGGTCAGCCCGATGTCCGGCAGCCCCAGGTCGGCGGAGAGCACCGCGCCGGAGACATAAACCCCCTCGAACCCGATCTCGGCGATCAGTTTGGCCACCAGCGGCGAGAACGCCCCCGGAAACCGTTGCAGCCGACCAGAATCGAGTCCGGCGCGAAACGCCGCACGCTTGGCGGCGGGCGAGGTCATCGCGCCGAGCAGCCCACTCACCGGAAGATTCCCTTCGGTGTGTCCGGCGCCTTGTCGAGCACCAGCGGATCGATCAGGATGTTCAGCGCGCCCAATTCGCCGCCACCGAGCCCCACCAGACCTTCGACCGCCCCCAGGAAGCGGTTCTGCTCGGCGGGTTCGACCACTCCCTCGGCGAGTTCGGTGAACTTGGCGGTGTACTGCTTGCGGCCGAACGGCCGCGCCCCCAACGGATGCGCGTCGGCGACCGCCAACTCGTCGATGATCACCTCGCCGCTGGTCAAGGTCACCTCGGCGCGTGCCCCGTAGGCCTTCGCGCGCGGGTCGCTCGAGTGGTACCGGCGCGTCCACTCCGGGTCTTCGACGGTGGAGATCTTGTGCCATAGCGCGATGGTGTCCGGGCGGTGTGCCCGCTCCGGGGCGTAGGAACGTTCGTGGTGCCAGGTGCCGTCCTGCAGCGCGACGGCGAAGATATACATCACCGAGTGATCGAGGGTCTCCCGCGAGGCGTCCGGATCGAACTTCTGCGGGTCGCCAGAGCCGGTCCCGATCACGTAGTGGGTGTGGTGGCTGGTGTGCAGCACGATCGTTGCGACCTGCCCCAGATCGCCGATGCGCTCACGCAGGCGGCGGGCCAGATCGATCAGCGCCTGGCTCTGGTATTCGGCCGAGTGCTCCTTGGTGTAGCTGTCCAAGATGGCGCGCTTTGCTTCACCGGGGCCGGGCAGTGGCACCTGGTAGGTGTGCTCGGGCCCGGACAGCAGCCAGGCGATGACGCCGTCTTCGCCCTCCCAGATCGGGGCCGGGGATCCCTCGCCGCGCATCGCCCGGTCGACCGCCTCGATGGCCACCTTGCCCGCGTAGGCCGGTGCGTAGGCCTTCCAGCTGGAGATCAGACCCTTGCGGGACTGCCGGGTCGCGGTGGTCAGGTGCAGCGCCTGGCCGATCGCGGAGTAGATGGCCTCGGGGCCCAGTCGCAGCATGGTGCCGATGCCGGCGGCCACCGACGGGCCCAGGTGCGCGACGTGGTCGATCTTGTGCTCGTGCAAGCAGATTCCCTTGGCCAGGTCGATCTGGACCTCGTACGCAGTGGCCAGGCCGCGGATCAGATCGGCGCCGGAGACGCCGAGCTGTTGGGCGACGGCGACCAGCGGCGGGATGTTGTCACCCGGGTGGGAGTATTCGGCGGCCAGGAAGGTGTCGTGGAAGTCCAGTTCGCGCACCGCGACCCCGTTCGCCCAGGCCGCCCACTCCGCCGAGAAACTGCCCGGCACACCGAACACCTGCGCCCCCGGCTGCGCCGGGTAGGCCGGATGGGCGAGTGCCTGACGGCGGGCAACCGTCACCGGCCGGCGCAACACCGAGGCGGCGCTGACGGCGGCGTTGTCGATGATCCGGTTGATCACCATCTCGGTGGTGTCGTCAGGGACCGCGACCGGATCGGCCGCTAGCTCCGCGAGCTTCCAGGCCAGGTGTTCGGTGCGGGGAAAGTCCTCGGCGCTGCGGTGGGTTCGGACGTTGTGTACCTGCATATTCCACATGCTACGCAGTGGCTGTAGCTGGCGGAACCTGCTGCTACTGCGTATTTGTGCATCCCGGAGGGAGTGTTTTTGCAAACCTTGCGAATACCATAGGCGCTAAGCTGCATGCCATGGCACCCTCCACCACCCGGACCTTCGCCGGGGCTCGGCTGCGTCGCCTGCGCGAGGAACGCGGCCTGACCCAGGTGGCGCTGGCGCGGGAGCTGAACCTGTCCACCAGCTACGTCAACCAACTCGAGAACGACCAACGGCCGCTCACCGTGTCGGTGCTGCTGACGCTGACCGACCGGTTCGGCCTGCCGGCGCAGTACTTCTCGGGCGACTCCGACGCCCGGCTGGTCGCCGACCTGCGCGAGATGTTCACCGCGGCCGCAGGCGAACACGCCGCCAGCGACAGCCAGATCGAGGAGCTTGTCGCGCGCATGCCCGAGATCGGCAACAGCCTGGTGACCCTGCACCGTCGGTTGCGCGGCGCCACTGAGGAATTGGAGTCCTATCGGTCGCGGGTGTCCGGCGACGCGGCGCAGGCTGTGGCTCGTCCGATGCCGTTCGAGGAGGTCCGGGATTTCTTCTACGACCGCAACAACTACATCGCCGAGCTCGACGACGCCGCGGAGCGACTCTTTGCCGATGCTGGAATGCGGTTCGGCGGCTTGGACGTTCAGCTGTCGGAACTGATGTCCGAACGGTTCGGCATCACGGTCGCAGTCGTCGACGACCTGCCGGCGGGAACCAAGCGCATCTTCGATCCGGCGAACCGGGTGCTACGCATCGCGCACTGGCTGTTGGCGGGCCAACGCGCCTTCCAGCTCGCCACCCAGCTGGCTCTGCTGACCCAGGCCGAGCTGTTGTCCGAGATCGTGGCACAGGAACCGTTATTGAGCCCGGAAGCGCGCGGCCTGGCCAGGATCGGGTTGGCCAACTACTTCGCCGGTGCGTTCCTGTTGCCCTATCGGCAGTTTCATCGATCGGCAACAGAGTTGCATTACGACATCGACCTGCTGGGCCGCCGCTTCGGGGTCGGGTTCGAAACCGTGTGCCACCGACTGTCGACGCTGCAAAAACCCGGCCGGCGCGGGGTACCGTTCATCTTCGTGCGCACGGACAAGGCCGGCAACATCTCGAAACGGCAGTCGGCCACTGCGTTTCATTTCAGCCGGGTCGGCGGCAGCTGCCCGTTGTGGGTGGTGCACGATGCGTTCAGCCAGCCGGGCCGGATCATCACCCAGGTCGCGCAGATGCCCGACGGCCGCAAGTACTTCTGGATCGCGACCACTACGCCGCCCGAGGGACGCGGCTACCTGGGACAGCACAAGACTTTCGCGGTCGGGCTGGGCTGCGATCTGGCGCACGCCGACAAACTTGTGTACTCCACCGGAATCGCCCTCGACGATGAGGCCACCGTGGTGCCGATCGGAGCGGGCTGCAAGATCTGCGACCGCGCGGCATGCTCGCAGCGGGCCTTTCCGTACCTGGGCCGGCGCGTCGTGGTCGACGAGAACGCCGGCAGCGGATTGCCCTACTCGCCGGTCACGGCCGGCGGCCGGTAGAACAGGAGCAGCTGGCCGACCGCACCGGCCAGTCCCAGCCCGAGCGAGATCGCCAGACCCGCCCAGCCGTTGAGCCAACAGCGGCAGAAGATCTGGTGATCCAGGCTCAGCCGGCCCGGCCCGAGCATCGCCACCACGACGGCGCCGGTGGCCAGCACCAGGTTGTACTCCCAGCCCTCGCTGAGCACGAAGAAGCCGTTGGCGCGGTGCACGGTCCACACCGCGACCGACATCAGCGCGACGAACCCGGCGGCCGCGATCGGGGTGAGCAGCCCGGCGGCCAATCCCAGCCCGGCCGCGACCTCGGCACTGGCCGCCGTTACCGCCTGGAATTTGCCGAACTTCATCCCGATGCTCTCGAACCACCCTGCGGTGCCCGGGATGCGGCCCCCGCCGAAGAACTTGTTGAAACCGTGCGCCGCCAGGGTCACGCCCAGCACCAGGCGCAGGATCAGCAGGGCAACATCAGCAGCAGTAACCATGTGCCCGAACCTACAATGACGCATCCAGTAATCGTAGGTATACGTCGATTTCGCTGATCGCCGATTCGGCGGCGTGCACGCTGATCACCACCGTGTCGCCGATGCCGTGGACGCCGTGGGTGAGACCCATCGCCGGGGACAGCGCGGGAAACCCGGCGGTCAACAGCACCGGCGCGGTACCGAAGCGCAGGTCCGCCGCACCCCGGTACACGCTGGACACCACGGTGTTGCCGGTTACCCGCACCGGCCGGGCCTGCGCGTCGAACTTTTCGACACCCCAGCGCAGCAGCGCCGCCGGGGTCGCCGCGAACGCCCGGTCGGCGGCCGCCGTGGCCGGATGCGCCGCCCGACGCCGGCCGCCGGCAAGGTCGGTACAGATCCGTTCACGGCGGGCCTCGCCGCCCAGATCCGGATACAGCCCGACCGGGATGTTGCCGAAATGGTTATGCGCCAGCCGAATACCCGCCTTGGCCATCGGCACCTCGGCGCCCAGGGCATCGCATTGCCCATCGAGATACTGCGACAGCGCCGCGGACACCGCCGACAGCACCGCCACGGTGACGGTGGGCCCACCCAGTTCGTCACGGCGGCGCACCAGGGTGCGCACTGCGCGGGCCCCGGCGGGCCGGTTGTTGGTGGCCAGCAGCGGCCGGTCTCCGACCGGAGGCGGCAACAGCCCGGCTGCGGTGTCGTCGACGCGTGCGCGGTGCGTACGGGCCGCGGCGACAGCGCGCCAGGGCAGAAAACCGCGCACCGGGGCGTCCACCGCGCTCACCGGCGTTGCGCGCCCGAACAGCCACGCCGCCAGCGCCGAGGCCCGGCCACCGTCGGCGAGGGCATGGGCGATCTGCAGCACCGCCACCGTGCCCGCTTCGCGGTGGCCGGGGATGTCGTGCACCGGAGCGAACACGTGCAGTCGCCACGGTGCCGCCCGGGCGTCGAGCTGGTCGTCGATGAGCTGCACCACCGCGTCCAGGCAACCGGCCCAGCTGTCGTCGCGGGCCCGATGCCGCACTGCGCCAAGGTGGTCCAGCGTCGGCACCCACCGCGGGTAGCGCAGTGCACCGGCGTCCTGGACCCGCATGCTCAGGTCCGGGCTCTGCCGGGCCCGGGCGAGCAGTTCCGCGATGGCGCCGTCGAGGTCGGCCGGCACCCCGGCGAAGGCGTAGAGCAGGAACTGGTCGCTGGGGATCTTCGCCGACATCCAGTAGAACTGCGCGTCGACCGCGGCCATCCGGCGCCCGCGCATCAGGTCAGAAATTGCAGCACCCGCTCGGCCACCTCGTCGGGCTGCTCGAGTTGCAGGAAATGCCCGGCATGCTCGATCACGGCCGCGGTACTGCCGTCCGCCAGTGCCGGGCCCACCCATCGGGTGAAGGCCGGTGACATGCAGCCGTCGGTGCGCCCGTGCAGGTACAGGATCGGCAACCGCGGCAGCTGCAGCCAGTGCCGGTGCAGATCGGCGTAGCGGTCCGGCACCTGCACACTGCGCAGGGCCCGGTACGGTCCCAGCGCCGCCCGCCAGCCCTCCGGCGTCCCGATCGCCGCGTCGACGTGCCGCAGATCCTCCTCGGCGTCATAACCGGGTGACCAGCGCCGCCATAGCCGCGGCAGCACCCACGAGGCGGACCGATCCGGCAGCCACGGCAGTTGGAAGTAGCCGATGTACCCGCTACGCACCAGCTGCGCCGGCAGATGGCCGGCCAGAACGATCCCGTCCGCTGCCCCCACCGCGCGAAGCGCCGCCGGCGGGGGCACCGACATGATCACCGCCTTGGCGAACGGGCTGTCGGGCAGGGCGGCCAAGCCGGTGGCCGTGAGCGCGCCCCAGTCGTGACCGATCACCACATCGCGTCCGGTCCCGCCCACGGTGTCGTAGACCCGCAGCGCGTCGTCCATCAACGCCCCGACGTGGTAGCTGCCGTCGTCGGGGATCGACGACGGGGCGTACCCCCGCATGAACGGCGCCACCACATGCCAGCCGGCCGCGGCCAGTCGGGGCGCCACCCGCCGCCAGCCGTAGGGGGTGTCGGGAAATCCGTGCAGACACAACGCGACCGGGTTGCCCGGCTCTCCCCAGCTCAGCGCCTTGAGTGCCACCGGGGGTACCGTCACGTCGATCCACCGCGGTTCACTCATCGTCCACCCCTCAGACCGGCTCGAAATCCGCGACGAGCCACCGGCCGTCGACTTTGTCCAATGCCACCCGGTAGCTCGATGCGACCTCGGCCGGCTCGGCCGATCCCACCGTGACGACGCGGTCGGCGAAGACCAGCACCGCGGCGTGATCGCGGGTGGCCCATACCGACGCCGCTCCGGGAACTTCGGCTATCGCGGTGACCTTGCGCGCCTGGGCGTCGGGGATGATCTGCTCGCGGGCCCGCGCCGCGAACTCCGCCCGGAAGCCGGCGGTCATCGACTGCTGCGCACCGGCCAGGTCGCGCTCGATGGTGTCGGGGGTAAACGACAGTATCCGGATCGTGTATTCGGTTGCTGCCCTGATGGTTTCGGCATTGGCTGCTTCGTCGGCGCGGATTGACCCCTCGTACCACTTCAACCACCCGGCCGCTGCCGTCATGGCCAGGATCAGCCCCGGCAGCACCCCGTAGACCAGCCGCCTCATGTCACGTACTCGACGTCGGAAACCTTGGCCTGCTTGCCCATCCGCTGCACCGTCAGCCGCATCCGCAGCTCATGCGGCCGCAGATCGAGACCGCCCAGATGCTTTGACGCGACGCTGATGGCCACCAGCACCTGCGCCTCGTCCCCGGACTGCCATTCCAGACCCGCCTCGCTCACCGCGCTGACCGCCTGCGAGCGCTCTCGGGTGACCGTCTCGATCAGCAACGGGGCCCGCTTGGCAAACCGCTCGTAGAACTCGCCGGTCGCCGAATCCAGGACGCGCTGCACATCACCCTGGGGGTCTTGGTAGTCGACCGTGGTGAGGTCGAGCGCCGTCCGGCGGGCCGCCTGGAGGAACATCTCCCGGTGCGTGGCGGCGCTGTGGGCCGCCTCGGCACGGAAACCGAGCCAGCCGAGCAGGCCCGCCGAAATCACCACCCCGATCAGACCCGCAATCAGTGCCCGACGCTGCCCGGCGTCGGCGATGTCTTCACCCTCCATGATTCACTCTGTCTACCATCTCCTGATGAGCACAGCCCAGACCGTCGAATTCGACGGCGTCGGCGGCGTCACGCTGGTCGCCGACGAATGGAACCGGGGTGTCGCTGCTGACGCCGCCCCGACGATCGTGATGCTGCACGGGGGCGGCCAGAATCGGCACTCCTGGCATAAGACCGGTCAGATCCTGGCCGACCGGGGCTATCACGTTGTCGCGCTCGACACCCGCGGCCACGGCGACAGTGACCGCGCGCCCGGCGCCGACTACGCCATCGAGATGCTGGCCGCCGATGCCGGTGCGGTGATCGACGCGATCGGCCGGCCGGTGGTGCTGATCGGGGCGAGCATGGGCGGGTTGACCGGGATCCTGGTCGCCGATCAGCTCGGCCCGCAGCGGGTGGTCAAGCTGGTGCTGGTCGATGTGGTGCCGCGCTACGAGAAGCAGGGCAGCGCTCGGATCCGCGACTTCATGTTCAGCCACATCGACGGCTTCGACTCGCTTGAGCAGGCCGCCGACGCGGTGGCGGAGTACCTGCCGCACCGGACCAAACCGCGCAGTCCCGAAGGGCTGAAGAAGAACCTACGATTCCGGGAGGGCCGCTGGTACTGGCACTGGGATCCGGCGTTGATGACCAAACCCGGGGACGATCCGGCGCTGCGCACCGAGAAGATCGAGGCGGCCGCTATCGGCCTGCAGATCCCGATCCTGCTGATCCGGGGCAAGCTCTCCGACGTGGTCAGCGCCCACGGTGTTCAAGACTTCCTGGCCAAGGTTCCTCATGCGCGTTTCGTCGAATTGTCCGAGGCCGGGCACACCGCGGCCGGTGACGACAACGATGCCTTCAGCGCGGCCGTCGTCGAGTTCGTGTCCGGCTGAATGTTCGGGATCGGGTGGCTGACGCCGACGCTGCTCGTGGTCGGTGCGCTGGCGGCGGTGGTCGTCGGCGAAGCCGTCGCTGTGGTGGTGTTGAGCCGACAGTTGCGCGGGGCCCGCGCCGAGGCCGAGGCGTTGCGACAGCGGGTCGACACTCGCAACCTGCTCTTGACCGGCGGTCGGGAGGCCGTCAAAACCGTATGGCAGACCGCGAACCTGGTGCGCAAGCAGGGATTCGGGGCGGCCGTACGCTCATCGATCGAGGACCTCGCCGACTGGGCCGAGGTGGAACGCCCCGACCTGGCCCGGCTCACCCCGGACGGGCACGTGGTGATCTTGTTCACCGACATCGAGGAGTCCACCGCGCTGAACGAACGCATCGGCGATCGGGCCTGGGTGAAGCTGATCGCTCGGCACGACGAGATGGTGCAACGCACGGTCCGCGTGCGCGGCGGTCATGTGGTCAAGAACCAGGGCGACGGCTACATGATCGCGTTCGCGGAGCCCGAGCAGGCGGTGCGCTGCGCCATCGATATCCAACGGGCACTGCAGCAGCGGCGCGGCCGCAAACCGGCGCACCCGATCCGGGTCCGCATCGGAGTGCACATGGGCCGCTCGGTGCGCCGCGGCGACGACTTGTTCGGGCGTAACGTGGCGATGGCCGCGCGGGTGGCCGCCGCCGCCGACGGCGCCCAGATCCTCATCAGCGGCCCAGTTCGCGAGGCGGTCAAGGAGTGCGACGACATCGCTGTCGGCGCCGGCCGCGACGCCGAGTTGAAGGGCTTCGCCGGCACCCACCGCCTCTACGCGGTCGCCGTCGCCGACTAGACCGAGTCGCCGGCCTCGGCCAGCCGCTGATGCAGCCGGGCGCGGACCTCGTCGGGGGTGTAGGCCCGTCGGCGGCGCTGATCCCGCGCCACCAGCACTCCCCCGGCGGCCACCCCGACCACGCCCGCCAGGCCGATCCATTTCCAGATGCTGCGCACGCTCACACTTTATGGTGCTGAGCGTGGACGAACACTCCGTGACGTTGGAGCGTGCGCTGGGCGAAACGCGCACCGGCGACATCTGGCTGTTCCGCGGCCGCTCCGGCCCCGACCGCGCCATCCAGACCCTGTCCAACGCCCCGGTGAACCACGTCGGCATGACGGTCGCCCTCGACGACCTGCCCCCACTGCTCTGGCATGCCGAACTCGGCGACAAGCTGCTCGACTTCTGGACCGCCACCTTCCACCGAGGGGTGCAGCTCAACGATGCCCGGGCCGCGGTCGAACAGTGGATGGGCCGCTATCAGCAGCGCTGCTGGTTCCGTCAGCTCAGTGGAACCGTCACCCGCGAACAAGAAGACCGACTGCTGCAGGTGATCGCCCGGATGGACGGCACCGCGTTTCCTACCACGGCCCGGCTGACCGGCCGCTGGCTCCGCGGCCGCTTGCCGACCGCGGCGGACTGGACCCGCGGAATTCCGGTGCTGGACCGCAAGGTCCGCGAAGCCACCCGGCGCCGCAAGGCGCACCGAAGCAAGGTCGCGCTGCAAACCGCCTACTGCGCCGAGACGGTGGCCATCACCTACCAGGAGATGGGACTGCTGTCGACCGACAAGAGCTCGAACTGGTTCGACCCGGGGTCGTTTTGGAGCGGCGACATCCTGCCGCTGACCCGCGGCTACCACCTGGGCCGCGAGATCGTCGTCGTGGCCTAGTCGACGGTCAGTTCGCCCATCCGCGACCAGTCCGTGGCGTCGAGTTGCTGGCTGATGATCTTCGGCGTCGACACCAGCGCCTGCGGCATGACGGCCATCGCCCGTGTGAAGTGCTCACTGTTGACGTGCGCACTGCCGGCGTCGCCGTCGCGGAACGCTTCGACCAGCACGTATTCGCATGGGTTGTCCAGGCTGCGGGACCACTCGAACCACAGGTTGCCTTCTTCGGCCCGGGTGGCTTCAGTGAACTCCGCGACCAGCTGCGGCCAGCGCTCGGCCCACTCCGGTTTGGTCTGGAATTTGACCACGATGAAGATCACCCTTGCTCCCTACCGCCTGGCGCTGATTCACCGGCGAGCGTAGCAACGCTGCGGCCAGACCTCGCCGATCCAGACCAGTGTGCCGAGGACCGGGAAGACGGCGCCGAGCACGCAGACCGCCCCCCAGCCCCACGCCCCGTAGACGACGGCCGACGCCACGCTGCCTAGCGAGCCGGCGGTGAAGTAGCCGGTCATGTAGGCCGTGTTGAGCCGGCTGCGTGCCGTCGGCCGCAGCGGATAGAACACACTCTGGTTGCTGATGTGCGTGCCCTGGATACCCAAGTCCAACAACGCCACCCCGACGGCGAGCAGGGCGACCCGGCTCTGGCCGGCCCACAGCAGCAGGAAGCTCAGCGCGGTCACGGCGGTGAAAACCCCGGTCTGCCAACGGGCATAGCCCTGGTCGGCGAACGCGCCGGCGAATTTGGCGGCTAGCGCCCCGGCCACCCCGAAGAGGGTGAACAGCCCGATCTGCCCGTCGGACCAGTGGTAGATCCCGCCGGCGAGCATGAACCCGACGCTGGTCCAGAACACCCCGAAGGACGCGTAGGTGAGCATCCCGTAGGCCATCCGCAGCCGCAGCACCGGCTCCTCGCGGATGATCGCGACGACCGAGCCGAGCAACCGGCCATAGCTCATCGTGACGGCGGGCGGGTGCAGCGGCAGCGCGCGGACCAGTGCGCAGGCGACCAGCATCAGGGCGGCCGCGACGACGAACACCGCCCGCCATCCAGCCACCGCGGCGATCAACCCGGCTACCACCCGAGACAGCAGGATGCCCAGCAGCAGTCCGGTCATCACGCTGCCGATGACCTGGCCGCGTTCGTCGTCGCGGGCCAGGGTGGCGGCGAACGGCACCAGCACCTGGCCCACCACCGAGCCCAAGCCGACCAGCACCGCGGCGACGGCCAGCACCGGCCAGCTCGGCGCAAACGCCATCCCGAGCAGGCATACGCAGGTGCCGGCCAGCATCCAGGTGAGCAACCGGCGTCGCTCCAGCAAGTCACCGAGCGGCACCAGCAGCGCCAGGCCGATCGCATAGCCGACCTGGCTTGCGGTGACGATCAGCCCGACGCGGGTGGTCGAGGCGTGGAAGTGGCCGGCGATGGTGTCGACCAGCGGTTGCGCGTAGTAACTGTTGGCCACCACCAGGCCGGACGTCAGGGCCATGACGAGCACCAGACGACGGTCCAGCCGCGCCGGTGCGGACTCAGTGGTGAGGGTCATTTGTTCATGGTCACCCCGCACGACTCTGATGTAAAACAAGACAATTAAGTCGATCTCATCGCTAAAATCGATAGATGGAGATCAGGCAGTTGCAGCACTTCGTGGCGGTGGCCGAATCCGGCCACTTCACCCACGCCGCCGAGGCACTGCACATCTCCCAGTCGGGCCTGAGCGCATCGATTCGGGCCCTGGAAAAGAGCGTGTCCACGCCCGTGTTCGAGCGCACCACCCGTTCGGTGGTGCTCACCGCGGCCGGTCGCGCGCTACTGGGACCCGCCCGGCGCATCCTGCGTGAAGTGGCCGCCGCGGAGTCCGCGGTGGCCTCGATCCGCGATGCCGAGGCGGGCCAGCTGGCACTCGGGGTTGTGCAGACGTTCACCGCCGTCGACCTGCCGGCCACCATCGCGCGGTTGCATGCCCGGCATCGCGGGATCCAAGTGCTGCTGCGGGAGGCACCCACCTCCGATCTGCTGGCCTCGGTCGACGACGGCGAGTTGGACCTGGCGTTCGTGGCCCTGGATGCCGCACCGCTGCCGGCGGGGCTGGCCGCGTTGCGCGACTACCCCGAAACACTGGTGCTGGTGGTCGGCGCCGGACACCCGCTGGCCCGGCGCACCACGGTGCGGATCGCGGACTTGGCCGAGCAGTCCTTCGTGGAGTTTGCCGCCGGGCTGGGTCTGCAGACGGTGGTGGCCGCGTTGTTCCGCGACGCGGGTGTGCAGCGGCGGATCGCGTTTCGCACCAGTCAGATGGACCAGGCGCTGAGCCTGGTCGAGCACGGCCTCGGGGTGGCCGTGGTCCCCGAGCCGGTCGCCCGTCCCAGTGGGCTGCACATCGTGCGGTTGCGGCCGATCAGCGGCGCCAAGCCGCCCACCCGCCGGCTGGCGCTCGTCGGTCGCACCGCGGTGCCGACCAATCCGGCCGCTCGGGCGTTTATGGACCTGCTGCCCGCTGCCTAACCGACCTCGAGGCGAGTGCGCACCGGAGTCGGATTGGTGGTGAGATCCAGTACCGGGCAATGAGATTCGACGATCCGATGCAGTTCGGCGTAGCGCTCCTCGGTTTCCGGGCCGGTCACCGTGATGACGACCCGTACCTCGCTGAAACCGGGCCGGACGGAGTCGTCCAGGCCGAAGAACCCGCGCACGTCGAGGTCGCCCTCGGCGCGTCCGGTGATCTCGTCGACGGTGATGCCCAGCTTCTCGGCCCAGTACCGCCAGGTGACGATCTGGCACGACAGCAGCGAGCCCAGGTAGTACTCCACCGGATTCGGGGCGGTGTTCTCACCGCCGAGCGTCGGCGGTTCGTCGACTTCGACGCTGTAGCGACCCATGGTGATCGTGCTGGCAACCGCGTCGTGGGCGACTGCGGAGGCCCGGAACACGACCTGGGAACTGGCCGGATCGGCCGCGGCCGGGTCGCTGGTGGCAGCGACAACGGCGGCCAGGCGGGTGGTCGATGAGGTCATGCCGGTCAACAGTAGTGGGCCGCGCAGCTACCGGGGCTTGGCCGGTGCCCACGGCAGGGGCTAGCCTGAGCACCGTGGAGGTACTACGGCACGTAATAGTTCTGCTGCACATTGTGGGCTTCGCGGTGACGTTCGGGGCACTGGTCGCCGAGGCCGCAGCGCGGCGCTTCCAACTCACCCCGGTGATGGACTACGGCGTGGTGCTCTCGCTGCTGACCGGCTTGGCGCTGGCCGCTCCTTGGCCCGCCGACGTGGTGCTCAACTACCCCAAGATCAGTACCAAGCTGGTGCTGCTGATCGCCCTAGGCGCCGTGCTCGGGATCGGCCGGGCCCGGCAACGCCGCTCCGGTGAAGCGCCGCGCGCCCTGTTCTATGCCGCGGGCGCATTGGCTCTGACCGCCGCGGGAATCGCCGTCATCTGGTAGCCCTCAGAGCCCGAATTTGGCGCGGGCGGCGTCGGTGACCGGGGTGAACAGATTGACCAGGTTGCCGTCGGGGTCGCGGAACAGCAGCGCGCGGTTGCCCCACGGCATGGTCGTCGGCTCGGTCACGACCTCGGACACGTGCCCGCGGAGGCGCTCGAACTCGGCGTCCACGTCGTCCACGATGAACTCCAGGATCGCGCTGCGATTGGCGCTCGGCTCGGCGGAGCCGGCGCCGAACAGCGGAACCGTCTTGTCGCTGCCGATGGCCAGCGTGCCGACCGGTGTCGGGATCTCGGCGAACAGCTCGTTGCCCCAGACCGCCGAGACGCCGGTGACCAACTCGTAGAAGGCGACCAGGCGCTGGACGTCGGCGGTGATGATGCGAGTCGAAATGAACTTCATGCCGGGCAGGCTAACCGCGACCCCCGACATGGCCCCGCCCGCGCCTACCGCCGTCCTCTCGATGCGGAAAGGACCGGCCGTGCCACGGCTCGGTACGGGCGCATGGCGCGCTCGATGGATAAGCGCACACCGTCGATCAACCCGTTCATGCGGCGCCGCCTGGCGCGGAGCTTCAGGAAGTACCGTGCTCCGATGCACACCGCTGCGGTCACCACGAGAATCCACAGCGTCGCCGCCACCAGGTAAATCACCTCAACAACCGCCATGAGGACGAGCGTCCTCTGCCTCCGTTGCGGTCAGGTCACCGGCGAGCCACACGTCGGCGACTTTCGTTCCCGCGAAATTGAAGCTGCGCAGGTGATTCGGCCAATGCTCCAGCGTGGCTGCAATCTCGCGGGAGATCACGCCCGGTAACCTGTCGCGGTGGATCCGGTGCTCGACGAAGGTCCGTTCTACCACGGAACAAAGGCCGAACTAGGCGTCGGAGACCTGCTCACCGCAGGCTTCCGTTCCAACTACCGGCCCGAAATCGTCATGAACCACATCTATTTCACCGCCCTGCGCGACGGTGCCGGACTGGCGGCCGAACTCGCCGCCGGCGACCGCCCGCCGCGGGTGTATCTCGTCGAACCGACCGGTGCGTTCGAGAACGATCCGAACGTCACCGACAAGAAGTTCCCCGGCAACCCGACCCGCTCCTACCGCAGCACCGAACCGCTCCGGGTCATCGCAGAAGTCGACGACTGGCCACGACTGACGCCTGAAGCTCTCCAGGAGTGGCGCGACCGGCTGGCTACGCTCCGGGCGGAGGAGCGCGACGAGATCATCAACTAAAGCCTTCGTCTCACCGTCCGGGTTAGCCTCCAGAAGTGGGTAACGACATCTTCGTGGTGACGGGCCCGCCGGGAGCGGGCAAATCGACCACCGCCCGAGCACTGGCCCAGACGTTCCCTCAAGCCGTGCATCTGCATACCGACGACTTCTGGCACGACATCGTCGCCGGCGGGATCCCGCCTTACCTTCCCGAAGCCGACCAGCAGAACCAGACGGTGCTTCGGGTGATCGTGAACGCGGCATTCACCTTCGCCGCGGGCGGATACACCGTCGTCGTCGACGGGGTCGTCGGACCGTGGATGCTGCACCACTTTCGGGACGGCGCAGCAGGCCACCCGAATTCGCGGCTGCACTACATCGTGCTGAGGCCAAACCGTGTGGTCACCCTGACCCGGGCCAAAGGGCGCACCGCCCCCAACGCCCTGCTCGACGCGGAGCCGATCCTCGCGATGTGGGATCAGTTCGCCGACCTGAACGATCTCGAGCACCACGTCATCGACACGAGCCAGCAGTCAGCCGACGACACGCTGAAAGCCGTCGCTACTGCGGTTCCAACTGGGCGATTCGTCTTGTCGCCCACCGGACGCACCTACACGTTGAACCGGAACTCCACCACGTCCCCGTCGGCCATCACGTAGTCTTTGCCCTCCATGCGCACCTTGCCGGCGGCCTTGGCGGCGGCCATCGACCCGGCCTCGACCAGGTCGTCGTAGGAGACCACTTCGGCCTTGATGAAGCCCTTCTCGAAGTCGGTGTGGATCACCCCGGCCGCCTTGGGCGCGGTGTCACCGGCGTGGATGGTCCAGGCCCGGGCCTCCTTCGGCCCGGCGGTCAGGTAGGTCTGCAGCTTCAGGGTGTGAAAACCGGCCCGCGCCAAGGCATCCAGGCCGCGCTCGGTCTGTCCGATCGACTCCAGCAGCTCCATCGCCGACTCGTCGTCCAGCTCGGCGAGCTCAGCCTCGATCTTGGCGTCGAGGAACACCGCGTCGGCCGGAGCCACCAGCTCGCGCAGCGCGGCCACCCGGGCCGCATCGGTGAGCACCGACTCGTCGGCGTTGAACACGTACAGGAACGGCTTGGTGGTCAGCAGGTTGAGCTCGCGCAGCGGAGCGGGATCAACACCGGCGGCGAACAGCGTCTTGCCGCTGTCGAGGATCTGCTGCGCGGCCACCGCCGCCTCGAGCATGGGCTTGCGGTCCTTGTTGTTGCGGGCTTCTTTCTCCAGCCGCGGTATCGCCTTCTCCAGGGTCTGCATGTCGGCCAGGATCAGCTCGGTGGCGATCACCTCGATGTCGGCCTCGGGATCCACCTTGCCGTCGACATGCACCACGTCGTCGTCGGAGAACACCCGCACCACCTGGCAGATGGCGTCGCATTCGCGGATGTTGGCCAGGAACTTGTTGCCCAGCCCGGCCCCCTCCGAGGCGCCCTTGACGATGCCGGCGATGTCGACGAACGTCACCGGCGCCGGCAGGATCCGCTCGGAACCGAAGATCTCCGCCAGCTTGGCCAGCCGGGGGTCGGGCAGCGGTACCACGCCTTCGTTCGGCTCGATCGTCGCGAACGGGTAGTTGGCGGCCAACACGTCGTTGCGGGTCAGCGCGTTGAACAGGGTCGACTTTCCGACGTTGGGCAACCCCACGATTCCCAGGCTCAGGCTCACAGGGAGCCAAGTCTAGAGCGCGAAGCGTCCCGCCGTACGCGCCCGCCGACGCCAGCCGGTACCGTCAGTGTGTGGCAGCACAGCGGGAAAGGTCGGCGGTGGCGGCCGAGCACCGTTCGATTCTGCCCAATGCGGCCGGTTTTCCGTGGTGGGGCGCCGTAGCGGTGGCCGTGGTGGCGACCGCCATCGGCGTCGCCTTCGACGCCGGCTCCGGCGAGAAGGAACTGAGCACCGTCTTCTCCGCCTTGTATGTGATGGGCTGCCTGGCGGCGGTGCTCATGGTGCAGCAGTCGGCGGTGTTCACCGCGGTCATTCAGCCTCCGCTGATCCTGTTCTGCACGGTGCCGGCCGCCTACTGGCTGTTCCACGGCGCCGGTTTCCCCGGGCTCAAGGCCATCGTCATCAACTGCGGATATCCGCTGATCGAGCGATTCCCGCTGATGCTGTTCACTGCGGCCGCCGTGCTACTGCTCGGGATGATCCGCTGGTATCTGGGAATGCTGAGCGGCGCGGCGGCCCCCGCGGCCGACGACGACGGCACGCCTCGGCGGCCCGCGCTCCTCGTCAAGCTCAGCACCATGCTCACCGCGGCACTCAACCGCAACCCCGCCCACGCCATCGAGCCGTCGGCCTCGCGGACCCAACGCGAACGGCGCTCGGGCAGCCGTCCCCGGCGGGCGACCCCGGAAGCACGTCGCGCCGCCCGGAAGGCCACGTCGGACCGGTCGGCCGCCCGCTCCGGCGAGCGGCGCCGTGCCGCCAACGGCTCCGTCCCGAGCCGCTCACGCCACATCCGGCCGCCGCTGGACGACGTGTCGGGGACAGAGCACCCACGGCGACGGCGCCCGGCGCCGGAGCTGCGCGACGAACCACTGCCCCGCCGGCGGCGTCCGGCGCCCGACTGGCAGGACGAGCCGCCGCGGCGACGCAGTCAACCGACACCGCGGACGGAGCCCCGCGCCCGCAGTTATCGCCCCACCGAGGCGCCCGAATCGCTACCCCGGCGCCGGCCGCCGGCCGGCCGCAGCAACGGCGCCGGCACCACGCATCACCCGGTCTCCCGGGTGCGTTATCGCAAGAGCGCCGGCGACGAGGCCGACGACTAACGGCGGTCCGGCCGGATCTCCCGCGGCAACGCGAACACCAGCGTCTCGTTGGCGGTTGTCACCGGGAACACCGTGTCGTAGCCGTGGTCGGCCAGCCGCTCCAGCACGCCGCGGACCAGAATCTCCGGGACCGATGCCCCCGAGGTGACGCCGATGGTCTGCACTTCGCCCGATTCGGGGTGCAGCCACGACGGGTCGATGTCCTCGGCGTAGTCGACTAGATGGGCGGCGTCGGCGCCGGCACCCAGCGCCACCTCGACCAGCCGGTTGGAATTCGACGAGTTGCGGGATCCGACGACGATCACCAGCTCGCATTCCGGGGCCATCGCCTTGACCGCGGTCTGCCGGTTCTGGGTGGCGTAGCAGATGTCGTCGCTGGGCGGATCCTGCAGGTTGGGGAACCGTTCGCGCAGCTTGACCACGGTCTGCATCGTCTCGTCGACGCTGAGCGTGGTCTGCGAGAGCCACACCACCTTGTTCTCGTCGCGCACCTGCACCGAGGCCACAGCATCTAAGCCGTCCACCAGCTGGACGTCATCGGGTGCCTCACCAATGATCCCGATGACCTCTTCGTGGCCGGCGTGGCCGATCAGCAGGATGTCGTAGCCGTCCCGGGCGAACCGCTTGGCCTCGTTGTGCACCTTGTTCACCAGCGGGCAGGTCGCGTCGATCACCCGCAGGCCACGATCAGCAGCCAGCTCGTGGACATTCGGGGCCACCCCGTGCGCGGAGAACACCACCATCGCGCCTTCGGGCACCTCGTCGGCCTCGTGCACGAACACCACGCCCTTGTTCGTCAGGGTCTCCACCACGTGCTTGTTGTGCACGATCTCGTGGCGGACATACACCGGTGCCCCGTGCTTCTCCAGCGCGCGCTCCACCGTCTCGACGGCCCGGTCGACGCCCGCACAGTAGCCGCGGGGTTCGGCCAGCAACACCCGCTTGCCGGTGGAGGCGGCGGCAACCGGCGCCCCTGAGCTGTCGGAAGTCTCCATATCGAGGGTCGGCATGGCACCCAGGGTACGGTCTGGCGACACGGGACCGCCAGCTCGCGGCGAGGCGCTCAATACTTGGAGATGACCGGTAGTTAAGGCAGTCTGGTGGCCATGGCTACTGCACCATTCGGAGTCCGCCTTCTGGTCGGCGCGGCAACCGTCGCCGTCGAGGAGACATTGAAGCTGCCGCAAACCATCCTGACCTACCCGATGACGCTGGCCAGCCAGGCCGCGCACGCCGTGATGCGCTGGCAGCAGGGCATCGCTGAGCTGGTCAACAAGGGCGATTCCACGCTCGAGTCACTCTTCCCGCCGAAGGACGAACAGCCGGAGTGGGCCACCTTCGACGAAGACATCGAGGACGGCTTCAACGGCGCCGGCTACGCCGACACCGTGAATTTCGACGGTTCCGATGACGCCGTTTCGGCCCCGCGCACCGACGGACGCTTCGCGCTGTACTCGTTCACCGAGGGCGCCGACGACCAGCCCGCGCCGCCCACCGGAACCGGCGCCACATCGGACAACCGCGGAGCGGCGGACGCGAAAGTTCCCACTCCTGACCTGGTCGACGAGCTCGACTACGGCACGCTGACCCTGGCCCAGCTGCGGGCCCGCCTGGCCTCACTCAGCGTCGACGAGCTGGAGACCCTCCTCGCTTACGAGGAGGCCACCAAGGCGCGAGCACCTTTCCAGACGCTGCTGGCCAACAGGATCACCCGCGCAACCACGAAGTGACCGCCCCCGCACCGGGCAGTTCTGCCGAGAACCCGTTCCCGGTCCGCGCGGTCGCCATTCGGGTCAAGGGCTGGATCGACCGGCTCGGATCGGTCTGGGTGGAGGGCCAGCTCACCCAGATCAACCTGCGCCCGGGGGTCCGGACGGTGTTCATGGTGCTGCGTGATCCCGCCGCCGACATGTCGCTGACGGTGACGTGCAGCCCCGAACTGGTGGCCGGTGCCCCGGTCAAGCTGACCGAGGGCACCCAGGTGGTGGTCTGCGGGAAACCCAACTTCTACACCGCCCGCGGCACCTTCTCGTTGCGGCTGTCGGAGATTCGCGCTGTCGGGATCGGTGAACTGCTGGCCCGCATCGAGCGGCTGCGCCGGTTGCTGGACGCCGAGGGGCTGTTCGACCCGCGGCTCAAACGGCCGCTGCCCTTCCTGCCGACCACGATCGGCCTGATCACCGGCCGGGCCAGCGCCGCGGAGCGGGATGTGATGACGGTCGCCGGCGCCCGTTGGCCGGCGGTGCGCTTCGCGGTGCGCAACACCGCCGTGCAGGGGCCCAACGCGGTTGCCGAGATCATCGAGGCGCTCCGCGACCTGGACGCCGACCCGGACGTCGACGTGATCGTGCTGGCCCGCGGCGGCGGCAGTGTGGAGGATCTGCTGCCGTTCTCCGACGAGACGCTGTGCCGGGCGATCTCGGCGTGCGGTACCCCGGTGGTCAGCGCAGTGGGCCACGAGCCCGACAATCCGCTGTGCGACCTGGTCGCCGACCTGCGGGCCGCTACTCCCACCGATGCGGCGAAGAAGATCGTGCCGGACGCCGCCGCCGAGCAGGCACTCGTCGACGACCTGCGCCGGCGCAGCGCCCAGGCCGTGCGCAACTGGGTGGTGCGCGA
>NZ_LZJK01000136.1 GCF_001667945.1 Mycolicibacter sinensis | reverse complement strand
GACCCCGACCGCGCCGGACCGTCAACCCTGATCCGGGCCGGCGGTCAGGCGCTGCTGATCGACTGCGGGCGCGGGGTGTTGCAGCGCCTGGCCGCCGCCGGGGCGTCGGCCAACACGCTGTCGGCGCTGCTGCTCACCCACTTGCACAGTGACCACATCGCCGACCTCGGTGACCTGCTGATCACCCGGTGGGTCACCACGTTTACACCCGACCCCGCGCCGCTGCCGATCATCGGCCCGCCGGGCACAGCAGACGTCGTGGAGGCGACGCTGCGGGCGTTCGGGCACGACATCGGCTACCGGATCGCCCACCACGCCGACCTGACGGCACCTCCTCCGGTCGAGGTCCACGAGCACACCGCCGGTCCGGTGTGGGATCGCGATGGCGTGCAGGTCACCGTGGCGCCCACCGATCACCGGCCGGTGACGCCCACGATCGGGTTCCGGATCGAACACGCCGGTGCTTCGGTGGTACTGGCCGGGGACACCGTGCCCTGCGCCAGCCTCGATGAGTTGGCCGCCGGCGCCGGCGCGCTGGGCGGTCGCGGCGGCTTCGGCCACCGAGGAGTGGTAGTCGCAGATGTCGCGGATCCGCTGCTGGGGCAGTGCGGCGATGAGGTCCTTGCGGATCACGGTGTGGACCAGCGCGCCGGCGCCGGCGGCCAACTCATCGAGGCTGGCGCAGGGCACGGTGTCCCCGGCCAGTACCACCGAAGCA
>NZ_LZJK01000135.1 GCF_001667945.1 Mycolicibacter sinensis | reverse complement strand
TCACCGCGCGGTCCTCGGCGGGGGCGGCCCCGGGTGGCTGGGCCAGCAGCGGGTCGGCGAACAGCCGCCCCGGAATCGGTGCCTCGGCGTCCGGCGCCGGCACGCTGCGCGCCGGGACCCCGGCCACCGACCGGTACCGGCCGCTCCACCTCGTCAGCTCGGCGAGGTAGTCGTAGTCGTTGCGGTGCGTGAAAACGGCCTGGGCCACCACCGCATGGAGCCGGTCGAGCGCGTCGATCCGGCGCAGCATCACCCCGGCGCGGGCGGCGCGAGCGCCCATCAACGCGATGTCGGCCGCCGCCACCGGCCACCCGCTGAAGTACCGGCGGTCGGTGCGCCGCCGCGGTATCGCTGCGGCCAGCGTCACGTCGATTTGTTCGGGGTGCTGCCCGGGAATCGGCCCGGACAGCTCGACCGACGCCAGGTGATCGGGCCGGGCCGGATCGGGCAGCCGGTGGACTTTGCCGTGCCACCCCAGCGCCGCCAGCGCCACCAGGCAATGATGCAGCGCTGCACCGCAACTCAGGATCAGACCGCGGCCGTCGGGATCCACGCTGCGCAGGTGCAGGTCAGGGTCGGCGAACAGCTCCAGGAGAGGCTGCTGTGTCGCCGTCTGCACCCGCCAGCGCCACGGCTGGGAGTTGTGCACCGACGGTGCGCGGCTCGCCAGCTGAAGCGCGGTGCGAACGGTCTCCCGCACGGCCGCGGTGTCCGGGTACCCCACAGGGCATTCATTCACGGTCCGGTCCCCCTTTCCGCTTTCGGCCACGGGCCCTGAGCCGAATCGGCGCCGAACCCCGTGCCTCCTTCACGATGCCCCGCAACGGGCCGGGCTGGACAGGGCACCAAGGCCCGCGGCCGCCCGCCGTTAGACCTCACCGGCTTGGGACTTACGGCCCTGCCGGGACCGCCGGCGCGGGCGGATCATAAGAGCGGACGCAGGCAGGAGGTCCGGATCATGGAGCAACTGACCACACTGGACGCGGGTTTTCTGGAGGCCGAGGACTCCGACCGCCGCATCAGCCTGGCAATCGGCGGGCTGATCGTCTTGGAGGGGCCGCCGCCGGATTACGCCACGCTGTTCGCCACGCTGGGTGCGCGGATCAGCGCCTGCCGGCGGTTCGGTCAGAAGCTGCAACTGCACCCGTTCGACCTGGCGCCACCGCGGTGGGTGCCCGACCCCGACTTCGACATGGCGCATCACCTGCGGCGGGTCGCGCTGCCGCGGCCCGGCGGCGACGCCGAACTGTACGACTTCGTCGCCGACCAGATGGCCCACCGGCTGGACCGGGATCGGCCGCTGTGGCAGATCTGGGTGATCGAGGGACTGCGCGATGACCGGTGGGCGATGCTGATCAAGGTTCACCACTGTGTCGGCGACGGCATCGCCACCTCGCACCTGTTCACCGGGTTGTGCGATGAAGGCGGCGACGTCGGTCAAGGGGTCACCAGCTTCGCCGACCACATCCGCGGTTCCCGCGAAACCCCTTCGGGCGGTCGGTCTTTCGGCCTGCCCACGGTGAACCTGAACCCGGCCAGCTGGGCGGCCGAGCTGTGGAACATCTCGACGGCGATCAGCGCCGCCGCGGCGCGGGCCGCCCGCGGCACCGTCGAGTTGTCGGCCGGACTGCTGCGGCAGGGCAACCCCAGCTCGTTGAACGGGCCGATGAGCGCGTTGCGCCGGTACAGTTCGGCCAAGGTGGCCCTCGCCGACATCAACCAGATCTGCCAGGCGTTCGGCGTGACCGTCAACGACGTCGCACTGGCCGCCCTGACCGAGGGCTACCGGGGCATGCTGGACCGCCGCGGCGAACGCCCGCTGCCCGAGACGCTGCGCACCCTGGTGCCGGTGTCCACCCGCGCCGGCGACGCCATCGGCGCGACCGATAACCGGGTCTCGGTGATGCTGCCCTACCTGCCGGTCGACGAGGAGAGCCCGGTGCGCCGGCTCAAGCTGGTGCACTCGCGGCTGAACCGAACCAAGAGCACCGGGCAACGGCAGGCCGGCAGCGCGTTCGTCTCGGCGGCCAACCGCCTGCCGTTCCCGCTCACCGCGTGGGCGGTGCGGCTGTTGACGCGGCTGCCGCAGCAGGGCGTCACCACCCTGGCGACCAATGTGCCGGGCCCGTCGCAGCCGCTGCACATCCTGGGCCGCCAGGTGCTCGATGTGCTGCCGGTGCCGCCGATCGCGTTACAGCTGCGCACCGGGGTGGCGATGCTGAGCTACGCCGAGCACCTGTTCTTCGGGGTGCTGGCCGACTACGACACCATGCCCGATGTCGACGAGTTCGCCCGCAGCATCGAGGCCGCGGTGGCCCGCCTGGTCGCCGCCGCCAAGCGGCGAACGACGGTGCTCGAACGCGCCGAGAACCGGCGGCTGTCGCTGGTGGCTACCGGGTAGCCACCACGGGCCGGCACGATCAGCACCCGCCGCCCGGCCAACCCATGGCGAACGCTTGGTAAACACCTCGAAACCGCACCGCAATCCGGTTGACAGGGTTCGCGGTGGGCGCGGACCCTGACGCTTGACGCATCGGGGAATATCAGGAGCGCTGATGAGAGAGCGGCCGCGGTTCTTTCCCTCCTCGTGGGCCGAGGCCCCCATCGATCGCCGTGGCGTCCTGCTCGGCATGGCGGCCGTCGGCGGGTTTCTGGCGGTGGACGCGGCCGCCGTGGTGTATGCGCGCGGCCCCGTCGGCTCGGGCGGCCGGCTGACCCCGCAGGGCTTCATCGACGCCTTCCGGCGAGTCCACGGATTCCATCCGGGATTTCGGCGCAATCACGCCAAGGGCGTAGCGGTTGCCGGGTACTTCGATTCCAACGGCAACGGGATCCAGCTAAGCCGCGCGGTGGTGTTCGGCAGCGGCCGGCGCACCCCGATCCTGGGACGGTTCTCGCTGCCGGGCGGCAACCCGGCCGTCGCCGACACGCCCGGTGCGAGCCGGGGTTTGGGCTTGGCGTTCGGGTATCCCGGCGCCGAGCAATGGCGCACCGCGATGTTGAACAGCCCGGTCTTCCCCGACAATTCACCGCAGGGGTTCTACGACCGACTGCTGGCGTCGAAGCCCCGGGCCGATACCGGTAAACCCGACTCCGAGGCGATGGCACGGTTTCTGGCAGCGCATCCCGAGACCGCGCGGGCCATGGCGGTGATCCAACAGCAGCCGGCGTCGTCGGGCTTCGGCGACAGCGCCTACCACGGGCTCAACGCGTTCTATTTCGTCAACGCGGCCGGCGAGCGCACGCCGGTCCGCTGGTCGCTGGCGCCCATGGCTGCGCCCCGCGCGTCACCACCGCCCGAGAACGGGCCGAATTGGTTGTTCGACAACCTCATTCAAGACCTCCGATTCGGCCCGTTGCGCTGGCGCCTCCTGGTGACCGTGGCCGAACCGCAGGACTCGCTCACCGATGCGACGGTCGCCTGGCCACCCGAACGGCGGGTGGTGGAGTTGGGCACGGTGGTGATCGATTCGATCGAGCGGGAGCGGCGCGGCAACGCCCGCGACATCAACTTCGACCCGATGGTGTTGCCGAACGGCATTGCGCCCTCCGCGGATCCGCTGCTGGCCGCCCGCTCGGCGGTGTACGCGGCGTCGTTCCGGCGCCGGGCCGGCGAAAGGGGCGCCCGGCCCGCGGTCGAGGTTCGCGAGGTATCGCGGTGAGCGACTCCGCGGCCGCCGGCCGGTTTCACCTGTCGGTGCGGATCATGCACTGGCTGGTCGCCGCACTGGTTTTCACGACAATCATGGTCGGATTCGCGCTGGCGAACGCGCTGGCCGCCTATCCCACGCTGCTGATGCTGCACAAGATTCTCGGTGCGCTCATCTTCGTCGCGATGATCGCCCGCGTGGTCAACCGGTTGCGGCGCCAGGAGCCGGCGCTGCCGGCCACGGTAGGCCGGTGGGAACGTCGCGCGGTTATCGCTTCGGAGGTATCGCTGTACGCCGCGCTGCTGGCTCAGCCCCTGATCGGCTGGGCCATGCTGACGGCGGCCGGTGTGCCGGTCATGGTCGGCCCGGTCCGGTTGCCGTCACTGATCCCCGTCGACGCCGGCCTGTATGCGCTGCTGCGAAACGAGCATTCGGTTCTTGCCTACGCACTGGTGATCCTGATCGCCGGGCATGTCGCCGCCGTCCTGCTGCACACACTGACCCTGCGCGATGGAATGCTCGCCCGGATGGCGATCGCCCTGCCGGGTGCGGGTCAGCCCGGCAGCACCGGCACCGCGCCGGCGACCATGAACGGGCCCAGCGGCGACCAGCTCTGCTCGTCCTCGGCCCGCGACGACGACAACGCCAGCACCCCGCGCGGATCGGCCACATAGACCGTGGACGGGTCGGCGACGATCGTCGACACCGGCAGCTGCAGATTGCCGTTGGGGGCATCGGAGTTCACCCCGTCGATGTTGACGTAGGACACCGGGTGCTTGGGATCGGATCGGCTCACCACGATGTCGTCGCCGGTGCGCCAGCTCAGCGACACCACCGAGGAGCCGAGCCCGAAGCCCAGCCGGCGCGGATAGTTCAGCACGAACTGGCCGGCCGGGGTCTGCTCGACGCCGGCCAGGATCACCTGACCGCCGATCACCATGGCGGCCCGGGTGCCGTCGCGGGACAGCTGCAGCTCACTGATCGGTCCGGGGAACCTGGCGTTGATCGCCCCGGAGTCCACCGGGATCCGGGCCGGGCGACCCGAGGCCACCTCCTGGATCGCGCGCAGCACGTTGTTGCCGTCGACGACCACCCACACCGCTTCGTCGAGCGACCAGCTCGGCCGTGACAGGGTGTGGCCTTCGGCCGCCAGCACCGCCTCACCGCCGAGGTCGCCGATCCACAGCGTCGCCGGCGGGTCGGGGGCACCCGGGTGCACCACCACCGACGCCACCTGACGTCCGTTGCGCGACAACGCCGCCGACTCCTGATCGGGCTCCCGCCCGAACGCCCCGGGCACCCGGTTGGCCTGCTGCCCGTCCAGGACGAGCAGCGAGCCGCCGACCAGCGCGTGGATCCCGGCGCCGGCGCCGTCTGAGGCGCCCGGGTCGGTGGTGGCCACATCGGAGGTCGTCCAGCCGTCCGGGAACCGGTCGTCGAGCGCCGCGCCGTCGGCATTGATCACATACGGGCCCTTGATGTCCGCCCGGGCCAGAGTCCAGATCAGTTGCGCGGCAAGCAATTGCCGGCTGTTCGGGTCGGTGGTCGACAAGCTGTCCAGTTCGATCTTCGCCCCGCCGTAGCCGCGGCCCACCCCGCTCTTGCCGCCGTCGGCACGGGTCACCGGTCCGCGCAGCCGCAACGGCGCCGCCAGCAGGTTGCGCACACCGGCCATCTCCGGGCGCGGGCCGGCGATCAGTTTCGACACCAGTTCGGTGGCCAGCTGGTCGGGGTCGGACACCGCGACGTAGCGCGGATCGGGGACCACCGTCTTGCCGGTGGGGTCGACGAAATACAGCGTGTTGCGCTTGTAGGTGGCCTGAAACTGCTGCCAGTCCAGGAAGACTCCGTTGGGCAGCCGGTCGATGCGCCAGCCCTCGGAGGTCTTGAGCAGTTCGATGGGCTCCGGGGCGGGCAGGGCACCCTCGGCGGTCTCGAACACGCCCATGTCCGACAGCGAACCGAGCATGTCGGCGCGCATGGTGACCGCAACCCGGTCGGCGCTGCGGGTTTCGACGAACACCACATTGTCGATGAGCAGCGCGCTGCCGGCGTCGTCCCAGGCATCCGACGCCGACTGGGTGAGGAACTGCCGCGCCGCGCGGTGCCGGTTGGCCGGGTCGGCGGTCGCCTTGAGGAACTCCCGCAGCAGCACGTCGGGGTCCATCCCCGGGGTGGGTTTGGGCAGCACCGACGGCGGCGGCGCCTGCACCGTGCCGATCGCCTGCGGGGCCGAGGTGCTGGGCACCCCGGCGCAGCCCGCCAGTGCAACGGTGACGGCGAGCAGCAGCGCCGCCGGACGCAGCCGGCGCATCACCCGCTCCTCTCAGCGTGCTCACGCGCGCGCTGCCGACGCTCGGCGGCGCTCACCGGTTTCATCGGCAGCGGGCTGGTGGTGACCTTGTGGCCGCGCACCAGCGGCAGGGTCAGCCGGAAGCAGGCGCCCTTGCCCGGCTCGCCCCAGGCCTCCAGCCGGCCCTGGTGCAGCCGGGCGTCCTCGACGCTGATCGCCAGGCCCAGCCCGGTTCCCCCGGAGCGCCGCACCCGTGACGGGTCGGCGCGCCAGAACCGGCTGAACACCAGCTTCTCCTCCCCCGGCCGCAACCCCACACCGTGGTCGCGGACCGTGACCGCGACGGTGTCTGCGTCGGCGCCCATCCGGATCACCACCGGCTTATGCTCGGCGTGGTCGATCGCGTTGGCGATCAGGTTGCGCAGAATGCGTTCCACCCGGCGCGGATCGACCTCGGCGATCACCGGATCGCCGGGCATATCCACCTTGAGTTCGACGCCGGCGTCAGCGGCCAGATGACCCACGTTGTCCAGGGCGCTGTTGACCGTCGAGCGCAGGTCCACCGACTCCACCGACAGTTCGGCCACACCCGCGTCGTGCCGGGAGATCTCCAGCAGGTCATTGAGCAACGACTCGAACCGGTCGAGTTCACTGACCAGCAGTTCGGTGGAGCGCCGCAGCGAGGGCTCCAGATCTTCACTGTGGTCGTGGATGAGATCGGCCGCCATCCGCACCGTGGTCAGCGGGGTGCGCAGCTCGTGGCTGACGTCGGAGGTGAACCGGCGCTGCAGGTTGCCGAACTCCTCGAGCTGGGTGATCTGCCGCGACAGGCTCTCGGCCATGTCGTTGAACGACACCGCCAGCCGGGCCATGTCGTCTTCGCCGCGTACCGGCATCCGCTCGGACAGGTGCCCCTCGGCGAACCGTTCGGCGATCCGCGACGCCGACCGCACCGGCAACACCACCTGCCGCGATACCAGCAGCGCGATGCCGGCCAGCAGCACCAGCAGCACCAGTCCCCCGGTGGCGATGGTGCCGCGCACCATGCTGATCGTGTTGCGCTCGGTGCCCAGCGGATAGATCAGGTAGAGCTCCAGGTTGGTGATCCGCGACGTCGTCGGCGTGCCGATCACCAACGCCGGACCGGAGAACCCCTCGACGTGCACGGGGGCGTACTGATAGCTGACCTGACCGGCCTTGACGAATTCCCGCAACGCGGCCGGCACCTGGTCGACCGGCCCGGCGGTGGTCGCCGCCCGCGGGCCCTCGCCGAGCACCACCAGCACCGCGTCGAAGGCACCCGCGGTTCCGCTGCCGGCCGCCGGGTCGGTCTTGCTCATCAGCGTGTTGCGGGCCAGCTGCAGGCTCGAGGTCAGCGACCGGGCCTCCTCACCGCCGACGATGCCGCCGGCCGTGACCCGGGCCCGCTCGATCTGCTCGGTGGCCGCCCGCACCTTGACGTCGAGCACCCGGTCGGTGATCTGGCTGGTCAAC
>NZ_LZJK01000134.1 GCF_001667945.1 Mycolicibacter sinensis | reverse complement strand
GAGACCCACGGCCGGAAGAAGACAGCGGAACTGCTGGACGGAATCGAGGTCGTACCGCCGCTTTTGATCGACTACCGGGGCAAGCGTTTCCCCGAGCTCGACGTCCCCGCGGTGCTGGCTCGGCGGCCGCAGGTAGTGCTCGTCGACGAGTTGGCCCACACCAACACACCGGGCAGCGCGAACCGCAAGCGGTGGCAGGACGTCGAGCAACTGCTCGCCGCCGGGATCACGGTGATCTCGACGGTCAACGTGCAGCATCTGGAGAGCCTCAACGACGTCGTCGCCGAGATCACCGGAATACAGCAGCAAGAGACGGTGCCGGATTCGTTCGTCCGTCAGGCCGCACAGATCGAGCTGGTCGACATCGCACCCGAAGCGTTGCGCCGCAGGCTCGCCCACGGCAACGTCTACGCGCCGGAGCAGGTCGACGCAGCGCTGTCCAACTACTTCCGCAGCGGAAACCTCACTGCGCTAAGGGAATTGGCGCTACTTTGGGTGGCCGACCAGGTAGACGCCGCCCTGGCCACCTACCGCGCCGACAAGAAGATCACCGAGACCTGGGAGGCGCGCGAACGCATCGTGGCGGCGGTGACCGGAGGCCCGGAGTCCGAGACACTGGTGCGGCGGGCCTCCCGGATCGCATCCAAGGCCGGCGGCGAACTGCTGGTGCTGCACGTGCTGCGCGACGGCGATTCCGTTGCGCCGGCGCCGCGCGTGGGCCAGATCCGCCAACTGGCGGTCAGCCTGGGCGCGTCCCTGCACACCGTGATCGGCGATGACGTGCCAGCCGCGTTGCTCGACTTCGCCCGTGACGTCAACGCCACCCAACTGGTGATCGGCAGCTCGCGGCGTTCGCGCTGGGCCCGCATCCTCGACGAGGGCGTCGGTGCGGCGGTGGTGCAGCAATCCGGCGATATCGACGTGCACATCGTCACCGACGAGGACACCAAGCCGAACTTCCGGGCGGTGTCGATCTCCCCGCGGGAGCGGCGCGCGGCGTCCTGGCTGGCCGCGATCGCCGTCCCGTGCCTGGTCTGCGCGATCGTGGTCGGCTGGCTGGATCACTACCTCAACAGCGGGCAAAGCGCCCTGTTCGTGGTCGGGGTGCTGGTGGTGGCACTGCTCGGCGGTATCGCGCCGGCCGTGCTGTCGGCATTGCTGTCGGGTGTGCTGCTCAACTATTTCCTGCTCGCGCCGCGCGGCGATTTCGCCATCGCCGAACACGACGCCGCGGTGACCGAGGTGGTGCTGCTGCTGGTGGCGGTCGCGGTGGCGGCACTGGTCGACAGCACGGCCAAACGATCCCGCGAGGCCGGCCGCGCCTCGCGGGAAGCCGAGTTGATGACACTGTTCGCCGGATCGGTGCTGCGCGGAGCGGATCTGGACAGCCTGCTGGAACGGGTGCGCGAGACCTACACGCAACGCTCGGTGAGCCTGGTACGGGTGCCGAGCGGAGCCGCGGCCCCCGAACAGCCCGAGGTCGTCGCTTCGGTCGGCGAGAACCCCTGCATGTCGGTGGCTCTCGCCGACACCGCGATCGATGTCGGCGACAACGAGTTTTGGATGTTGATGGCCGGCCGCCAGTTGGCCTCCCGGGACCGCCGGGTGCTGTCGGTGGTGGCGCGGCAGGCCGCGGGACTGGTACGCCAGGAGGAATTGGCGGTCGAAGCGGGGAGGGCCGACGCCGTGATGCGCACCGACGAACTGCGCCGCTC
>NZ_LZJK01000133.1 GCF_001667945.1 Mycolicibacter sinensis | reverse complement strand
CGGCCCGACCGTGGAGTCCGGTCGCTCGCCGGCTCGCCGCCGCGCTCGCGGCATCCACCCTGGCCGGCGTCGCGGGTTTCGTGGCCGTTCCCGGTGGGCCCGGCACCCCGAATGCGCTGTTGGCTCTCGCAGCTACCGGGACCGTGGCCGCCGCTGCGCTGCCGGCAAGCGGATGTAGCGGTGCGTTGCGCACGACGTTGTGTTGCTTGGCCGGGTTGGCGGTAGCCGCCGCCGTCGTCGGGATGGGCTGTGCCGCAACCGGTATCTCAGGGCAAGCCGTCGGCGCTGCCACGGCGGCCGGCGCCGTCGGCCTGATCCGGGCCGCGAGCCGGATCGCGGTGATGACCCGCGGTCCGGCCCGCGAGGCCCACGACCTGCTGACCGGTCTGGTCGCCGCGTCAGCAGTCGCAGCGGTGCTGGGTACCGTCGGCGTCGCCGCCGGGCAACCGGTCGACGGCGTGCCCCGACCGGTCGGTGTCGCGTTCGCAGCGGCGGCAGGCGCGGCCTTGCTGCTACGCGCCCGCTCCCACACCGACGGCTCACAGATCGCGGCGCTGCTGGCGGGTGGGGTCACCACCATCGGGATCGCCGTTCTCACCGCGGGTTGCGGGCCGTGGCCGGCCGCGGTGGCGGCGGCGTTGGCCGGTGCCGCAGTGGTTTTCGGCTTCACCGCACCGCCCGCATCCCCGTGGGCCCGCCGCGGCGCCGAGGTACTGGAGAGCTTGGCGCTGGGCATGCTGGTGCCCCTGGCCTGCTGGCTCTGCGGGGCCTACGGCGCCGCCCGCGGACTGGGTCTGGGCTGAGCGTGCGCAGCACCAGGGTCGCCCGGATGGCCGCCGCCGCTGCCATCGCCGGGACGACCCAGTGCGTGCCGCCGGCGAACGCGGTCGCACCACCCCCGATCGACAGCTCCCGGCTGCCCGCCGCGGCGCCGGCCGCACCGGCACGGCCCACCGTGCAGCGGGACGCGTGCGCGGTGCCAACGCTGGACCCCGCTGCGTCCGGGACCCAGCTCGAGGGGCTGGACCTGCCGGCGGTCTGGGCGCTCACCCGCGGCGCCGGCCAGCGGGTGGCGGTGATCGACACCGGCGTCGCGCCGCATCGACGGCTGCCCGGGCTGGTGGGCGGCGGCGACTATGTGTTCACCGGCAACGGCACCCAGGACTGCGACGGGCACGGCACCCTGGTCGCCGGAATCATCGGGGCCGCACCGGATCCCGCCGACCGGTTCAGTGGTGTGGCGCCGCTGGCGACCGTGATCGGCATCCGCCAGTCCAGCACCCGATTCGGCACCGTTGGCGACGGACCGGGGGTCGGCGACGTCGACACCCTGGCGAAGGCGGTGCGCATCGCCGCCGATCTGGGGGCGGCGGTGATCAACATCTCCGCGGTGGCCTGCCGGCCCGAGGGCTCCGGCCTGGACGACCGGGCACTCGGCGCCGCGCTGGCGTATGCGGTCGAGGAGAAGAGCGCCGTCGTGGTCAGCGCGGCGGGCAACACCGACGACGGCTGCGATGCCGAGCGGCCGATGATCGTCAGCCCGGCCTGGTACGACGACTACGTGCTGACGGTCGGTTCGGTGGATGCCCATGGCGCCCCGTCGGCGTTCACCCGGGCCGGCCCGTGGGTCGACGTGGCCGCGCCCGGCGAGGCAGTGCTGTCGCTGAGCACCGTCGGTGATGCGATGGCCACCAACGCCGGCGGCACCAGCTTCGCCGCGCCGGTGGTCAGCGGTCTGGCGGCGCTGATCCGGGCCCGCTTCCCGGACTGGACACCACGGCAGGTGATGGACCGGATCAAGGCCACCGCGCGCCACCCGCCCGGCGGGCGCGACGACGTCGTCGGCGCCGGGGTGATCGATCCGCTGGCGGCCGTCAGCTTCGAGGCGGCACCGACCGTCCGGCGGGTTCCCGAACCGGCCCGTCCGGCACCGTCGGCCCCGCCGGCTGTCGAGCCCGGCGCGGCTGCCCCTGGGTTGCGCACCGCCATCACCGGCACCGGTGGGCTGCTGGCACTGCTGCTGGCGGTGCTCACCGGCCGGGCGCTGGCAGCACGACATCGTGCGCCAGCAGCGCCTGCTCGCGACTGAGCCGGGGGCCGGCCGGCAGCCCGGCGAGCATCGGCCACGGCACCCCGGCGGGCGTCTCCGGCAGGCCCAGGCTGCGTGCCGCGGCGGTGTCCTCGACGGTGAACCGCACCCCGGTCTCGTCGATCAGGTAGCCGGCCCCACCGGTTCGGCCGGAGACACCGGCCGCCCGCAGGTAGGCGCTGCGGCCCGGCGGCAGATACACCGCGTCCAAGGCGGGGCCCGGGCCATCGGCCTGGGCCAGCACCGTCGGCGTCGCGCCCGTCGGCAGCGGCAGGCCCACACCGGCAGAGAGCGTGACGCCGACCGGATCGTCGGCCCGCCAATGGGCGCACAGCGTCACCGCCGCGGCCGGCCACTCGGCGACCCGGCCGGCGAAGTCTTTCGCCGGCGGGGCCTCGGGAACCGCATTGAGCAACAGCGACGACACCCGCCGTGGCGCCGCGGATTCCAGCACCGGATCGGCCGGGTTGACCGGTGTCCGCCGGCCGCGCCGCACCAGGTAGACAGCTGCCGACTCCGAGCTGACCGGCACGGCCTCGTCGGCGTCGATACCCGCCGGGTGCAGCGGGTCGGCCCCGGCGATCAACGTGGTGCCGGCCGGGTCGTCGCAGAGCGACCAGGTCGCCGTCGCCGCCAACGCCGCGCCGAGCGCGCCGGGGGCACCGGGGATGCCCAGCGGCGGCCCCCGCCGGGCCCTGCTGATCTCGGTTCCGGCGACCGGCCGCGGGGTGGTGGGGCCGGCGATCAGGCGCGCCGAGGCGAGGTTGAACACCGGATGGACTGTGTCGCCGACCCGGACATACAGCGCCCCAGAGGCGCGGTCGAGCAGGATCGGCGCGTCACCGAGGCCCGGTTGCGGCCGCACGACGGCCAACACCAGAGCGCCGGCCACCACGATCACACTGATCAGGCAGCCCAGACCCAGCCCGGCCCGGCCCGGCGCGGGACCCCCGGCCGGCTGCCCGCACCGCAGCGCACGCTCCAATCGGCGGGCGGCGAATCGGTGCGCACCCAGCTGCAGCTGTGTCGTCGTTGGTGCCGTCATGCACCCCCGTTCCCGTGCCGACGACGCTAACCGCGGCAGCGGCCGACGGCGTACGGCCATCCACAGGCCTGTCCGCGCCGGAAACCGGCTTCGGTACCATTCCGCTATGCGTTTTGTTCAGTTGAGCAGCATTTTTTGTGCGACGTTGATGGCGGGCGCACTGCTAACCGTCCCGGTCGTGGCTCCCGCGGTCATCCCGGCGGCCGGCGCCTACGACTGTCCCGACGTGGAGGTCATCTTCGCCCGCGGCACCAGCGAGCCGCCCGGTGTCGGCCGGGTGGGCCGGGCGATGATCGACTCGCTGCGCCAGCAAACCTCCAAGCGGGTCGACGAATACGGGGTGAACTACCCCGCCGGCCGGCTACAGCTCGGTGGCGGCGATGGCGCCAATGACGTGATCCGGCGCGTCAAGGACGCCGCCAACGTCTGCCCCGACACCCAGTTGGTCTTGGGTGGCTACTCCCAGGGCGCCTCGGTGATCGACATCGTCACCGGCACCCAGGTCGGCGGTATCACCTGGGGCAACCAGCTGCCGGCCGAATACGCCGATCAGGTGGTGGCGGTCGCGACCTTCGGCAACCCGGCCGATCGCGCCGGCGGTCCGATCAGCGTGCAGAGCGCCCTGTTCGGCTCCAAGGCCATCGACTTGTGCAACCCGGGTGACCCGATCTGCCATGAGGGCCCGGGCAACGAGTGGACCGACCACACCGACGGGTACATCCCGGCGCTGACGAGCCAGGCGGCCAACTTCATCGCCGGCCGGCTCCGCGCCGCCGGCCCCGCGCCCGACACCCAACCCCTGGCGCGCTGACCTGCAACGGCCAGGTTAGTTAGCACATCAATTTTTTGTTTCGTTAATATCCTTCGCTGTGAAGGCATACCGCATCCTGGCGGCCTGCGCCGCCGCTGCAGCGCTGCTGGTCAGCCCCGTCCCGTCCCCGACGGCTTCCGCCGAGGGGTGCCCGGACGCCGAGGTGGTGTTCGCGCGGGGCACCAACGAGCCGCCGGGGCTGGGCCGCGTCGGTGACGCCTTCGTCAGCGCACTGCGGGGTCAGACCTCCCGCTCCATCGGTACCTATGCGGTGAACTACCCGGCCAGCTACGACTTCGGCCGGGCGGCCGACGGCGCCAACGACGCCAGCGGCCACATCATGTGGATGGTGGAGAACTGCCCGGGCACCCGCCTGGTTCTCGGCGGGTACTCGCAGGGTGCGGCGATCGTCGACGTGGTGGCCGCCGCGCCGGTGCCCGGCTTCGGGTTCACCGCGCCGCTGCCGCCCGAGGCAGCCGACCACATCGCGGCGATCGCGGTGTTCGGCAACCCCTCGAACAAGATCGGCCAGCCCCTGACGAACAGCCCCGCCTATGGGTTCAAGACGATCGACCTGTGCACCGACGGCGACCCGGTCTGCTCCCCCGGGCGCAACTTCGCCGCCCACTCCGGCTACACCCCCGGCATGACCAACCAGGCCGCCTCGTTCGTCGCGGGCCTGCTCTAGCTGTCGTTGCCTTTTAGCGCGCGCCGCTCAGCGCGTCCGCAGGTCCCGGGTGATCACACTGCGCGCCCCCAGCTGATCGTCCGGCGGGTAGTCGACCCCGACCAGGGTCAGGCCGCGCGCCGGGGCGGCGGTGAAATCACTGGACCGGCGAGTGGCATGCAGCAGGTCGGCGCACCAGGTGGCACTGCGCCGGTGTTCGCCGACCGCCAGCACCGCCCCGACCAAGGAGCGCACCATCGACCAGCAGAACGCGTCGGCGCTGACATGCGCGGTAACCAGATCGCCCTCACGCTCCCAGTCCAGCCGCTGCAGATCCCGGATGGTGGTAGCGCCCTCGCGGTGACGGCAGAACGCCGCGAAGTCGTTCAGGCCCAACAGGTTTCGTGATGCCTCGGTCATCGCGTCGACATCCAGCGGGCGCGGCCAGGCGGTGACGTAGCGGGCCAGCTGCGGCGTCACCCCATACGGCGCGGTCGAGAGCCGGTAGGCGTAGTGGCGCCGCAGCGCCGAGAACCGGGCGTCGAAGTCCGGCGCCGCCCGTTGCACTCGCAGCACCCGGACGTCCACCGGCAGGAAACGCGCCAACCGGCGTGTGAGCGCGAGGAATTCCGGCTCGCCGTCCCGCCGGGTCCGCGAGTAGGCGTGCCGCAGTGCCCCGGTCGGAACGTCGACGTGTGCCACCTGCCCGGTGGCGTGCACGCCGGTATCGGTACGCCCCGCCGCGAAGAGGCGCACCGGAGTGCGAAACACCGTCGCCAGCGTCTCTTCGAGAACGCCGGCGACGGTGCGCTGCCCGTTCTGTACCGCCCAGCCGGCGAAATCCGTGCCGTCGTAGGCGATGTCGAGCCGAAGCCGAACTTCGGCCCCGAACTCAGGACTCGTCGGTGGCCTCGGCCGTCTCGGTGGCCTCAGAAGCTTCGGAAGCCGCAGCCTCAGCGGCCGGCTCCTCAACCTTCTCGGTCTCGGCGGATTCCTCAGCCGGCTTCTCGGCCTTCTCGGCCTTGGCCGGCTTCTCGGCCTTGGCCGCCTTGGCACCCGCCTTGCGCGCCTTCTCGGCCTCGGAGGTCACCGTCTTCTCCCGGACCAGCTCGATCACGGCCATCGGGGCGTTGTCGCCCTGACGCGCCTCGACCTTGATGATGCGGGTGTAGCCGCCGTTGCGGTCCGCGAAGTGCGGGGCGATCTCGGCGAACAGCGAGTGCACCACGTCCTTGTCGCGGATCTTCTTGAGCACCTCACGCCGGTTGTGCAGCGTGCCCTTCTTGGCGTGGGTGATCAGCTTCTCGGCGTACGGCCGCAATGCCCGCGCCTTCGGCTCGGTCGTCTTGATCCGGCCGTGCGTGAACAGCGAGGTGGCCAGGTTGGCCAGCAGCGCCTTCTGGTGCGAGGACGACCCGCCGAGACGGGGACCCTTGGTGGGCTTGGGCATTGCGACTTCTCCTAAATGGGGCCGGCCCCCGTATCAGGTAGGGCCGGGACGGAATTCTGCTAGAGCTGTTCGGTCTCGGCGTAGTCCTGCTCGTCATAGCCGGTGTCGGCCGACCAGGTGCCGGTGGCGACGTCGTAGCCGGCCACCTGCGACGGGTCGAAGCTGGCCGGGCTGTCCTTGAGCGACAGACCGAGCTGGTGCAGCTTCACCTTGACCTCGTCGATGGACTTCTGCCCGAAGTTACGGATGTCGAGCAGGTCGGACTCGGTGCGCGCCACCAGCTCCCCGACCGTGTGCACACCCTCGCGCTTGAGGCAGTTGTAGGACCGCACGGTCAGGTCCAGGTCGTCGATCGGCAGCGCGAACGACGCGATGTGGTCCGCCTCGGCGGGCGACGGCCCGATCTCGATACCCTCGGCCTCGACGTTGAGTTCCCGTGCCAGACCGAACAATTCGACCAGCGTCTTGCCGGCCGAGGCCAGCGCGTCGCGCGGGCTGATGGAGTTCTTGGTCTCCACGTCCAGCACCAGTTTGTCGAAGTCGGTGCGCTGCTCGACACGGGTGGCCTCGACCTTGTAGGTCACCTTGAGCACCGGCGAGTAGATCGAGTCGACCGGGATCCGGCCGATCTCGGCGCCCGACACCTTGTTCTGCACGGCCGGGACGTAACCGCGACCGCGCTCGACGATCAGCTCGACTTCGAGCTTGCCCTTGTCGTTGAGGGTGGCGATGTGCATGTCGGGGTTGTGCACCGTCACGCCCGCCGGCGGCACGATGTCACCGGCGGTGACGACGCCCGGGCCCTGCTTGCGCAGGTACATGGTGACCGGCTCGTCCTCCTCCGAGGACACCACCAGGCCCTTGAGGTTCAAGATGATGTCGGTGACATCCTCTTTGACGCCGGGGACAGTGGTGAACTCGTGCAGCACACCGTCGATGCGGATGCTGGTGACGGCCGCGCCGGGGATCGACGACAGCAGGGTGCGCCGAAGCGAGTTCCCCAGGGTGTAACCGAAACCCGGCTCCAGCGGTTCGATGACGAACTGAGACCGGTTGTCGGCCACAACCTCTTCGGACAGGGTCGGTCGCTGCGAGATCAGCATTGTTTTCTATCTCCTTCTCGGCACCCGCTATTTGATGCCGGTCGGTCCTGCACAGCTCAGTGCAGGGTGTTACTTCGAGTAGAACTCGACGATCAGCTGCTCGGTGAGCGGAACGTCGATCTGCGCGCGCTCCGGCAGCTGGTGGACCAGGATGCGCTGCCGCTCCCCGACCACCTGCAGCCAACCCGGAATCGGGCGGTCGCCCGCGGTCTCCCGGGCGATCTGGAACGGCACCGTGTTGAGTGACTTGTCCTTGACGTCGATGATGTCGTACTGCGACACCTGGTAGCTGGGCACGTCGACCTTCACACCGTTGACGGTGAAGTGGCCGTGGCTGACCAGCTGGCGGGCCATCCGACGGGTGCGGGCCAGGCCGGCCCGGTAGACGACGTTGTCCAGCCGACTCTCCAGGATGCGCAGCAGTTCCTCGCCGGTCTTGCCGCCGCGGCGCACCGCTTCCTCGTAGTAGCGGCGGAACTGCTTCTCCATCACGCCGTAGGTGAAGCGCGCCTTCTGCTTCTCCTGCAGCTGCAGCCGGTATTCGCTTTCCTTGATCCGCGCGCGGCCGTGCTGGCCGGGCGGGTAGGGCCGCTTCTCGAATGCCTGGTCGCCGCCGACCAGGTCGACGCCCAGCCGGCGGGACTTGCGGGTGGCGGGTCCGGTGTAACGAGCCATCTCTTTCTAAACCTCCTAGACCCGGCGCCGCTTGGGCGGACGGCAACCGTTGTGCGGCTGCGGCGTGACGTCGGAAATTGCGCCGACCTCCAGACCGGCGGCCTGCAGCGAGCGGATCGCGGTTTCGCGGCCCGAACCCGGGCCCTTCACGAACACGTCGACCTTCTTCACGCCGTGTTCCTGCGCCTTGCGGGCGGCGTTCTCGGCGGCCAGCTGCGCGGCGAACGGAGTCGACTTGCGCGAGCCCTTGAACCCGACGTGACCCGACGACGCCCAGGCGATGACGTTGCCCTGCGGGTCGGTGATCGTCACGATCGTGTTGTTGAAGGTGCTCTTGATGTGCGCGGCACCGTGCGGGATGTTCTTCTTTTCCCGCCGCCGGGTCTTCTGACCCTTCTTGGGCCCGGTGGTTTTCTTCGGTGGCATGACGATTACCTGGCCTTCTTCTTACCGGCGATGGTGCGCTTGGGGCCCTTGCGGGTGCGCGCGTTGGTCTTGGTCCGCTGGCCGCGCACCGGCAGGCCGCGACGGTGCCGCAGGCCCTGGTAGCAGCCGATCTCGATCTTGCGACGGATGTCGGCCTGCACCTCGCGGCGCAGATCACCCTCGACCTTCAGGTTGCCTTCGATGTAGTCGCGCAGCGCGGTGAGCTGCTCGTCGGTGAGGTCCTTGCTGCGCTGGTCCTTGTCGATACCGGTGGCAGCCAGGATTTCGTTGGAGCGGGTACGGCCGATGCCGTAGATGTAGGTCAGCGCGATCTCCATGCGCTTATCGCGCGGCAGGTCGACGCCCACAAGTCGAGCCATGGGTGGCATTCCTCTTTCGTAGCGGAGGTTGTGATCCCAGCCCGTTCCCGGCTGACAGCTCCGGGGCCCGGCCTCCGATCCGGGCGTATGTGAACTGGCCCATCTCTAAAGATGCCAGCCATTCACTGGTACTGGGAGGTCTGCATTCAGTTGTGGCTGGTGCCCGGCTACGCCGGGCCGGCGACTGCTAGCTAGCCCTGACGCTGCTTGTGGCGCGGGTCCGAGCAGATCACCATGACCCGGCCGTGCCGACGGATCACCCTGCACTTGTCGCAGATCGGCTTGACGCTGGGGTTCACCTTCACGGCTGCTGGGGTCCTGTTCTAATCGCTGGTTGGCTTACGTCTTCTGGGCGGCTGGACGATCCGGAGCTACTTGTACCGGTAGACGATGCGTCCCCGGGACAGGTCGTAGGGAGACAACTCCACGACCACCCGGTCTTCCGGCAGGATACGGATGTAGTGCTGCCGCATCTTGCCGCTGATGTGGGCGAGCACCTTGTGACCGTTCTCCAGCTCAATGCGAAACATCGCATTGGGCAGGGGCTCGACCACCCGGCCCTCGACCTCGATGGCACCGTCTTTCTTGGCCATTACTCTCCGGCGATCCTCCGTGTCTGGCTTACTTGTATATGTGCTTGCGCCCGCCGCGGCGCAGCATCGACTACGACTACAAAACGTGGGCCGGTGGCAGGAAATTCCAGGTAGATCCTGAGAATCTCAGACTGGGCACGCAAGAGTCGACGCGGAAGCCGCACCGTCGTCCCACGATACCCGTTGAAGAGCCCGGGCCAAAATCGTCGGCAGTGACAAACTGGTACGAACGCCCGACCGTTGTCACGCACCCGATGGGACGCACATGACCGAAGCACTGCCACTCAAACCCGACCTGGGCCGCTACGGCGTCTGGACCTTCGGCGCCCCCACACCCGAGCAGGCGACCGAGATCGAACGGCTGGGCTACGGCGCGATCTGGGTAGGCGGCTCACCGGCCGCCGAGCTCTCCTTCGTCGAACCGCTGCTGGCGGCGACCTCGACGCTGCAGGTGGCGACCGGGATCGTCAACGTGTGGTCGGCGCCCGCACCGGCGGTCGCAGAGTCGTTTCACCGGATCGAGGCCGCCTATCCGGGCCGGTTCCTGCTCGGTATCGGCGTCGGGCACGCCGAAGCCACCGCCGAGTACCGCAGCCCGTACCGCGCCTTGGTGGACTATCTCGACGCCCTCGACGCGGACGGGGTGCCGACCAGCCGGCGGGTGCTGGCCGCGCTGGGCCCCAAGGTGCTGAAGTTGGCGGCCGAGCGCAGCGCCGGGGCGCACCCCTACCTGACCACCCCCGAGCACACCGCGACCGCCCGGGAGCTGATCGGGCCGTCGGTGTTCTTGGCGCCCGAGCACAAGGTGGTGCTCTCCAGCGATGGTGCCGCGGCCCGCGCCGCGGGACGGGAGGCGGTCGGCTTCTATCTGCGCCTGTCGAACTACGTCAACAACTGGCGACGGCTGGGCTTCAGTGAGCGCGACGTGCGCGCGCCCGGCAGCGACCGGTTGATCGACGCGGTGGTGGCGCACGGCAGTGCCGACGAGGTCGCCGCCCGGCTCGGTGAGCACCTGGCGGCCGGCGCCGATCAGGTGACGATCCAGGTGCTGGGCGGCTGGGACCGCCTGCTGCCGACGTTGACGGAGCTGGCCGGGCCGCTGGGTTTGTGATTTCGGCGCGATTGTTCCCGCTGAGCGAGGGAAACCGCGCCGAAATCGCCCGGGGACCCCGGCTAAGGTTGCCCCATGCGTCTGCTGGTCACCGGGGGCGCCGGGTTCATCGGCGCCAACTTCGTGCACCGCACGCTCGCCCAGCAACCCGACGTCGCGATCACCGTGCTCGACGCCCTGACCTACGCCGGCAGCCGCGAATCGCTGGCGCCGGTGGCCGACCGGATCCGCCTGGTGCAAGGCGACATCACCGATGCCCCGCTGGTCACCGAGCTGGTCAGTGAGCTGGATTCGGCCACCGACGCGGTGGTGCACTTCGCCGCCGAAACCCACGTCGACAACGCGCTGGCCGACCCCGAGCCATTTTTGCGGTCCAACGTGGTCGGCACCTTCACCGTGCTGGAGGCGGTACGCCGGCATCGGGTGCGGCTGCACCACGTCTCCACCGACGAGGTCTACGGCGAGCTGGCCCTCGATGACCCGCGCCGGTTCACCGAGACGACCCCGTATCACCCGTCGAGCCCGTACTCGTCGACCAAGGCCGCCGCCGACCTGCTGGTGCGGTCCTGGGTGCGCTCCTACGGGATCCACGCGACGATCTCGAACTGCTCCAACAACTACGGGCCGTATCAGCACGTGGAGAAGTTCATCCCGCGCCAGATCACCAACCTGCTGACCGGGCGCCGAGCCAAGCTGTACGGCAGCGGCGCCAACGTGCGCGACTGGATCCACGTCGACGACCACAACAGTGCCGTCTGGCAGATCATGACCCGTGGGCATCCCGGGCGCACGTACCTGATCGGCGCCGACGGCGAACGTGACAACCGCTCTGTGCTGCAGACCATCCTGCGGCTGATGGGCCACGACCCCGACGACTTCGATCACGTGCCCGACCGGCCCGGCCACGACCTGCGCTACGCGATCGACCCCTCGGCGCTGCGTGACGAACTGGACTGGAAACCCGAACACACCGACTTCGAGGCCGGACTGCGGGCGACGATCGAGTGGTATCGCGCCAACCAATCCTGGTGGGCGCCACTGAAAGAGGCCGCCGAGGCCCGCTACGCCGAGCTGGGGCGCTGACGTGACATTCCGCGAACTGGCCATCCCGGGAGCCTTCGAGCTCACCCCAACCCAGCACGCCGATGACCGCGGGCTGTTCTTCGAATGGTTCACCGACGACGAGTTCACCGCGTTCGCCGGGCACCGCTTCGACCTGCGCCAGGCCAACTGCTCGGTGTCGCGCGCCGGGGTGCTGCGCGGTCTGCATTTCGCCCAGGTGCCGCCCGGGCAGGCCAAATATGTGACCTGCGTGTCGGGGGCGGTCTTCGATGTCGTCGTCGACATCCGGGTCGGCTCACCGACGTACGGGCGCTGGGATGCGGTGCTGCTGGACACCCGCGAGCGCCGGTCGGTGTACCTTGCCGCCGGTCTCGCCCACGGATTCGTTGCGCTGCACGATGACTCGACGGTGATGTATCTGTGCTCGGCCGGCTACGACCCGCAACGCGAGCACACCATCTGCGCCACCGACCCGGAGATCGGCATCGACTGGCCGGATGACCACCCCGTGGTGCTCTCCGAGCGCGACCGCAAGGCCCCGTCGCTGGCCGAGGTCCGTGCGGCCGGACTGCTGCCGAGCTGGGATCAGGGCTGAATCCGCATACGCCCGAGCGCCTTATTCGCGGCTACAGATCGAGGACCAACGCGAGTGCCTCGTCGACCCGCCCGATCTCCTCGATGGTCAAAAAGCCGACCGGCTCGGTAAGTCGGCGGAGATCGACAGTGTCGAGCTGGTCGCACATCACCAGAGTCTTTTGATCGGCAATGGTGACGACCGGCCGGAAGCTGGTTTCCCGAGCGCTAGTGCTGGTGAAGGCCACAATCCAGGTGCTCAGAGCAAGCCAGTCCGGTTGCAGCACCACGGCGAACCGGCGGCCCTTCTGCTCGTGGCCCGTGCCTCGCGCCGGCAGCCGGTAAACCTCACCCTTCATGCAGCGCCGCCCGATCCTGCTGGATCGCCCGGATTTCAGCAAGATCGACCGGATCGTCCTTGATGGCACGCGCTTCTGCCGCGGCCACTTGGCGGCGTTCGTCGCGGCGCATAGCTGCCAGTGCGGCCAGGATGACCTGGTCGGCGCTCTGCCGCCGGGAAGCCCCGATCTGAAGGAGCAGATCACGGGTGCTGGTTTGGACCTTGACGGTAGTGGTGTCGGCCATGACGCGCAGTCTACCCCCGGTAGACCGCGTGTTGCGAGGATCACATGCGGTCGAGTTTCCGCCCACGGCACCCGCCCTCGCATTTACTAGGATATCCTAGTATTCTCGTTGGTGGCTCGAGCTCACGACACACATTCCCGGGATGGCACATGACCGCTCAAATTCCACACTTCATCGATGGCCGCCGCACCGCCGGCCAGTCACAGCGCAGCACCGACGTTTTCGACCCCAACACCGGCGCCGTGCAGGCGACCCTGCCGCTGGCCAACACCGCCGACGTCGACGCCGCCGTCGCCTCGGCCGCCCAAGCACAGAAGGGCTGGGCCGCCCAGAACCCGCAGCGCCGGGCGCGGGTGATGATGCGCTTCATCGACCTGGTCAACACCCATGTCGACGAGCTGGCCGAGCTGCTCTCCCGCGAACACGGCAAGACCCTCGAGGACGCCCGCGGCGACATCCAGCGCGGCATTGAGGTGATCGAGTTCTGCGTCGGCATCCCGCACCTGCTCAAGGGCGAACACACCGAGGGCGCCGGGCCGGGCATCGACGTCTTCTCGCTGCGCCAGCCGCTCGGTGTGGTCGCCGGCATCACCCCGTTCAACTTCCCGGCGATGATCCCGCTGTGGCAGGCCGGCCCCGCGCTGGCCTGCGGTAACGCCTTCATCCTCAAGCCGTCCGAGCGCGACCCCTCGGTCCCGGTACGGCTGGCCGAGTTGTTCATCGAAGCCGGGCTGCCGCCGGGCGTGCTGCAGGTGGTGCACGGCGACAAGGAGGCCGTCGACGCGCTGCTGCACCACCGCGACGTCGCCGCGATCGGTTTCGTCGGCAGCTCCGACATCGCGCAGTACATCTATTCGACGGCGACCGCCCATGGCAAACGCGCCCAGTGCTTCGGCGGGGCCAAGAACCACATGATCGTGATGCCCGACGCCGACCTGGACCAGGCCGTCGACGCGTTGATCGGCGCCGGCTACGGCAGTGCCGGCGAGCGGTGCATGGCGATCAGCGTGGCGGTGCCGGTCGGCGACCAGACCGCCGAGCGGTTGCGCGCCCGGCTGACCGAGCGGATCAACAACCTGCGGGTCGGTCACAGCCTCGACCCCAAGGCCGACTACGGGCCGCTGGTCACCCGCGCGGCCCTGGAACGGGTCAACGACTACATCGGCCAGGGCGTGGCCGCCGGCGCCGAACTGGTGATCGACGGCCGCGAACGCGCCAGCGACGACACCCAATTCGGTGATGCCGATCTGACCGGCGGCTTCTTCGCCGGTCCCACGCTCTTCGACCACGTCACCACCGAGATGTCGATCTACACCGACGAGATCTTCGGCCCGGTGCTGTGCATCGTGCGAGCGCAGGACTACGAAGAGGCCTTGCGGCTGCCCAGCGAGCACGAGTACGGCAACGGGGTGGCGATCTTCACCCGCGACGGCGACACCGCCCGCGACTTCACCTCCCGGGTGCAGGTCGGCATGGTCGGGGTCAACGTGCCGATCCCGGTGCCGGTGGCCTACCACACCTTCGGCGGCTGGAAGCGCTCCGGCTTCGGTGACCTCAACCAGCACGGCACCGCGTCGATCACCTTCTACACCAAGGTCAAGACCGTCACCCAGCGGTGGCCGTCGGGTATCAAGGACGGCGCCGAATTCCATATCCCCACAATGCAATAGGCGCTGAGCAAGTGAACACAGCAATGGATGACGAAGAACGGGTGATCGTCGAGACCGCGGCGGCGTTCGCCGAGAAGCGCCTCGCGCCGCACGCCCTGGACTGGGATGCCACCCACCACTTCCCGGTCGACGTGATGCGCGAAGCCGCCGAGCTGGGCATGGCGGCGATCTACTGCCGTGATGACGTCGGCGGGTCCGGGCTGCGCCGCCTGGACGGGGTGCGCATCTTCGAACAGTTGGCCATCGCCGACCCGGTGATCGCCGCCTACCTGTCGATCCACAACATGTGCGCCTGGATGATCGATTTCTACGGCACCGAGGAACAGCGCAAGACCTGGGTGCCGCAGCTGGCACCGATGACCGCGGTCGCCAGCTACTGCCTCACCGAACCGGGCGCGGGATCGGATGCCAGCGCGCTGAGCACCCGGGCGGTCCGGCACGGCAGCGATTATGTGCTCGACGGCGTCAAGCAGTTCATCTCCGGCGCCGGCGTCTCGGACGTGTATGTGGTGATGGCCCGAACCGGCGACGACAGCCCCCGTGGCATCTCCACGTTCATCGTCGAAAAGGACACGCCCGGACTGAGTTTCGGCGCCGCCGAGCAGAAGATGGGCTGGAACTCCCAGCCGACCGCGCAGGTGATCCTCGAGGGCGTGCGGGTGCCCGCCGAGGCGATGCTCGGTGGCCCCGACGGTGAAGGCACCGGTTTCTCGATCGCGATGAACGGCCTCAACGGCGGCCGGATCAACATCGCGGCCTGCTCACTGGGCGGCGGCCAGGCCGCGTTCGACAAGACCGGCAGTTACCTGGCCGACCGGGCGGCGTTCGGCAAGCCGCTGCTCGACGAGCCGACGATCCGGTTCACCCTCGCCGACATGGCCACCGCGCTGGAGACCTCCCGGCTGCTGCTGTGGCGGGCGGCGACCGCCCTCGACGACAATGCGCCCGACAAGGTCCAGCTGTGCGCGATGGCCAAGCGCTACGTCACCGACGCCTGCTTCGGCGTCGCCGACTCCGCGCTGCAGCTGCACGGCGGCTACGGGTATCTACGCGAATACGGTCTGGAGAAAATCCTCCGGGATCTGCGGGTGCACCGCATCCTGGAGGGCACCAACGAGATCATGCGGATGGTGATCGGCCGGGCCGAAGCCGCCCGCGTCCGGTCCGGGCAGTAGCCGGCGCAAAGGAGACACCTTGGCAATCGTGGCGTTCCTCGGGCTGGGCCACATGGGTGGGCCGATGTCGGCGAACCTGGTGGCCGCCGGGCACACCGTGCGTGGCTTCGACCCGGTGGCGGTAGCCGCCGCGGCCGCCGAGCAGCACGGGGTGAGCATCCAGCCGTCGGCTGCCGAAGCGGTGGCCGACGCCGATGCGGTGGTCACCATGCTGCCGCACGGGGACGCGGTCAAAAGCTGCTACGCCGACATCCTGCCGGCCGCCCGGCCGGACACCCTGTTCATCGACAGCTCCACGATCTCGGTCGCTGACGCCCGCGAGGTGCACGCGCTGGCCGGCTCGCACGGGTTCGCCCAACTCGACGCACCGGTGTCCGGCGGCGTCGCCGGTGCGGTCGCCGGGCGGCTGGCGTTCATGGTCGGCGGCAGCGAAGACGCAGTGCGGCGGGCGACCCCGGTGCTGGAGCCGATGGCCGCCAAGATCATCCACTGCGGTGCGGCAGGCGCCGGCCAGGCCGCCAAGATCTGCAACAACATGGTGCTGGCCGTGCAGCAGGTCGCGGTCGCCGAGGCGTTTGTGCTGGCCGAAAAGCTCGGGCTGGCCGACCAGGCCCTGTTCGACGTGATGACCGGGGCCACCGGAAACTGCTGGGCGCTGCACACCAACTGCCCGGTTCCCGGTCCGGTGCCCACCTCCCCGGCGAACCGGAACTTCGAGCCGGGGTTCGCCACCGCGCTGATGAACAAGGATCTGCACCTGGCGATGGACGCGGTGTCATCGACCGGCGCGCGCGCCCCGCTGGGCAGCCACGCCGCGGCGATCTACGCGGACTTCGCCGTCGAGCACGCCGCCGAGGACTTCAGCGCCGTCATCAACCTGCTGCGCGACTGAGCCGGGCGGCCATCAGCTGCGCCTGCAGCTGGCGGCAGCCCTCGACCAGGAGTCCGTCATAGCCGCCCGCGGAGCCGGTGGTGACCGCCGGCAGGCCCATCGCGGCAGCCGTCCGGCCGTTGTCGTCGCACCCGGCGATCACCAGCGCCTCGCCGGCGACGATGCCCAGCTCCCACAACGCCAGCCGGTACAGCTCGGCGGCACCGGCGGGACCGGTGAGGTCGTCGGCCGTGACGACGGTCTCGGCCATCCCGTCGCCGATCAGTTCCCGCACCCGCGGCTGCACCCGGTCGCGCGGGCCGGCGCCGACCACTGCAACCCAGATGCCGGCGGCAAACAGGCTCAGCACCAGGTCGATCAGCCCGGACCGCGGCTCACCCTCGGCGTCGGCGAGGGCTTCCACGTCGAAGATCACCGCTTGTAAGGGATAGACCTGGGCATCGTCGGCCGGCGGCACCCGGTCCCACCAGAACGGGCGGCCGGGGCGGATCCATGTCGCGAGTTCGGTTGTGATCTGCATAACAGCAGGATGCCGGAACGACAGTCGTCCGTCCTCCCCCATTCGGGGGAACCGTCCGGGGAAACCCGCCGGACCCGATTCGGCGGTCCCGGCTTCGGCTCACCGCTGCCGTCCCTGGCGGGGGCCTTATTGTCTTGCTATGCCCGTGCGACTGGTCCTCGTCGACGATCACGAGATGGTGATCGAAGGCCTGCGGGCCATGCTCACCGCGTTCGCCGACCGCATCGAGGTGGTCGGGCAGGCGATCAACGCCGAACAGGCGCTGGCCGTGGTCGCCGACACCGACCCCGACATCGTGCTGTGTGACGTGCGAATGCGCGGTGAGAGCGGGCTGGACCTGTGCCTGGCGCTGCGGGAACGCGACCCGGAGCGCCGGGTGGTGATGCTCTCGGTCTACGACGACGAGCAGTACCTGTTCGAGGCGCTGCGGGTCGGCGCGAGTGGCTACCTGCTCAAAAGCATCAGCAGTGACGACCTGGTGCACCAGATCGAGTTGGCCCACCGCGGCGAGACGGTGATCGACCCGGGCCTGGCCGCCCGGGCGGCCGGCACCGCCGCCCGGCTGCAGCGCGACGAGTTCTGGCCGGGGGCGCGCCAGGGCCTCACCCAGCGCGAGAGCGAGATCCTGGGCTACATGGTCAGCGGGCTGTCCAACCGCGGGATCGCCACCAAGCTGGTAATCGGCGACGAGACCGTCAAATCGCACCTGCGCTCGATCTACCGCAAGCTCGGGGTCTCCGATCGCACCGGCGCGGTGGCCACCGCGCTGCGGGAAGGCATCTACCGGTGAGCTCCTCGGGCCAGAACCGGTCCCGCGCCCGCAAAGCCACCACGGTGCGGGATTTCGTCGACGCCAACCACGAGCTGGCGCTGCTGCGCGAACTCATCCAGGCCGCCTCGAGCGGGCCCGGCGTGGAACCGCTGGCCGCCGCGGCCGCCCGGATGATCACCGCGGCCACCGGCACCGACGTCTGCTTCGTGCACGTCCTCGACGACACCGACCGTTCCCTGACCCTGACCGGCGCGACCCCGCCGTTCGACACCGAGGTGGGCAAGATCCGGCTGCCGCTGGGCTCGGGGGTGTCGGGCTGGGTGGCCAGCCATCGCGAGCCCGTGGTGATCAGCGACAACAAGGAGGCCGACCCGCGCTACCTGCCGATCGAGTCGCTGCGCGGCCGTGACTTCACCTCGATGGTGTCGGTACCGATGGAGACCGATCCGGGCGGGCTGGTCGGTGTGCTCAACGTGCACACCGTGGCCCGCCGCGAGTTCACCCACGGCGATATCGAGCTGCTGCGGGTGATCGGGCAGCTCATCGCCGGCGCGATGCACCAGGCCCGGCTGCACCGCCAGCTGGTGGCCCGCGAACGCGCCCACGAGCTGTTCGTCGAGCAGGTGATCGAAGCCCAGGAGATCGAGCGGCGCCGGCTGGCCGGCGACATCCACGACGGCATCTCCCAGCGGCTGGTGACGCTGTCCTACCGGCTGGATGCGGCCGCCCGGGCGGTCGGTCACGATCCCGACGAAGCGTCGGCGCAGCTCGATGCCGCTCGTGAGCTGGCCGGGCTGACCCTGCAGGAGACCCGGATCGCGATCAGCGGGCTGCGGCCGCCGGTGCTCGACGACCTGGGCCTGGCCGGCGGGCTGGCCAGCTTGGCCCGGTCCATCCCGCAGCTCAAGATCGAGCTGGATCTGGCTGAGACCCGGCTGCCCGAGCACATCGAGCTGGCGCTGTACCGGATCGCGCAGGAGGGCCTGCAGAACGTCGTCAAGCACGCCGCTGCGACGACGGTGCGACTGGGGTTCGCGGTCACCACCGATCCGGGCATGGCCCGGTTGGAGATCATCGACGACGGGGTGGGTTTCGACACCTTCGAGCACCCGGTGGGCGGCGACGAGATGGGCGGCTACGGGGTGTTGTCGATGGCCGAGCGTGCCGAGTTGGTCGGCGGGCGGCTCAACATCCGCTCGCGCCCGGGCGCGGGCACCGCCGTCACCGCCACCATCCCGGTACCGTCGCCGGCAGCGCGAGACACCGGCTAGAAATCCCCGGCGTTACGGCGCAAGGTCTCAATCGCCGAGGACAGGCTGCGGGATTCCTGCCGGGACATCCCGATGTCGGCGAACACCTCGCGGTTGAGGCTGGCCGTCGCGGCCGCCACCGTCGAGCGGCCCCGCGCGGTGATCGACACCAGGGTGGTGCGGCCGTCGGTGGGGTGCGGCAACCGCTCGACGAGGCCGGCGGCCTCCAACCGTCGGATCGCGTGCGTGACGCTGGTGACGTGGACCTGCAGCCGGTCGGAGGCCTTGGTGATCGGCAGGGCACCGGAGCGGCTGAACGCCAGCAGCCGCAGCAGCTCGAACCGGGAGAAGCTCAGGTCGTAGGGCCGCAGCGTGGCTTCCACCCGGGCCAGCAGGATCTGGTGGGCGCGCATCACCGACGTCACCGCGACCATCCCGTCGGCGACCTCCCCCCAGCCGGCCCGTTCCCAATTCGCGCGAGCCAGCGCGATCGGATCGGCCTCGTCGGGCGGGTGCGGGTCCACGCGTCAGCCGCTCGTGAGGATCCGGGGTCCGTCGTCGGTCACCGCGACGGTGTGTTCCCAATGCGCAGCACGGGACCCGTCGGCGGTGACCACCGTCCACTCGTCGGAGAGGATGACGGTCTGATCGGTTCCCAGGGTCAGCATCGGCTCGATCGCCAGCACCGATCCGGCCACCAGCAGCGGCCCGCGGCCCGGCGCCCCCTCGTTGGGCAGGAACGGGTCCATGTGCATCTGGCGGCCGATGCCGTGGCCGCCGTAGCCGGCGACGATGCCGAATGAGCGGCGGAACTCCTGCGATGCGGCGCGGGCCCCCGTTTCGATGGCGTGTGAGACGTCGCTGAGCCGGTTGCCCGGGACCATCGCCGCGATCCCGGCATGCATCGCCTTACGGGTTGCGTCCGACAGGTTCTCGTCGGCGGCCGCCAGCTTGCCGACCCCGAACGTGATCGCCGCGTCGCCGTGCCAGCCGTCCAGGATCGCACCGCAGTCGATCGACACCAGATCACCTGCCACCAGCACCTCGGTCGACGACGGGATGCCGTGCACCACACGGTCATTGACCGAACTGCAGATCGAGGCGGGGAAACCGTGATAACCCAGGAACGACGGCGTCGCACCCGCCTCCCGGATCACCGATTCGGCGACCTCGTCCAACTCCGACGTCGAGACGCCAACGGCGGCGGCCTCGCGCACCGCGGCCAGCGCCGCGGCAACGACGGCGCCTGCCGCGGCCATCGCGTCGAGCTCCCCCGGGCTGCGATGCGGCACCCGCCGCTTCGGCAGTCCGATCATTTACTGCCCCAGGGCGTTCAAAGCGCGCGCGAACACCTCATCGAGCGTGCCGAGTGCATCCACCACGTGCAGCTCGTGCTCGTCTTGGTAGTAGTCCAGCAGCGGCGTGGTCTCTTCGCGGTAGACGATCATGCGGTTGTGGATCACCTCGGCGGTGTCGTCGGCGCGACCACGTGCCTTGAGCCGCTTGAGCAGTTCGCTCTCGGTGACCCGGAACTCCAGCACCGCATCCAGCTTGGTGTGACGGCGTTCCAGCATGTCATGCAGTGCCTCGGCCTGCTCCACCGAGCGGGGGTAGCCGTCCAGGATGAATCCGTTTGCGGCGTCGGGCTGGTCGAGCCGGTCCTCGACCAGGGCGTTGGTCAGCTCGGGCGGCACCAGGTCGCCGGCGTCGAGGTATTGCTTGGCCTGCCGGCCCAGCTCGGTGCCCTCGGCGATGTTGTGCCGGAACAGATCACCGGTGGAGATCTGCGGAACACCCAGCTTCTCCGCCAGCTTCACCGCCTGGGTGCCCTTGCCTGCCCCCGGCGGTCCCAGCAGTACGACTCTCACTTGAGGAACCCTTCGTAGTTACGCTGCATGAGCTGGCTCTCGATCTGCTTGACCGTGTCAAGGCCGACGCCGATCATGATCAGCACCGCGGTGCCACCGAACGGCAGGTTCTGGACCGTGCCCGAGCTGCCCATGTGCAGGAACAGGTTGGGTAGGACCGAGATGACGCCCAGGTAGATCGAGCCGGGCAGGGTGATCCGGTTGAGCACGAAGCGCAGGTAGTCCGCGGTCGGGCGTCCCGGCCGAATGCCCGGAATGAAGCCGCCGAACTTCTTCATCTCGTCGGCGCGCTCGTCCGGGTTGAACGTGATCGACACGTAGAAGTAGGTGAAGAAGATGATCAGGCCGAAGTACACGGCGATGTAGACGAAGTTCGACGGGTCGGACAGGTACGTGCTGACCAGCTTGTCCCACCAGCTGTTGCCGAGGCCGCCGCTGCCGCTGCGGACCAGCTGGGTGACCAGCTGCGGAATGTAGATCAGCGACGAGGCGAAGATAACCGGGATGACGCCGGCCTGGTTGACCTTGAGCGGCAGGTAGGTCGAGGTGCCGCCGTACATGCGCCGGCCGACCATCCGTTTGGCGTACTGCACCGGGATACGGCGCTGACCCTGCTCGACGAAGACCACACCGACGACGATGGCCAGCGCGGCCAGGCAGACCATGGTGAACACCAGGCCGCCGCGGGAGTCCAGGATGGTCTTGCCCTCGATCGGGATGCGGGCGGCGATACCGACGAAGATCAGCAGCGACATGCCGTTGCCGATGCCGCGCTCGGTGATCAGCTCACCGAGCCACATCACCAACACCGCCCCGGCGGTCATCACCAGCACGATGACGATCAGCGTGAAGATGCTGTGGTCGGCGATGATGTCGTGACGCAGGCTGCAGGTCTGCAGCAGCCCGCCGTTGGCGGCCAGCGCCACGATGGACGTCGCCTGCAGCACGGCCAGCGCCACCGTCAGGTAGCGGGTGTACTGCGTCATCTTGTTCTGGCCGGACTGGCCTTCTTTGCGCAGCTCCTCGAAGCGCGGGATGACCACGGTCAACAGCTGCACGATGATGCTCGCGGTGATGTAGGGCATCACCCCGATGGCGAACACCGTCAACTGCAGCAGCGCACCGCCGGAGAACAGGTTGATCAGCGAGTAGACCTGCGCGGCGTCGCCGCCACTGACCTCTTTGATGCACTGCTGGACGTTCTGGTAGTCGACACCGGGCGACGGGATGGCCGCGCCGAGCCGGTAGAGCACGATAATGCCCAGGGCGAACAGGATCTTGCGCCTCAGGTCGACTGTCCGCAGTGATGAGATGAAAGCCGAGAACACTCTTCTCCTCCTGCGCAGCCGAGGTTCGGTCGCGGCGTGCCGATGGACTGGTTCGTTCCAGCCCGGTTAGTCCTGGGGTAATCCTGCGCTTTCGCGTCGACGCGCCGACCGGTCACAAAGCGGCCACGCGTGTCTTCAGGCGCGTCAGCAGTCTACGAGACTAACAGCTGCGCACGGCGGGCCGGGCAGCCGCAGGGACGCGCTGTCAGCCAACCGTCAGCCGGTGGGAGTACAGTCGACGACAGCTCGTTAAATCAGCTAATTAATTTCCGGCGCTGCATCACCGGTAATGAAGGAGAGGTCAAAAGATGGCACGCACCGATAACGACACCTGGGACCTGGCCTCCAGCGTAGGGGCTACCGCGACCATGGTGGCGGTGGGCCGCGCGGTCGCAAGCCGCGGAAACGGCACCGACCGGCCACTGATCAACGACCCCTATGCCGAGCCCCTGGTGCGTGCGGTGGGCGTGGAGCTGTTCAGCAAGCTGGCCAGCGGCGAGCTCAGCCCGGCCGACTTCGACTTCGGCGACGACCAGGCCCAGGACGGGGCGATGACGCTCTCCCGGATGTCCGACAACATGGCGGTGCGCACCCGGTTCTTCGACGAGTTCTTCCTCGACGCGGCCGCGGCGGGCATCCGGCAGGCCGTCATCCTGGCGTCGGGCCTCGATGCCCGCGCCTACCGGCTCGACTGGCCGGCCGGCACCCGCGTCTTCGAGATCGACCAACCCGACGTGATCGAGTTCAAGACCCGGGTGCTCACCGCCCAGGGCGCCCAACCCGCCGCCGATCGCCGGCCGGTCGCCGTCGACCTGCGCGACGATTGGCCGGCGGCGCTGCAGGCCGCGGGTTTCGACGCCTCGGTGCCGACCGCCTGGAGCGCGGAGGGCTTGCTGGCCTACCTGCCGGCCGACGCACAAGACCGGCTGCTGGACACCGTCACCGCGCTGTCGGCACCGGGCAGCAGGTTCGCCATCGAAAGCACACCGCCGCTCGACCCGGCCGACGAAAACAGCGCCCGCCAGCGGATGCGGGAGGCCGCTGAGCGGATGCGCAGCCACGGCCTCGATCTCGACCTGACCGAGCTGGTCTACTTCGGCGATCGCAACGACGCCCCGTCCTACCTCGCCGAGCGGGGATGGCGCATCGAGGGCCGCAGCATCAACGAGCTGTTCGCCGAACACGGGCTGCCGCAACTCGACGACGCTCACGGTTACAGCGGGCTGACCTATGTCAGCGCGACCCTGGGATAGGAGGTAAGCGATGGCACACAGCGGCCGATTTTCCGGGGACAGCTGGGATCTGGCGTCGAGCGTCGGCACAACCGCGACCATGGTCGCGGTCGGCCGCGCGCTGGCCAGCCGGGAGCCCGACGCGCTGATCACCGACCCCTTCGCCGAGCCACTGGTGCGCGCGGTCGGGATCGACTTCTTCAACCGGCTGCTCGACGGCGAGTTGGAACCAGCGGTCGCCGAGGACGCCGCCGCCACCGCCCGGCCGATGACCGAGGTGATAGCGGTGCGCACCCGGTTCTTCGACGACTTCTTCCTGGCTGCCGCCGCAGCCGGCGTCCGGCAGGCCGTCATCTTGGCGTCCGGGCTGGATTCGCGGGCCTACCGGTTGGCCTGGCCGGAAGGCAGCGTCGTCTACGAGATCGACCAGCCGGAGGTGATCGACTTCAAATCCCGCACGCTGGCCGATCTCGGCGCCCAGCCGACCGCGCAGCGTCGCGCGGTCGCCATCGACTTGCGCGATGACTGGCCGGCCGCGTTGCGCCGCAGCGGTTTCGACGAGACCAAACCCACCGCGTGGAGCGCCGAAGGGCTGCTCATCTATCTGCCCCCGGAAGCGCAGGACCGGCTGTTCGACAACATCACCGCCCTGAGCGCACCGGGCAGCAGGCTGGCCACCGAGTACCACCCCGACGGTGCTGCCACGCTCAGCGACTCAAATCAGTCGGTGAGCCAACGCTTCGCCGAACACGGGCTCGACCTCGACTTCGCCAGCCTGGTCTACGCCGGGGAGCGTAAGCCCGCCGGGGACTACCTGTCCGACCAGGGCTGGCAGGTCAGCAGCCGCACCCGGCCCGAGGTCTTCGCCGATTATGGGCGCAGCTTTCCCGACGACGCCGAAGTTGTTGCGCGGCTGCGCAATTCGGTTGCGATCGAGGCCATACGCACCTAGCCGCGGCTGCTACGCCACGTCGAAGTCCGGCAGGGACAGTTCGGGCGCGGCGAAATCGTGGTCCGCGCCCAGCAGTCCGGGGTCGGTGAACTCCGAGCCACCCGGCAGCGGCGGGTCGGTCGGCGCGATGACGCCGGAGCCGGTCAGGTACGCGATCCCCCGGGCCAGCGTGTCGGTGGTGTCGACCACCAGGCCACCGGTGAACTGCACGACCTGCTGCAGGAATTCGGCCACTCCGCTGATCAAGAAGATGTCCTGGTCGACGATCGACTGCAGGAACTTGTCGATTTCGGTGACGACGAGGTTGAGCCCGTAGGGGATGGAGGTGACGATCGTACGGATGCCCAGCATGATGTCGTTGCCGATGTTCGGGTAGCCGTACATCGCGATCGCCGACAGCAGCGCCTGCTTGAGGTCGTCGGGCACGACGGTGCTGTCCACGATGTTCGGATCGAGATGCATTGGGCTGCCGTCGAAGTCCGACCGCATCGGGACACCGAACAGCGCCAAGATCGTCGGAGTGATGTCGGCAATCGAGTAGTTCAGGTTCTGACTGCCGTCGGTCGCGTCGTGGCCGGCCTGGTCGAAGATGACGAACTGTGTTGTCTCGTTGGGCGACTGGAAACCGTGACCGAAGCCGAGCGACTGCTGGTGGCCATGATCGGTGGTGATGATGATCGACCAGTCGTCACCGGTGAGCGCCTTGACCTGGGCTACCGCATCCAGGATCTCTTTGATGTTGGCCCCGACATTCACCACGGCTTGGGCGTACTCGGCCGAGCCGCCCCCGAACCCGTGCCCGGCCTCGTCGACTTGCACCTGGTAGGAGAACAGAAAATTCGAGATGTCATCGGGGTTGTCTGCGGTGGCCAGGATCTGCGCGATGGTCTGCGCGGTGACCGCCGCGTCGGTGGCAGCCCAGCTGTCCTGGAACGGGACGAAGACGTTGTTGTCCACCGGGTGGCCGCCGGCGCCGGCGATGCCGTTGATGTAGTCCCAGTCGGCGATCACCGAGGTGTTGATCTCCGGCTTGTAGTACTCGAGCATGTTGAACACCGTCGGCCACTTGTCGTACGGCTCGGGCCGGAACAGGTTGTTGACCACACCGTGCTTGTCGTCCCAGACCCCGGTGAGGATGGTCGACCACGATGGCCCCGAGATCGTGGTGTGGTTGACCTCGGTCGCGGCTCCGGTGATGCCCTGGTCCATCGCCAGCTTGAACCCGCTGTCGTCGTTGTAGGCATACTCCAGGATCTTGGACAGGTTCGTACCGTCCACGCCGATCAACAGCACGTGCTCGGCGGCAAGCCACCAGTCGGCGGTGCGCGAAAGCCCCATGGGGGTCCCGACGGCCGCTGCGGTGCCGGCAACCATGCTGGCCACGGCCGTTCCACACAGAAACTGCTTGATTGATGTCACGAGCACCTCATCGACGTTGACGGGCCAACTCGCGTGACACTAGCAGAAACCCAGGGAAACCTCAGGCTTCTCCGCAGATCCGCTAATTTTTCTGATCAGCGGTGAGATATTCGGCGACCGCCTACATGTGCTCCGGGCAGTAATGCGCGGTCGAGATCGCGGCGAACTCCCCCGCCTTCTGGATGGTGAAGCCGGGGTTGGTGGCCTGCACCGCGACGACCGTGTCCATCGGGGACAACCCGGCGTCCATCAGTTGGCACACAGCGCGGCCGGCGGAGACGGCGGCCTGGTCATTGCCGGTGTGGCTCAGGCCGGCACCCGACAAGGTGGCGAGGAACTGCCCGTCAACACCCGTGGGTGCGGCGTGGGCGGGGGCGGCGAGGCCGATCATCGCGCTCAGGCCCGCCAGCAGCAGTAACCGTTTCATGCTGGTAAGCATGCGGGGCGCTCGTTAAGGGCGCGTTACCGAGCTTTTACTGCCGCGGAAGAGTTGTGTTGCGTCGTTGTTACGCCTCACCAGCGCGATTCGCCGAGCCACAGCACCTGTGCGCCGTTGACCGATCGGCCCGCCTGCTCGACGATCCCGGTCATCGACCGCACCAGCAGGGCCCCGACAGCATCGGGCAACGCCGCCGCCGGCTGCGACGACTGGCGCGGCCGGAGGAACTCCCACAGTGACGAGCCGGGGTAGGACACGGTGCGGACCTGCGCGTCGGCGTCGAGTCCGGCCAGCACCTTGGCGCGCCGCACCGCCGTGCGCAGCCCGCCCAGCTCGTCGACCAAACCGCGTTCGGCCGCGTCGGCGCCGGTCCACACCCGCCCGCGAGCCACCGCGTCGACCGCCTCGGTGGACAAGTTGCGGCCCTGCGCGACCCGCTCAACGAAGTCGGCATAGAACAGGTCGGCTTCGCTCTCGACCTGCCCCTGCTGTTCAGCAGTGAACGGGGCGTTGATCGACCAGGCGTCGGCGTTGGCGCCGGTGCGCACCGCGTCGGTGCCCACGCCCAACCGGTCCTTGAGCTCGCGGGCGACCAGCTTGCCGGTGACCACCCCGATCGACCCGGTGATGGTGCCGGGGTTGGCCACGATCGCGTCGGCGCCCGTGGCGATGTAGTAGCCGCCGGACGCGGCGACCGCACCCATCGACGCCACCACCGGTTTCCCGGCTTTGCGCGCCTGCTGCACCGCCCGCCAGATGGTCTCCGACCCGGTGACCGAGCCGCCCGGACTGTCCACCCGGAGCACGATCGCGGCGACGTCATCGTCGGCGGCGGCCTCGCGCAGGGCCGCGGAGATCGTGTCGCCGCCGACGCTGCGGTTGCCGAACGGCGACAGCTGCGGCCCGCCGGAGCCGCTGACGATGGCCCCGGCCACGGTCACCACGGCGATCGCCGGCTTGTTCTTGCGGCCCGGGAGGGGCGGCAGGGACGGTGCCGAGACCAGCGGACGCCCGGCGGTCGCGTTCGCATAACGCGTCAAGTACAGCCGGGGCGGGGCGTCGGGATCGTCGGCGCCGGACGCCGAATCCCCTTGGCCGCCGGCAAGTTCAGCGATCCGGTCGTAGGCCTCGTCGCGGAAGCCGATCCGGTCGATCAGGCCCGCCTCGACCGCGTCGTCACGCAGCAACGGCGCCCGGTCGGCCAGCTCGTCGATGACGCCGGGATCCAGGTCCCGGGATGCGGCGACGGCCTGGCGCACCTGCGCGTGCAGGCTTTCCAGCAGCGCGGTGTCGGCCTCCCGGTGGGCGTCGGTGTAGGAGTCCTGGGTGAATAGGTTGGCCGCCGATTTGTATTCGCCGCGGGCGACGAACTGCGCTTCGATGCCGGCCTTGCCCAGCGCGCTGCGCAGGAACGTCGCGTTGGTGGCGAAGCCGATCAGTCCCACCATCCCCGACGGTTGCATCCACACCTCGCCGAACGCCGACGCCAGGTAGTAGGACAGTGTTCCGGGGTAGGTCTCGGCCCAGGCCAGCGATGGCTTCACCGCGGTGAACTCGGCGATCGCGGCCCGCAGCTCCTGGACCGGACCGGCGGCCGCGGCCGAAAGCTGCACCCGCGCAATAAGTCCGGCGACCCTCGGGTCTTCGGCGGCGCGGTGGATCGCGGCCACCACGTCACGCAGCACCGGTGGCTGGCTTCCGGAACGGATCAGCGCCAGCGGGTCGAAACCGCCGGTCTCGTGGGGTAATGACTGCAGGTCGAGTTCGAGCACGACACCGTTGGGCACGCCGTGGTGTCGGGCGGTGTCGATGCGACGGGCGACGCCGCGCAGGTCGTCGAGGCCGGGAACCCCGGTCAGCACGGAGAACATGGATTTCAGCCTACCGGCGGTGACCCTACCGGCCGCGGTGTTGCCCGCCGGCGCTCATCAGGTCGGGTCGGCTCGTTAACCGCCGACGACGATGATGTGGCCGGGTGCGCCCTCCCCGCCGGCACCGCCGGTGGTTCCGGTCGGTGCACTGCCCGGCTGGCCGGGGTCGCCCGCCGCCGGGCCACCGTCGCCCCCGGTGCCGCCGGTTCCGCCGACGCCGCCGTTTCCGCCGGTACCGCCTTGGCCGCCGTTGCCGGAGAACGCGTTGACCAGGCCCCCGCCGGCAGCGCCGCCGTCACCCCCGTCACCGCCGTTGGTTCCGGCCGCGGCGCCCGAGCCGCCGGTGCCGCCGGAGCCGCCGTCACCGCCGGGTGCGACACCGACGAGGTTGCTGCCACCGGTGCCGCCGGTGCCGCCGGCACCCCCGGTGCTGCCGGTTGCGCCGCCGGCCGCACCACCGGTCCCGCCGTCGCCGCCCTTGCCGCCGCCGACGGCTCCGATGAGGCCGTTGCCACCGTGACCGCCCTGGCCACCCTCGCCGGCAACGCTGCCGGCCTGGTTGGCCGCCGCGCCGCCGGTTCCGCCCGTGCCTCCGGCCCCACCGGCGCCTTGGGTGCCCACGGCGACTCCCGAATCACCACCGGCGCCACCGGCACCGCCTGCACCGCCTACGCCGGCGGCGCCCTGCTCGGCTCCGCTGCCACCGCCTACGCCGGCCACGCCACCGGTGCCGCCGTGACCGCCCTGGGCGCCCACCCCGAGCAGACCGACGAGAGCACTTCCGCCCTTCCCGCCGTCCCCACCGATTCCGCCATCACCACCGGCGCCGTTGCTGCCGTCGGCTCCGCCGCTGGCAGTTCCCGCGACGCCGCCGACACCGCCGACACCGCCGGTGCCGCCCGCGGCCCCGGTTTGCGGCGCCCCGGCAAGACCCAAGACGTCGACCAAGGCATCTCCGCCTTGACCGCCGGTACCACCGGTGCCGCCGGTACCACCCTGGCCACCAGTGCCGGCATTGAAACCGTCCCCGCCGCTACCGCCGGTGCCGCCGGCACCGCCCTGGCCACCGGCGCCCGGCGCGATCGGGCTGAGCAACGCGTTTTGGCCGTTCGAACCGGCCACGCCGGTGCCGCCTTTGCCACCGGTACCGCCGGCGCCGCCGTCGCCCTGCTGGGCGTGACTGCCGTCGGTTTCCAGCCCGCCCTGACCGCCGTTGCCGCCGGTTCCTCCGGTACCGCCGGTGCCGCCGGCTTGGGTGGTGGTGCCCGCGGTTCCTTGGGCGCCGTTGCCGCCGAGTCCGCCGTTGCCGCCGACGCCGGCATGACCGTCGCCGCCGGTGTCGCCGCTGGCACCGGAGGCCGCCGGGTCGGTGCCGGCCCCGTTCAGGCCGCCCGCGCCGGCGGTGCCGGCCGCACCGCCGTGGCCGGCGTTGCCGCCCGTACCGCCCATGCCGCCGGCTCCGCCGTCGGCGCCGCTCGCCGTCGGTGAGGTGTAGCCGGTGCCGCCGGTACCGCCCACACCGCCGTCGCCGCCCTGGCCGCCGTCACCGGCGTCACCGCCCTTTCCGCCGACGCCGACGCTGCCGTTGGTACTGCCGGTTCCCGCGGCACCGCCTTGACCGCCGGTGCCACCGTTGCCGCCGGTTCCGCCGTCGAGGCCGTCGCCGCCGGTGCCCCCGGTACCGCCGGCGGTGTTCACGGCGGTTCCGGTCGTCCCGGTTTCGCCGATGGTGCCATTGGCGCCGGTGGTCCCCGTCGCGCCGTTGCCGCCGGCGCCGCCCTGGCCACCGTTGCCGCCGATACCCTGCAAGCCGGTGGCGCCGGCTGTTCCCGAGTCGGCCCGGTCGGCGCCCGCCCCGTTCAGCCCGCCGATACCCGCGGTGCCGCCCTCACCGCCCTGCCCCCCGGTGCCACCGGCGCCGCCGACGCCACCGTTGCCGCCGGATAGCCCGGTGGTGCCGGTCTGGTCGTAGCCGGCGCCCCCGTTGCCACCGTTGCCGCCGGTGCCACCCTGACCGCCGGCACCGCCGTTGCCGCCGATACCGCCGGCACCCACGACTCCGTCAGTGGACCCGGTGCCTGCCGCACCACCCTGGCCGCCGTTGCCGCCGCTGCCGCCCTGCAAGCCTTGGCCGCCCTCGTGCCCGGCCTCGCCGGTACCACCGTCGAGGGTCACGCTGTCGCCCGCCAAGCCCACTCCACCGTCGGCGCCGGTCTCGCCGATCCCGCCGGTCGCGCCGTCACCCCCGTTGCCGCCGACGCCGCCGTTGCCGCCGGCGCCCTGGTTGCCCACGGTGCCGTCGGCACCGTCGGCGGCTTGGCCGTTGAGGCCGGTACCGCCGGCACCACCCTTGCCGGCCGCACCGCCGGCCCCGCCACTACCCCCGGCGCCACCGACCGCACCGTCACCACCATTGGTGCCCGGTGCCGCAGCCGGATCCGATGCCGCGTCATACCCATTGCCACCGCGGCCCCCAGCACCACCGGTGCCGCCATCGCCGCCATCGCCCCCGGCACCACCAACACCACCGGCACCCTGTACGCCCTCGGTCGAACCATGCCCGCCGGCACCGCCATTACCGCCGGCACCACCATCGCTGCCGGCCCCACCGGTAGCCCCGGTACCACCGCCGCCGCCAGCGGTGCTCGCCGTCGTGGCCGTGCCATCGACACCGTCATCGCCGACCGCACCGGTGCCACCGACAACACCGTCGAACCCGCGACCGCCCACACCGCCGTCGCCGCCGTCACCCCCGGCGCCCTGGGCACCGTCGAAGCCACTGGCGCCACCGTCAGCGGTCAAACCCCCCTTACCGCCGGCACCCCCATCACCGCCGGCCCCACCATCGCCACCACGCCCACCGGTCACCCCGGCCGCCGTCGACGCCAGACCCGCAGCACCATCAGCGCCATCACCACCGCGGCCACCATCACCGCCGTGCCCGGCGACACCATCGGCGCCCTGGCCGGCGCCACCGCTACCGCCGGCGCCGGCGTTGCCGCCGTTGCCGCCCACACCGCCGGTCATGCCGTCGGCACCCGCGGTGGCACCGTCGTCACCGCGAGCGCCCGTCGACCCGTCACCTCCGGAGCCACCGTTGCCGCCGGTGCCCAGCGCGGTGCCGGTGCCGCCCGTTCCGCCGTTGCCGCCGGTGGTGCCCGGTGCTGCGGCCGGGTCGGTCGCGGCGTCGTAGCCGTTGCCGCCGGCGCCGCCATTGCCCTGCGGGCCGGACGGGCCGGCGCCGGCCTGGCCGTCGCCGCCCGGCGTGGAGCCCGCTCCCCCGGTTCCGGCCGTGCCGGCCTCGCCGAGCGCACCGCCGTTGCCGCCATTGCCGCCGTTCGGGTTTGCCGCGCTGCCGTCGGCGCCGTCGCCGCCGTCGCCGGCCACGCCCGCGTCGCCCCCGTCGCCGCCGGTGCCACCGTCACCCTGCAGGCCCGCGGTTGCGCCGTTGATGCCCGCACCGCCCGCGCCCCCGACACCGCCGGCGCCGCCCGCCGCGCCGTTGCCCCCGGCACCGCCGTCACCGCCATTGCCGTTGCCGCCGTTGGCGAAGGTGCCCGCCCCGCCGCGTGCGCCGTCACCGCCGCTGCCGCCGGCGCCGCCGGTGCCACCGGCGCCGCCTTTGCCGCCGTGATTGCCCGTACCCGAGCCGATACCCCCGGCACCGCCGGTACCGCCGGCCTGGCCAACGATGCCGTTGCCACCGTCCTCGCCGGGTAGGACACCGGTGGCACCGTTGGCACCGGCCGCACCCGCGGTCCCGTCGCCGCCGTTGCCCCCGTTGCCGCTGCCGATGGCATCGCCGCCATCGCCTCCGCTGCCACCGTTGGCGCCGCCGCTGCCGGCCTCGCCTCCGTCGCCGCGCTCGGTGCCGCCGTCGCCGCCGTCGCCGCCGCGGCCGCCGGTGCTTCCCCCGATTCCGGTGCCGTCGCCGCCGTCGCCGCCGCGGCCGCCGTCGCCGTCGGCGCCGGCATTGCCGCCCGCCCCACCGTCGCCGCCGTTGCCGGTGCCCTGCCCCGCACCACCGTTACCGCCGGTGCCGCCGTTGCCCGCCGCGGTGCCGCCCGCTCCGCCGGCGCCGCCGTTGCCACCGGCCGCATCTTCGCCGCCGCCTCCGCCGTTGCCGCCCGCCCCGCCGGCGCCGATCGTTCCGCCGCTGCCGCCGGCGCCGCCCGCGCCGCCGGCCACTCCGGGGGTCGTCGAGGTGAAGCCGTCACCCCCCTTGCCGCCGTGCGTCGCGGTGGGCGACGGGTCCGAGCCGTCGGCGCCGGTGTTCCCGGCCTGACCGGTGCCGGCGGAACCGCCGGTACCGGCCGCGCCGCCGCTGCCGCCTGCGCCGGCGGCTCCGGCGGCACCGGCCGAACCGCCGTTGCCGCCGTCGGGTGAATTGGCGTCGCCCGCGGCCCCGTCGCCCCCGGTACCTCCGGCTGCGGCGTTGCCTCCGGCGCCGCCGTCGCCGCCATTGCCGTTGGCGCCGGCGGTGCCGGTCGGCAACGGCGGAGGCGGCGGCGAAGATGCGGCCGGTGGCAACGGCGG
>NZ_LZJK01000132.1 GCF_001667945.1 Mycolicibacter sinensis | reverse complement strand
TCGCGCTGGCCATCTCGGCCCAGCAGATCAACTACAACCTTCCCGGTGTCACCGAGGCGATCAAGCTCGACGGCAAGGTGCTGGCCGCCATGTACTCCGGCACGGTGAAAACCTGGAACGACCCACAGATCACCGCGCTCAACCCCGGGCTGAACCTGCCCGACACCCCGGTGGTGCCACTGCACCGCTCCGACGGCTCCGGCGACACCTTCTTGTTCACCCAGTACCTGTCCAAACAAGACCCCGACGGCTGGGGCAAAGCCCCCGGTTTCGGCACCACCGTGGACTTCCCCGCGGTGCCCGGGGCGCTGGGCGAGAACGGCAACGGCGGCATGGTGACCGGCTGCGCCGAAACCCCTGGGTGCGTCGCCTACATCGGCATCAGTTTCCTCGACCAGGCGCGCGACAAGGGTCTGGGCGAAGCCCAGTTGGCCAACGCGGCCGGCCACTATCTGCAGCCCGACGCCAAGAGCATCCAGGCCGCCGCGGCCGGCTTCGCCGACCAGACCCCCGACAACCAGGCCGTCTCGCTGATCAACGGCCCCGCCCCCGACGCCTACCCGATCGTCAACTACGAGTACGCGATCGTCAACG
>NZ_LZJK01000131.1 GCF_001667945.1 Mycolicibacter sinensis | reverse complement strand
GCGTTCAACATGACTCGTTGATCGCAACGCGTGAACCACGCCAGATCCGAAGTCCACCACTCCCCGGGACGCTATCGAGATGTCACTCTCAATCTGGCTTCAACGGCGAAAACTTGTGGGTGGTGTCTGTTTCAATGTGCAGATGGGATGGAACCCAGAGCATGGGATGGAACCCAAGGGAGAAGGCCAGTGAGTAACGACCAAGGTTGGGTCCGCGGAGAGTTTGCAAGGGCTCGGGAGCGGTCTGCCAACGTGCCAAGCGGAGCCAGGCCTGTGGTCAGCGGACCGTCGGGTTCGCGTCCCAGCGCGTCTTCTGCAGCGTCTGACCGGAGCAATCCACAGGGCAGGTAGCTTCCTTACTGCGCTGATGATCATCGAGCCCTGGCGGGGCTCGCATGGGCCGACGCTCAACTTCTGGCTGCCGCGGTCGTTCGACTTCTGCACTGCGGCGGATCCGGTCGGGTCGCTGCGCCGTCGTGTTTCCGTGGTGCGCCGGTCACCGCACGCGGCACTGCCGTCTGAGTTGTGACCTTGGGTGACCCTGAGTGGTTGATTCAGCCGGGTGCGCATCGTGTCGGCGCTGGTCAGAGGTGGAGCCGATGACGGGAATCGAACCCGCGTTCTCAGCTTGGGAAGCTGATGTTCTGCCATTGAACTACATCGGCATTGCTGCGCTAGCAGGCTAGCATCTGGGCGCGCGCTGCCTGCGAGAGTGCATCTTCATCCGCCGGACGCGGCGTGTTGCGGATGAAACCGCGCAGTCGGCGCCCAGGCTCCGGTCACGCGCGGCGGTCAGCGGATACGCTCGTGCGGTGCTGCTCTCCGATCGCGACCTGCGGGCCGAAATCGCCGCCGGCCGGCTGGGCATCGACCCCTTCGATGACGCCCTGGTACAGCCGTCCAGCGTGGACGTCCGCCTCGACACCATGTTCCGGGTGTTCAACAACACTCGTTACACCCACATCGACCCCGCCCAGCAGCAGGACGAGCTGACCACGCTGGTCGAACCCAAACCCGGGGAGCCATTCGTGCTGCACCCCGGCGAATTCGTGCTCGGTTCCACCCTGGAGTGCTGCACCTTGCCCGAGGATCTGGCCGGCCGGTTGGAGGGCAAGTCGAGCCTGGGCCGGTTGGGCCTGTTGACCCACTCCACCGCGGGATTTATCGACCCGGGGTTCTCCGGACACATCACCTTGGAGCTGTCCAACGTGGCCAACCTGCCGATCACATTGTGGCCGGGGATGAAGATCGGCCAGCTGTGTCTGCTGCGGCTGACCAGTCCGGCGGAGCACCCTTACGGCAGCACGCGGGTAGGGTCGAAATATCAGGGCCAGCGCGGGCCGACGCCGTCCCGCTCGTACCAGAACTTCATCAGCTCCGGTTAGCCCTTCGGATGCGACAGCCACCATGCGGCTGCGATGAAGCCGGTATCGGCTGGCCCTGTCGGGGGTATGTCCCTCAACATTGGCCGATCAGCAGCGGGTGGAGGTTTCGGTGGACATCGTTCTCGGGGTGTCGGTAGCGCCCTCGACGGTCCGCATGGTGTTGGTGGAGGGCGAAAGCGCCAACGGGGTCACGGTGGAGCATGACGACTTCGAGGTCGGAGCCGGCGCCCAAAGCGCCCCCGAACGGGTGGTCTCGGCGATCCTGGGGACCCGGGAAGGTGCCCGCGAAGGCGGCTATCAGCTCAGCTCGACCGGGGTGACCTGGACCAATCCGGGCGAGGCCGCTGCGCTGCGGGATGCCCTGGTCAGCCACAAAGTCGAGAACGTGATGCTGGTCTCGGCGTTCCTGGCGGCTGCGGCGCTGGCCCAGGCCGTGGGCAGTGCGACCAGCTATGAGCGGACGGCGTTGCTGTTCGTCGAACCGGATGTCGCCACCCTGGCGGTGGTCAACTCCGACGACGGCTCGATCAGCGAGATTCACCGGCAGCCGCTGTCGCGCGATGACGCCAGCGCCGTCGGCGAGCTGACCGAGATGGTGGCCGGCGCCCCACGGTTGGAGTCGCGTCCCGACGCGCTGTTCGTGGTCGGCGCGGGTGGGGTCAACGTCGCGGCGATCAAGCCGGAACTCGACAAGGCCAGCACATTGCCGGTCAGCGCGCCCGAGGAACCGGACATGGCGTTGGCCCGCGGGGCGGCGCTGGCCAGCGCGCACGCCCCGCTGTTCACGTCCTCTACCCGGGCGATGGCCTGGGCGCAGGACCCGGGTACCGGAGCACTGGGCCCGGGGCTGGTCCAAGCCGGCTACGCCTACGTCGCGCCCGAGTCGGTGGACTACAACGCGACCTCCGATATCGAGCCGCTGGCCTACAGCGCGGTTCCGGACTTCGCCGACAGCGGCTACCTGCCCTCGGGGATCCAGGACGTCGTCGACCGTCCCGAACTCGTCGACTCCCGCCTGCTGGACTTCAGCACCGGGGTCCAGCAGCGGGAACGCAAACCGATGCTGGTCACCGGTGGGGTGGCGGCACTGTTCGTGGTCGGCGTGCTGGCCCTGGCGGTTGCGCTGGCGGTGGGCATGCGCGCGGCCAATCACCATGGGCCGGACGTACGGGCCAACGTCGTCACCCATCAGCCGCGGCCGCCCAAGGCTGCCGTTCCGCCGCCGGCTCCGCCACCGGCGCCGGCCCCGGCGCCCCAGCCGGAAGCTCACCCGGCGCCGCCGCAAGCCCCCGCGCCGGTTCCGCGGGCACCGGCTCCGGCGCCGGCCGCTCCTGCACCGGCGGCACCACCGCCCCCGCCGCCCCCGCCGGCTCTGCCGCCGCCGATGATCCCGAACCTGAACATTCCCGGTCTTCCCGGCGGTCCGCCGATCCTCGGCCCGCCCCGGGGTGGCTGGGGCCGCGGCGGCTGGGGAGACGACGACTGGGGTCCTGGAGGCGGTCACGGCCGAGGCGGTGGACACGGCGGTGGCCATGGCAAGGGCCGCGGTGGTGGCGGGATTCCGATCCCCCTGCCGATCCCTGGCCTGCACTTCTAGTGGGGATTTACCCCCAAAGAGATAAGATGGGCTAATCAATCGAGGTCCGTAGGGGAGGAGGTGCGATGGACATCGTCCTCGGCGTGTCGATGGCACCGCCGTCGGTGCGGATGGTCCTGGTCGAAGGAGAGAACGCCGGTGGCGTCACCGTCGACGAGGACGGCTTCGAGGTGGACTCCAGCGGCGCAGCGTTCCCCGACCAGGTGGTCTCGGCGATCCTGGGCACTCAGGAGAGCGCCGAAGAGGGCGGCTATCGGCTGGCCTCCACCGGCGTGACCGTCACTAATCAGCTGCAGGCCGGCCAGCTGCGCGACGCGCTGGCCAACCGCCGGGTCGAGAACGTGATGCTGGTGTCGGCGTTTCTGGCAGCGGCCGCGCTGGCGCAGACGGTGGGCGGGGCGATCGGCTACCAGCGGACCGCGTTGATGTTCATCGAGCCCCAGGGAGCCACGCTGGCGGTCGTCGACTCGACGGACGGCTCGATCACCGAGGTGCACCGCGTGGCACTGCCCTCCGACGACGACGCCGCCCTCGGCGAGCTGACCGCGCTGGCCGCGCAGGCCGGCCGGCTCGAGTCCCGGCCCGACGGGTTGTTTGTGGTCGGATCCGGTGTCAACGTCGGGCTGGTCAAGCCCGACCTGGACGCGGCCAGCGCCATTCCGGTCAGCGTGCCCGAAGAGCCGGAGACGGCCCTGGCCCGGGGCGCGGCGCTGGCCAGCGCCCACGCGCCGCTGTTCGATTCGTCGACGTCGGCGTTGGCGTGGGCGCGCGACCCGGGCACCGGCATGATCGATCCGAATCTGGTCGCGCTGGGCTACGCCTACCAGGCCGGCGGCGACTACGACGCCACCATGGGCGAATACGCCCTGGCCTACAGCGCCGTCCCCGACGACGCCGACGACGACTACGTGGCGTTCTCCGACACCGCCAGCACCCAAAGCGCCGTCGCCGAGGACTACGCGCCGAGTTCCCGGCTGTTCGATGAGACCGAGCGCCCGCGCCGCCGCAATCCCTTCCTGCTGGCCGGCAGCGGGCTGGCGGCCTTCTTCGTGGTCGGGG
>NZ_LZJK01000130.1 GCF_001667945.1 Mycolicibacter sinensis | reverse complement strand
CCCGCCCGGGGTGCCGGCCGTAGTGCCCGGCGAGCGCCTCAACACGGCCGTCATCGATTATCTGCGATCCGGGCGGGTACGGCGTGATCTGCTCGGCGGCAATACGTCCGGCGGCCTGGGATGCGGCGACCATCTCGGTGTCACCGAAGAACGCGTCCCGGGGCAGCTGCACGGTCTCCAGTTGCAGCTCCTCGGGCGAGGGTAGCCGGATCGGGGTCGGCGGGTCGAAAGACCGTGCGGCGGCGCGCCATCCACTCAGCGCATCCACCAGCCGGTCGGCGGTGCTGTGATCGTCGGCGAACGACATGGTGGCCAGGATCCGTCGATGATCCGCCAAACCCACATCGATGCACCGCTGTTCGCGCAGCCAGTCCCGAGCTTGGTAGCCCGACGTTCCGGTCGCTGCGACGTCCACCAGCACCTGCAGCCGGTCCAAGTCGTGGGAGGCCTCCTCGCCCAGCAACACATCGTCGAGCACGTCGACGTCGGGCAGGTCGTCGATGCGACCGCGCACATCGTGCGCCAATTTCAGTGCAGCATCCAGCATTTCGTGTCCATGTTGCACCATCTGGCGGCGCCAGCCGTCCAGCGCCGCGTAGATCGGCACGCTGGGACTGGTGGTCATCAGCAGGTCGGCGCACGCGGTAAGCCGCTCCCGGTCGACGAGATCGCCCTGGATGTGATACACCGAGCCCTGCTCGAATCCGGCTCCCATCTTGTGCACGCTGACCACGCAGACATCGGCGCCGGCATCCATCGCCCAGGTGGGCAGATCCTCGTGGAAGGGCAGGTGCGCACCCCAGGCCTCGTCGACGATCAGCGGCTTACCGCGCTCGTGGCAGATCTTCGCGATGGCGGCCACGTCCGCGCAGGTGCCGTACGGCGACGGGCTGACGATCAGGGCGCCGGCGGCATCGGGATGCTCTTCCCAGGCACCGGCGACCCGTTCGGGTGACGGCGGATGGCTGAAATGCCGCGCGGCGTCCCAGCGCGGGGTGATCCAGCGCGGCTGGATACCGGAGAAGATCAGCCCGCCCACGATCGACTTGTGGCTGTCGCGGGGCAGCAGCAGCCCACCGCCGCTGCCGCCGGCCACCGCCATCATCGCCGCCCGAACGGAAAGCGAACTGCCGCACGTGGAGAAGAACGCCGTCTCGGCCCCCACCGCATCGGCCATCAGCTGCTCGGCGTCGGTCAGGGCCGCCCCGCGCGCCTCCCAGTCGTCCAGCCCGCCGCGCGCGAGGACGTCGGCGCGGAACAGGTCGGCACCCAGCACCTCGCGCACCGCCTCGTCGGCGCCACGGCCCTGGCGGTGCCCCGGCGGGCTGAAGCCGTAGCGGTCCTTGCGGTGGTAATCCGCCAGGGCCTCCAGAACAGGTGCTCGACTGTGATCCATATCCGCCATATCGGCTAGGCATACCCAGGGCAACCAGCGGGTAACCGGCGGTCATGACCGACCGGATCGCCGAGCCCTGGGGCGCGCGCACCCCGTACGCCGCCGGCCAGCCATGGCCCGACCGGGTCGACACCGAGCTCGCCGACGGTCTGGACGCCGACGAGGTGGACTGGGCCCAGTCCGCGGCGGTGCTGCACTCCAACGGCGACGGCATCGACATCGCCACCCACGACGGCCGGATCGTCGGAGTACGGGGCCGGCGCGTCGACCGGGTCAACCACGGCCGGGTGGACCCCAAAGACCTCTACGGCTGGCAGGCCAACAACTCCCCCGATCGGCTGACGGTACCGCTGGTGCGCGAGCGCGGCCGGCTGGTCGAATCCGACTGGGACACCGCGATGAATCGGATCGTGGCGACGACCCAGGCCCTGCTTCGCGACATCGGCCCGAGCGCGATCGGCTTCTACACCAGTGGCCAGCTGATGCTGGAGGAGTACTACACCCTCGGGGTGATCGCGCGCGGCGGACTGGGCACCAACCACGTCGACGGCAATACCCGGCTGTGTACCGCCACCGCCGAGTGGGCGCTGAAGGAGACCTTCGGTTGTGACGGCCAACCCGGCTCCTACACCGACGTCGACCACGCCGACGTCATCGCGCTGTACGGGCACAACGTGGCCGAGACCCAAACCGTGCTGTGGTCGCGGATGCTGGATCGGCTGGCCGGCGCCGACCCGCCACAGATCGTCTGCGTGGACCCACGCCAGACCCCGGTCGCCAAAGCCGCGACGGTGCACCTGGCACCGGTTCCCGGGACCAACCTGGCGTTGATGAACGGCCTGCTGCACGAGATGATCGCGCACGACTGGACCAACCGCGACTATATCGCCGCCCACACCGTCGGATACGAGCAGCTGGCGGCCTGTGTCGCGCAGTATCCGCCGGAGCGGGTGGCCACGATTTGCGATGTCCCGGTGCAGGATCTGCGACGCGCGGCGGAGATCCTCGGTCATGCCCAGCGCCTACTGTCCACCGTATTGCAGGGCTTCTACCAATCTCACCAGGCGACCGCGGCCGCGGTCCAGGTCAACAACCTCAACCTCATTCGCGGCATGCTGGGCCGGCCCGGCGCCGGCATTCTGCAGATGAACGGGCAGCCGACCGCGCAGAACACCCGGGAATGCGGCGCCAACGGGGACTTGCCGGGATTCCGCAACTGGGAAAACGATGCCCACGTCGCCGAGCTGGCCCGGCTGTGGAACGTCGAGGAGGCCAAGATTCCGCACTACTCGGAACCGACGCATGCCATGCAGATGCTGCGCTTCGCCGAGCAGGGCAGTCTGCGGATGCTCTGGGTCAGCGCCACCAACCCGGCGGTGTCGCTTCCGGAGTTGCACCGGATCCGGCGCATCCTCGGCCAGACCCGGCTATTTCTGGTCGTGCAGGACATCTTCCGCACCGAGACAGCCGAGCTCGCCGACGTGGTGTTGCCGGCCGCGGCGTGGGGCGAGAAGACCGGGACGTTCACCAATGCCGATCGCACGGTGCACCTCTCGGAGAAGGCCGTCGATCCGCCCGGGCAGGCCCGACCCGACCTCGATATTTTCTGCGATTACGCCGAGCGGATGGATTTTCGTGATCTCGACGGCGCCCCGCTGATCTCCTGGAAGGATCCCGAGTCGGCGTTTGCGGCCTGGCAGCGCTGCAGCGCCGGCCGCCCCTGCGATTACACCGGGTTGAGCTATGCGAAGCTGCGCGGCGGCAGCGGAATCCAATGGCCTTGTAACGCTGAGCATCCCGACGGCACCGAGCGTCTCTACACCGACGGCGAATTCTGGAGCAAACCCGACTACTGCGAAACCTACGGCAAGGATCTGATCACCGGCGGGGCGATCGAACCGACCCAATACCGGGCAGCCAACCCGGACGGCAAGGCGGTGCTGCGGGCCGCCGGCTACACCCCGCCGCATGAGCGGCCCGCCGACGACGAGTTGTGGCTGACGACCGGCCGTACGGTCTACCACTTCCACACCCGCACCAAAACCGGTCGCGCGCCGCAACTCAACGACGCCGCACCCGAGGTGTGGGTTCAGCTCGCGGCCGCCGATGCCGAACGCCGCGGGATCCGCGACGGCGATCCGGCCATCATCCGTTCGGCACGCGGTTGTGTGCAGGCCCGTGCGCGGGTGGGCGGCATCCGCGACGGCGTCGCATTCATGCCGTTTCACTACGGCTACTGGGACACCGACGGCGATGGTCATCACCGGGCGGCCAATGAACTCACGATCACCGACTGGGACCCGGTGTCCAAACAGCCACTGTTCAAGACGTCGGTGGTACGCATCAGCAAGGGTGTCGAGGCGGACGGGAGCGGCTGGTGAAGCTCGACCTGGCGCTACGGGAGCTGCACCGCTCGGAGATGTCGCTGGCCCGGCGGTTCCGCCGAGTCGGCGAGCGGCACAAGGCTGATCACGACGTCTTCCACCTGTGCGCCGATCTCGCCGGCTGGTCGGACGACCACGTCCGCCGGCTTGCGCAAGCCGGGCACAGTCACGGGTTGCGGCTGGCCGAATCGTCCCCACGGCCCGGGAGGGTGTTGTCGTCGTTGCGGGAGATGACCAGCGTGGTGCTCGGCCGGCGGCCCGAACCGGGTGTTCTGTTGCTGGCTGATCTGCGCAGCCTGTATCTGCACGCCGCCGCGGTCTCGGTCGACTGGGAACTCGTGGCTCAGGGCGCCCAGGCCGCCCGGGACAGCGGGCTGCTCGAGATGGCAGCGCAGTGCCACCCCGAGACGGTGCGGCAGATGGACTGGGCCAACACCATGCTCAAAGAGCTTGCGCCGCAAGTCCTGATGTCATGACACTAGCGCCGGAAGGCGATGACCAGAGCCAGCAGGTCGAGGGCCAGCAACACCCAACCAGCCAGCGGGACAAGGAAACCGCGTCGCCGCCCCGCCGTCACGAACGAGACCAGGATGGTCAGTGCGGCGATGACGGGCGCACCGTAATAGAGCACGCCGAAGACGACGCCGCTGGGCCCGAGGTCGGGACACTCGGCGGTGCTGCACGCGGCGGTGCTCATCACCGCTCCCGTCGCGAACACCATGACCAGCGCAGCCCCGGCGGCGGTCAACACCGCAGCCACCCAGTTGGCCCAGAACCGGGCGCGGCGGTTGTCGGACTGGACCGGTACCGGCATCGGCTCTCCGGTCACAGCGCCGCCTCCCGCGCCCGGAGCTCGTGCACCAACGCATCGCAGAAGGCGGGCAGGTCGTCGGGCTTGCGGCTCGACAGCAGGATCGACGGTCCGCAGTCACAGCGCACCAACTGCTCGTCGACCCACTCGGCGCCCGCGTTGATGATGTCGGTGCGCAGGCTCGGCCAGGACGTGATCCGCCGCCCGGCAAGGACTCCGGCCTCCACCAGGGTCCAGGGGCCATGGCAGATCACGGCGACCGGTTTGCCGGCGTCGAAGAATTCCCGCACGAACGCGACCGCGCGTTCGTTGGTGCGCAACTGGTCCGGGTTGGCCACCCCGCCCGGCAGCACCAGCGCGTCGAAGTCATCGGCGGAGACGTCGTCGACCACACGGTCCACGTCGAATTCGTCGCCACGGTCGAGGTGGTTGAACGCCTGAACCGGCCCGGCGGTCGTCGACACCAACACCGGGCATGCGCCGGCCTTGGCAACCGCGCGCCACGGCTCGGTCAACTCGACCTCCTCAACGCCTTCGGGCGCCACCAGAAACGCGACCCGGCGGCCCTCTTGCGATCCGGACATCGACCTCTCCTTTTCGTGACCTGTTCCGTACTACGGACACCTCCTCCCATACCCGATGGCCCACCCGCACAAACGGAGCCGAATGCCCGGTGTAGCCCGCCGCCACCGGGGGTATCCGGGCCGAATGAGATGGCAGGGCAGCGTGGCGGACTTCGGGTCGGCCGCTGTCACCGGCTTTCCTCACGCCAGCATCTCGATGCTGCGCGTCCTCGACTACCGGGTCGGTCTACCGTCCGGGCCGGCCCGGTCCACACTTCAGCGTCGGCGCCTGCGCACTTCGATCCGAGCGCCGGCGTCGCGGCATTGCAGAGCCGGCTGGGCACCGGTGGCGGGCCCGCGCAGCAGCGCCCCGTCGCGGATGTCGAAGCGTGAGCCGTGGCACGAGCAGGTCACCACGGTGCCGTCGAGTTTCCCCTCGCTCAGCAGGCAACCACGGTGCCCGCACCGGTCATGGATCGCGAAGACGAGTCCGTCGAGCCGGACCAGCAGCACCGGCGTCCCGTCGGCATCTGCCGAATGCAGTTGCCCGTCGGTCAATTCGGCGCTGTCGAGCACCGGTGTCCAGTCATCCGGCCCCGGATCGAACACGGTCTGATTGACCCCGACGCCACGCGAGTAGGCCAGATGGCCGCCGAGATAGCCGCCCAGACTCAGTGACGCGGCGCCACCGAGGCCGAGCAGTGCCGCGCGCAGCCGTCGGCCGCGCATCCGATTGACCAAGGATGCGCAGTACATCAGCAGCGCGCCGGAGTTGGCGGCGGCGTGCACCAGACCGACCCGGCGGGACGCCTCGTCGGACAGTTCGGTGTCTGCCCAGTCGCTGATACCGGTCAGCGCGGTCGGAACGAAGGCGGCGATACCCACCGTGGTCAGCCGGTTGGCCGCCGCGGCACCGGTCCGCGGCGCCAGCAGATCCAGGAGCAGGGCCGCCAGGAACGAACCGATGACCAGATCGGTCAGCGGGGGGTGTGCCGGGTGCCCCAGGCCGGTGCCGCTGATGACGTCCTTGAACGGGCCCTGCCCGGTCAGGCTGCGCACCCGGGCGGCGATCGTCTTCGCGGGAGTGTCCAGGATGACGGCCCGCTCCAGCGCTGTGGTCAGCCGCCGGTCGGCCGCGGTGGTGGTCGACATCATCGGCATCTCCGGGGCCTCCGCTTGCCTTACTGCTGGGTGAGCTGCTGGGCTTTCGCGTAAGCCAGCTGCAGGAAGTCGGCGCCGGCCAGCGCGGTGAAGGTGCCGGCGACCAGCCGGGTCAGCCGGGGAGCGAACACCAGGCCGGCGGCAAACGCGGTGACCGCCCACATGTCCGTGCAGAACGGGCACGTCAACAGCTCCCCCAGACTGTGGCGCAGCTGGCTGGAGTGGCGGGTCTCCTCCATCACCTCGGCGGGGCCGCCGGCGCCGGCATAGTGGGCGAACGGCGCCCGCAGCGGGCTGGTCACCGCGTCCTTGGTGAGCGTCCGGGACAGTTTGTGGGCGCCCACGGTCACCGTCAGCAGGTCGCCGGCCGCCCAGCGCTGCGGCAGACGGCGGCCGGTGGCCGCGGCGGCCACGGTTACCGCCGCGACCAACCCGCCGTAGACCAGCAACACCACCGCGTATCCCCCCAACGGCCGTGGGTTGTCGCCGCGGTACGCGTCGGCCTCCCGCTTGGCCGCATCCGCGATGGTGTTGCCGGACTCGGTCGATTGAGTCATCACTCAGAAGTTGTCACAGGTCTTGGCGATGGGGCCGACCAGGTTGACGAACTGCGCCGCTTCAGGCACGCCTTGGGCCTGTTGCAGCATCTGCTCACGCTGCGGAGGCGGCGAGGCCAGGAAGCTCTGCAGGAACGACTGCGCCATCGGTGTCGCGTTGAATTGCGCTGCGGCTTCCGGCGATTGCGCGTTCATCGCCGCCACCACCTGTGAGTAGCTGCACGTGGTACTGACCGCCGGATCCTGCGCCGGATCCGCAGCCGCGACCCCCACCGCCGACAGCGCCAGCGCCGCGCCACCGGCAGCGGCGGCCAGCCTGGTCAAAGACGTTGTGATCATTGATTTCTCCCCTTCGACTCATGTTCCGTCGGTGACGGTACCGACCTAGGCTTGCCGTTTTCGCACGAGCTAAACCACGGTTTGCCCACCAGCGGTTGTGGGTATCGGACGAAATGCTGTGATTACTCGGATACTCGCCGCGACCGGCCTGGCGGGGGGCACGCTGCTGTGCTGGCCTGCCGGGGACGCGGCCGCCTTGGATTGCCCGGATGTCGAGGTGGTGTTCGCCCGCGGGACCGCCGAACCGCCCGGCGTGGGATCGATGGGGCAGCAGTTCATCGACGCCCTGCGGTGGCGGGTCGGCGGCCGGCCGGTGGGGGTCTACCCGGTCAATTTCCCGGCCGTGCCCGAATTCGGCCCGACGGTCGCCGGGGTGGCCGATGCAGCCGGCCACATCACCGATATGGCGGCGGGTTGCCCACAGACCGCGGTGGTGCTCGGCGGGTACTCGCGGGGCGCGGCGCTGATGGGCTACCTCACCGAACCGGCACCTGCCGCCGACGGGTTCCCCCCGCCGCTGACGCCCGAGGCGGCCGGCCACGTCGCCGCCGTGGCGTTGCTGGGCAGGCCCTCGGCGGCGTTCCTGAATTCCCTCGGTGCGCCGCCCCTGGTGATCGGTCCGGGATTTGCCGCCAAGACGATCGATTTGTGTGCTCCCGGCGACCCGATCTGCTCAGCGGGTGACGACGGCGCCGCCCACTGGGCGTACGCCGCCAACGGCATGACCGCCCAGGCGGCGGATTTCGCCGTGGAACGTCTCGCGCCGCCCGGCCCGGATCCGCGCACATGACCACCGGCCCGGCGCTGCTGGAACGGTTTCCCCCGCAGGTCTTGCGGCAGTACGCGCTGATCGCCGACGGCGAGCGCGGGATCGTGGTCGGCCCGCGCGGCGACTTCTGCTGGATGTGCCTGCCGCGGTGGGACAGTCCGGCGGTGTTCAGTTCGCTGCTCGGCGGCGCCGGCGTGTACGCCGTCACTCCGGAGCTGCGCTATGTGTGGGGCGGCCAATACGAAGAGCGGTCGCTGATCTGGCGTTCCCGCTGGGTGACCATCGACGGAATCGTCGAGTGCCGGGAGGCGCTGGCGTTCCCCGGCGACCCGCACACCGCGGTGGTGCTGCGCCGCATCCGGGCACTCGATCGGCCGGTGCGGATGCAGGTGGCCCTGCAGGTGCGGGCCGACTTCGGCGCCGCCGCCATGTCGGGGTTGTCCTGCCGGGACGACGTGTGGACCGGCCGCTCGGGACCGCACCGGTTCCGGTGGACCGGTGCCGGCCAGGCCAGCCGGCCCGGCGACGGGGCGCTGCACCTGGTGCTCGACGTGGAACCGGGCCGCGACCACGACCTGGTGCTCGAGCTATCCGATCGAGAACTGCCCGATCAGCCGGTCGACGCCGCACAGGCCTGGCGGGCCACCGAAACCGCATGGAAGGAAGCGGTTCCCGAACTCACCGGCACCCTGGCCGATGTCGACGCCCAGCTCGCGTATGCGGTGTTGCGCGGGCTGACCAGCACCGGCGGCGGGATGGTGGCCGCGGCGACAATGTCGTTGCCGGAGCGGGCCAAGGCCGGCCGCAATTTCGACTATCGCTACTGCTGGATCCGCGACCAGTGCTACACCGGGCAGGCGATCGCCGCCGCCGGGCCGCACCCGCTGTTGGATGACGCCGTCCGGTTCGTCACCGAGCGGGTGCTGGACGACGGACCCGACCTGCGACCGGCCTACTGTGTCGACGCCAGCGCACCGCCGCCGGAAGAGGATCTGCCGCTGCCGGGTTACCCGGGTGCCGCGGTCAAAACCGGGAACTGGGTGCGCGGGCAGTTCCAGCTCGACAACTTCGGGGAGGCGCTGCTGCTGCTGGCCGCCGCAGCGAGACTGGACCGGCTGGACAGCACCCATTGGGGTGCGGTGCACACCCTGGTGGACGCGATCGAAAAGCGTTGCGGTGACGCCGACGCCGGCGTGTGGGAACTCGACAACCGGCGCTGGGCGCATTCGCGGCTGATGTGCGCGGCCGGACTGCGCCGTGTCGCCGGCGTGGCGTCACTGGCTGAAGGCGCACGCTGGCACCAGCTGGCCGACAAGCTGGTCGCCGATACCAGCACCGACTGCCTGCACCGCGACGGCCGATGGCAACGCGCATCCGATGACCCGGGGATCGACGCGGCCCTGCTGCTGCCGAGCCTGCGCGGAGCCGTCCCCGCCGATGATCCCCGCACGGTGGCTACCCTGGCCGCGGTGCGCCATGAGCTGACCCGGGACGGCTTCGTCTACCGATACCGGCCCGACCAGCGCGAGCTCGGCGAAGCCGAAGGAGCGTTCCTGTTGTGCAACTTTGCGATGGCCATGGCAGATCACCAGCAGGGCAACGAACTTGCGGCGTTGCAGTGGTTCGAGCGGGGCCGCACCGCGTGCGGCCCGCCCGGCCTGCTCACCGAGGAGTACGACGTCGGCCAGCGCCAATTGCGCGGCAATCTGCCGCAGGCGTTCACCCACGCGCTGCTATTCGAGGCCGCGCACCTGTTGGCCGGTGACGTCACGGCTTGAGCAGGATCTTCACCGCGCCGTCGCGCTTCTCCTGAAATATCTGATAAGCGTGCGGCGCCTGCTCCAGCGGCAGCTCGTGGGTGGCGAAGGTGTCGACGCCCAGGGGGTCGTCGTCGGTGAGCAGCGGCATCAGCCGCTCGACCCGGGGTTTGACGTTGGCCTGGCCCATCCGCAGCTGAATCTGCTTGTCGAACAAGGTGAACATCGGCAGCGGGTCCAGTTTGCCGCCGTAGACGCCGACGATCGATATGGTGCCGCCACGGCGCACGATGTCGATCGCGGCGTACAACGCGGCGAGCCGGTCAAGGCCGGCCTTGCTGATCAACGGTCCGGCGACGGCATCCGGTAACAGCGAGCTGAGCTGCTGCACCGCCTTGGCGCCGCCGGAGCCGTGCGCCTCCATGCCCACGGCGTCGATCACCGCGTCGGTTCCGCGCCCGTCCGTGCGGTCACGGATCAGCTCGCCGAGATCGGATGCCTCACGCAGGTCGACGGTTTCGATTCCCCGCCGGGCCAGCCGGCCCAGCCGCTCGGGCACCAGATCCACCCCGATCACCCGGGCGCTCTGGTGGGTGGCGATCCGGGCCGCCATGTCACCGATCGGGCCGAGCCCCAGCACCGTCACCGTCCCGCCGTCGGGTATTGCGGCGTAGTCCACCGCCTGCAGCGCGGTCGGCAGCACGTCGGACAAATACACGAACCGCGAATCCGGCGGGCCCTCAGGCACTTTGATGTGGGTGTAGTGCGCCTGCGGCACCCGCAGGTACTGCGCCTGGGCGCCCGGAACCTGGCCGTAGAGCTTGGAGTAGCCGAACAGCGCGGCGCCGGTATCCTGCTCGCGCACCCGCGTGGTGTCGCACTGGGTCGGCAGACCCTGCCGGCACATGCCACAGTGCCCGCACGCGATCTGGAACGGGATGACCACCCGGTCGCCCGGCTTGAGGTTGCTGACCCCGCGACCGACCTCGGCGACGACCCCGATCGGTTCGTGGCCGAGGATGTCGCCGGGGTCCATGAACGCGCCGAGCACCTCATAGAGGTGCAGATCCGATCCGCAGATGTTGGTAGTCGTCACCTCGATGACGGCGTCGGTCGGCTTCTCGATCACCGGGTCGGGCACGGTGTCGACTTGGACTTTGCGCTTGCCCTGCCATGTGACCGCCCGCATCGGGTCGCCTCCGTCGTGTCGTGAAGAACACCGCCGGGCTACCCGCACGCACCACAGCGCAAACAGTTTCCGACAGCCCCTGCCGGCGAAGGTTTGAGGCCGATGCCTGCGGGTAGCCCGCGGGAAACAAATCCAGCGTTGTCTTAAGGGAGCCACCATGTTCGTTCACAACAAGGAGATGCAGTTCGAGGTCCGGGTCGAGCGGCCCGATCCGCGTTTCGCCAACCTGCTGCAGGAGCAGTTCGGCGGGGAGAACGGCGAACTCAAGGCGGCGATGCAGTACTTCACCCAGGCGTTCATCCTGCGTCGCAAGAACCCGAAGATGTACGACCTGTTCATGGACATCGCCACCGAGGAGTTCAGCCACCTGGAGATGGTCGGCTCGCTGATCACCATGCTGCTCGACGGCCTCAACGACGACCTGAAGAACGCCAACGAGCGCTGCGACTGGATGCCGGCGGTGGCCAGCCGCGACGGCCGGGACCAGATCATCCACCAGGTGGCGCTCAACCCGCTGCACTTCGTGGAGAGCGGTGGTGGCCCGCATCCCAGCAATGCCGCCGGAACACCGTTCACCGGCGCCTACATCAACGCCAACGGCGAACCGTCGGTTGATCTGCGCAGCAATCTGGGCGCCGAGTCACGGGCCAAGATCGTCTACGAATATCTCAAGCAGTTCACCGACGACCCCGGTGTGCAGGACACCCTGACCTTCCTGATGACCCGAGAGGTCACCCACTTCCAGCAGTTCACCGCGGCCCTCAACGAGCTGCCGGTGAACTTCCCGCCCGGCCAGGCTCCCGGCGACGAGCGCTTCCAGAACGTGGCGTTCAACATGTCCGACGCCGAGACCAGCCGCGGCCCCTGGAACGAGGGCCAGGGCCCGTGGCCGGAGGGCATGCACTGGGAGTACGTCCAGAAGCCGACCCGCGACTGGCTCGGCAGTTCCCTGCGACACAACCGCGGGCCGGCGGAGAACCCCGACGGTAGCCCCGCGGTGCACTCCGAGAAGCCGTTCGCGCACGAACAGCACAGCGCCACAGGGTAAGTGGACAGCGCCACAGGGTAAGTGGAAAGCCCCGCCGATGACCGAACGCGGTGAAGAACGGCCGGACCCTCCGGAGTCCTTGGAAGATACCGTCGACCGGCTCGACGAGAAGGCCGCCAAGGAACACGACTCGGAAAACCGGGCCCGCGAGACTCCCAAGCGCGGTTCACCCGACGAGCCGCCAGATTAGGTGCTCGCGGCTGCTCGGCGGCTGGAGCTGCCGGTCAACTCTTGGGCGCGTCGGGCGGGTTGTCCGCGGCCCGGCCGGTCAGCCGGTCACGCAGATGGTCGACGGCGGCAGCGACCACGCCCATGGTGTTCTGCGCCAGCCCGCCCGACGGGGCGTTGGGGTGCGGCCGGGTCGGCGCGATCTTCTTGGCGGTGCGGAGCTTGTCGCCCAACTGCTCGAGGTCTTGGGCGCTGACCGCCGTTTTGAACCGCGGCCACACCACGTTCTCCTCGTAGCTGATGTGCTCTCGGGCCGCCGTGACGAATTCGGCCAGCGCGCGGTGATATTCGGGCTCGCCGGGGCGGGTGTCCTCGAGCTGCTGCAACAGCGCCTTGCCGGCTTCCTCCTGGGCGATGGCGACATCGGCTATGTCATCACCGTCGTCGAGCGCCGCTCGAACCGCCGGCCAGAACAGTTGTTCTTCGACGGCCTCGTGCTGGGACTCGGCGATCACGAGATTGGTGACCATGGTCGCCAAGCCGCTCTGGTGGGCCCCGTCGCCCTGCGGCGCGCCGTCAAGTACTTCCAACATGCCCAGCACGCTTTCGTGGTCGGCACGAAGAAAGGCCAATGCGTCCATGACTTTCCCTCCCGAGTCGAGTTCGATTCGATCGCATACCCACCGCGGTGCCGCCGAAACCCGGGAAGCCGACACGTTTCACCGACGCAGTACCGGGTAACTGATCGCCATGACGTCGTTGTGGCTTGCTGACCGGATCGCGACATCACCGGCGTCGGGCACCGCCGAGGACCTCCCCGGGTTCGCCGACGTGGTGGTGGCCGGCGCCGGCATCACCGGGCTGATGACCGCGGTACTGCTGGCGCGGGCAGGCCGCGAGGTGCTGGTGCTGGAGGCTCGGACCGTCGGCGCCTGCGCGACCGGCAACACCACCGCCAAGATCAGCCTGCTCCAGGGCACCCAGCTGTCGGCGATCTCGGCGAAGCAGGGCAAGCGGGTGGCCGCGGCCTATCTCGACGGCAACCGCGCCGGGCAGGACTGGCTGCTGTCGTTCTGCGCCTCGACCGGTGTCGCGGTGCAGCGGGAGGACGCCTACAGTTTCGCCCAGTCCGAGCGCGGGGTGGCGGCGGCGCGCGCCGAGTACGAGGCCTGCCGCGCGGTGGATCTTCCGGTGACCTGGGAGTCGCGGGCCGACGTGCCGTTCGCATTCCATGGCGGGGCCCGGCTGGCCGAGCAGGCGCAGTTCGACCCGATGCCGTTCCTGGACGCGCTGCGCGCCGAGCTGCTCGCCAGCGGCGGCCAGCTGGTGGAACACGCCCGGGTGCAACGGGTTTCCGGCGGGCGGGACGGCCTGCGGCTGCGGGTGGCCGGTCCCCGGGTGCACGCCGAGCTGCAGGCTACCCAACTGGTGCTGGCCACGGGGATCCCGATCCTGGATCGCGGCGGATACTTCGCCCGGCTCAAGCCCAGCCGGTCCTACTGCATGGCGTTCGATGTGCCCGGCGAGATCACCCGCCCGATGATGATCTCCACCGATTCGCCGACGCGGTCGCTGCGCTACGCCCCGGTCAACGGCTCCGAGCGGCTGCTGGTCGGCGGGGCCGGGCACACCGTCGGCCGCGCCAAGCACCCCGGCGACGCGCTGGCCGAACTCGAGGCGTGGACGGTCCGGCACTTCCCGGGCGCGTCCCGTACGCATCTGTGGTCGGCGCAGGACTACACCCCCGTCGACAAGTTGCCCTATGTCGGGCCGATCCTGCCCGACAGCAACACCATCTACGTGGCAACGGGTTTCAACAAATGGGGCATGACCAATGGGGCGGCCGCCGCGCTGGCGCTGTCGGGCCGGCTGCTGGGCAAACGTCCGGAATGGGACCGGGCGTTCGCCAGCTGGAGCACCCGCGAGCTGCGGGGCCTGACCACCGCGCTGACAGCCAACCTCGAGGTCGGCTTCAACCTGGCGAAGGGCTGGATCGCTCCCACGGCCCACATCGGCCAGCACGGCCTGGGCCGCGACGCCGCCGGCGTGGTCAGCGGACCGCCGTGGCACCTGCAAGCCCAGTGCCGGGTGAACGGCGTCGAACACCGCCTCTCCCCGGTCTGCCCGCACCTCGGCGGCATCGTCAATTGGAACGACGCCGACCGGGCCTGGGAGTGCCCGCTGCACGGGTCGCGCTTCGCTCCCGACGGCACCCTGCTGGAAGGCCCCGCCACCCGCGGCCTGACCGCCAGCAGCTGAGGAGCGGCACTCATCGTTTACCGCGCGGCCGGACGGGTAACCGACCGCTGGGCGGTGAACAACAGCTGCGAAGCGATGGGGTGAGCGGTGTGCATCATCGACGATGACATGCGCCTGATCGTGGAGAGCGCGAAGTTGGCGTTCGTCGCCACCGTCTGCGAGGACGGCTCCCCGAACCTGTCGCCCAAGGAGTCGCTGCTGGTGTACGGCGACGACCACCTGGTGTTCATGCACATGGCATCGCCGAGCACGGTGGCCGATCTGCGCCGTGATCCGCGTATCGAGGTCAACGTCGTCGACTTCCTCAAGCGCCGCGGTTATCGCTTCAAGGGCACCGCCCAACTGCGGCCGCCCGGCGACGAGGTCTACGAGTGGCTGCGGCAGTGGGTGATCGCCACCTATGGGCCGCGGTTTCCCTGCCGTGAGGCGGTGCTGATCCGGGTCGAATGCGCGCTGCCGATCGCCTCGCCGGTCTATATGTTCGGCGATGCTCACGAACCCGCGCTGATCCGGAGGTGGTCGGGTATCTACGGACTGCAATGACCGTCACGGTGGTCGGGCAGATCGGGCGCGACCTGGTGCTGCGCAGCGCGGGCTTGCCGCCGGCCGGCGGGTCGGCCCGGGTGCTGCGGCGCCGGGAACTGCTGGGCGGCAAGGGCGCCAACCAAGCCGTGGGCCTGGCCCAGCTGGGTGTGCCGGCCGCGCTGATCGGGGTGGTCGGCGACGACGATGCCGGTGCGGCGGTGTGTGAGCAGGCGGTCGGTGACGGAGTCGACATCAGCGGGGTGACCCGGCGCGGCGAGACCGCGCTGCTGGTCGATCTGGTCGACGAGCCGGCCAGTCGCAGGCTTTTCGAGCACATTCCGGAAAGCTCGCTGCTGACCGCGGCCGACGTGCAGCAGTGCGACACCCTGATCGCCCGGTCGGCCATCGTGTCGCTGCAGTTGCAGCAACCAGCGGAGGCGACGCTGGCGGCCGCCCGGCTGGCACGGCGCCACGGCGCGCAGGTGGTGGCCGACGGCAATCCGCCGGCCGAGGTACGCGACGAAATGCTCTGCTGCGTTGACGTGTTGCGCGCCGACGCCGAGGAGGCGGCGCTGCTCGCCGGCGAACCGGTCACCTGCCAGGCGGCGGCGCGGGCACTGGCCGACCGCCTGTTGGTCGCCGGAGTGCGGCTGGTCGCGCTGGCCGTCCCGGGCGTGGGCGACCTGCTGGTGTGGTCCGGCGGCCAGGAGCTGCTCGGTCTGTCGAAGGCACCGGTAGTCGATCCCACCGGCGCCGGTGACGCGTTCGTAGCCGGTTTGATCGCCGGGCTGCGGCGCGGCCCCGATCCCCGCCGGGCCGGGCGGCTGGCCGCGGCCGCCGCGGCCGCCTGCGTGCCGCAGCTGGGCGGGCGGCCTCACCTGGCCGATCTGGCCCTCCCGGGCGTTTCCGGCTCCAGGCCGCCGGGTACTGCGCACAGATGGGATTCTCTGTGACACAAGTGCAGAAGTGCCTGGCAGGTTTCGAGTACCCAGGCACGGCGGAGGAACTCGCCGACCACGCCCGAAGCAACGGGGCCGAGCCGAAGCTGGTCGACACCCTGCGGGCGTTGAAGAAAGACAGCTTCGACGGTCCCGACGCGGTGATGTCGTCGCTGTCCGCCCAGAATGCGCTGGGCGGGTGAGCGGCGGCTACTGCAGCTGATCGCGCAGCTTCGCCAGTGACTTGGCCAGCAGCCGCGAGACGTGCATCTGCGAGATGCCGACCCGTTCGGCGATCTGGGTCTGGGTCATCGATTCGAAGAACCGCAGCACCAGCACCGTGCGTTCGCGTTCCGGAAGCGCATTGAGCAAGGGCCGCAACGCCTCTCGATCCTCGATCCGGTCCATCCCCGCGTCGCTGTCACCGAGGGTATCGGCGATCGAGCGGACGTCGTCCTCGTCGGAGCTGCCGCCGCTGTCGATGGACAGGGTGTTGTAGGAGCTGCCCGCCACCAGACCTTCGACCACCTCGTCGCGGCTCAACTCCAGCTCGCGGGCCAGCTCCGAGGCGGTCGGCGCCCGGCCCAGGCGTTGGGACAGGTCCGCGGTGGCCGCCCCGAGCCGCAGATGCAGCTCCTTGAGCCGGCGGGGCACCTTGACCGACCAGCTGTTGTCCCGGAAATGCCGGCGGACTTCGCCCATGATCGTCGGGACCGCGAACGAGACGAAATCCGAGCCGGTTTCGACGTCGAAGCGGGTTACGGCGTTGACCAGGCCCACCCGCGCGACCTGGACCAGGTCGTCGCGCAACTCCCCGCGTCCTTCGAACCGGCGGGCGATGTGGTCGGCCAGCGGCAGGCACCGCTCCACGATCTTGTCCTTGCGGTTGCGGAAATCGGCGGAGTCGGCATCGTATTGGGCGAGCTCACGGAACATGTCGCCGACATCGGCGTACTCCGATCCTGACTGTGAGCCGCCGCCGGCGGCGCGCGGGGTCACCGCCTGGAGTCCGCCCGCCGGGTTCTCAATGTCACCCCGAACACCTCGCCGGCACCGTCGGACTCCGGGCCGTCGCGGAACGTCTGCACGTCGTCCACGAGAGAGGTGAGTACGTGCCAGCTGAAGCTGCCCGGCGTCAGCACGTCGGCGCCGCCGCCGGCGGCTGACGCTTGAATCGTCATGCCGTCGTCTTGCGGGTCGACGACGACCCGCAGCGTCGCGCCCGGCGCTGCGCACCGGATCAACTGGGTACACAGCTCGTCGATCGCCAGCCGCAGATCGGCCACGGTATCGACGTCCAGATCCTCGTAGGTCGCGATCGCCCCGACCAGCATGCGCACCACCGCCAAACTCTCCAGTCTGGGCGTGACCCGCAATTCGACGGCTCGCTCGCTGCACGACCGTGAGGTCCGGTCGCTGTGGATGTCGGTCATAAAGCCTCCCGGCGATGTCGGACCGAGACTACCGCTGCGCCCCGATGGCCCATTCACGCCGTCATCACCGCATAGTCGGCCGCCCGGAGGTTAGTCACGGGAGGGCTAGTACCCCGTCGCCGGTCACCTCAACCATCGATTTCGGTACGCGGGAACAAGTCGGCCCGGCCGGAACCCGGCCGGGCCGTGTGGGGTGTTCCGCTGATCAGCTGGTCGAATGCGTCCGGTGCAGCTCCGGGTGCGCCAGCTGCCACTGCTGGTTTACCCGGCCGATCCGCCGGTGCTCGATCAGCAGCCACAGTGCGCCCAGCGCGGCGGCAAGCACCGCGAAGACGGCGACGGCCACACCCTGCCGGTCGTGGCCGGTGGCGAATGCGGTCAGGCAGCCGGCCCCGGCGACCATGCTGACGACCAGCAGGCTGTAGCCCGGCCACCCCATGACGTCGATCACGGCACGACCGGCGTGCGGCCGGGTCGTCCGGACATGGTCAACGGGGTCGTGAAACGTATCGCCCATTGCTTCTTCCTCTCGTGAGTCGTCCGGCCAGTCCGGAGGTCGGGTGGGGAACCCCGTCCGTGGCGAACCCGTCCGCGACCAAAAACTATCGTAGGTCGATGTGATCTACATAACGTCTCACTTTCAGGGCCTTCACAGCGACCCGGCAGTCAATGCCCGGTAAAAACGCCTCTGATCAGCCCATACCACTGATCGGCACCGCGCTGATAAACAAAACGAGAAGCATCAACGACATCAGGAACCAGCCGGCGCCCTGCCATCCCCACCAGGTGCCACGCGCGCGCCAGACCCGGTAGGTCCGCAGGAAGGCCCGCACCCCGCCGCCGGCCAAGATCACCGGCGCCCCCGCGGCGAGCACGGCCCGGTACGGCCTGCCGCACGCCACCGTCTCGGCCGCCGGATCACAGGAGCCGGCCCACCACGCCGCCAGCAAGACGAACGCCACCGCGGCGGCGGTGACCACGCCGGCGAACCTGATCGCCGAGCGGACCTCCTCGTCCTCCTGACCCAACCGGTCGCCGCCGGGGCGGGGTTGCATACGGCGTTCCATGTCCCCACCGTCCGCGCTGATCGGCTCTGCGTCAAGGCGATTCGACGTTTGGGTAATCGGCCGACCGGGAAGCCTTGCGGGTGTGGCGCGCTGACGCAGCCCGCAGGGCTGACCGTCGGCCCGTCACATCCACGAAATCCAGGGAGGGATTTTATGTCGGACGACAAGAAGAGCGGCCCCGAAGAAGGCTTCCGGGGCGCCGTCGAGGGCGTCAAGGGCAAGGCCAAGGAGGCCTTGGGCACCGTGACCGGCAACGACGAAATGTCCCGTGAGGGCAAGGCCCAGCAGGACAAGGGCGAGGCGCAGCGCGACGCCGCCAAGCGCGAAGCCGAGGCCGAATCGGCCCGGGCGGGCGCGGACGCGGCAGAGGCGCGCGAACAGTCCCACCAGTAGCCCGATGGAGGATAGGCCCGGCCCGCGGCGCGGGCCGGGCCTATCGCTGTGCGGTTATTCGCGCCACGTAGCGGGTAATAGTGCCTTGAAAGGCACCGAGGGATATTCCGAGGGTTGGAGCCAGGCGATGGACATTCTGTTACTGACCGACCGGGACGAGTTCGAACAGTCCCTGTCGGCGTTGCGCGTCTTCGGGCATTCGGTTATCCGCGCGCCGCTCGCCATCACCGTCCGGGCCGACTGCCTCAGCGTCGCGGCCGCGCTGGTGGATGGTTGTACCGATCTGACCACGTCACGCGAGACCTGTCGGCGGCTCTGCAGTTGGGAACCGTCGACCGCCGTCCTGGCCGTGGTGAGCGCCGAGGATTTCGCCGCGGTCGATCTCGACTGGCAGGTCGACGATGTCCTGGTCGCGACCGCGGGACCGGCCGAGGCGCATGCCCGACTCCGGTTGGCATTGGCACGCCGGCGCATGTCGGTCCACAGCGCACTGCAATTCGGCGACCTGGTCATCCACCCGGACAGCTACACCGCGTCGCTGTCGAACCGTGAACTCGACCTCACCCTGACCGAGTTCAAGCTGCTCAACTATCTGGTGCAGCACGCGGGTCAGGCGTTCACGCGCACCCGGCTGCTGCAGGAGGTCTGGGGTGGTGAGGGCAGCCGCCGCAAGGTCGACGTCCACGTGCAGCGGCTGCGCGCCAAACTCGGCGCCGACCACGAGTCGATCGTCGACACCGTTCGCGGGGTCGGCTACATGACCCCGGAGTCACCGCAACCCCAATGGGCGATCGCGAATTAAAGCGAACGGAGAGCGCCACCAACATGACTGATCAACCCGAGATCGACCCCGAGACCGACACCAGCGGCGACGACACGCTGCCGCCGAGCGAGGCCACCGACTCCGACGAGCTGCGCAATGACGACGGGGATGCGACCGTCACGCCACCGGACAGCTGGCAGCCGGTTGATGAGGCGGTCCACGAGTCGCTGGACGACAAGCTGGCCGCTGAGCAGCCCGACGTCGGCGTCGACCAGGGCCTGCACGAGTCCGTCGGTGGCGGGCGGCACCGGGCTCAAGTCTCCGGCAGCCCCGAGGACGGCGACTCGTTCTACAACGTCGAGGAGTGAGGTCGGTGGTAATCGCCCCCGGCAGCTAGCGCAGCTGCCGGCGACGGATGGGTCTCGCTAGCGATTCGGTTGCGCGGCGCTGATGTCGGCGAGTGCAGATTTCTCGTCGCGTTCCAGCGCGAGATCGCCGATGCTCAGCACTCCGGCCAACTGGTCGCCGTCGATGACGGGCAGCCGGCGCACGGCCTTGCGACGCATCAGCTCGACGGCCTCCTCGAGACTCGAATCCGGTCGAACGCTGACGAGCTCCTGGCTGCTACATATCTCACCGACCGGGGTCGACAAGTCTCTGCCTTCGGCGACGACCCGGATGGCGATGTCTCGGTCGGTCACGATGCCCTCGACGTGGCCGTCGCTGAGTACGACGACGTTGCCGATATCGGCTCGGCGCATGCAATCTGCTGCTTCATTGACCGGCATGTCTGCGGGCACCGTCTGGGGGGTGTGGGCCATGATCTCGGCCACGGTGCGTGCCATCTTCTCTTCCTTTCTTCACCTGACGGTCCGTTCAACGGCCCGCCTACCCGATAACCGTGGGCGCCACACCGGAAAGCTACGGCGTGGCCCATTGCCCGACTCCGGTTGCGAACTCCTTTTGGCGCAGCCGCCCGCCGGCTGACGGCTCGAGCGGCGGTGTGGGCATTCCGCCGCCCGACCGCAGCCCTTGCAAGAACTCCCGTACTGCGTCGAGCGACGTCCGCGTTGGGCTCCAGCCGAGTTCGGTGCGGGCCCGTGAGGTATCCATGACCGGCAAGCTCAGCGCGAGATCGAGCAGCGTGGGGCTGGCGGGCACCAGGTGAAGATTCCAGGCAGCAGCAACCGCCGCCCGGATCGGCCACACCGGAAGCTTGATCGGCCGCGCGCCGAACAGCTCGCCGAGAGTCTCGGCGTCGAGCACAGGGTCGGCGGCAATGTTGAATGCGCCGCGCACCGGGCGGGTGATAGCCAGCCGGAAGGCCTGTCCGCCGTCAAGAGAATGCAAGGCTTGCAGCCGTAGACCCGGAACATCGGGAAACCGCGGCAGCAGCCCGGGGCGCAACAAAGCGGTTGGCAGCAGCGGGCCGCCGAATAGCCGGCGCTGCTCCGCTGCCGACTCGCGCTTGAACATGAACGCCGGCCGAAGGCGCACCACCCGCATCTCGCGGTGATCTCGTTCGAAGGTATCCAGCACGCGCTCCAGGTAGGACTTCTCCCGGCCGTAGGCCGCCGTGGGAAGCGCATCGGTCGGCCAGGATTCGTCAATCCCGCGATCCTGGTGGCCGGGCGAGTAGGCGCCGACCGACGAGGCGTAGATCAGCGCCCCGACGCCGGCCCGCGCGGCAGCGTGGAAGACCCTGATGCTGCCCAGCACATTGTTTTTCCAAGTAGCCACCTCGTCGTGGGTGGGCTGGAAGATCCAAGCCAACTGCACCACAGCGTCGGCGCCCTGCACGTGGGCTTCGACGTCATCGCAGGTGATGTCGGCCTGAACCCACGTCGTCTTCGGCGGCTGCCAGGTCGGCCGGCGACGGGCGATGCCAACGATCGCTTCGATCTGGTCATCGGCGGCCAATGCCTCGATGACGCTGGTGCCGACATTTCCGGTCGCTCCGGTCACGACCACGCGCATGGCTGCCTCCCTGTGATCTGGCGGTGATACCCGCTGCCCGCTGCCGACGCGAGGGGATGCGACACCGGGAATTGCCCGGCCAGGTCAGTGTTGTGCGTCGTTTCGGCGGGCTTCGGCGCCGGTTTCGCCGACGTCCAGCGCGTCATCAGGGCCGGTCCGCCCCACATAGCTTCCGTCTTCGGCCCTGCCGGCACGAGATCGCGCCTGGTGGGTCTCGGGTTCCACGTCCGACTCCGCTTTGTGGCCCTTGCGCAAAGCCATCGCCGACATCCTTTCGATGTGCTCCAAGACCAGTTGGTCGGGATACCCGCCGGAAAGCTCCAGTCAAACTTTCCGGCGATCGTTTGCCGGGCAGACGGCGCGGGTAGGTGGACCAGGTGGCGAGCAGCGGAACAACTCGGGCCATCGCCGCCGCGCTGGTTGCCAATGTCGGCATCGCCACCGCCAAGTTCGTCGGCTACCTGCTGAGCGACAGTTCGGCCATGCTTGGTGAGTCGGTGCACTCGGTGGCAGACACAGTCAACGAATTGTTGCTCATGGTCGGCAAGCGCCGGGCCCGCAAACGCCCAGATGCGTTGCATCAGTTCGGTTATGGCAGAAGCAGATACTTCTATTCGTTCGTCGTTGCATTGACGATGTTCACCCTCGGCTCGGCTTTCACTCTCTACGAGGGCTATCGCAAGATCACCCATCCCGAGCCGCTGTCCACACCACTGGTCCCCATCTTGATACTGGTAGTTGCAGCGCTTTTTGAGGGCTACAGTCTGCGAACCGCGCGGAATCAGTCGCGGCCACTGAAGGGTTCGAGCAGTTGGTGGGGTTTTGTCCGAAATTCCCGTACGCCGGAATTGCCGGTCGTATTGCTGGAGGACACCGCGGCGCTGACCGGCCTGAGCCTGGCTTTTATCGGGGTGACATTGACAACTCTTACCGGAAACGCGGTGTGGGACGGGCTGGCGACGGTCGGTATCGGGGTACTGCTCGGCGGCGTGGCAACACTGCTGATCATCGAGACGCACAGCCTGCTGATCGGCGAGGGCGCCACCAGCGGGCAATACGCGACAATCCAATCCGCGTTGGAGACGGCACGCCACGTCGACCGTATCTTCGAGCTACGGACCCAGTATCTGGCCCCCGACGAACTGCTGGTGACCGCCAAAGTGGTCTTTGACCCCAAGATGGAACTGGAAACGGTGGCCGACGCCATCAATGGTGCGGAAGCCGACGTCCGCGCTGTCGTGCCGACGGTGCGGGCCATCTATCTTCAGCCCGACTACGAGCGGCACTGATCGGCGTTGCGACAACGCTCTTTTTCGGCGACCCATGATCGGTTCCGAGTAGTCCGCAACGCGCCCCGGGGAGCGACCGCGGCGAGCTCACATGCACATTGCTTAGCCACATGGCCCCGAACTTGTTGGTTCCGATTCACTCCTCGCCGGCCGTTCCACTTCGCAAATCCGGACTCGATCTTCCAGTTCCGGCGGCAACACTCGGCGGTTGCGCAGCGCTGCCGGCAATCGTGCCAATGCTTCGATGGCCGCATGCCGGTGTGCGCGATCGTGGCCGGCGGCCCGCAATAATGCCACCGCCGATGACAGACACCTTGCCGGTGGCCGGCGCATGCATGCGGTCAGAAGTTCGTTACGCAGCACCCGTGCTTGCTGCGCGGTGGTGCTCGCCCGCCGCGGCGACGGCCGGTGGAACGCCACCATCGCCGCGCAGTAGCACAGTTGCCATCCGCCGGCGGCCAAATCCAAGGCCAGCAACTGTTCTTCACCGCGGAATTGCAATACTTCGCTGAAGCCGCCGACCGCCTCGAAGCCGGACTTGCGCACCATCGCTCCGCACGCCTGGAATCCCAGAATCGACGGCCCGGGCAGGTCCGCCCGGTGGCCTAGCGGGCTGCTGGCCAGTCGGTCGCTGAACGGGTCGGTTCGACCTCCCGGCTCGATCACCGTGCGCCCGGCTAACACCGCGACATCGGGATGCCGGTCGAACTCGCGCTCGGCGATGGTGGTTGCATCGGCCTGCCACCACGAGTCGTCGTCGCAGAACGCCACATAGGGCGTCCGCGAAGCGGCCACCCCGATGTTTCGTGCCACCGCCCCGTGGTTGCTGCTCAGCGGGATGATCCGCAGCCGCTCACCGTGCGGATGGCTGCCAGCCAATCCGGCCATGATCGCAGACGTATCGTCGTGAGAGCCGTTATCCACGACGATGATCGGGCACCGCGTGCTGGCCAGCAGATGCGCCACCGTGGCTGCCAGGCTGTCGACGCGATCTTTGGTGGCGATGACGAACGACGTACGCGGCTGGTCCACGCTTAGCAGCTACCCTGGCAATAGGCCGCGAAAACTTGCCGTCATCTGCCGGGGGTTTCACTCCTGGCTGCGGTCGCGGCATGCGGCGTCAACCGGTTCACGCCGCACACCCCCGTGCCGCGCCGGGGTGATCGAATGGTGCGGGCAATACGCTTCACACCGCGTGCGGAAAGGTTTCCGCTTCCCCCGGAACCGGCTCGGCGGTTGCCGGCAATGGCTGCAGCGCGGAAGTGGAATCGATATGAACGACTGCGTCGAATTGATCGGCGGCCCGGGCCATCAAGTAATGGCTTTGGCGTTCGGTGCGTGGACGGTAGATCACTCCGATCGCACGCTGTAAAAGCGGTGTCCGCGGCATGGCGCTCGGCTCTCCTTGCCGACCGGCACGCAGGTAGAAGTCGCCGCGATCAGCGTTGTGGAACAACGCTTCCATGCTGCCGGATAGCGCCGGCCGGACATCCATCGTCTTGGCCGGCTCGCCCCAATCGTCGGCGGCGGTGACAGTGCCGGTGTAGGTGGTGAACCCGATGTTGCAACTGTCACCCGGATACGCTTGACGGACCAGCTGCCCCAGGTTGAGCTCACCGGCGTCACCCAACTCGGTGGCGCGTGCATCACCCAAGTGCGAGTTATGCGCCCATACAATGACTTTCGATCTGCCCACCTGGGCGTCGAGGTGACAGGCAATCTCGTGCAGCGTTTCCATCATGTGCCGATCACGCAAGTTCCACGACGCGATGTGGCCGCCGAACATAGCGCGATAGTACTTTTCCGCGCTCGTCACCAAGCGGGCATTCTGCCTGGCAAAGAAGCGCTCTTCGGTTTCTGCCATGCCATCGCGGCGCACCAGCTCGAGGTCGAGTCGTTGCAGATCGACCAACTGCTGAACAACCTCGTCCTCGCAGGATTCGCCCGTCCCGAACGCGGCGGCGTAGCCGTACCGTTGTTCGTCGGCGAAATGGTCGAAGCAGCTGTAGCGATCCCGGGCCCGCTGCGCGGCGGCGGGATCGCGATTCTCGAGATAGTTGATCACTTCGTCGATCGAACGGCGCAGGCTGTAAAGGTCCAGCCCGTAGAAGCCAACCGGTGCGCGATGGGCGGCGTTATGGGTGCGCAGCCACGCGATGAAGTCAGCGACCACGGCATTGCGCCACATCCACTGCGGAAACCGCTCGAACCCGCCCAACGCGGTGGCGGCGTCCGCATCATCGCCGATGCCGCGGGCATAGCGGTTCGCGCGATACGCGTCGGGCCAATCCGCTTCGACCGCCACCGCGTGAAACCCGCCTTCTTCGATGAGGCGACGGGTCATCTGCGCACGCGCGGCATAGAACTCCCGGGTTCCATGACTGGCCTCCCCGATCAGCACGAACCGCGCCTCGCCGACAAGGCTGAACAACTCTTCGTCGGGGATCACGCCTCCGGGCGCCGGGCGCGCCTCCCGCCGGATCGCCGCAGTAGCGTCATCTCCCCGAGCGGCCGGCTGCGCGTCAGTGGTCGCGGTCGCCAACAGGTGGCGCACCTCGTCGTCGCTGGTCTGGTCGAAGTCCCAATACGCCGCGCCGACAGCCGTGAACCGCTTGGGGGTGATCGCGCAGACGACCTCGTCAGCGAGGCGCTGCAACTCCTCGCAGGTGTCCTGCGGCGCGACCGGCACCGCGACCACCACCCGGGCCGGCGACAGGGCGCGGATTCCCTGCAGCGCGGCCTGCATGGTGGCGCCGGTGGCCAGCCCGTCATCGACCACCACCGCGATCTTGCCGGCAATCTCCGCTGCCGGCCGCGCGCCCCGGTAGGCCTGCTCCCGTCGGGCCAACTCCTGCCGTTCCGCACGGGCGATCTCTTCGAGGTCCTCGGCACCGACCCGGTGGGCACGGATCACGTCGTCGTTGGTCACCACTACCCCGCCGCCGGCGATCGCCCCTAACGCCAGCTCTGGGAATCCGGGCGCACCGAGCTTGCGGACGACGAAAACGTCCAGGGGGGCCTGAAGTTCCCGGGCTACCTCGAACGCGACCGGAACGCCACCGCGCGGAAGGGCAAGTACCACCACTTCGGAATGCCCTCGGTAGTGGCTGAGCCGCCCGGCCAGTACCTGGCCGGCCTCGCGACGGTTCCGGAAGGACCCCATGCCATCGCAACTACCCGGTCAATCCGGCGCGGAAACGGCCGGGTACCGCCGTGGGACGGGATTTCACGTGACCGAAGTGCAGAAATGCCTCGCGGATTCGCCCCGCGTGTCAGAACACGGCGAGCAGGGTCACCAAATCGGCCCCCAGCAAGGCCCAGCCGCAGGCCCAGACCGCGATCCCGCGGCGGTGGGTGGTCGCGAAGAAGAACGCGAGAAATAGCGTCACCGCCGCGACACCGGCCGCTCCGTGATACAGCAGGCCGAACAGCGCGCCGTTCACCCGCAGCTCCGGACAGGCTGCGCTGTTGCACCGAGCGGTGCCGGCCACCCTGGACAGCGCGAAGGTCATCAATAACACCGCGGCCGGCGCGGTCAGCAGCGACAATGCCCAGTTGAGCCACGTCCAGTCGCGCGGTGGCGCTTCCAGCGGCAACTCACCCCGCGGAGCCGGGGTCACATCGGCGAAAATCGGCCGGGCCGCCCGCGCCCGGTGGTCCACAATGGTCATCCCGGCTCCCCCTGTCACCCCTGCCACGGGTGGCCGATTACCCGGCGACGGCGGGCGCAAAACCGCACACCTCGGCAGCGCGCCCGCGAAGTTGGCACCATGGCTGGGTGAGCCGAGATTCCGCTACCGCGCTGGCCCGGTTCTCGGCGCTGACCCGGGACTGGTTCACCGGCACCTTCACCGCGCCCACCACCGCCCAGGAGCAGGCCTGGTCGGCGATCGCCGACGGACACAACACGCTGGTCGTCGCGCCCACCGGGTCCGGCAAGACCCTGGCGGCATTCCTGTGGGCCATCGACCGGCTGACCGCAGCGCCGAGCGGGCCATCGGGCACCCGGGTGCTGTACGTCTCACCGCTCAAGGCCCTGGCGGTCGACGTCGAGCGCAACCTGCGCACCCCGCTGGCCGGTATCGGCCGCATCGCGGCGCATCGCGGCCTGCCCGCGCCGGCCATCACGGTCGGGGTCCGCTCCGGCGACACCTCCGCGGCGCGGCGCCGCGAACTGGTCGCCAAGCCCCCCGACATCTTGATCACCACCCCCGAGTCGCTGTTTTTGATGCTGACGTCGGCGGCGCGGGAAGCCCTGACCGGGGTGCAGACAGTGATCGTCGACGAAGTACACGCGGTGGCCGGGACCAAGCGCGGCAGCCACCTGGCGTTGTCGCTGGAGCGTCTCGATGCGATGTTGGCCCGCCCGGCCCAGCGGATCGGGCTCAGCGCCACCGTGCGTCCCGCCGAAGAGGTCGCCCGGTTCCTGTCCGGCCAGTCCCCGACCCGGATCGTGGCGCCGCCGGCGGCCAAGACGTTCGACCTGACGGTGCAGGTGCCGGTACCGGACATGGCCAGCCCCGCCGAGGGCACCATCTGGCCACAGGTGGAGGAGCGCATCGTCGATCTGATCGAGGCGCACCGCTCCTCGATCGTGTTCGCCAACTCGCGCCGGCTGGCCGAACGACTGACCGCGCGGCTCAACGAGATCCACGCCGAGCGCCGCGACGACCCGGCCGCACCGGTGGCGATCGCACGTGCGGCCGAGCCGGGCGCAGCGGGTCCCCACGCACTAGCACCGCTGGCGCGGGCCCACCACGGGTCGGTGTCCAAGGAGACCCGCGCCGTCGTCGAGGAAGACCTCAAAAGCGGGCGGCTGCGGGCGGTGGTCGCGACCTCGAGCCTGGAGTTGGGCATCGACATGGGCGCGGTCGATCTGGTCATCCAGATCGAGGCGCCACCGTCGGTGGCCAGCGGGCTGCAGCGGATCGGGCGGGCCGGGCACCACGTCGGCGAGATCTCCCGCGGTGTACTGATTCCCAAGCACCGCACCGACCTGATCGGTTGCGCGAACTCGGTCCAGCGGATGCTGGCCGGTCAGATCGAGACGTTGACGGTGCCGGCCAATCCGCTCGACATCCTGGCCCAGCACACGGTGGCCGCGGCCGCGCTGGAGCCACTGGACGCCGAGGCGTGGTTCGACACGGTGCGGCGCAGCGCCCCGTTCGCGACGTTGCCGCGCAGTGTGTTCGAGGCGACGCTGGACCTGCTCTCCGGTAAATACCCGTCGACCGAATTCGCCGAGCTGCGGCCCCGGCTGGTCTACGACCGCGACACCGGCACCTTGACCGGCCGGCCCGGCGCGCAGCGGCTGGCGGTCACCTCCGGTGGCGCCATCCCGGACCGGGGACTGTTCGCGGTGTACCTCGCCGGAACGCAGAAGCCGTCGCGGGTAGGCGAACTCGACGAGGAGATGGTCTACGAATCGCGGCCCGGCGATGTGATCTCGCTGGGCGCCACCAGCTGGCGCATCACCGAGATCACCCATGACCGGGTGCTGGTGGCCCCGGCGCCCGGCCAGCCTGCCCGGCTGCCGTTCTGGCACGGCGACGGAGTCGGACGCCCGGCCGAACTCGGCGCCGCCCTCGGGCAGTTCACCGGTGAGCTGGCCGGCCTCGACCGAACCGCTTTGGACAAACGCTGCGCCGATTTGGGTTTCGATGACTACGCCGCCGACAATCTGTGGCGGCTGCTCGACGACCAGCGCACCGCCACCGGGACCGTTCCCACCGACACCACGCTGCTGGTGGAGCGGTTCCGCGACGAGCTCGGCGACTGGCGGGTGGTGCTGCACTCCCCCTACGGGTTGCGGGTGCACGGACCGCTGGCACTGGCGGTGGGCCGCCGGCTGCAGGAACGCTACGGCATCGACGAGAAACCGACCGCCTCCGACGACGGCATTGTGGTGCGGCTGCCCGACACCCTGGAGACCGAGGCACCCGGCGCGGACCTGTTCGTCTTCGACGCCGACGAAATCGAGCCGATCGTCACCGCCGAGGTCGGCGGTTCGGCGTTGTTCGCCAGCCGGTTTCGGGAATGCGCGGCGCGGGCGCTGCTGTTGCCGCGCCGGCACCCGGGCCGCCGCACACCGTTGTGGCAGCAACGCCAGCGGGCCGCCCAATTGCTGGACGTGGCACGCCGGTATCCCGCGTTTCCGATCGTCTTGGAGACCGTGCGGGAATGCCTGCAAGACGTCTACGACGTGCCGGCCCTGACCGATCTGATGGCGCGGATCGCGCAGCGCCGGGTGCGGGTGGTCCAAGTCGAGACCGCCACCCCGTCGCCGTTCGCGGCGTCGTTGTTGTTCGGCTACGTCGGGGCGTTCATGTACGAGGGCGACAGCCCGCTGGCCGAGCGTCGCGCGGCGGCCCTGTCGCTGGATCCGACCCTGCTGGCGCAGTTGCTGGGTCGGGTGGAGCTGCGCGAGTTGCTCGACCCCGAGGTCATCGATGCCACCGCCCGCCAGTTGCAGCACCTGACCCCGGAGAAGGCCGCCCGCGACGCCGAAGCGGTGGCGGATCTGCTGCGGCTGCTGGGCCCGCTCACCGGCGAGGAGGTCAGCGCCCGGGCCGCGGGCGTGGATGTGGGCGGTTGGCTGGAGCATCTGCTGGCCACCCGGCGGGTGCTGACGGTGTCGTTCGCCGGGCGCAGCTGGTGGATTGCCATCGAGGACACCGGCCGGCTGCGCGACGGCATCGGGGTGGCGGTGCCGCCCGGGGTGCCGGCCGGGTTCACCGAGCCGGTCGCCGACCCGCTGGGTGAACTGCTGGGCCGCTTCGCCCGCACCCACGGACCGTTCACCACCGGGCAGGCCGCCGAGCGGTTCGGGCTGGGCGCCCGGGTGGCCGCCGATGCGCTGGGCCGGCTGGCCGCCGACGGCCGGGTGGTGCGCGGGGAGTTCGCCGACTTCCCGGACGCCACCGGTGAACAATGGTGCGACGCGGAGGTGTTGCGGATTCTGCGACGCCGGTCGCTGGCCGCGCTGCGCTCGGCGATCGAACCGGTGTCGCCGGCCGCCTACGCGCGTTTCCTGCCGGCCTGGCAGCAGCTGGGCGCCCGGGGCACCGCGTCCGGTCTGGACGGGCTGGCCGGGGTGATCGAGCAGCTGGCGGGTGTGCCGTTGCCGGCGTCGGCGGTCGAGCCGCTGGTACTGGGTTCGCGGGTGCGCGACTACGCCCCGGCCATGCTCGACGAGCTGCTGACCTCCGGGGAGGTGCTGTGGTCAGGCGCCGGTGCCCCGGCCGGCAACGCGCCCGCCGCCGACGGGTGGGTGGTGTTCCACACCGCGGATTCGGCGCCGCTGACGTTGACCCCTGGCGCACCGCTCGAGTTCGGCGACGCGCACCGGCAGATCCTGGATGCGCTCGACGGCGGCGGTGCGTTCTTCTTCCGCCAGCTTGGCGGTGGCGCGAGCGAGGTGGAGCTCAAAGCCGCACTGTGGGAGCTGATCTGGGCGGGCTGGGTCACCGGTGACACGTTCGCCCCGATGCGGGCGGTGCTGGCCGGCACCCGGCGCGCCACCCCGGCCCACCGCACGAAGCGCCCGCCGCGGCTGAGCCGCTACAGCGTCGCGCACGCCGCCACTCGTTCCGCCGACCCGGCCGTGGCCGGGCGGTGGTCGCGATTGCCTGCGCCGGAACAGGATTCCACGGTGCGCGCCCACCACACCGCCGAGCTGCTGCTGCACCGCTACGGGGTGCTGACCCGCGGCGCGGTGGCCGCCGAGGCGGTGCCCGGCGGGTTCGCCACCCTCTACAAGGTGCTGAGCGCATTCGAGGAAGCCGGGCGCTGCCAACGCGGTTACTTCATTGAATCGCTGGGCGCGGCACAGTTCGCCCTCGCCTCGACCGTGGACCGGCTGCGCGGCTACCTCGACGGGGTCGACCCGGCCGCACCGGCGTACCACGCGGTGGCGATGGCCGCCGCCGACCCGGCCAACCCGTATGGGGCGGCGTTGGGTTGGCCGGCGCATCCGGGCACCGCTCGTCCGGGCCGCAAGGCGGGCGCGCTGGTGGTGCTGGTCGACGGCGACCTGGTGTGGTTCGTCGAGCGCGGCGGCCGGTCGCTGCTGAACTTCGCCACTGGCGAAGACGCCGCCGAGGTGCAGCGGGCCGCCGCCGGTGCGCTGGCCGGGCTGATCGCCGAGCGCCGGGTCGACGGGATCCTGGTCGAGCGGGTGGACGGCACGGCGGTGCTGGAGATTCGCGACTCGCCGACGACGTCGGCGCTGGCCGAGGCCGGATTCTCCCGCACCCCGCGGGGATTGCGGCTGCGCTGATGCCCGAGGGCGACACCGTCTACCACACCGCCGCCGTGCTCGATGACGCCCTGACCGGAAAGACATTGACCCGCTGCGACATCCGGGTTCCCCGCTACGCCGGCGTCGACCTCACCGGGCAGCGGGTGGACGAGGTGATCAGCCGGGGCAAGCACCTGTTCATCCGGGTCGGGCAAGCCAGCATCCACTCGCATCTGAAGATGGAGGGCAGCTGGCGGGTCGCCCGCGCGCCGCTCGACCATCGGGTGCGAATCATCCTGGAGGCCGGACCCGTTCGCGCTCTCGGTATCGACCTGGGCGTGCTGGAGGTGCTCGAGCGTGACCGCGACGGCGAGGCTGTCGCGCACCTGGGTCCGGATCTGCTCGGCGCCGACTGGGATCCCGACACCGCCGTGGCCAACCTGATGGCCGACCCGCACCGTCCACTGGCGGCGGCCCTGCTGGATCAAACTGTGCTGGCCGGCATCGGCAACGTCTACTGCAACGAATTGTGCTTCGTCGTCGGCCGGTTGCCGACCGCCCCGGTTGCTGCGCTGGCCGATCCGGCCCGCCTGGTGGCGCGCGCCCATGAGATGTTGTGGGCGAATCGGCTGCGATGGTCGCGCTGCACCACCGGCGACACCCGGCCGGGCCGGCAGCTGTGGGTCTATGGCCGGGCCGGGAAGCCGTGCCGGCGCTGCGGGACCTGCGTGCAATGCGATAGCAGCGGCAGCCGCATCAGTTTCTGGTGCCCGTCATGTCAGCGGTGACGTCTGTCCCGGTGAGCGGCGATTGGCCGCCGGTGGTTTCGCTGCTCGGGGAAGCCGGGTACCCGCCTTGATGTCCGAAGCAATCGAGCTAAGGAACGGAAAATGGTGAACAACAGACACGCGCTGATCGGCGTGAGCGTGGCCGGGCTGGCAGCCGGCGGGATCGCCGCCGCCGTGGGCCTTTCGCCTATTGCGGGCGCAACGCAGCCCGGCGGCGCCACGCACGTTTCGGCCTTCGTGCCCCAAGCGCCGCCGCCGCCGGGACCTCCTGGGCCTCCTGGGCCCCCGGGGCCGCCGGGACCTCCCGGTAACGTCGGGCCTCCTGGCGGGCCGGGCGCCGTCGGACCTCCTGGGGCGCCGGGCGCCGTCGGGCCTCCGGGCGGACCGGGTGCCGTTGGGCCTCCGGGCGGACCGGGTGCACCGGGACCGATCGGGCCTCCGGGCGGACCGGGTGCACCGGGACCGATCGGGCCTCCGGGTGGACCGGTTGGGCCTCCGGGCGCTCCCGGCCCCGTCGGACCCGCCGGCCCGCCGGGACCTCCCGGGCACTGACCGGTAACCGAAGTCGGCCAGCCCTGCCGCTGGCCGGCTTTCGGCTGTCCTCGTCCTCGCTGGCTGGCCCGTCGAGCTGCCGGCCTCGGCAGCCGGCAGCGACATGATTGCGACATGATTCCGGCCGAATCCCTGCCCTTGATGACATCGACCACGGCTGGGATCGGGGAGAGCCGACGCGGTTCGGGTGGTTCCCGACGAACATGAACTCGCAGCGAGGTAGTCACCGCGCTGGCCGACGACACCCCGAACGGCAGCGATGCCGCCTTGCCCGAACCCGCCATAACGGGGGGGGGCGAGCATCCAGCGGGCTTCCGGGCGCCGCGGCGGCGCCCTGGTCGGTCCTGGTCAGTCTCGCCGAGTCGCTCGGCCTGTCGGGTTAACGCCTCAGCGACGTCGGCCGATCACGCGGCCGATCACGGCCACCCGCCGCAGCCCACACCGGGCAGGCAGCCACCGCCACCGCCGGGTCCGCCCCAGCCGGTGGGTCCGCCCGGGATCTGACCGCCGCCACCGCCGGGCCCGCCACCACCGGTCGGGCCGCCCGGGATCTGGCCGCCACCGCCGCCGGGGCCACCGCCACCGGTGGGGCCACCGGGAATCTCGCCGCCGCCACCACCGGGCCCGCCGCCACCGGTCGGGCCGCCGGGCTCGCCCGGGTGCTCCCCGGGAACGCCGGGGGCGGGCTCCATCGGCGTGGTCTCCGTCGTGGTGATGGTGGTCTCGGTTGTGGTGGTAGTGGTGCTGGTCGGGGCTTCTTCCTTGGTGCCGCTACAACCGGCTGCCACCAGCGCCGCTGCGCTGCCGAGCACCGCGATCGCCATCTTGCCGTGTGCCTTCATCAGAATCAGACTCCCCTCTGCTCTGTCGTGCCTTCCTGTACCCGGGACACTCACAGCGCAAACGCGCGCCCGCTGACGAAGCGGCGCAGCCGCCCGGTGAACGGGTCCTCGAACTCGAGCCGGTGGGCCAGCAGCTGCAGCGGGGTGGAGAAGTCGTCAGGAGCAACCTCGACGATCTGGGGGTACAGCGGATCACCGTCGATGGGCAGACCGAGTGAGGCCAGATGCACCCGCAACTGGTGGGTGCGCCCCGTGCGCGGGGTCAGCCGGTAGCTGCCGTTGCCGAGCGCTTCGACCAGCGTCTCGGCGTTGGGCTCGCCGGGTTCCTCGCGAGCCTGCAGCCAGCCGCGCCGTTTGACGATCCGGCTGCGCACCAGCCGGGGAAACGTGCCCACCGGCGGCGCCGACGAGCGCGCCAGGTACTGCTTCCGCACGACGCCGCGGGCGAACAGCGTCTGATACGGCCCGCGCAGCTCGCGGCGGGTGGTGAACAGCAGGACCCCGGCAGTGAGCCGGTCCAGCCGATGCGCCGGGCTCAGCTCGGGAAGCCCCAGCTCACGACGCAGCCGCACCAGCGCGGTCTGCGCCACGTGCCGCCCGCGGGGCATGGTCGCCAGAAAGTGCGGCTTGTCGACGACCACCAGGTCGTCGTCGCGGTGCAGCACCGGGATGTCGAAGGGCACCGGCACCTCGTCGGGCAACTCCCGGTACCAGAAGATGTGGGCTCCGGCCGGTAGCGCCGTCGTCTCGTCGACCACCGCCCCGTCGGCGGTCAACACCTCCCCGGCGGCCACTTTCGCTGCGGCGGCCGCCCCGAACCGGTCGCGCAGCTCGGCGGCGACCGGCCCGCCGCGGAGCCGCAGCCGGGCCGGGCCCAGTCCGTCACGCACCGGCAGCGGGGCGCGACGTCGACGGGAGGCCATAGCGCCAAGTATGGCCAGCTGAAAAAAGCACATCGGCCACAACCGTCGGGGGTTGTGGCCGATGCGCCCCTACTCGGGTGCCGACTACTCCGTTCAGCCCAGGCCGAGCATGCTGAAGATGCCCAGGTCGCCCAGGAAATCGGTCAGCGTGGTGGTGTCGGTCACCGGGTCACTGCCGGTCGGCAGCAGGCTCGTCAGCAGAGCGCCCAGCGTCTCGCCGCCCAGGGTCCCGGTGCCGTCCGGGTCACTCAGGGTCCCGCCGAGCGTGATGCCGCTGATGACCTCGTTCCAAGGGGCACTCGGGTCGATGCCCAGCAGGCTCGCGATAGTTGCGTCCCCCAGTCCGTTGTCGGTCAACAGGTCGTTCAGCGAGGTGGTGGCCCCGATTCCCAGCATCTCGTTCAGCACGGAGGCGAGCGTGTCGGACGGGGACAAGCCGAGGAACGGCAGATCCAGCAGGCCGGCGTACTGGCCCAGTCCGAAGAGGCCCAGCAGGTCACCGATGCTGGTATTGGCGCCGTCGCCGCCGATGAAGCCACCGAGCAAGGTGTCGATCGGTACGTCACCCAGGCCTACGCCGCCAACCTGCACATCGTTCAGCACCGCGGTGAGATCCGCCGAGAGCAGGCCACCGGTGATCGTGTCCAGCGACGTGCCATCGGGGTTCAGTGCGGCCAGGAGGGTGCTGAGATCCGAACTTGTGTTGATGGGGTTGGCTTCCGTGCCGAACAGACCCAGCACCTGCCCCATGTTGCCGTAGCCCAGGGTGTCCAGCAGGCTCTGCAGGCTCTGCTCGAAGGTCGGGAAGGGGTCGGCGGTCAGCACGTAATCGTGCTGCACCGACCCGGCAAGGCCGGCAGCAACCGTCGGAGCAACGGTCACGCCGCCGAATAGCGCCGCGCCGGCTAATGCGGTTCCGGCGGCGAGTGCGCCGGCTTTTGCCATGAAGCCGTGCGACTCCGTCGGCGCTGCAATGGAAAGAGTTGACATGTATCAGGCCCCCTTCAGGGATCGAACAAATTGGCGTCGCGATTTCCGCAACGAACGTTAACTTAAGTTGTCCTCAGTGTCGTGTCAACTATTTTTCCATTTCCTTTCGCTCGCGTCAGCAACCGGCATCGGCAGTAAATTACCAGCTCACCTGCCCCATTCGCGACGCTGCGCAACAGACATTCCAGCGGTAACATCGCTGCCGCAAACTCGTGGGCGATAACGGCTCACTCAGCATTCTCTAGGCATTCCGGACCTGCGGACAGCTGGCCCACACCAGCAATACCGTCCCAGCGTTAACTTGAGCCATTAACCGTCAAACGGTATGAAATTATCGGCCGAGAAATACCGGCCAATGCGGACTGAGGGGCGAAATGCGCACCCAAACCGCTAGCAAATGACAGCAAAGCAAGCGCGACTGCTTTACGGCGCTGCCCTGGATATAAACCGCACCCGGCCGAGTGGCCGGGTGCGGTTGAGCTGAGAGGGGTTTTCGGCTACCAGTTCAGCAGGCCGAAGGCCTCCAGGATGTCGGTGATCGGAGTGTCACCGGTGATCGTCAGGGTGCTGCTGTCGGGCAGGAAGCTGCTCAACAAGGCGCCGAGGGTCTGCTCCCCCCAGGTTTCGCCGGACGGGTCCAACAGCGTCCCGCCGAACGGCAGGTTGCTGAGGTACTGATCCCAGGTCTGGTTGGGGGTCAGGTGAAGTAGCAGGCCCAGGGTCGCGTTGTCCATGGTGGTGCTGTTGGTGTCGCTCACCGGGAGGGTGTGCAGGTATTCGCCCAGCGTGGTGGCGGTGTCCGGCACTGTCGTAGTAGAGCCGAGGCCCGAAAACGTGTGCTGGATGACGTCGACGGTCGGCTTTCCGAGGATTCCGCTCAACCAGTCGTTCAATGAGCTATTGAGGGTAAGACCGGGATGGCTGGTGATATTGCCGAGAGCGCCGCACGTCAAGGTGCAGTTCTCGACGTTCATGTTGTCCAAGCCCAGTCCGTCGATCAGGCTCCCGTACTGACTCAGCATCGACCCCAGTCCCACCGCGTTGGCCAGGTCGGTCAGCGAATGCGCGCCGGCGCCCGCGCCGAGAAAGGCATCGAGCACCCCGCCGGTGCCGCCGAGGTCGAGGTCGCCGATCGGCACGCCACCCACCAGCCACGCGCTGCCGTGACCGAGCAGCGAGTCGACCGTCGAACTGTAGAGCGGCTCGGTCAACGAGATCCCGAACAGATTGGTGACCCCGTTCAAGGTGAGGCCGTCGGGGTTCAACGAGGCCAGGAAGGACGAGACCGGCGAGTCCACGGTGAAGGCACCGAAGCCTCCCAGCACCTCGTTGAGGTCGCCCATGCCGATGGCGTCGAGCAGGCTCTGCAGGCTCTCGGCGAAGGTCGGGAAAGCCACCAGTTCCACGTTGCGCTGCGCGGCGGCCGGCGGCGCACCGGGGGACTCCGGCCCAACCGCCACGACGCCGAGAAGACCGGCGCCGGCAAGAACGGTGGCGGCGGCAAGCCGGCCGGCTTTCAACGCCAGCGCGTGCGGGCGCGCCCCGACAAGATCCGACATGGACCACACCTTCCCCGGTACCCGGATCCCCCATGTGATCCAGCTGATGGGCAGAAAGTAGTGGCCCTAGAAGTAACTGTCAAACATATGTTAACGCCGATTTCAGACCATCTGCACGGTTCTCTCGGGGACGTCGTTCGCAGCGTAATGAAGCTCAGTTCATGGAAGCGGAATCGGCTCCAGAATCTCGGTCCTGGCTTCGGGTGCCCTCGCGCGCAACGCATCCGCGGAGGCGTCGTCGGGCTGTTCCTGCGACAAGATCTCGGCCTCCACCCGGGCGGTGTAGTTGGCCACTTCGGCGTCGACGGCGGCGTCGTCCCAGCCGAGCACCGGGGCCATCACCTCGGCCACTTCGCGGGCGCAGTTCACTCCGCGGTGGGCGTACTCGATGGAGATCCGGGTCCGGCGGGCCAGCACGTCCTCCAGGTGTAGGGCGCCCTCGGCGGCGACGGCGTAGGCCACCTCCACCTTCAGATAAGTAGGCGCCTCGGTGATCGGGTCCAGCAGCTCCGGCCGGCCGTCGGCCAGCGCCAGCACGTCGTGGATCAGCGAGCCGTAGCGGTCCAGCAGGTGGCGCACCCGGTAGGGGTGCAGGTCCTGTTCGGCGCCCACGTGCTCGGCCTGGTTGACCAGAGCGAAGTAGCCGTCGGCGCCCAGCAGCGGCACCTTCTCGGTGATCGTCGGCGCCACCCGGGTCGGGATGTACTCGGCGGCGGCGTCGATCGCGTCGGCGGCCATCACCCGGTAGGTGGTGTACTTGCCGCCGGCGATGGCGACCAGGCCCGGCGCCGGCACGGCCACCGCGTGCTCGCGGGACAGTTTGGAGGTGTCGTCGTTCTCCCCGGCCAGCAGCGGCCGCAGCCCGGCGTAGACGCCCTCGATGTCGGCGTGCGACAGCGGCGTGGCCAGCGCGGTGTTGACGGTGGTCAGCAGATAGTCGATATCGGCCTTGGTGGCCGCCGGGTGGGCCAGATCTAGGTTCCAGTCGGTGTCGGTGGTGCCGATGATCCAGTGGGTGCCCCACGGGATGACGAACAGCACCGACTTCTCGGTGCGCAGGATGATCGCCGCCTCGCTGACGATCCGGTCTCGCGGCACCACGATGTGTACGCCCTTGGAGGCCCGCACGTGAAACCGGCCGCGCTGCCGCGACAGCGCCTGAATCTCATCGGTCCACACTCCGGTCGCATTGACCACGACATGCCCGTGCACCTCGGTGGTGGCGCCGTCCTCGGAGTCGCGCACGGTCACCCCGGTCACCCGGTCACCTTCGCGTCTCAGCGCCACCACCTGGGTGGAGCTGCGGATGACCGCCCCATAGTGCGCGGCGGTCCGCGCGACGGTCAGGGTGTGCCGAGCGTCGTCGACGACGGTGTCGTAGTAGCGGATGCCGCCGATCAGCGCGCTGCGCCGCAGCCCCGGGCACAGCCGCAGCGCGCCGGCACGCGTCAGGTGCCGTTGCGCGGGAACGGATTTCGCCCCACCTAACTGGTCGTAGAGGAAGATCCCGCTGGCCACATACGGTCGCTCCCACCACCGCCGGGTCAACGGGTACAGAAACGGCAAGGGTTTGACCAGGTGCGGTGCCAACGTGGTCAGCGACAGCTCGCGTTCGTGCAGCGCCTCGCGCACCAGGCCGAACTCCAACTGTTCGAGGTAGCGCAGCCCGCCGTGGAACATCTTCGAGCTTCGGCTCGACGTGCCGGCAGCGAAGTCGCGGGCCTCGACCAGGGCTACTTTGAGGCCGCGAGTGGCGGCGTCGAGCGCACACCCGGTGCCTACCACGCCCCCGCCGATAACCACCACGTCGAACTGCTCGCTGCCCAGGCGGTCCCAGGCTTGTGCTCGTTGGTCAGGTCCCAGCGTGCTCACGACTGCCAGGCTACGTGGCGGCTGCCCGGCGCCCGGCGTCGAGCGTGAAACTGGCGTCACTCTCGACGCCGAACGTGAGCGCGACTACCCGCGGGCCACGCTGGTGCGTCGAGCGTGTCCGCACTGCGAGCTCCGACGAGAAATTTCGCGCTCAGTGCACGCTGGGCTCGGCGGGCGACGCGAAGACGCGACCGGCTCAGTCCAGGTCGTCGTGCGTCATCAACCGGCGCGCGGCCTCGGTGAGCGACCCTGAGAGCGACGGATACACCGCCAGCGTCTGCGCCAGGTCGGCCACGGTGATCCGGTTCTGCACGGCCAGCGCGATCGGCAGGATCAGCTCGGAGGCGATCGGGGCCACCACCACCCCGCCGATCACCGTGCCGGTGGCCGGCCGGCAGAACAGTTTCAGGAAGCCGTGCCGCATCCGGCTCATCTTGGCCCGGGCGTTGGTCTGCAACGGCAGCATGACGGTGCGGGCGGGCACGGTGCCGTCGTCGATCTGGGACTGCGGCACCCCGACCGCGGCGATCTCGGGCCGGGTGAACACCGCCGCGGCCACCGTGCGCAGCCGGATCGGCGCCACCGCGTCGCCCAGCGCGTGATACATCGCGATGCGGCCCTGCATGGCCGCCACCGAGGCCAGCGGCAGCAGCCCGGTGCAGTCCCCGGCGGCGTAGATCCCCGGAACCGACGTCCGCGAGACGCGGTCGACCTGCAGATAGTTACCGGGCCCGAGCTTGATACCGACCCGCTCCAGGCCCAGACCGGCGGTATTGGGCACCGACCCGACCGTCATCAGCGCGTGGCTGCCGGTCACGGTGCGGCCATCGGTCATGGTGACCAGCACGCCGTCGTGCGTGCGGGTCACCGACGCGGCCCGGGCGTTTTTGACCAGGGTGACGCCGCGCTCGGCGAACGAGCGCTCCAGCACCCGGGCGGCGTCGGGGTCCTCGTGCGGCAGCACCCGATCGCGGCTGGCCACCACCGTCACCGGCACGCCGAGTTCGGTGTAGGCGTTGACGAACTCCGCGCCGGTCACCCCCGACCCCACCACCACCAGGTGCTCGGGCAGCGTGCGCAGGTCATAGAGCTGACGCCAGGTCAGGATCCGTTCGTCGTCCGGTTCGGCGTTCGACAGGGTGCGCGGGCTGGCGCCGGTGGCGATAAGCACCACGTCGGCGTCGAGCAGGCGCTGTCCCCCGCCGTGCTCGGTGACCAGGACCCGGTGGCGCGCCAGGCCGGTTTCGGGGTCGATGAGCTCCCCGCGGCCGGCGATGACCTCGACACCGGTGTTGATCAGTTGGGTGCGGATGTCGGCGGACTGCGCGGCGGCCAGCGACTTGACCCGCTCGTGGATCTTCTCCAGCTCGATCTCGGCGTCGGTGAAGTGGATGTCGAAGCCCAGGTGCGGGGCCCGGCGCAGCTCGGTGCGGACCCCCGACGAGGCGATGAACGTTTTGGACGGCACACAGTCCCACAACACGCAGGCACCGCCGATGCCGTCGGCGTCGACCACGGTGACCGACACCGCCTCCGGCCCCTTGGCCGCTGCCACCAGTGCCGCTTCGTAGCCGGCCGGTCCGCCGCCGATGATCACGATGCGCGTGGAGGCAGAAGTCACAGCGACCAACTTATCCGGGGCCCGGCGTTTAAGCTTTCTGCCGTGCCGCTCTACGCCGCCTATGGGTCAAACATGCATCCCGAGCAGATGCTGCAGCGTGCACCGCACTCCCCGATGACCGGCACCGGCTGGATCCACGGCTGGCGGCTGACGTTCGCCGGCGAGGACATCGGCTGGGAGGGCGCGCTGGCGACCGTGGTCGAGGACCCGGGCTCGAGCGTGTTCGTCGTCCTCTACGACGTGACCCCCGAGGACGAGAAGAACATGGACCGCTGGGAGGGTTCGGACTTCGGGATCCACAAGAAGATCCGCTGTCGGGTGGACCGGGTGGACGGGATCACGTCGGATCCGGCCGACAACGCCCCCGAGCCGGTGCTGGCCTGGCTGTACGTGGTGGACGCCTGGGAGGGCGGTCTGCCGTCGGCGCGCTATCTGGGGGTGGTGGCCGAGGCCGCCCAGATCGCTGGTGCGCCCGAGGAGTACGTGCGCAAACTGCAGACCCGCCCGGCCCGCAACATCGGCCCGGGGAGTTAGTGTCCTCTCCGCGAGCGGGCGTGTCTGCGGGCAAACGCGCACGCTCGCAAAGCGGTGAGGTGCGCCAGCTCGCGCCGCTGAGGCTAAAGCAGCGCGGCCTGGTCGACGATGCCGGCCATCACCTGCACCCCGATGCCCAGCGCCCGCTCGTCGAGATCGAACGTCGGCTGGTGCAGGTCGCGTTGCGGCCCGACCCCCGGCCACACCCCGAGCCGGGCCATCGCGCCGGGCACCTCTTCGAGGTACCAGGAGAAGTCCTCGCCGCCGCCGGACTGCCGGGTCTCGGCCAGCACGTCGGGCCCGACGGCCTCGATCGCGTGGGTGAGCATCCGGGTCGACACCGCCTCGTTGACCACCGGCGGTACCCCGCGGTGGTAGTACAGCGTGTGCTCGATGTTCAGCGGGGCCAGCAATGAGGTCACCGCGTCCTCGATGATGCCCTGCATCGCCACCCAGGTGTCGCGGCTGGCGGTGCGCACCGTGCCGGCCAGCCGCCCGGCCTGCGGGATCGCGTTGGCGGCCGCCCCGGAGTTGACCGCCCCCCACACCAGCACCGTGCTGTTGCGCGGGTCGATGCGCCGGGACAGCACGCCGGGCAGCCCGGTGATCAGCACGCCCAGCCCATAGACCAGATCCGCGGTCAGGTGCGGCCGGGAAGTGTGCCCGCCGGGGCCGCCGACGGTGATCTCGATGGTGTCGGCCGCCGAGGTGATCGGACCCGGGATGGTGGCCACCCGGCCGACCTGCAGCCGCGGATCGCAGTGCAGCGCGAAGATCCGGCTGACCCCGGACAGCACCCCGGCCGCGATCGCGTCGATCGCCCCGCCGGGCATCAGCTCCTCGGCAGCCTGGAACACCAGCCGCACCCCGACCGGCAGCTCCGGCGCCGAAGCCAGCGCCAGCGCCGCTCCCAGCAGGATCGCGGTGTGCGCGTCGTGACCGCAGGCGTGGGTCACCCCCGGCACCAGCGAGGCGTACGGCGCCCCGGTCTGCTCGGTCATCGGCAGCGCGTCGATGTCGGCCCGCAACGCGATGCGCGGGCCGTCTTCGGGGCCGAAGTCGCAGATCAGCCCGGTTCCGCTGGGCAGCACCTTGGGGTTGAGGCCGGCACCGGCCAGGCGTTCGGCGATGAACTGGGTGGTGGCGAACTCCTGGCGGCTCAGCTCCGGGTGGCGGTGCAGATGCCGCCGCCAGGCGATCAGCTCATCGGCGTTGACGGCCAACCACGCCTGCGCGGCCTGCGACGCGGAAGCTGAGGGCATTCACGCAGTATCCCACCGTGGCGCGCGGCTAAGCTCAGGGGCTGTGACGGTTCCGCTCGCGACCCAGGCCGCGGCGGTGGTGGCCCGGCGCACCGGGGTCGACACCCACGACGTGGCGATCGTCCTCGGTTCCGGGTGGGCGCCGGCGGTGACGGCCCTGGGCACGCCCACCGCGGCGATGCCGATGGCCGACCTGCCCGGGTTCAGTGCGCCGACCGCGGCGGGCCACCTCGGCGAGCTGGTGTCGATACCGATCGGCACCCATCGGGTGCTGGTGCTGGTCGGCCGGATCCACGCCTACGAGGGCCACCCGCTGGTCGACGTGGTGCGACCGGTGCGTACCGCAGTGGCGGCCGGTGTGAACACGGTGGTGTTGACCAACGCGGCCGGCGGCCTGCGTGAGCACTTCGAGGTCGGCCAGCCGGTGCTGATCAGCGACCACCTGAACATGACCGGACGTTCACCGCTTGAGGGCGCGCACTTCGTCGACATGGTCGACGCCTACACCCCGGCGCTGCGCGCACTGGCCCGCCAGGTGGACCCGACATTGGCCGAGGGCGTCTACGCCGGGATGTCCGGCCCGCAGTACGAGACCCCGGCGGAGATCCGGATGCTGCGCACCCTGGGCGCCGACCTGGTGGGCATGTCGACCGTGCACGAGGCGATCGCCGCCCGGGCGGCCGGGGCTCAGGTGCTGGGGCTGTCGCTGGTGACGAACCTGGCGGCCGGGCTCACCGGCGAGCCGCTCAGCCACGCCGAGGTGCTGGCCGCCGGCCGGGAGTCGGCGGCCCGGATGGGTGAGCTGCTCGCCGAGGTCGTAGCCCGGCTGTGAATCCGCGCGACTGGATCGCCCACGACCCGGACCCGGCGACCGCCGCGGAGGTGGCCGGTTGGGACGACGACGAACGGGCCGCCCGGTTCGCGGCGCCGCTGCGTTTCGGCACCGCCGGACTGCGGGGGCCGGTCCGGGGCGGGCCCGACGCGATGAACCTCGCCGTGGTGCTGCGCGCCAGTTGGGCGGTGGCCCAGGTCCTCACCGCACGCGGGCGCGCCGGTGCGACCGTGGTGGTCGGCCGCGACGCCCGCCACGGCTCGCAAGCGTTTGCCGCGGCGACAGCCGAAGTCCTTGCCGCCGCAGGGTTTTCGGTGCTTCGGCTAGCCGATCCGCAGCCGACGCCGGTGGTGGCGTTCGCGGTGCGACAGACCGGCGCGGCGGCCGGTATCCAGATCACCGCCTCGCACAACCCGGCCGGAGACAACGGCTACAAGGTGTACTTCGACGGCGGTGTGCAGATCATCCCCCCGGTCGACACCGAGATCGAGGCCGCGATGGCCGCCGCTCCCCCAGCCGATGCGATCCCCCGCCGCACCGCCCCGCCGGCCGGCGGCGACCTGCTGCAGCGCTACATCGCACGGGCGGCCGCGGTGCGGCGCCACCACGGCGGGATCCGGGTGGCGCTGACGCCGCTGCACGGGGTGGGCGGTGCGCTGGCGGTCGACGTGCTGCGCGCCGCGGGGTTCAGCGACATCCACACCGTGGCAAGCCAATTCGACCCGGATCCGGACTTCCCGACGGTGACGTTTCCCAACCCGGAGGAGCCGGGCGCCGCCGACGCGCTGCTGGAGCTGGCCGCCGATGTCAACGCTGACATCGCGATCGCACTGGATCCTGACGCCGACCGGTGCGCAGTCGGTATCGGCGGACCGGACGGCTGGCGGATGCTGACCGGCAACGAAACCGGCTGGCTACTCGGCGATTACCTGCTTTCCCGGCTGCCGGCCCGCCGTGCCTCGGCTGCGGTGGTTGCCAGCAGCGTGGTGTCGTCGCGGATGCTGGCGGGCATCGCTGGGCGCTACGGGGCACGCCACGTCGAGACGCTGACCGGGTTCAAATGGCTCGCCCGCGCCGATAGCGGCTTGCCCGGCGCCTTGGTCTACGCCTACGAGGAGGCGATCGGCTACTGCGTCGACCCGGATGCGGTGCGCGACAAAGACGGCATCACCGCCGCCGTGCTGGCGTGCGACCTGGTGTCGGCGCTGCGCGACCGTGGCGGCTCGGTTGCCGGGGCGCTCGATGGGTTGGCGCGCCGGCACGGCGTGCACGTCACCGACGCGGTAACCCGCCGAGTGGCCGACGTCGCCGAGGCCACCGCGGTGATGTCCCGGCTGCGCGCTGCTCCCCCCGGTGCACTGGCCGGATTCACTGTCACCGCAACCGATCTGCTGCACCGCGCCGGGCCGACCACCGACGCACTGGAGTTCACCGGGCAGCGTGACGAGACCTCGGTGCGCGTGGTGGTACGGCCCTCGGGCACCGAGCCCAAGCTCAAGTGTTACCTGGAAGTGACGCTGGAGCCATCGAATGATCCGGCCGCCGACCGCGTCGCGGCGCAGCGAATCTGCGCGGCCGTTGCCGAGGAGGTCCGGGACTGGTAGGGCCCGACGGGCCCAACCACCGCCAGGCCCGGGGGCTGTGGCAGTTGCCCGCCTCTGAGCGACAGCGAGCCGTCGGGTCGACTGATGCCTCCTGCGCAGAAACAGTTGTCGCTGGAAGGCGGGCAACACCTACTGTGTCCAACGCGGGCCGAATTGCCGGTCGCCGGCGTCGCCGAGCCCCGGCACGATGAAGGCGTCGGCATTGAGCCCGTCGTCGACCGCCGCGGTGAACAGCCGCGCGGCCGGAGCGGCGACCTTAAGTGCCGCAACGCCTTCCGGGGCGGCCACCACGCACAGCACGGTGATGTCGGTCGCGCCGCGATCGACCAGCAGTCCGACGGTGTGCACCAGCGAGCCGCCGGTGGCCAGCATCGGATCCAGCACCATGACCGGTCGGGCGCCCAGATCCGTCGGCAGCGAGGCCAGATACGGCACCGGCAAGTGGCTGGCCTCATCACGTACCACCCCGACGAACCCGACCTCGGCTTCGGGGATCAGGGCGTGGACGGCGTCGACCATGCCCAGCCCGGCGCGCAACACCGGTACCAGCAGCGGCGGCCGCATCAGCCGAACCCCGACGGTGTCGGCCAGCGGGGTGCGCACACGGACCTGCTCACAGGGGGCATCGCGGGTGGCCTCGTAGGCCAGCATCCGGGTCAGGGCGCGCAGCGCCGACCGGAACGCCGCGTTGTCGCTGCCCTTGTCACGCAGAGTCGTCAGCCGCGCCGCGGCCAGCGGGTGGTCGACGACGCACACATCCACGGGCTCACACCATACGGCGTCAGGCGTCGAGGTAGTTGAGGATGCTGAAGCCCAGCCCGACCAGGTCCAGCAGCGGCTGGGCGGAGATCAGCGGCGCCCCGTTAAAGATGGCGTCGGGCCCCAGCACGTCGAGCAGGTTCCACTGGGCGGCCAGGTCGTGCCACCCGGTGAGCAGCGCCTGGTCCAGCTCGATCGTGAGGTGATAGCCCGTCAGTAGCGAGTCGACGACTCCCTGCGACAGCGGAGCCTGCCCGGCGAAGTCCAGCAGGTTATTGAAGGTGTTGGTCAGGCTCTGCACACCGGCGTACTGCATTCCGGCCAGCATCTGCAGCGGGTCCATGCGCAGCAGGAACCCGGCGACCCCGGTGTCCTCGGACAGGTGCCCGGTCGCGGTGACCGCCCAGGAGCCGGCCGCGCCGATCGGGTCCACCCCGTCGACGGTGATGCCGGCGTCCGGGGCGCCGGGGTTGCCGTAGGACCAGTCGATGGCGACCTTCAGCAGGGGCGCGAGCGCGTCACCGACCAGCTTGCCGACATCACCGAGCCCGTAAAGGGGCCCGAGGATCGGCAACTGCGCGGTGGGCAGCATGTAGAAGTCGTTCGACCCGATCGAACCGAGGTCGATCGCGTTGCCGAGGTTGTCGTTGAAGTAAGCGCCGTGCACCGCCGGGATTCCCATCAGCGCGTTGGCCACGGCCAGCAGGTTGGTGGGGTCCAGCGGGAAGTTGGACCAGCCGTCGTATTCGGTGCTGTAGATGCTGGCCGAGAAGTCGGTCGGGCCCGCGCCGATGCCCACCGGGATGCCCAGGAACGGGATGTGCTGCATGCTCCCGTCCAGGCCGTCGGCGAAGTGCAGCCGGCTCAGAATGCCGCCGATCGGGCTGTTCGGGTCACCGATCAGCACGAAGTGCAGGTTGTCCGGGTCGTATGAACCGCCTGGCACGTCGGCGAGCAGCTTCTGCATCGCCAGCGTGGAGACCACCGCGCTCTGCGAGTAGCCGAAGACCGTGACGAGATCGCCGGCCTCCAGTTGGGGGCGGATCGCGGCGTCCAGGTTGGCCGCGCCCTGCGCGAGTGAGTCCGCGAAGTTCAACTGCGGGACCGGCAGCGGCTGGCAGACGATCGGGCAGAACTGCTCGGGGGTGACCAGGCCCTCGAAGTTGTAGCCGGCGAACGTCGACTGCCCGGCGAACCAGGGGTCCGCGGGCTGCAGGTAGAACTGCCGCACCAAGTCCATGTAATTGCCCACCGTCGGGTCGGACTGGCCGGTGCCGGTCATGATCCAGCCCTCACCGGCCAGCAGCACGATGTCGGCGACCAACTTCTCCAGCCGGTAGGCCAGCGCCGGTGACAACAGCGACGACAGGGCCAGCACGAGGGCGCAGAGCGCGGCCAGCAGAGTGGCGCCCGCCGCGTGCAGTCGCTGAGCCTTCATCACAGACCTCCCGGTGGCCGCGGTTTGTATCGCCAGACGATTCATATCGATCTATAAGGCGAATTTCAGGCTTCACCTTAGGGAGAAAACGCGCGTTGTCAAATGCGCGCTGCGAGCGGGTCCCGGGACCGGCTTGCTAGGCGCCGAAGACGTTGAAGATGTCGAAGCCCACCCCGACCAGGGCCAGCAGCCCGTCACCGGGGACGCCCACCCCGCTCAGCACCGCGTCGGGGCCCAGCACATCGCCCAGGTCCATCGAGTCGGCCAGGCTGCTCCAGCCGTCGAGCACGAACTTGTCGATCGAATTGACCAAGTCATAGCCGGTGATGACCTGCAGAAAGTCGGTGATACCGGTGATGGTGGCGATGTCCGAGGCCGACAGGGTGCCGCCGTTGGCCGCGGCAGCGACATCCGCCCACGGGCCGACGAGGCTTTGGATCAGCGCGTTCTGGGTGCCGGCCAGCATCTGCAGCGGGTCCATCTTCATGAACAGGCCCATCACGCCGGAACCGTCATAGAGCTCGCCGGTCGGCGTCATCGCCCACGGCCCGCCGGCCACCCCGAACGCCTGCTGATAGGCGCTGCCGTTGATGAACTCGCCGGCCGGAATCTTGTAGAGCCCGTTGACGTCCGGGTCGCCGGCGTTGCCGTAGCCCCAGTTGATGAACAACCGCGCCCAAGGCGAGAAGAAATCACCGAAGAACTGCCCGGCGGTCCCGCCGTTGAACATGAACTGCAGGATCGGCAGGTTCTGCGGGATCATGTAGAAGTTGGCGTCGCCGATGGTGCCGACGCTGATCGCACTGGCCAGCTGCTCGGCGCTGTAGAGCGGGTAGTACGGGTGCACGGTCAGAATGCCGATCAGCGCGTTGATCACGGCCAGGAGATTGGTCGGGTCCTGCGGGAAGTTGGCCCAGCCGTCGTATTCGCCGGTGTAGATGTCGGTCGAGATGTGGTCGGTGGGCGTGGGCGCCAGGCTCACCGGGATGTTCACGAACGGCACGTGCTGGTCGTCGGGGAACTGGAAGCGGTCCAGGATGCCGCCGATCGCGTTGTTGGGGTCACCGATCAGCACGAAGTGCAGGTTGCCCAGCTGATCCAGGGTCGGGTAGCCCGCCGCCCCGGCGTTGGCGATCAGGTCGTTCATCTCGATGGTGCTGATGGTGGCGCTCTGGGAGTAACCGAACACGGTGACGTTGTCGCCCGCCAGCAGCTGCGGAAGGATCGAGGAATTCAGCGCGGCCACACCGGCATTCAGCGAGTCGCCGAAGTTCAGCGACGGCTGACCCGGGATGCACACGAACGGGCAGAACTGCTCGGGGGTGGTCAGGCCCTCGAAGTTATAGCCGGGGAAGGACGGCTGGCCGTTGAAGAGCGGCGATGACGGTTGCAGGTAGTTCGCGAGGATCTGGCTGATGTAGGAGCCGACGGTGGGATCGGGTACGCCGGTGCCGCTCATGATCCAGCCTTCGTCGGCCAGTAACGCGAGCTCGTCAAGGACCAGAGGGGCCTCGACCGCCGCGGTCGCACTCACCACGATGGCGCCGGCAGTGGCTACCAGTACCGAACCCACTGAACGCAGCCGTGAGTGTGTCATTGCGGATCTTCCCTTAGCCTGGGCGCCCGCGGCTGTCCAGGGCCGACGGTATCGCGTCCATAATGCACGCGGTAACCCTGGCCGGCGCGGGTATCGACAATTTTCAATCCAGCCGTTTCGCGACGAAATACGCCCGAGGTTCGCTGTCAACCGTCGCAGTGTTGCGCTGCCGCTGTTTGCACCCCAAAGCGGCCCTTGACGGCCAAGTGGCGGATGTCGCACTCAACCCCACCCCGGAGAAGTCGCGCTCGGACTTGACTGATTAGTCAGTCAGGCGCAGACTTCACTGTGTTCGGCTCATCGCGCCGAATGACCTGAGAGGAGAAACCCGCATGAACAAGATCCGCTGGATGGACTGGACTAATCTGGCGCTCGGCCTTTACCTGCTCTGCGTTCCCCTGTTCACGGCGAACAGCGGGAATGGATCGACCATTTGGGTGGCGGAAGTCGGCGGCGCCACGATCCTGCTGCTGGCGATCTGGGCGCTCGCCGCGCCGAGCCAGTCCACGGCAGAGTGGGCCCAATCAATCGTCGGCGTGTGCGTGCTGGTGTCGCCGTTCGCGTTCTCCTACGCTGAGTTGTCCGGTGCCGCATGGAATGCGTACACGGTCGGCGCTGCGGTCGCTGCGCTTGCCCTCACCGGACTGCCGGCGGTGAAACGAAATCGCTCGTCGGCCCGGACGCCCGAACGCGTCCGCAGCTGACACCACTGGTCTGGGGCCGACACCAGCATCCGGTGTCGGCCTCAAGGCGGGTCCGACAAGGAAGGTAGGCCCGGGAACGTGAGTGCCGACAATGGGGACGCTCCAGCGACGTCAGTAGCCAGCGGACCCTCCGCGGCAAAACCGGCCACCGCGGAAGCGCCGGCGCGGACGCGGATTCTCGATGCCGCCGTAGATCTTTTCGCCGAGTTCGGCTTCGATCGAACCTCGACCGCGCGCATCGCCAAACATGCCGGGGTGCCCAGCGGCCTGATTTTCTACCATTTCTCCACGAAGATCGAGCTGTTGTTGACCGTGGTGCGCGAACGGGCACCGCTGGTGGAGTTCTCGGAGTCGGACCTCGATGATCTGCCTACCGGCGACCTGCAAGGCGTGATCACAGCGATCTGGGGTCGCCTGCTTGACCGGCTCAAGGAGCACAGCGCGGTACGGAACATCATCTTCCGCGAACTCGCATCGCACCCGCTGGTGCGGCAACGGGTGCGCGAAATGCAAGATGGCGGTACGTCGGTTATCGCACGACGGTTGGCTGCGGTCGCTGGCATCGGCGGTGATCCGCCGCCCGAATTCGACACCGCTGCCCGGCTATTGGTGAGCACCGCCATCCTCGGTTCGGTGGTCCGCAATGATGTCCAGGACGCCCAGACCGCCGACCCGTTGGCGTTAGCGCGGCTGATCACACCCGGTCTCCTTGCGGCGGCTTCCGCCGGCGATGACCCCGCACAATCAACGCGATCGAGACGCCGCGGCAAGAAGTGATGCCGTCTGCCGGACGTGCGCCTACGCCTTGCGGTTCACGGCGATTCCCGCGAGCAGCCTTTCGGTCAAAGTGAGGCGCTGCACGCGGGATCCGACACGGCGTCGAAGAATCCGCGGCAGCCCGGTACGAAGCTCTGCCAGCTGTTGTCGCCGCGCGCTGACCGCGATCCTCGACCGCCACGGGGCTGACGCCGTGGCGCTGTACCTGGGTACCCGCTAGCGCACGACATCGCCACGACGCTGTACAGCAGTGCGGCGATGCGCGCGGTGGGTTCCCGCACCCCGACGGTGTGGGCAGTGTAGAGCCGACCGTGGTCTGATCAGTCGGGACGAACCCGAATCCGCGCCAGTGTCCGGTAGGCGCGCCAAGCCTTGGCCATCCCGTACTCGGCCACCAGAAGCAGTACGGCGTTGATCTGCCCCGGCCCTGCGCCGGCCGCCTCAGCCAGTTCCACGTGCAGAGCAAAGGATTCGTCGAGGGTCTGATTCAGTACGTCGGTAGCCAGACAGCTCAATGCGCGTTCCCGCTGCGATAGCTCGGGATCATCGCTCCAGCGCTGCCGAAACTGCTCGGCAACGAAGGCGGCGAAGTCCGGGTTCAGGGCGGTGAGCTCGTCGACGACCTCAGCGGGAAGCTGTCGGCTCTCGGCCATCCGTGGGGTGTCGGCCGTCGCGCCCGGGTCGACGAGCCGCTGCAGTGCGACCGCCGCCGTCGGATAGCCGACGTACGGGGCCAGGTGCCGGATCGCAGCGATACAGTCGACCGCGGTGACCCCATTGGCACCCGCCATCTGAACGTGGGTTGCCAGGGCGAATCCTAGGTTGGCCGTGCATAAGTCGGCGGCGAGAAAGACGAATGCCTTCTCGCGCATGGTCAGCTGCGGCAGCGACCAGGCGTGCCGGCCGACCTCGATGGCCATCCGAGCGAAAGCCGGATCGAGGCCCTCTACTTGGTCCTGATGGGCCAGCTTCACCGCGCCGCCTCCTCACGGAGCAGGAACCTGCGGCGGCGCTGGCACTGGACCGATAGGATCAGGCCGGGGATAAACACCGTCAGCACCGCCGGGCCCGCCGGTTTGCCCATCCGGCGCCGCTGATATGCACACATCCTCAACCGCCTTCCGTCCACCGTGCTTCGGGTAGCACCTACGTCAATAACTTTCGTCGACAGCCGGATCCGGTGTGAGATCGAGGAAATCGGCGACATGCAGGGCGCGCAATATCCGGCGTTCGAACCGCCTGACGCCCGAGCGGGTCGGGTCGTGGACCAGCCGAGGTGCCGTGAGCGTCAGTCTGCGTCCGCGGGTTCGCAATTGGCAGCCGCCGGCCGCCACGACGTTTTTCACCCAATCGGAGTCGGGCCCATAGGTCAGCGCGATCCGGACTCCGGTGGCGGTGGTGAAGACGTTGACGGGAGTCTCGTAGATTCGCCCGGAGCGGCGGCCCCGGTGCTGGACCACGCCGAACCCCGGCGCCCGGGGAGCGATCCGACGGGCGATCCGGTTCAGCCCCACCCGATTCCAGCGGGCGATCACTTTCGGGAATGGCATGGCGTTCCTCCTGTGCCCGGACGGTTTCAGCTGCGGTGCGGTTGGTCGACGGGCGTCCACGCGGTGACCCGCGGAATCCAGCGCGGCACATGGCGGCGGTAGGCGTCATAGTCGGCGCCGAACCGCCGGGCCAGGTGCGGCTCTTCGAAAACTGGAACGGCGATCACGACCAGCGTGCAGAACAACGCGAACCAGGCGAGCAACCAGGGGGATGCGGCGATGGCGGCGGTACCCAGTTGGATGCTGAACACCGCGGTCATCATCGGGTTGCGGACACGCCGGTAGGGCCCGCGCACCACCAGGTGGATCGGTGTTCCGACGGCCAGTGCTCCCTCACCGACCCGGTCGAACAACAGCACGGTCCACACCAGAAACCACAGCCCGAAAGCGACCAGCACGCCGCCAGTGACGATCAGCATCAGGCCGGTGCCGGTCCCCGGATCTGGAGCGTCGATGCCGGCGAACGCCACGATCAGCGCCGGGATGAACACCGTCATCGTTGCGGGGGCGATTAGTACGGAGATCAGGTGGTTCACCCACAATCGCCGCTTTGCCATCTACGCACCCCTTTCTTCAACGACTGTTCAAGAAACGACGGTACGCTGCGGCGCTCCGATACGTCAACAGGCGTTGAAGTAAGCTGTCCGATATGGCGGACTCCGGCCGCGCCGGCCGGTGGCGCACCGGCCAGCAGAACAAGCAGCGCATCATCGAGGCCGCGCGTGAGCACTTCATGCGCGATGGCTACGAACAAGCCACCGTGCGCCGGATCGCCGCCGACGCCCGGGTAGATGTCGCGATGGTGTACTACTTCTTCGGCAACAAAGAAGGCCTGTTCAGCGCGTCTGTGCTCGACGTGCCCGAGCATCCCCTGCATCAGTTGGCCACCCTGCTTGACGAGGGGCCAGAAGAGATCGGCCCGCGACTGGTGCGGCATTTCCTCGAACGCTGGGACGAAGGCTCCCTGTTCGACCCGCTGCTGACCCTGTGGCGTTCGGCAGCCATCCAACCGTTGGCGCGCAAGCTGTTACACGACACCCTGGCCGGCCCGGTCGCAGAACGAGTGCATGCCGAGTTCGGAGTGGACAAAGCGGTCCTGCGCGTCGAACTGGTCACTGTGCACCTGTTGGGCCTGGCCTTCGCGCGTTACCAACTCAAGATCGAACCACTCGCCTCCGCAGCGGCCGAGGAGCTGGTCGCGTGGATCGGCCCCACCGTGCAGCGCTATCTCACCGGGCCTCCCCCGGAATCCACCGGCTGACACTCGCCGGTTGCGCGGGCCCCGCCCACGGCCTATCGTACCGAACCGTACCGTTCGGTTCGATGGGCGAGAGGCGGGGCGCGTGCCGCAGCAGAACAGAAACGACAGCAAGGTTCAACAGATCCGGCGGGCCGCCCAAACGCTGTTCCTACGGCACGGGTTCGCCAGCGTGAGCACCGCCGCCCTGGCCCAGGAGGCCGGCGTCTCCAAAGAGACGCTGTATTCCCGCTACCCCAGCAAGGAGGCCGTGCTCGCCGACGTCCTGGAGCACCTGATTATCGCCGGCGAGGGCACGATCAGCGCGCCGTCGCCGGAGCTGACCACACGCGCCGATCTCGACCGGGCGCTGCGGACCCTGGCCGGGGAGCTGGGCGCCGAGCTGATACAGCGCGACTACATCGAGCTGGCGCGCATAGTGATCGCCGAGACGCCCAGGCTGCCCCGAGTGGGCGAGATCTTTCGACAAGCCGTGGCAGAACGAGCGTTTCGGCATACCTCAGAATTACTGGTCGCCGGCCAGGACGCCGGTCTGGTCCGTGATGTCGACACCATGGCCGCCGCGCGCATGTTCGTGGGCCCGCTCGTACTGCACGCGCTGACCAAGGTGCTGCTGGTGGCACCGAGCGCAGCCCAAGAGCCGCCTGAACCGCTAGACGTCGGGACGCACGTCGACCTGTTCCTCGCCGCGGTCGCCACACCCGCCCCGAAGGAGCAGCGATGAACCCCGACGTATTGATCGTCGGTGCCGGGCCCACCGGGCTGACACTGGCCGTGGAATTGGCCCGCCGCGGCGTCGGCGTGCGCATCGTCGACGCGGCGGCCTCCCCCACCACCGAGACCCGCGCCCTCGGCGTTCAGCCCCGCACCCTGGAACTCTTCGAGCGACTGGGACTGGCCGAGGCGGCGAGGACCGGCGGCGTGTGTGTCACCGACTTTCAGGTGTTCAGCGAAGGGAGACGGATGCTGCACCTGGACCTGCGGGGCTTGCCCAGCGCCTATCCGTACCTGCTGATGCTGCCGCAGCCGAAAGTCGAGTCACTACTGGCGGCCAGGCTCGCCGAGTGCGGTGTCGTGGTGGAACGCCGGGTCGAAGTCACCACGCTGAGGCAGCGGCCCGACGCGGTCGAGGTCGACCTGCGCCACGCTGACGGTGTGGCCGAGCGGGCTGCGGTGCGGTGGCTAGTGGGCTGCGACGGCGCGCACAGCACCGTCCGTCACCGGCTCGGCGTGCCGTTTCTCGGTGCCGCCTTGGAGGAGAACTTCGCCGTGGCCGACGTCCGCATGGACTGGCCGCTGCCGCACGACGTGTTCTTCTCCTTTCTCGACCGCGGAAATTTCGTCGCCTACTTCCCGATGCCGGGCGGCCTGCACCGGCTCACGATCGCTTATCGGCCTGGCGAAGCCCCGCCCGGGCACGTGACGTTCGACGAGCTACAGACCGCGGTCGCCCGCTGCGCACCACCGGCATCGCGTGTCGGCGACATCACCTACGCCGGTCGATTTCAGATCAATCAGCGCAGGGTGGCCCGACATCGTGTGGGACGGGTGTTCTTGGCCGGCGACGCCGCCCATGTGCACTCGGTGGTCGGCGGGCAGGGCATGAACACCGGCATCCAAGATGCGTTCAACCTGGGGTGGAAGTTGGCGGCCGTCATTGCCGGTCGAGCGCACCACAATCTGCTGGACAGCTATGCCACCGAGCGTGCACCGGTCGCGCATCGGCTCGTCGCCGGGACCCGGCGGGCAACACGGGTCACCTTGCTGCGCAATCCGATTGCATGCGCGGCACGGCGTCACATCGCTCCGCACGTGACGTCGCAGCCCACCGTGCAGCGCATCCTTTGCCGGGCGCTGACCCAGCTCGACGTGTCTTACCGCGACGGAACCGGCGGCACCAACGATTCCCGTCTTGCGGTCGGTGATCGCTTTCCGCAGGTCCATGCGTTGCATCCGACGAAGTACACGCTGCAGGTACGCGGAGTCGAACCGCCGGGCCTTCGCCGGGTCCTCGACGGCTACCTGGATCTGATCGACGTCCAGCACCTGACCGACTCCCCCGGCTCGGGATTGCTCCTGGTCCGCCCCGACGGCTACATCGCCGTGCTGGACGGCAGTCTCGCCGACCTCGACGCCTATCTGCACAGTTGTGGTGACCGGACACTGAGTTGAAAGCGATCGAATGCGAGCCGGCGGCGGTGCCCGCGACACCATCGGTGTCACGATCCTGCTTCCATGACGGACACATCGAGGCGACCTGACCGGGCAACCCTGACTCCGACGCCGTTATCCTTTGCCGCATGGCAGCTGACCTCGTACCGATCCGTCTTGCGGTGACCGCCGGTGACCGCTACACCCTGTGGGCGCCGCGCTGGCGTGACGCCGGTGACGAGTGGGAGGCGTTCCTGGGCAAGGACGAAGACCTGTACGGGTTCACCACCGCGGCCGACCTGGTGGCGTTCGTGCGCACCAATACCGACAACGACCTGGCGGATCACCCCGCCTGGCAGCGGCTGGTCGAGGCCAACGCCCACAAGCTCAACCCGGCCGCCAACCGCCACTACGACCTGATCGCGGTCGAAGAACTGCTGGCCGACAAGCCGACCAAGAAGTCCGTGCGCGCGGTCGCCGACGCGATGGAGATCGTCTCGTCGATCGGGTCGGTGTGCGACCTGACCACAGTGACGAAGTTCTTCAACGGCAACCCGAGCCTGGGCACGCTGGCCGGCGGCGTCGACAACTTCACCGGCCGGGCCGGCCGCAAGCGGTGGAACGCGATCGCCGAGATCGTCGGCCGCAGCTGGGGTAACGTGCTGGCCGCGGTCGAAGACATCATCAGCACGCCGGACGTCGACGCCGCGGCGTCATCGAAGGCGGCCGACGAGCTGGCCGAAGAGCCCCCGGTCGAGCTGGAGGAGACGGCCCCCGAGGACACCGGCGACACCGCAGACGCCGACTTGGACGAGACGGCCGCCGTGATCACCGAGCAGGCCACCGGCGACCGGGTGGTGCTCGGCGGCGACGCGGATTTCTGGACCAAGGTCGGTATCGACCCGATCCGGATCATCACCGACAACGGGACGTTCTTCACGCTGCGCTGCTACCTCGGCGAGCAGCCGGTGTTCCTGGGCCGCAACGGCCGGATCAGCGTGTTCGGCTCCGAGCGCGGCCTGGCCCGCTACTTGGCCGACGAGCACGATCACGACCTGTCGGACCTGAGCACCTATGACGACATCCGCACCGCCGCCACCGATGGCTCGCTGGCGATCGAGATCACCGACGACAACGTCTACGTGCTCTCGGGCATGGTCGACGACCTGACCGACGGCCCGGATGCGGTTGACCGCGAGCAACTCGAGCTGGCCGTGGAGTTCCTGCAGGATGTCGGCATCTACGCCGAGGACGGCATCGTCAGCGAAACCCTCAAACCGGACCGCGCCCTGGGCCGGCTGGTCAGCTATGTGCTCGACCCGGAATCGGTGGCCGCTCCGCAGCGCCCGTTCGCTCCTGCGGTCAAGGAATGGGAACAACTCGAGCAGTTCGTGCAGTCCCGGCTGCGTCGCGAGTAGCGCTCGAGCGGGCATTTTCACCGCGCACCGCGGGCGCGCCCACGTCGAAGCGGCCCGCAGGTCAGATATGCGGATATTGCAGGAATTCGCTGATAATTGCCGCATTCGTTTGCTCATTTTCATTGCCGAGTGGTCGTATCCCCGATAGCATCTGGCCCGATAACCCTCTGGCCGGGCCGTGTCTTTGCGGGGCCCTTCCAAATTCGAAAGGACTACACATGCGCAAGGCAACACAACGAGCCGCAGCTGTATCCGCCGCGGTTTTGGGTATCGCATTGATCGGCACGGGTTGCAGTAACGACAACGCCAAAGAGAAGACCGGCGACGCGTTGAGTTCGGCCAGTTCGGTTGCCTCCTCGGCCAGCTCGGTGATCTCGTCGGCGATGAGCACCCCCGCCGAGGAGAGCGGCGCCGCCAGCTCCACCGAGATGACCGGCGCGGACGGCAAGGAGTACACCGTCTCCGGCCCGATCCTGGCCAAGCTGGACTCCCTGGACGCCGCCGCCAAGCAGGACCTGGGCGAGCCCACCGGCGCCGAGCAAAAGAACCCCGACGGCGGCATCTTCCAGCAGTTCGACGGCGGCGTGATCGTGCACACCACCCGGTCGTATGTGGTGTGGGGCAAGATCCGCGACAAGTGGAACGAGCTGGGCGGCTCGCAGGGCAAGCTCGGTTACCCGACCAGCGATGAGACCACCAACGCCGACGGCTCCAAGCAGACCACCTTCGAGCACGGCATCATCACCTGGAAGCAGGGCGACCCGGAGGCCACTGTCACCGAGCACTGATCTCGCGCGAACCTTTTGACGACGGCCGGGCAATCGCACTCGCGATTGTCCGGCTTTCGTCGTTTCAGCCGACCAGCACCGCGAATCGCGGCTTGATCACTTCCTCGATGATCTCCACCCGCTGGTCGAACGGGATGAATGCCGACTTCATCGCATTCACCGTGAACCGCTGCAGATCGGTCCAGCCGTAGCCGAACGTGTCGGCCAGCACCAGCATCTCCTTGCTCATGGTGGTGTCGCTCATCAACCGGTTGTCGGTATTGACCGTCACCCGCAATCGGGCGCGCGCCAGCAGGTCGAACGGGTGCTCGGCGATGCTGCCGACGGCGCCGGTCTGCACATTGGAGCTCGGACACAATTCCAACGGAATCCGCTTGTCCCGCAGGATCGCCGCCAGCCGGCCCAACCGCACCGCTCCGTCCTCGCCGACGGTGATGTCGTCGGTGATGCGCACCCCGTGGCCGAGCCGGTCGGCGCCGCAGAACGCGATCGCCTCGTGGATCGACGGCAGCCCGAAGGCTTCACCGGCGTGAATCGTGAAGCGGGCGTTGTGGTCTCGCATGTACTCGAACGCATCCAGGTGCCGGCTGGGCGGATGGCCGGCCTCGGCGCCGGCGATGTCGAAGCCGACCACGCCCTTGTCGCGGAACCGGATGGCCAGCTCGGCGATCTCCCGGGACAGCGCGGCATGCCGCATCGCGGTGACCAGGCAGCGCACCGTGATCTCCCGGCCGGCGGCCGCGGCTTGGCGCTCCCCGTCGGCGAACCCGGCCAGCACCGCATCGGTTACCTCGTCGAACGACAGCCCGCCCTCGATGTGCAATTCGGGCGCGAACCGGACTTCGGCGTAGACGACGTTGTCGGCGGCCAGGTCCTCCACGCATTCGCGGGCCACCCGGTGCAGCGCGTCGGGAGTCTGCATCACCGCCACGGTGTGGCTGAACGGCTCCAGATAGCGCTCCAGCGAACCACTGTGCGAGCGGGTGCGAAACCAGGTCGCCAGCTCGTCGGGGTCGGTGCTGGGCAGCCCGTCGTAGCCGACCTGCCCGGCGATGTCGACGACGGTGGCCGGGCGAAGCCCCCCGTCCAGGTGGTCGTGCAGCAGCGCCTTGGGTGCCTGCCGGATCATCTCCAGGTTCAGCGGTGTGGTCATGGGATGGCTCCGATGATCAGTGGCCGCGGGGCCGTCGGGGTGTTCGGGACATCTGGGACGACGCGGTAGCCGCCGTCCAGCTCGGCACGCGCTGGCCCGAACCGTTCGGGGGTGTCGGTGTAGAGCGTGAACAGCGGCTCGCCGGCGCACACGGGCTCGCCCGGCCGACGGTGGATCCGCACCCCGGCCCCGGCCTGCACCCGCTGCCCCGGGCGGGAACGGCCCGCTCCCAGCCGCCATGCCGTCATACCCACCGCCATCGCGTCGATTTCCCCCATTGTGCCGCCCGCCGATGCCGTGATGGTCTCCGAACATGCCGCGACCGGCAGCGGAACGCTCAGATCACCGCCCTGGGCGGTGACCATCGCGACGAAGGCGTCCATCGCGGTGCCGTCGGCCAGCGTGACCGCTGGGTCCTTGTCGCTGATCCCCGCCAGCGCAAGCATCTCGGCGGCCAGCCGCACTGTCAGCGCCACCACGTCGTCGGGGCCGCCACCGGCCAGCACGTCGAGGGCCTCGGCGACCTCGAGGGCATTGCCGACGGTGGCCCCGAGCGGGCGGTTCATGTCGGTGAGCAGGGCGCGGGTGGGCACCCCGTGCGCGGCGCCGAGTTCGACCATCAGCTCGGCCAGCTCGGTGGCCTGCGGGACGGATTTCATGAAGGCACCCGAGCCGACCTTGACGTCCAAGACCAGCGCCCCGGCACCTTCGGCCAGCTTCTTGCTCATCACCGAGCTGGCGATCAGCGGCAGCGACTCCACGGTGGCGGTGATGTCGCGCAGCGCGTAGAGCTTGGCGTCGGCGGGCGCCAGGGCGCCGGCGGCGAAGATCGCCGCCCCGACATCGGTGAGCTGCGCCCGCAGCCGCGCCGTCGACAGCGTGGGATCGAAGCCCGCGATCGCCTCGAGCTTGTCCAGGGTGCCGCCGGTGTGGCCCAGGCCGCGCCCGGAGGCCTGCGGCACCGCCGCCCCGCAGGCGGCGACCACCGCGACCAGCGGCAGGGTGATCTTGTCGCCCACCCCGCCGGTGGAGTGTTTGTCGACGGTGGGACGGCCCAGATCGCAGAAGTCCATCCGCTCCCCCGAGGCGATCATCGCCGCGGTCCAGCGCGCGGTTTCGCCGGCGTCCATGCCGCGCAGGAAGATCGCCATCAGCAGCGCCGCCATCTGCTCCTCGGCGATCGTGCCGGCGGTGTAGGCGCCGATCAGCCAGTCGATCGCGGCGTCGGTCAGGCGGTGGCCGTCGCGTTTGGTGGCGATCAGCGTCGGCGCGTCGAAGGTCACCCCCATGCGTCGGGTCCGAAGGCGTCCGGCAGCAGGTCGGCCAGTCGCCGCGCACCGGCCGGGTGGTCGATGAGCAGCTGCGGTCCGCCGTGTTCGAGCAGCACCTGGCGGCACCGGCCGCAGGGCATCAGCAACTTGCCGGCAACGTCGGTGCACGACAGTGCCGCCAGCCGACCGCCCCCGGCGGTGTGCAGCGCAGCGACCACCCCGCACTCGGCGCACAGGCCCAGGCCATATGAGACATTTTCCACATTGCAGCCGGTGAACAGCCGTCCGTCGACAGTCAACGCCGCCGCCCCGACTCGCAGCCCCGAATACGGCGCGTAGGCGTTCGCAGCGACCGAAATTGCGTTGCGCCGCAACAGGTCCCAGTCGACTACGCCCGACACCTCAGCTGCGCCCATATCGTTGCCAGTACATCGCGCCGTCCCGTCCATCCGCAGCTATTTGTCGAATTTCACCCTAACTTCGGCCATTCCTACTCATCAGTAACTTTGACGTGGTCGTTTCCACCCTGTGGATGGGTTTAGAGTCCAAGCCGAGGTTATTGACAGCGATGGCGTTGCGTAGCTACCGCGAGCGTGGCCAAACCGGTGGCTACAGATATTTGGAGGCGCTGATGACGGCGACATCCGCCGATGCGGTGACGCCCGGGACGCAGGCTTCTGCCCGGCGTCCCCGGCGGCAGAGTCTGTATAAAGGCGATCCCGGAATGTGGGCGTTCGCCCTGCACCGGATCACCGGTGCGACCATCTTCTTCTTCCTGTTCGTCCACGTGATCGACACCGCGCTGGTGCGGGTCAGTCCGCAGGCCTACACCGAGGTCATCTCGACCTACAAGACGCCGATCGTCGGCCTGATGGAGCTGGGCCTGGTGGCCGCGGTGCTGTTCCACGGTCTCAACGGCATCCGGCTGATCCTGATCGACTTCTGGTGGCAGGGCTGCCGCTGGCAGCGCCAGATGCTGGTGGCGGTCTGCGCGGTCTGGCTGGTGGTGATGGTTCCGGTGGTGGTCCGGATCGGTATGCACATGGCGGAGCGATTCTTATGAGCACACCTGACCTGCAGTTGAGTCGTGGCGCGCTGGCCCCGGTCCGCGGCCCCGACCGCGACCGCCCGGCCGGCCTGGGCGACCCGCGCTCGCCGCAGCGGCACTCCGGGATGCCCAACTTCGAGAAGTACACCTGGCTGTTCATGCGGTTCTCCGGCGCCGTGCTGATCTTCCTGGTGCTGGGCCACCTGTTCATCATGCTGATGTGGCAGGACGGGGTGTACCGGATCGACTTCAACTACGTGGCGGAGCGCTGGCACTCGCCGTACTGGCAGATCTGGGACCTGGCCCTGCTGTGGCTGGCCGAACTGCACGGCGCCAACGGCCTGCGCACGATCATCGGCGACTACACCCGCAGTGACCGCAGCCGGTTCTGGCTGATGACCCTGCTGGCGTTCTCGGTGATCTTCACGCTGGGCCTGGGCAGCTACGTGCTGCTGAGCTTCGACCCCAACATCTCTTGACGGCAGATCTCCTACGAACAGGTGATATCGCGGTGATTCAGGAACATCGATACGACGTGGTGATCGTCGGCGCCGGCGGCGCCGGGATGCGCGCGGCGGTGGAAGCCGCGCCCCGCGCTCGTACGGCAGTGCTGACCAAGCTGTACCCCACGCGCAGCCACACCGGCGCGGCGCAGGGCGGCATGTGCGCCGCGCTGGCCAACGTCGAGGACGACAACTGGGAGTGGCACGCCTTCGACACCGTCAAGGGCGGCGACTACCTGGCCGACCAGGACGCGGTGGAGATCATGGCCAAGGAGGCCATCGACGCGGTGCTGGACCTGGAGAACATGGGCATGCCGTTCTCCCGCACCCCCGAGGGCCGCATCGACCAGCGCCGGTTCGGCGGGCACACCCGCGACCACGGCAAGGCCCCGGTGCGCCGCTCGTGCTACGCCGCCGACCGCACCGGCCACATGATCCTGCAGACGCTGTACCAGAACTGCGTCAAGCACGGTGTGGAGTTCTTCAACGAGTTCTACGTGCTGGACCTGGTGCTCACCGAGACCCCGTCGGGTCCGGTGGCCACCGGCGTGGTGGCCTACGAGCTGGCCACCGGCGAGATCCACGTCTTCCACGCCAAGGCGATCGTGCTGGCCACCGGCGGGTCGGGCCGGATGTACAAGACCACCTCCAACGCGCACACCCTGACCGGCGACGGCATGGGCGTCGTCTTCCGCAAGGGCCTACCGCTGGAGGACATGGAGTTCCACCAGTTCCACCCGACGGGTCTGGCCGGGCTGGGCATTCTCATCTCCGAGGCGGTGCGCGGTGAGGGCGGCCGGCTGCTCAACGCCGACGGTGAGCGGTTCATGGAGCGCTACGCCCCCACCATCGTCGACCTGGCCCCCCGCGACATCGTGGCCCGCTCGATGGTGCTCGAGGTGCTCGAGGGCCGCGGCGCCGGGCCGAACAAGGACTACGTCTACATCGACGTGCGCCACCTCGGCGAAGAGGTGCTCGAGGAGAAGCTGCCCGACATCACTGAGTTCGCCCGCACCTACCTGGGCGTCGACCCGGTCAAGGAGCTGGTACCGGTCTACCCGACCTGCCACTACGTGATGGGCGGCATCCCGACCACGGTGACCGGGCAGGTGCTGCGCGACAACACCGCCACGGTGCCGGGCCTGTATGCCGCCGGCGAGTGCGCCTGTGTGTCGGTGCACGGCGCCAACCGGCTCGGCACCAACTCGCTGCTGGACATCAACGTGTTCGGCCGCCGCGCCGGCGTCGCCGCCGCCGAGTACGCCAACAGCCACGACTTCACCGAGATGCCGGAGAACCCGGCCGACATGGTGGTCAACTGGGTGGCCGACATCCTGTCCGAGCACGGCAACGAGCGCGTCGCCGATATCCGTGGCGCCCTGCAGCAGTCGATGGACAACAACGCCGCGGTGTTCCGCACCGAGAAGACGCTCAAGCAGGCGCTCAGCGACATCCATGCGCTCAAGGAGCGGTACGCCCGGATCACGGTGCACGACAAGGGCAAGCGCTTCAACTCCGATCTGCTGGAGGCCATCGAACTGGGCTTCCTGCTGGAGCTGGCCGAGGTCACCGTCGTCGGTGCCTTGAACCGGCAGGAATCCCGCGGTGGGCATGCCCGCGAGGACTACCCCAACCGCGACGACGTCAACTTCATGCGCCACACCATGGCCTACAAGCAGGGTCCCGACCTGATCGCCGACATCCGGCTGGACTGGAAGCCGGTGGTGCAGACCCGCTACGAACCGAAGGAACGGAAGTACTGATGTCCTCCTCAGCTGACTCCGGCTGCTGCTCATCAGAGTCCGGTTGCTGCTCGCCGGGTCCGTCCAGCGCCGCACCGGCGGCCCTGGTCGACGGCCCGCCCGCCGGCGACCCGCCGCTGCCCCCGGTTCCCGAGGGCGCCCGGATGGTCACCCTCAAGATCGCCCGGTACAACCCGGAGAACCCCGACCAGTACGCCGCCACCGACGGCTGGCAGAGCTTCCGGGTGCCGGCGCTGCCCACCGACCGGTTGCTCAACCTGCTGATCTACGTCAAGAGCTACCTGGACGGCACGCTGACCTTCCGCCGGTCCTGCGCGCACGGCGTGTGCGGCTCCGACGGGGTGCGGGTCAACGGCAACAACAAGCTGGCCTGCAAGATGCTGATGCGCGACATCCTGCCGAAGAACCCGGCCAAGGAGCTGACGCTGACCATCGAGCCGATGCGCGGCCTGCCGGTGGAAAAAGACCTCGTGGTCAACATGGAACCGTTCATGGACGCCTACAAGGCGATCAAGCCGTACCTGATCACCAGCGGCAACCCGCCCACCCGGGAGTGGATCCAAAGCCAGCACGACCGGCACCGCTACGACGACACCACCAAGTGCATTCTGTGCGCCATCTGCACCACCAGCTGCCCGGTGTACTGGAGCGAGGGGGCGTATTTCGGCCCGGCGGCGATCGTCAACGCCCACCGGTTCATCTTCGACTCGCGTGACGAGGGTGCCGCCGAGCGCCTGGATATCCTCAACGAGGTCGACGGGGTGTGGCGCTGCCGCACCACGTTCAACTGCACCGATGCCTGCCCGCGCGGCATCGAGATCACCAAGGCGATCCAGGAGGTCAAGCGGGCCTTGATGTTTGCCCGCTGATCTGCTCCTCATCTGCGCCGAGCGTGAAGCTAGCTTCACGCTCGGCGTCGAGCGTTGCGCTGCCTTCACGTTCGCGCCGGCGGAGGTCCGTGATAGGACACTGTGATGCACTGGTACACCGGTAACCCCGTCTACGACACCGTCCTGAGTTTCGCGTTCGGTTTCGCCGCGTTCGTGATCATCGGCGGCTTCTTCGGCCAGAGCTCCTACGGGCGGTTCTCCTCGGCCAAGCTCGGCTTCAACCTCAACCCGAAGTTCGGCTGGTGGCTGATGGAGATCCCGGCGACGGTGGTGTTCGCCGCCGCCTACCTCAGTGGGCCGGCCCGCTTCGAGCCGACTTCCCTTGTGCTGGCCGGGATCTGGGCGCTGCATTACGCCAACCGCGGCTGGTTCTTCCCACTGGCAATCCGCCAGATGCCCGGTAAGCGCAGCACCTTCAACGTGTCGGTGGTGGTGATGGGCATGCTCGTCACCACCATGCACGGCTACCTCAACGGCGCCCTGTTCAGCCACGACTACCTGGGGCGCTACGGCACCGGCTGGTTGACCGACCCGCGCTTTGTGGTGGGCCTGGTGATCTACCTGTGCGGGTTCGCGCTGATCGTCAACTCCGAGTCGATCGTGCGCAACCTGCGCGACAAGAACAACGCCAGCCAGGCCGAGTACAAGATCCCGTTCGGCGGCGGCTTCCGCTTCGTCACCAGCCCGGCCTATCTGGGCGAGCTGATCGCCTGGACGGGTTTCGCCGTGCTGACCTGGGCGCTGCCCGGTGTGGTCATCCTGTTGATCACCGCGGGCAACCTGGTTCCCCGGGCGCTGCAGACCCACCGCTGGTACCGGGACAAGTTCGCCGACTACCCCACCGACCGCAAGGCCCTGGTGCCCTTCGTGCTCTGAGACTCGTCTGCCGCGCCGATCGTGAAGCCACCGTCACGTTCGACCGCGAGCGTGAAGCCACCGTCACGCTCGACCGGGGGTGCGGTCACATACCGCCGGGCTGTCTCGTCTAAGGGGTATGACTACTCAACCTCGCATCGAACCCCTGGCCCCGAAACGCACCAACCTGCTGACCCGCGCCATGTACCGCTACGCCAAGCGCCGCTTCGGTGAGGTCCCCGAGCCCTTCACCGTCATCGCGCATCACCCACGGCTGTTGGTGGCCGCCGCCGCCCACGAGGGGCTGCTGCAGTCCGGCTCACGCAAGCTGCCCGCCGCGGTGCGCGACCTGGCGGTGTTCTGGACCGCCCGCACCATCGGTTGCTCGTGGTGTGTGGACTTCGGTTCCATGCTGCAACGCCTGGAAGGCATGGACATCGACCGGCTCAAGGAGATCGACGATTACGCGACCTCCCCGCGCTACACCGACGACGAACGGGCCGCCATCGCCTACGCCGACGCGATCACCAGCGACCCGCACCGCGTCACCGATGAGCAGGTCGCCGATCTGCGGCAACGGTTCGGCGACGACGGCGTCATCGAGCTGACGTATCAGATCGGAGTCGAGAACATGCGGGCCCGGATGTACGCGGCGCTGGGCATCACCGAACAGGGCTTCAGCTCCGGGGACGCCTGCCGGGTGCCGTGGGCTCAGTAAGGCCTCGAAGCTGTTGTTCGAGACGACCTCACGGCAACTACAGTCTCGAGCGACACCGGCGGTGGCTAGGACCGCAGCGGAGTAGCGGTGAACTTGTCCGGGTTGGCGATGTCCCAGACGGCGTAGACCAGACCGTCGCGCACCGTCATCGCGGTGACGCGCGGCAGCAGCTCGGCGAACCCCTCGACCGCGGGTGCCCCGGGCGTGTAGGTGCCGAGTTCGCCGTTGACCAACGCCAACTGGTTCGCCGTCATCAGGGTCGGCCCGTACCGGCGCGCCAGGCCGAACAAGAACCGCGCCACCTTCTCCGGTCCGCGGATGACCCGGACCGCGGTCGGCGCCCGGCGGTTGGAGTCGCCGGTGAACGTCACGTCGGGGTGCAGCAGCGCCACCACCGCGTCCAGGTCACCGGCGGCCATCGCGGCCATCAGCGACCCGACCGTCTCGTTGTGCCGCGGATCGGGTTGCGGCGGCGGGTCGGCGGCCACGGCGCGCCGGGCCCGCGACGCCAGCTGCCGCGCGGCGGCCGCACTGGTGTTGAGCACCTCGGCGACCTCGGAGAACGGCACCGAGAACCCGTCGTGCAGCACGAACGCCACCCGCTGATCCGGATTCAGCCGCTCCAGCACCACCATCGCGGCGAACCGGGCGTCCTCGCCGGCCACCACCGCCGCCAACGGATCGGATTCGTCGGCGGCGGTCACCACCGGCTCCGGAAGCCATTCGCCGGCATAGGTTTCCCGCCGCCGCGGCGCCGAGCGCAACCGGTCCAGGCCGAGCCGGCTCACCACCGTCGTCAACCAGGCTCGCGAGTCGGCGATCTGCTCGCGCTCGGCGGCATTGAAGCGCAGCCAGGCGTCCTGCACGATGTCCTCGGCGTCGGCGAACATGCCGGTGAGCCGGTAGGCCACCGCCAGCAGATGCGGCCGCAACGCCTCGAACTCCTCGACCGCCGCCGTCATTGCACCAGCCTAAGCGTGGGGGGCGCTCACTGCGCCCGGCCGGCGCCGGGCCACAAGCCGACCAGCGCGATCACGCAGACCGCCAGCATCGCCGCGCTCAAGCTGTACAGACCGGCGTCGACGAGATTCTCCTGCCAGACGGTGCCATGGCGGCCGGCGCCTGCGATCGGAGTCGTCCGCCCGGTGCCGAAGATCGCCGCGGCCAGCGTGGTGGCCCAGTTGGCGTAGGCGCCGTAGAGCGCCAACCAGAACAGCGCGGTCAGCCAGCGGGCGGAGAGCCGCAGTCGGCCCCACAGCAGGCCGAGCACCAAGAGGAACAGCCCGTTCATCACGGCTTCCAGGTGCGAGGACAACCCCATCCGGGGATTGCTCATCGCCCCGGTCGCCAATCCGGTGAGCAAACCCAGCAGGAACAGCAGCACGCCGAACCACAGCAGGGCGCGACCCTTGTCAGCACCTGTCATCAGCCCTCCTCGGATCCGAACACGACATTATTCCGTCGGGCGCATTGCCGAACGGATTGGCGCAGGCGGCCCTAATGTCGTCGACATGAGCCCCAAGCCGCGCATCGCCCCGGTCCGCTGGCGGCCGCCGCCGTCGCGGCCGCTGCCCCCGCCCGACCCGACACCGGCGCTGACGCTCGTCGAAATTCCCGGTACCGCCCCCGAGGACGTCGTCGTCGACGCCGACGGCACCATCTGGACCGGCGTCGAGGACGGGCGCATCATCGCCGTCGGCCCGGACGGCGCGGCGCCAAAGGTGGTGACGCACACCGGCGGGCGCCCCTTGGGGCTGGCGTTCACCCACGATCACCGGTTGCTGATCTGCGACAGCCACCGCGGTCTACTGCGCTACGACCCGAAAACCGGGCAGCTGGAAACCCTGGTCAGCCACGTGGCCGGCCGGCCGCTGATGTTCTGCTCGAATGCGGTCGAATCCTCCGACGGCACAATCTATTTCACGGAGTCCACGGACCGGTTCCGCTACGAGCACTACAAGGCCTCGGTGATTGAAGCCCGGGCCAGTGGGTCCCTGCTGCAGCTCACCCCGGACGGTAAGGCAACGGTGCTGGCGTCGGGGCTGCACTTCGCCAACGGCGTCACGCTGACCGCCGACGAATCGGCGGTGGTGTTCGCCGAGAGCACCGGCTGCCGGTTGTCCAAGTACTGGCTGACCGGCCCGCGCCGCGGTTCGATCACCGCGCTGGTCAGCGAGCTGCCCGGCCATCCGGACAACATCTCCACCGGCCGAGACGGCCGGATCTGGGTGGCGATGGTCTCCGACCGCAACGCCCTGTCGGAGTGGCTGACCCCGCGTGCGCCGGTGCTGCGCACGCTGATGTGGCGACTGCTGCCGTATCGCTGGCTGCCGGACCCGGCGTCGGTGGTGTGGGTCATCGGGTTCGACGCCGACGACGGCCGGGTGCTCAGCCAGTTCCGAAGCACCGACCCGGGGTTCGGCCTGGTGACCGGAGTGGTTGAAGCCGGCGACCGGCTCTGGCTGGGCCGCATCGCCGGGTCCGGCCTGGCGTACTTCGACCTCCGCCGAGCGTGAAGCTGGCTGCACGTTCGGCGCCGAGCGTGAAGCTGCCTTCACGCTCGGCAGGGAGACCAGGCCCCCCGCTGTAACTTGCGCCCCACCTGTCACAGCGTGGCTCCCGGGATTCGGGCCGCCGTTCCCCTACCCTGCACACACGATGACTTTTGTGCGCTCGGTATCAGCCCTGGTGACGGTGGGTTTTCTCGCCACCGCCGCCCCCCTGGCGGCGGCCGACCCCGGTCTCAACGTCGGGTCCGTCGGCTGCCCGTACCAGGTCAGCACCCCGCCCGCGGTAGACGCCTCCGAGGTGCCGCTGGCCGGTGACCCGCCGCTGCCGCTGCCGGTGCCGACCAGCCCCGTCGGCGGGGAGGCCCTAGCGGGCTGCGGGATCATCACCGCGCCCGGCACCCCGCCGGTGCCCGGCGACATCTCCGCGGAGGCCTGGCTGGTGGCCGATCTGGACAGCGGCGCCGTGATCGCCGCCCGCGACCCGCACGGCCGGCACCGGCCGGCCAGCGTGATCAAGGTGCTGACCGCGATGGCGGCGCTCAACGAGTTGGACCTGAACAAGGTCGTACCCGGCACCCAGGAGGACGCCAACGCCGAAGGCACCCGGGTCGGCGTCGGCCCCGGCGGCAACTTCACCGTCAACCAGTTGCTGCACGGGCTGCTGATGGGATCGGGCAACGACGCCGCCCACGCCCTCGCCATGCAACTTGGCGGATGGGACGCGGCACTGCACAAGATCAACACCCTGGCCGCCAAGCTGGGCGGCCGTGACACCCGCGCCGCCACCCCGTCCGGGCTGGACGGGCCAGGCATGAGCACCTCGGCCTACGACATCGGGCTGTTCTACCGCTATGCCTGGAACAACCCGATGTTCGCCGCCATCGTCGCCACCCGGACCTTCGACTTCCCCGGCTATGGCGACGTGCCCGGCTACCAGCTGGAGAACGACAACCAGCTGCTCTACAACTACCCCGGTGCCCTGGGCGGCAAGACCGGCTACACCGATGACGCCGGGCAGACGTTCGTCGGCGCGGCAACCCGCGACGGCCGGCGGCTGGTCGCGGTGCTGCTGCGCGGCACCCGGCAGCCGATCCCCCCCTGGCAGCAGGCCGCGCACCTGCTCGACTACGGCTTCGCCACCCCGCCCGGCACCCGGGTCGGGACCCTGATCGAGCCCGACCCGGCGCTGGTGGCGCCCCGCGCCGACGCGGCCGGCCCCGACCCCCAGGCGCTGGCACTGGCACCGGCCGACGACACGGTGCCCGTGCGGGTCGGGGTGGCCATCTTCGGCACGATCATCGTGTTCGCGCTCATCATGGGTGCCCGGGCGGTGAATCGCCGGCCCGGCAGGAGCCCGTCATGGTGAAGGCCGGCGACGCCCGCGCCCGCTAGCCCGGCCCATCCCCTACGGTGAGCTAGATGGGCCGAATCGGGGAACTGCGCCGATCCTCGCCGCTGGCGCTGCTGGTCGGCGTAGCCGCCGCCAGCCTCGGCGTCATCTACGGCTATGACCTGTCCAATATCGCCGGCGCCCTGCTGTTCATCGAGGACGACTTCGGGCTGACCGCCACCCAGCAGGAGATGGTGGCCACCGCCACGGTGATCGGCGAGATCGCCGGTGCCGCGGCGGGCGGCTGGCTGGCCAACACGATCGGGCGCAAGAGCTCGATGGTCGCGGTCGGTCTGAGCTATGCGGTCTTCGCGCTGCTGGGAGCGGCGGCGACGTCGGTGCCGATGCTGACGGTGGCTCGGCTGCTGCTCGGCATCACCATCGGGGTGTCGGTGGTGGTGGTGCCGGTGTTCGTAGCCGAGTCGGCGCCGGCTGCCGCGCGCGGCGCGCTGCTGGTCACCTACGGGGTGGCCACCGTAATCGGGATCATCGCCGGCTACCTGTGCGCCTACTGGCTGGCCGGCACCGGCAGCTGGCGGGCGATGCTGGGGCTGGCCGCGGTGCCCGCCGTACTGGTGACGCTGCTGCTCGTCCGTATCCCCGACACCGCCCGCTGGTATCTGCTCAAGGGCCGCGTCGACGACGCGCACCGCACGCTGCAACGGATCGAACCGACCGCCGACGCGCAGCGCGAGCTCGCCGAGATCGGCCGCACGCTGGCCGAGGAGCAGGCCGGCGGGGTCGGCGTGCTACGCGAGATGCTGCGCCCGCCCTACCTGCGGGCGACGCTGTTCGTGGTGACGTTGGGCTTTTTCATCCAGATCACCGGGATCAACGCGATCGTCTACTACAGTCCCCGGCTGTTCGCGATGATGGGTTTCGAAGGCGATTTCGCGCTGCTGATTCTGCCGGCACTGGTGCAGGTCGCGGCCCTGGCGGCGATGTTCATCTCGCTGGCGTTGATCGACCGGGTGGGCCGGCGTCCCATCCTGCTGTCGGGTATCACCGCGATGGTCGCCGCCAATGCGCTGCTGATCGCGGTGTTCGCCGCGGGTTCGGTATTCGGTGACGCGCTGGCGGCGGTCAAGTTCGGCGGGGTGCTGTTGTTCACCGTCGGCTACACCTTCGGGTTCGGCTCGCTGGTCTGGGTCTACGCCGGGGAGAGCCTGCCGGCCCGGCTGCGCTCGATGGGATCCTCGGCGATGCTGACCTCGAACCTGACGGCCAACGCGATCGTCGCCGGGGTGTTTTTGACCATGCTCACCTCGCTGGGTGGCGCCGGCACCTTCGCAGTGTTCGGGGTGCTGGCACTGCTCAGTCTGGCCTTCGTGTACCGCTACGCCCCGGAGACCAAAGGCCGCCAACTCGAAGACATCCGGCACTTCTGGGAGAACGGCGGCCGCTGGCCCGCCGACGAAGCGGCTCCCGCTGAGATCGGCGCGTCGGCGTGTCGGTGATCAGCGCCGGCACCGTCGTACTCGACGGCCGGGTGCACCGTCCGGGCTGGCTCTCGGTCGACGACGGGCGCATCACCGCCTGCGGATCCGGTCTGGTTCGCGCCGACGACGATCTGCCGGATTGCGTTGTGGTGCCGGGTTTCATCGATATGCACTGCCACGGCGGCGACGGCGTCTCCTACCCCGAAGCCCCCGACCGTGCCGCTGTCCTGCACGCCGGACACGGCACCACCGGCGGGCTGGCCAGCCTGGTGACCGCCGCCCCCGAGGCGCTGCTGGCCCAGGTGCGCACCCTGGCCGAGGCGACCCGGCGCGGTGTGGTGGACGGCATCCACCTGGAGGGGCCCTGGCTGAGCGGGCGGCATTGCGGTGCGCACGATCCGTCGTGGCTGCGCGACCCCGACACCGGCGAGATCGAGGCGCTGCTGGACACCGCCGACGGCACGATCCGGATGGTCACCCTGGCACCCGAAAGCCCCGGCGCGCTCCCGGCGATCCGGCGGTTTGTCGACGCGGGAGTCGTTGTGGCACTGGGCCATACCGATGCCTCCTACGAGCAGACGCAGGCCGCGATCGACGCCGGAGCGACGGTGGGAACCCACCTATTCAACGCGATGCGCGCGTTGCATCACCGCGAGCCCGGGCCGGTGCCGGCGCTGCTGGCCGACCCGCGGGTGACTGTGGAGCTGATCGCCGACGGGGTGCATCTGCACCCGGGCGTGATCCGGCATGTGGTGGCGGTCGCCGGCCCCGACCGGGTCGCCCTGGTCACCGACGCGATGGCCGCCGCCGGGGCCGGCGACGGCCCATTCACCCTGGGCGGGCTCGGCGTCGACGTCACCGACGGGGTGGCCCGGCTGCGCGGTACGGCCACCATCGCCGGCAGCACCGCCACCATGGACCGGCTGTTCGCGACAGCGGTGGGCCTGCTCGGCGGCGACGACGCGGCGCTGGCCGCGGCGGTGCGCATGACGGCGACCACCCCGGCTCGGGCGCTCGGCCTGCGCGGCGTCGGGGTTTTGGCCCCGGGGTCCGCGGCTAACCTGGTGGTGATGAATGCCGACCTGCAGGTGCTGCGGGTCATGCGCCGCGGAACGTGGCTGATGTGAAGGAGAACCATGAGCGAGCCCACCATCACCGATGTCCCCGAGCAGCACCGCTACGAGATCAGCGTCGACGGGGTGCGAGCCGGGCTGGCCGCCTACCACGACAGCGGCGACCGGCGCGATTTCCACCACACCGAGATCGACAAGGCGTTCGGCGGTCAGGGCCTGGCCACCAAGCTGATCGCCTTCGCGCTCGCCGACACCAAAGCTGCGGGCAAGCAGATTGTGCCGAGCTGCTCGTTCGTGGAGGCCTACGTGGCCAAACACCCCGAGTACGCCGCTCAATAAGGTGAATTGACGCAGCTCACCGCGGTGGTAGCGTTGATCGCCACCGCAGTGAGGGGGCAGTCATGTACGTCGACCGGGGCAAATTGCGTTACGGCGCCGCGGATTCCGGTGCCGCCGGTGAACACGCCCAGGCCGGTGGCGAGCACCTGGCGGGCGTCTCACCGACGGCCGGGATGTTCGGGGACTTCCCGGATGCGCGCGGGATGCACGAAACACTCAGCGCGGCCCACCAGCACCACAACACGGTGCTGAACCGCCACCGCGAGGTGCTCGAGGGTGTGGCGGCAACGGCGAACTACGCCGAAAAACGATTCGGCGCAATGGATGAACACCACGCCCAGGTGTTGCGCGCGGTGCGGCCCGACTAGCCGGTGGCCTGCGCGATCGCCCAGGCGGCATTGACCAGCCCGATATGGCTGAAGGCCTGCGGAAAGTTGCCCAACATCTGCCCCGTGGCGGCGTCCACCTCTTCGGCGAGCAGCCCGACGTCGTTCATGTAGCCGATAGCGGTTTCGAAAACGTCCTGCGCGCGGTCGATTCGGCCACAGACCGCCAACGCCTGCGCCAACCAGAAGGTGCACAGCACGAAGGCGCCCTCCTGGCCGGTGAGCCCGTCGGGATTTGCGCCGGTGACGGTGCGGTAGCGATAGATCAGTCCGCGTGAATCGCTGAGATGCTCGATGACGGCATCGATCGTCGCCAGGACTCTCCGGTCGTCGGGAGGCAGGAACCCCGCCAACGGGATCACCAGGTTCGACGCATCGAGGGTGTCGTCGCCGAAGGACTGGCTGAACGCGTTGGCCAGGTCACTCCAGCCTCGGCGAAGGATCTCGGTGCGGATCTGCTCGGCCGTCGCCTGCCACTCGCCGACCTTGTCCGCGGCGCCGAGCATGTCGGCCATGCGCACCGCCCGGTCCAGCGCCACCCAGCACATCAGCTTGGAATACAGGAAATGCCGCGGCTCGCCGCGCACCTCCCAGATGCCGTGGTCGGGTTCGGTCCAGCGTCGCGCCGCGGCGTCGGCGCAGTCGATGAGGAATTCCCGCCCGGCTACCGCGCCCGGGTGCTCAGGGTCGAGTTGATCGACGAGTCGGTAAGCCGCACTGAGCAACTCGCCGTAGACGTCGAGCTGGCGTTGACGCCAGGCGCCGTTGCCCACCCGTACCGGCCGGCTGTCGCGCCACCCGGTCAGGTGGGCAAGGGTGCGCTCGGTGAGGTCGTGCTCGCCGCCGACGCCGAACATGATCTGCAGGTGCTCGCCGCCGCGCAGGGCACCGGCCGAGCTGGCCGCCAGGTAGTCGAAGAACTGGTGCGCTTCGTCGGGGCAGGCGGCCACCCATAACGCCTCCATGGTGAAGCTGGCGTCACGAACCCAGGCGTAGCGGTAGTCCCAGTTGCGTTCGCCACCGATCTCCTCGGGCAGGGACGTGGTCGGGGCGGCCACTACGGCCCAGGTGGGCTGGTAGGTCAGCGCTTGGAGCACCCGCCCGCTGTGGTGCACCAGGTCTCGCCACGGACCCTGATAGCTCTGGTGCAGCTTCGACCAGCACCGCCAGGCCTCCGCGGTCACCGCGAGGGCCTCCTCGAGGTCGGCTTCGGCCAGCGGGGCCGGAAACGCCTCGGAGGTGCTGCGGTGCATCAGGCCCAGGCACAGCTGCCGACCTTCGCGCAGTATCGCGCGGCCGGTGGCACGGTCGCCGGTGATCTCCAGGGGCACCGGGCAGGTCAAGGCGACGATGTCGGCGCCGCCACGGGCGATGACGCCGCCGGCGACGGCCGAAAGCCGCGGTGTGACTACGGCGTACTCCGGGCGCGGCGCAAAGTCGATGCCCACCTCGACCTCGCCGGTCAGGCAGTGCAGTGAGCGCACCAGCAGGCGTGGTGCTGCGGCTCCCAGCTGGTGCGGGTCATCGGAGGCGCCGGTCGCCAGCGCATCGCGCAGCACCAGTGTTCCGGCCGCGGTGGTGAACGTGGTCTGGAGCACCATCGTGCCGTCGAGGTAGCGACGCGTCACTTCGCTCCGCGGGTCGGTGGGGTGCACCGCGAAATGGCCGCCGCGCGCATCGAGCAGCCTGGCGAAGACCGCCGGGGAGTCGAAGCGCGGGACGCACATCCAGTCGACCGATCCTGCGCGACTGACCAGTGCCGCCGTATGCCGATCCGACAACAGCGCATAGTCGGCGATTGGTGTGGCGCTCACCTCCGGGGCCGCTCAGCCACGCGACTTCGCCCGCCAACGGTCCGGGTCGGCTTCAAGGGCCGCGCGATCCCAGTTGCCGCGTACCGCCGCTGCTTCGTAGCTGTCTTGCAGGAAGTCCAACAGCAGCCGGTCTGGGTCGGGCGCTTGCCGCACCACCTCGTAGGGCAGCACGTATTCACCCAGCTGCTTGCTGTAGTACGCCGCTGCGGGCCGGACCGAATGCTCGGCGAAGCCATCGGGTTCGGGGTAGGCGTAGGCGTAGAAGCCGCCTTCCGCCCCGCCCCCGGGCCAGAATCCGCAGCTGCTGAGCTCGTGCGAATAACCCTCCACCATCACCCAGTCACCGCAGTTGGGGGCGCCTCCGGGGTGGGTCGGCGCCGTTCGCCCGGAGAAGCGTGTGCAGGCAAGATCCATTGCGCCCCAGAAGAAGTGGACGGGGCTGACCTTGCCGACGAAGCGGGAACGAAACCGGCCCAGCACCCGGTGCGCCTGCACCAGTTGCCGCCAGAACAGCTGGGCGGCCTGCGGATCGTAGGAGGCGTGCTCGACATCCTCGGCGAACGGCACGGCCGGCTCGACCTCGTTGGGGTGGGACTGGATTGCCGTGTGCAGGCCCGACTCGTCCAGCGTGGACATGACGGCGCGGTGGAAGTCCGCCACCGATTGTTCCCGCAGCGGAATCGCCCGGGTCGCACCGGAGCCGGTGCGGATCCCCAGTTGGTGGTCGATGAAGTCGAACTCGATGCCGAAAATCTCGCTGCCGTACGGGATCGCCGACGTGGTGAGCCCCCGGGGCGTGACGTACAGGGTGACCTGCCACCAGTGGTTCAACAATGGCGCGTGCGCCAGGCGGACCTTGCCGACGATCTGGGTCCACATGTGCAGGGTGTCCCGCGTCGGGGCCCAGTCCTCGACCCGAAGGCGGGGCCAGGCTGATTCGCGCGCCATGAGCCGTTCTCCTCCCCCGAGCCGTTCGGGCCTGTCGAAGTCGGATCTCGGCCCACCGTAACCCCTCCTACCCGTTTGGGGAACCGGTCACACCGGCACGTCCGGCCGGCCGCTGGGTGGGCCCGTTGTCCGATGCCGTCGCCGCCCAGGCGGTCGCGAACAGGATCAGCCGCACCGTGACGTAGGCGAACACCAGCAGGCCCAGCACCGGGCCGAACACCGCTCCGGCCGGGCCGTTGATCACCGACTGCAGATACACCGAGCCGGCCTGTTTGAACAATTCGTAGCCGACCGCGGCGATCGCGCCGGCCCGCGCCGCGCTGGCCAGGCTGACCGACTCGCGCGGCAGCCGGGCGATCATCCAGGTGAACAGCAGCCAGGACACTGCCACCGCCATCCCCACCGACGCGACCCGCAACACCGCACCCAGCAGGTCGAAGTCGGGAATGCCCAGCCAGCGCAGGATCTTGCGCATCAGCTTGGGGTCGGCCAGGGCGGTGAGCGCCACCGTGACGAGCATGGCCCCGAAGGCCCACACCATGGCGACCAAATCCGACAGTTTAGCCGAGACGAAACCCTGCTTCTCCGAACGTGTTTCCCACATCTCGGAGAGCGCCTCGCGCAGGTTGGCCATCCAGGTCAGGCCCACCCAGGTAGCCGTCGCCAAACCGATCACCCCTACCGAGGCGCGCGAGGAGATCGCGGTGTCCATCAAGGTGACCACCTCGTTGCCGAACTCGCCGGGAATCAGGTGCTTGATCCGGCGTTCGATCCCGTCGAGCACCTCGGGTCGCCGCGACAACAGGAAACCGCCGACGGAGAAGCCGACCATCGCCAGCGGAAACAACGCGAAGATGGTGTAGTAGCTCATCCCGGCAGCGAAGAAGTTGCCCTGCCGGTCGTCGTAGCGTTCCTGGGCCCGCACCGCGTGGTCGAACCAGCCGTAACGCGCCCGCAGCCGGTCGATGATTCCCGGCTTGGAGTCCTGGCTCACGGCTTTGCTCATGCCGGGGGCGGAAGGAATCCCACCCGGTCGTACACCCGCTCGAGGGTCGCGGTAGCCACCGCGCGGGCCCGCTCTGCGCCGGCGGCCAACACCGCCTGTAGTTCGCCCGGATCGGCCAGCAGGTCATCCACCCGTGCCTTGATCGGCGTGACGAATTCGGCGACGGCCTCGGCGGTTTCCTTCTTCAGGTCGCCGTAGCCGCGGCCGGCGTAGCCGTCCACCAGTTTCTCCACGCTCTCGCCGGTGACCGCCGACTGGATGGTCAGCAGGTTCGACACCCCGGGTTTGGTCTCCGGGTCGTAGCGGACCTCACGTTCGGAGTCGGTGACCGCCGAGCGAATCTTCTTGGCGCTTTTCGCCGGGTCGTCGAGCAGGCTGATCAGACCGGCGTCGGTGGCCGCCGACTTGCTCATTTTGGCGGTCGGTTCCTGCAGGTCGTAGATCTTGGCGGTGGCCTTCGGGATCATCACCTCAGGCACCACGAAGGTGTCCGGGAACCGCGCGTTAAAGCGCTGTGCGACATCACGCGCCAGCTCCAGGTGCTGACGCTGATCCTCGCCGACCGGCACCAGATCGGCGTTGTAGGCCAGCACGTCGGCCGCCTGCAGCACCGGGTAGGTGAAAAGGCCCACGGTGGTGGAGTCGGCGCCCTGCTTTTGCGACTTGTCTTTGAATTGCGTCATCCGCGAGGCCTGGCCGAAACCGGTGAAACAGCCCAGCACCCAGGCGAGTTCGGCGTGGGCGGGCACATGACTTTGCACGAAGATGGTGCTGCGCGCCGGGTCGATCCCGAGCGCCAGGTACTGCGCGGCTGTCACCAGTGTGCGCCGGCGCAGCGTGGCGGGGTCCTGCGGCACGGTGATCGCGTGCAGGTCGACGACGCAGAAGAACGCCTCGTTGCCGTCCTGCAGGCCGGTCCACTGAGCGACCGCACCGAGGGCATTGCCGAGGTGAAGCGAGTCGGAGGTGGGTTGGACGCCGGAGAAGACCACGGGACGGGACGGGTTAGTGCTCATGATCGCTCGATCCTGTCACGCCGCGGTCTGACCGACCGCACCTGGTAACAGAGCAGGCGCTCTGTTACTGTGTCGGCCATGCCCCGCCCCCGCGTGCACGACCCCGATCGGGTGCTGGACGCCGTCGAATCGCTGGCGGCGCGGTCCGGTCCCGCCGCGGTGACGATCCGCGCGGTCGGTGAGGCAACCGGCGCCTCCAACGGCGCCGTCTACCACGGGTTCGGGTCGCGGGCCGGATTGCTGGCCGCCGCCTGGCTGCGGGCCGCGCGGCGCTTCCTGGCGCTACAGGACGACCTCGTGAGCGCCGCCTCAGGACCTACCGGCGCGGTGATCGCGGCCGCCGACGCGCCGGTGGCCTTCGCCGAACGGCATCCGGACGCCGCCCGGCTGTTGCAGGCGCTCCGGCACGATGCCCTGCTGGCCGAAGACCTGCCCGAGGAGGGCGCCGCGCAGCTGCGCGGCGTCGCCGCTGAGCTGGTCGCGCTGCTGATCCGGCTGGCGGCCGCCCTGTGGGACCGCCGCGACGCCGCCGCCGTCGACACCGTCACCGTCTGCGTGGTCGACCTGCCCACCGCGATTGTGCTCAGCCGGAACCGGCTGGGCAGCCCCGCCGCTCGCGCCCAGCTGCACGCCGCGGTGCGCGCCGTGCTCGCCGTCGGACCAGAGAAAGGAACACCCCGTGAAGCTGACCTATGACGACAAGATCGCCGTGCTCGAGCTCGGTGACGATGAAAACCGGTTCTCCCCAAGCTTTCTCGATGAGATCGAGCAGGTGCTGGACGACGTGGTGGCCGCCGGCAAGCAGGGCGAGGCGCACGGGCTGGTCACCACCGCGGCCGGCAAGTTCTACTCCAACGGCCTGGACCTGGACTGGCTGATGGCCAACGGCGACCGCACCGACTGGTATGTCGGCCGGGTGCAGGCGCTTTTGGCCAGGGTGCTGACGCTGCCGATCCCGACCGCCGCGGCGGTGGTCGGGCATGCGTTCGGGGCCGGAGCAATGCTGGCGATCGCCCACGACTTCCGGGTGATGCGCGCCGACCGCGGCTTCTTCTGCTTCCCCGAGGTCGACATCCGGATTCCGTTCACCCCCGGGATGGCCGCGCTGATCCAGGCCAAACTGACCCCGCAGGCTCAGGTGGCGTCGATGACCACCGGCCGCCGCTTCGGCGGGCAAGACGCCGCGGCCGCCGGGATCGTGGACGGCACCGCCGGCGAGGGCGCGGTCAGTGCCGGCGCTCTCGACCTGCTGCGCCCGCTGGCCGGTAAGGACACCGGCACCCTGGGCGCGATCAAGGCCACCATGTTCGGGCCTGCGGTCGCCGCGCTCACGGCGGGATGACGCGGCGCGTTACTGCGCTTCCAGCCGGGCGCGAACCACGGCAAGCCGTTGCCGAAGCTCGGTTTCGTCGATCACGCCGCGGGCAACGAGCGAATGCGCCAGCGCCAGGAGCTGATTTTCCGGGTAAGGCACGCTCCGGTACCGGGTCGCCGACAACACGTCCTCCTCGTCACGGCGAGCCTGGAACGAAAAGTCCCGGCCCCCGGATTGGCACGAGGCGGCGTCGAGCGCATCGCAGAGCCCGTCGAGGCTGGTCTTCCACGGCGGCAGCGGGTTTTCCACCCCGTACTTGGCCGCCATGACCGGCCACGACTGGTTGCTTGCGGCGATCTCCGCGAGAACTGCGATTTGCTCGTCCACCAAACCGTCCGGCGCGGAACCGTCCACGATCGGGTTCACGATGCCGCGCCGCTGCTGTTGATCGGGTTGTTGGCCGGCCGGGTCCGGGTGATGACGTTGGCGGTCACCCCGGGTTTGGGTAGGGCGACCCCGATCAAGCAATCCCGGGTGATGATCTCGACCAGTTGGTCTTCGGTCCAGCCTTCGGTGCCCTCCGGCCGCATCGGCATCACCATGAACCGGTGTTTCTGGTTGGAGTCCTCGACGCGCACCTCGACGCCCTCGGGCAGCTCGAGGCCGAACTCGGAGAGCACCTGGCGCGGCCACCGCACAATGCGGCGCCGGTAATTGGGGGTCCGGTACCACTCGGGCGAGTTACCGAGGATCGGCCGTGGGTAGCAGGAGCACAAGGCGCAGCAGATGACGTGGTGGACCGTCGGCGTGTCCTCGAGAATCTTGAAAGCGACGAAGTCGCTGGGAGTGCCGAACCCGGTGGGTTCGAGCCAGTCGACACCGACCTGCTTGCACGCGGCGATCGGGTCGTTCAAGGCCAGCGCTTTGAACTCCGGGTCCAGCCAGGCCTTGGCGACCAGGCGAGCGGCGGGGGTCGGACCGATCTGTTCGGCGTATTCGGTCAGATGGCGATGCTGCTCGGCGGTGAACAGGCCCTTTTCGATACACAGCTCGCGCAGGGCGATCTCAAGAACTTCGAAGTCGGTGATCTCGTCGACCATCGGCTTGACGGTGCGGGCGTGATCGTGATCGTGCTCGGACATGGGCTGCACCTTCGGTGAAATGTGATGGCTAGGCCGGCTCCAACCAACGTTCGGGAATTTCGGTCTGCAAAGTGTCGGTGGCCGGCCCGGTATAGCAATCCCACAATTCGGATTGCTTGAACCGCACGATGTAGAACCATTCCGGCTTCGCGTCCTCGCGATCCCAGGTCTCATCCTCCGGGGCGGGACTCTCGTAGGCCACTTCGGCGATCGTGCCGCAAGCCCCCCGCACGTACTCCGGTGTGCGGGTGTAGAACATCGCGGGCAGGTTGCGGACCCGCACCCGGTCACCGAGCGCGAACCGTGCCGGATCGGCGAGGCCGGCGAACTTCTGCGGATCGCCGATCCCCACCGCCTCGATATGGTGTTTGTTGCGCACGACGTTCGAGCCGTCCCCCTGGAATTTCGGCTGGGCATCCAGGTGGGTCCCCGGCGGCTGGCCGGCGTATCGTTCTTGCACTTCGGCCAGCCGATCGGTCAGCTCGCCCCAGCTGATGTGCTTCTTTGCGATCAGCACCCGGCCTACCGACCACAGCCAGCGGGCGTAGTAGGGCAGGCCGAGATAGATCGGCCGTCCCACGTCGACGTTGCCGATGCGCCGGCGTTCCTCGGAGACCCAGATCCCGCGCCAGCCAAGGACTTCGCACAGCACATAGGTCATCAACTCCCAGTGCTCTTCTTCCTTGTTCTCGTAAGCCTCCGGCGGGGCCGGCTCGCCCCCGATGTCGTGGCACGTCTTCTGATAGGCCCAGTAGTGATCGGGCCGGACCTCATCCGGCATCGGCCATTCCGGATCCCCCGGGAAGGTCGGGGTCAGCCTGGAAATCAGCGCCAGCCGTTCTTCACGTTCGGAAGCTGTGGTCATAGGCGGTCCTCGGTAATGGGTCGCCGCCCGCATTGACTGTCGGCCCGCGGCCTCGTTGTCACGCTAAGCCCAGATCATATTCCGCACAACCCGTGATGATCGGAAAATTTTCTATCGGCAGTCGCCCCAATGTGATTGCCGATGCGCAAGTGGAAATGCCAGCGACCGAAGTCGACGGTGGCGTAGCCGTCCGCCACCGACATCCGCTCGGGCGCATTCGGCGCAACCACTTCCCAAGCGGCGCCGTGGAGGATGGTGCCGAACCAGATCTCCGGCTTCGACGACGGCTGGTTCGGCGATAACGGCCTGAGTCATGTCGAGCCACCTCTGCTGTCCGGTCGACAGCGCATTGCAGCCACACCGGCCAGCTTGAGTCGCCACGCCGCGTTACCCGGTCGGCGGCCTGTTTGGCGCTGCTGGAGCGTACTGCTGAACCGGCGGGAATCAGCGGTTTTCTCGGTCAGCGGGGCCGCGGCCGTCGTCGAGGACGAACAGGAAGCGTCCCGGCAACCGGGCCAGCCGCGAGTCGGCGCAGAGCAGCGCGTCGAGCCGCTCCGCCACCGGGCGTAGGTCGACGCGCCCGCCGGCATGTCCGGTCTGCGGGGAGACCAGGATGTTGCGGATCAGCTCGTGGCTGCGTGACGGTAGCAGCCCGGTGGCTTCGATGGCGGCCACGACAGCCGGATCGAGGCGCCCGTCGCGCCCGGGCAGGCCCCGCAGTTGCAGGTTGGCCCGGGTGGTCAGGTGAACGGAGCCGTCGGAGAACTCGGCGCTGGCGTCGAGCAGTCGCGCCAGCGAGGCCGCCGAAAGCCGGCCACCGACCAGCCGCAGCCGCGCCAGCAGCCCGTCCTCAGCCGGCCACGGGCGCAGCACGCCCGGGCACCGGTCGGCACGGGTGCGGTGGTTGGCGCTGGGAAGGGCTGACACTGCGGGCTACATGACCTCTCGGGCTCGCCGAAACCTTACCGCCCCCGCCCACCGCGGCCTCGTTGTCACGCTAAGCCCAGATCATATTCCGCACAACCCGTGATGATCGGAAAATTTTCTATCGGCAG
>NZ_LZJK01000129.1 GCF_001667945.1 Mycolicibacter sinensis | reverse complement strand
TTCGCGGTCACCGAAAAGCTCTACGGCACCGGCGTTCCGATCGCCCGGCCCATCGCGTTCGACGCCGACGGCACGGTCTGCGGAGCACCCTTGACGGTCACGGAGTTCGTGACCGGACGGGTCTATCGCCACAAGGACGATCTGGACACCCTGTCTGACGCGGACCTGGTGGCCAATGCCGCGGCGCTGGTGCGGGTGCTCGTGGATCTACATGCCGTGGACTACCGTGCCGTCGGGCTCGAATCCTTCGGCAGGCCCGACGGATTCCTGGAACGCCAGGTGCGGCTGTGGGCCCGGCAATGGGACCTGGTCAAGACGCCCCGGAACGATGTCGCGCTGAGCGACGACGTCACGAAGCTGACCGCGGCCCTCACCGACGCCCTCCCGCAGACATCCCAGCCGTCGGTGGTCCACGGCGACTTTCGCATCGACAACACCATCTGCGATCCCGAGCAGGCGGAGGTGATCAGGGCAGTCGTGGACTGGGAGCTGTCCACCCTCGGCGACCCCCTCACCGATATCGCGCTGATGTGTGTCTACCGGTCATCGGCATTCGACCTGGTATTCGGCCACCCCGCCGCCTGGACCAGTTCACGCCTGCCGTCGGCCGACGTCCTCGCCGAGGAATACGCCCGGCGGTCCGGCCGCGATCTGGCCGATTGGAACTTCTACCTGGCGCTGGCGAACTTCAAGATCGGCGTGATCGCCGAAGGAATCGCCCACCGAGCCCGACACGGCGCGAAAGATGTGCAGAACGCCGCTGCCGCGGCACAGGCCGCGCCGGAATTCCTCGCCGCAGCACGAAAAGCGTTGAAGTGACCTCAAAAGTCCGAGAAAGGTGAGTCGGGTGAGCGTACTGGACAAGTTCCGCATGGACGGCAAGGTCGCCGTGGTGACCGGGGCGTCGTCGGGTCTCGGCGTGTATTTCGCCAAGGCATTTGCCGAGGCCGGCGCGGACGTCGTGCTGGCAGCGCGGCGAGTGGACAAGCTCGCGCAGGCGGCCGAACTGGTAGCCGCCACCGGACGCGCGGCCCTGCCGGTGGCGACCGATATCGCTGACCCGGATGCCGCGACCGCCATGGTGGAGGCAGCGATCGAGCGGTTCGGGCGGGTCGATGTGTTGATCAACAACGCCGGCATCGGAACGGCGCGCCCCGCCACCCGGGAGACCCCGGAGCAGTTCCGGGAGGTGATCGACATCAACCTCAATGGGGCCTACTGGGCTGCCCAGGCATGCGGGCGGGTGATGCAGCCCGGCTCGTCGATCGTCAACATCTCCAGCGTTCTGGGATTGACCACCGCGGGGCTGCCGCAAGCGGCGTACGCCGCGAGCAAGGCCGGACTCATCGGCCTGACCCGCGATCTCGCCCAGCAGTGGGGGAGCCGGAAAGGCATCCGGGTCAACGCGATCGCACCGGGCTTCTTCGAATCCGAGATGACCGAGCAGTACCGTCCGGGCTACCTGGACAGCGTCGCGCACCGAATTGTGCTGGGCCGGATGGGCGACCCCGAAGACCTCGCCGCGTCGGTACTGTGGCTTGCCTCGGATGCCGGTGGCTACGTCACGGGACAGACCATCGCGGTCGACGGGGGCTTCACGATCAACTGAGGCTGGGCCGCGACGGTCAGTCCGGATAGCCGCCCGCCCGCAGGTCGTCGAGCAAGCTGGGATGGCTCGGCTGCCAGTCGAACCGTGCACGGGTGAGCGCACTGGAGGAGGGCTGGTCGAGAGCGAAGATCGCGCCGAGCACGCCGTAGGACTCCGCCGCGACGGGTTGGACCGGGAGCTGAAGCTGGTCGCCGATCACTTCGGCGATCGCACGCATCGGATCGCCCTGGTCGGCCACCGCATGCAAGACCGAACCGGCGGGGGCGTCTTCCAGGGCGATCCGGAAAAGCCGTGCCGCGTCGAGGCGATGCACCGCTGGCCAGCGCTGGGTGCCATCGCCGACATAGCCCGAAATGCCGGTACGGCGTGCGGCCGCGATCAGCATGCTGGCAAAGCCGAACCGCCCGCCGGCCTCGTGCACCGACCGCGGCAGTCGCACGAGCGCCGAGCGCACACCGTGTTCGGCCAGCTTCAGGACGGCTTGGGCGGTGCGACCGCGTCCGCCCATCGGGCCCTCCGTGACTGGCGGGTCGTCCTCGGTGCTGGCCCGGCCCGGCACCGCGGGGGTGCCCGCCGCTAGCACCAGGGGCTTGCCGGTGCCGACCAGAGCATCACCCAGGGCCGCGACGGCGCCGGCCTCGGCCTCGATGCTGGCCTCGAGGTTGGTGAAGTCGTTGGAGAAAGCCAGATGAATGACGCCGTCGGCGGCGTCGGCGGCCTTCCGCAGGATCTCGAGGTCGGCCAGGCCGCCAAAGACCGCCTCGGCGCCCAGGCGCCTGAGGAGGGCGGCGGACGCGTCGGATCTGGCGAGTCCGACAGGCTGGTGGCCTGCGGCGACGAGTTCGGTGACGACGGCCGAGCCGATTCCTCCGCTGGCTCCGGTGACGAAAACCCGCATGGGCAGCTCCGATCGGTGATGGGATAGGTGTCCCATCACCCTACAGCGTGATGGGACCAAAGTCGCATCACTACTATGAGGGTCATGGCCCGCTGGCAACCGGACGCCCGCGAACGGTTGGTCGCCGCGGCACTGGACCTCTTCAACGAGCAGGGGTTTGACGACACCACCGTCGCGCAGATCTCTGAACGCGCCGGGCTGACCAAGAGCACATTCTTCCGGCATTTCCCCGATAAGCGCGACGTGCTGGTGGCCGGCCAGGAAGCGATCGGCCGGCTCCTCGCCGAGGGCATCGCGGCTGCGCCCGCGGACGCCGCGCCGCTGAGCGCCGTCTGCTCCGGGCTGCGGTCTGCCGGCTCGGCGTTCACACCGCAGAAGCGCGAGCGCGCTCCCAAGCTCAAGGCTGCTATCGCTACCAGCGCGGAACTTCAGGAACGTAATGCGCTCAAGCAGATCGGGCTGGCCGCCGCCATGGCCGAGGCCCTTCGGGAGCGCGGGGTCTCCGAGCAGACTGCGGTCGTGGCCGCCGAACTCGGAGCGCTGGCGCTCAAGACGGCGTACGCGCAGTGGGCCGAGCCGGGCGAAACGCGGGACCTCGGGGACCTCGCGTGCGAAGCGCTGCATGAGTTGCGCGCGGCGATAACAGCTCTCGGGTAGCTTGCGGTAGATGGGCCCTGATCCGCTCCGGCTGTCCGAGCTGGGTTCCGGTGCCGAGGCGGTCCTGCAGATCGTTGCGCATTTCGATGCACTGGTCGAGGCGGGCGCCGACGCCGACGTGGTGCTCCAGGCGGCCGAGTCAATCGCGGAATGCCCGGTGGGTGCGCGGTGGAAATCGGCAACCCAGCCCGAGGTCTGGCTGGAGCGTGCCGGCAGCACAGCGCACCCGCTCGAGGCGGTCCTGCTCGATCGGGTGCGGCACGCGCTGCGCCTGGCGGCGTCTAGGTCGGGATCGACCGTCCGGCTGGGTGATCCCGCACTGTTGGAATTGGTGTTGTCCGACAACGAATTACCCGCCGAGAGGGCACGCGCCATCCGACTGCTGGGCCTCGACGAGACCCGGGAGGTCCGCGTGCTGGCGGTGTCGGCCGGATCGCCGGCCGAGGCGCTACGCGTGGTGATGCGCGAACTGGGTGACCAACCGGTGCGCTCGGTCGCGATCGGTGCCGACACCGCGTTGCTGTGCTACAGCTCCGAGGATGCCCGGACCTTGTCGGATCGCCTGGATGCGGCGATCATTGCGGCTTTCCCGCCGCCGCTGCCCGCGCAGGTCGGGCGCGGACCATGGGTCGGGATCGGCGCCAAGACCACGGTGTTCGGGGCGCCGGCGTCATGGCGACAGGCGCAACGGGGCCTGCGCTTCGCGTCGTCCACCCACTACGGGCGGCGGGCGGTCGCCTACGAACGTCTGAGCGTCCTGGAGCTGCTGGCCGACTTGCCGTCCGAGCAGGTCCTGCGGCACCACGATGTGGCACGGATCAACGCGATCGCCTCGAAACCGTCCGGTGCGCACGACGTCGACACCACCGAGGCGTTCTGCGTGCTCGGCTCGCTGCGCCGCACCGCCGCCCAGCTGCACCTGCACCACAGCACGGTGGCAGCGCGCATCGCTCGCGTCGAGTCGGCGATGGGCTGGGATCTGGCCGACCCCATCGATCGGTTTACGGCCACCCTGGTGCTCATCGTGCGGCGCATCGCGCTCTCGTCGGCCGAGCTCGCCACCACGGAACCGACAGGCGTCGGGCAATATCGGTCATTCACCAGACGTATGGCGGATGACCGGGGTCGGTGGATGCAGTGATGATGATCACCACCTAACAGAAGGAGTTGTGAACCGTGGCCGTCATCGACCCCAGCCGGACCTGGGCCCCCCTGGAGAAGCGGTTGGCCGAAACCACCAACGCGCGCCACCGGGCCGCCCTGGAAGTGGTGATCGAACACATGAAGGGCGAGGCTGCGCCAGACCTCGACCAGGTGATGGGCACGCTGAGCGCCGAGCCGGACTACCACTTCTGGATGGGCGGTCAGGATGTCGGTCCGAAGACCACCGACGGCGTGCGCACTTACTACACGAACTTCATGGCGACCCGCACCAACGTGCTGGAGTTCGCCATCGACCGGCTGGTCGTCGACGACGACTGCGTGGTGACCGAGGGCGACATGAAGCAGCTGTACCCGGGCGCCCTGGCCACCGCCATTCTCGGGGTGGAGGTCGAGGATCCCGACGCCGACTACCTGGTGGTGTACCGGCAGGTGCTGCTGTGGCCGCTCGACGCCGACGGGAAGATCGTCGGTGAGGACTCCTACTTCGCCGGCGTGCGCAGCGTGACCCCGGTGGCCCGGGAGGATCTTCCCCAGCAATACATCGACCTCGTTCACGCGCCCGCGGCGAATGCCTAACGACATCGCGGGCATGCTGCTCGACAGACTCGGCGACCCCCACCTGGGGCTGCGCACCCGGGAGCGCGACTGGACCTGGGACGACGTGGTGCGCGAATCGGCTGCGCGCGCCGCACTGGCAGCGGCGCTGCGCCGGGACGGGCCGTTTCACATCGGCATCCTGCTGGACAACCTGCCAGATTTCGTCTTCTGGCTCGGCGCCGGCGCCTTGGCCGGCGGGGTCATCGTGGGCGTCAACCCCACCCGCGGCGACGCCGACATGGCGGCGGAGATCCGCCACGCGGACTGTCAGTTGATCGTCACCGACACCGCCGGATCCGAGCGGCTGCGCGGCCTGGACCACGGCCTGGACTGCGAGCGCATCCTCGTCGTCGACGAGCCCGGCTACGCCGCGTTGGTCGAGCAACACCGGGGGGAGCCGTCCGCCGCACCAGGGGTGGGGCCGGAGTCGCTGATGTTGCTGTTGTTCACCTCGGGCACGACCGGCGCTTCCAAGGCGGTCAAATGCAGCCAGGGCCGACTGGCCCGGATCGCCGAGATGGCCACCACCAAATTCGGCCACGTGCGCACCGATGTCGACTACTGCTGCATGCCGCTGTTCCACGGCAACGCCATCATGGCGCTGTGGGCGCCGGCGCTGGCCAACGGGGCCACGGTCTGCCTGACGCCGAAGTTCTCGGCGTCGCGGTTCCTGCCCGACGTGCGCTACTTCGGTGCGACGTTCTTCACCTATGTCGGCAAGGCACTGGGTTATCTGCTGGACACCGAGGAGCGTCCCGACGACGCCGACAACACCCTGGTCCGTGGCTTCGGCACCGAGGCATCACCGCAGGATCAGGCGGAGTTCCTGCGCCGGTTCGGCGCCGTGCTGCATGAGGGCTACGGCTCCAGCGAGGGCGGCAACGCCGCGATGCCCGACCCGGCGGCACCGCCCGGAGCGTTGGGCCGTCCGGCGCACGCGGGCATCGCCGTCGTCGATCCGCAGACCCGCGCCGAGTGCGCCCGGGCCGTCCTGGACGAGCACGGCCGGGTGGCCAACGCCGACGACGCGGTCGGCGAGATCGTCGACAAGACCGGAGCCCGTGACTTCGAGGGCTACTACAAGAACGACGACGCGGACGCCGAAAAGATTCGCGACGGCTGGTACTGGACCGGCGATCTGGGCTACCGCGATGAGGCCGGTTTCTTGTACTTCGCCGGCCGGCGCGGCGACTGGATCCGAGTCGACGGGGAGAACACCTCGGCGCTGACCATCGAACGCGTGCTGCGACGGCATCCCCTGGTGATCAGCGCCGGCGTGTACGCGGTCCCCGACCCGCGATCCGGTGACCAGGTCATGGGAGCGGTCGAGGTCGCCGACCCCGGCAGCTTCGACGTGGCGGAGTTCGCCGCCTACCTGGCTGACCAGCCCGACCTGGGCAGCAAAGGCACCCCGCGGTTCCTGCGGATCTCGGCCGGCCTGCCCGTGACGGGGTCGAACAAAGTGCTCAAACGCGAACTGCAGCAACAATGTTGGCACACCGACGACCCGGTATACCGCTGGGTCGGCCGGGGTGCGCCGGTCTACGCCCGGATGACCGACGACGACAAGCGGTCCCTGGACACCGAATTCGTGTCCTATGGGCGGCAAAGTTATCTGCGAGGCGAGGGGTGAAGCGATGACTGACTGTGCGATCCGCGAGCTGGACTACGGTACGCCGAGGACCCGCTATGCCCGGGGATGGCACTGCCTGGGGTTAGCCGAGACCTTCCGGGACGGTGAACCGCACGGCATCAACGCTTTTGGTACCCGGCTGGTGGTGTTCGCCGACACCGGCGGTGACATTCATGCGCTCGACGCCTACTGCCGGCATATGGGCGCCGACTTGTCCCGGGGCACCGTCAAAGGTGACACCCTGGCGTGTCCATTCCACGACTGGCGTTGGCAGGGCTCGACCGGCCGATGTGTCGAGGTGCCCTACGCCAAGCGACCGCCGCGGATGGCGCGCACCAGGCGCTGGCCCACCTGCGAGGTCAACGGCCAGCTGCTGGTCTGGCACGACCCGGAGGGCTCGACACCCCCGCCGGAGCTGACCCCACCGCAGATCGAGGGGATGGACGCCGGACTCTGGTCGCCGTGGCAGTGGGACTCGGTGCTGATCGAGGGCGCCAACTGCCGCGAGATCATCGACAACGTCGTCGACATGGCGCACTTCTTCTATATCCACCACTCCTATCCGACCTACTTCAAGAACGTGATTGACGGCCCCTGCGCCAGTCAGTTCATGGAGAGCAAGGTCCGGCCGGACTCGCCGGGCGCCGACAAGCTGTGGGTGGGCACCTACCTGCGCTCCGAGGCGACGTACTTCGGGCCGGCGTACATGATCAATTGGCTGCACAACGACCTCGCCCCGGACTTCACCGCCGAGATCGTGCTGATCAACAGTCATTATCCGGTCACGCAGGACTCGTTCGTGCTGCAGTGGGGCGTCGCGGTGCAGCAGATGCCGAACCTGCCGCCGGAGCGGGCCACCAAACTCGCCGCGGCGATGGGCCGCTCCTTCGGTACCGGCTTCCTCGAAGACGTCGAGATCTGGAAGCACAAGGCGCCCGTGGAGAACCCGCTGCTCACCGACGACGACGGCCCGGTGTATCAGCTGCGCCGCTGGTACCAGCAGTTCTACGTCGATACCGCCGACGTCACCGCCGACATGACCGACCGGTTCGAGGTGGAGGTCGACACCACCCACGCGTTCAGTCACTGGGAGAAAGAGGTCGCCGCGAATCTGGCGGCCCGCTAACGTTGCCGCCCCTCCCAGGGGCTGTAGTCGGCGATCAACTCCTCCTGCGGCGGGCGTTGCCCGGCCGGGACGTGCTGCAGGTTGATCCGGATCCGGTACCAGATCGAACTCGGTCCGCGCATGCCGTCGACCAGTACGTCCTCCGGCGCCAACCGTTTGGCCGCCGCGGCGTGCTTTTCTCGCCATATGTCCAAGGCGGCCAGCGCCTCGTCTTTGGTTTTGGTGCGGGCGATCTCGATCAACGGCAGCGGTGAGGTGCGGCGCCCGCCAGCGTTCTTGCGGGTCCCCTTGGGCGCTTTCTCCGCTGGACCCTGCTTGTCGGCCAGCTCCAGCAGCGGCCCCAACTCCCCGACGGCGTCGTCCATACCCGCCCAGGGATCGCCGATCTGCGTGAACCGGTGCGGCACTGTGGCGATGGTGAAGGCCGCCGGATCGGCGTCGGCAACCTCGTCCCAAAACAGCGGTGTGGACACCCGGGCATCGGCGGTGGCGCGCACCGAGTAGGCCGAGGCGACCGTGCGGTCCTTGGCGTTCTGGTTGAAGTCGACGAACACGCCGTGCCGCTCCTCTTTCCACCATCGGCTGGTGGCCAACTGCGGTGCCCGCCGCTCGATCTCCCGGGCCACCGCCTGTGCGGCCAGCCGCACCTGCGGAAACTCCCAGCGGGGTGCGATCCGGGCGTAGATGTGCATGCCCCGGGACCCGGAGGTCTTCGGCCAGGCGGTCAAGCCGTGATCGGCCAGCACCTCGCGGGCCAACAGGGCCACTTCGACGATCTGGGGCCAGTCGACGCCGGGCATCGGATCGAGATCGACCCGCAGCTCGTCGGGGTGGTCCAGGTCGCCGGCGAGCACCGGGTGCGGGTTGAGATCCACGCAACCCAGGTTGACCACCCAGGCCAGCCCGGCCGCATCGTCGATGACGACCTCCTGCGCTGACCGGCCCGAGGCGTAGCGCAGTTCGGCGACCGACACCCAATCGGGACGCTTGGCCGGTGCCCGCTTCTGAAAGATGGCTTCGGCGTCGATGCCGTCGACGAAGCGTTTGAGGATCATCGGCCGCCCGGCCACTCCGCGCAGCGCGCCGTCGGCCACCGCCAGGTAGTAGTGGATCAGGTCCAGTTTGGTGCGCGCGGCGGTGCCGTCACGGCCGGGGAACACCACCTTGTCCGGGTGGGTAACCGCCACCCGGTGTCCCGCCGCCTCCAGCGACAACCCGCCGGCCATGGAAGCCATGCTAACGATCAGGCCGAATCCGCTGCCCGGCAGCGACCTGAGTCACATAAGGTTGCTCCATGGCAAAGCTCACCGACCTGCCCGGTCAGGCCGTCAACGTGCTCGGCCGCTACCTGGAACGCGGTAGCGCCGAGCTGCACTATCTGCGCAAGGTCATCGAATCCGGTGCCTTGAAAATCGAGTCGCCGCGAATCATTGCCAACGCGATCGCCGACGGTGCCCGATGGGGCGAGTTGGGGATGATTCCGGCCCTCAATGCCCGCCGTAACCCCGATGGTCTTGCGGTCATCGACGACGACGGCAGTATCACCTTCAAAGAGCTCGACGACGCTGCCAACGCGGTGGCCAACGGCCTGGTCGCGATGGGTGTGCGCGGCGGCGATGGGGTGGCGATCCTGGCCCGCAACCACCGCTGGTTTCTGATCGCCAACTACGGCTGCGCCCGAGTCGGTGCCCGGCTGATCCTGCTCAACAGCGAGTTCTCCGGCCCGCAGATCAAGGACGTCTCCGAACGCGAAGGCGCCAAACTGATCATCTACGACGACGAGTACACCGCCGCGGTCGCGCAAGCCGACCCGCCCCTGGGCAAACTGCGGGCGCTCGGGGTCAATCCCGACTCCAGCGAACCGTCCGGCAGCACCGATGAGACGCTGGCCCAGCTGATCGCCCGTAGCAGCAAAGCGCCGGCACCGAAGGTCAGCAAGCACGCCTCGATCATCATCTTGACCTCCGGTACCACCGGCACCCCCAAGGGCGCCAATCGCAGCACCCCGCCCACGCTGGCCCCGATCGGCGGGATCCTGTCGCACGTCCCGTTCCGAGCCGGGGAGGTGACGTCGCTGCCGTCGCCGATGTTCCACGCGCTGGGCTACCTGCATGGCACCCTGGCGATGTTCTTCGGCTCGACGTTGGTGTTGCGGCGCCGCTTCAAGCCGGCCACCGTGCTCGAGGACCTGGAGAAGCACAAGGTGACCGGGATGGTCGTCGTCCCGGTCATGTTGTCGCGGATCCTCGACCAGCTGGAGAAGACCAGCCCCAAACCGGACCTGTCACATCTGCGGATCGTGTTCGTCTCCGGTTCACAGCTCGGAGCCGAGTTGGCGACCCGCGCGATGAAGGACCTGGGGCCGGTGATCTACAACATGTACGGCTCCACCGAGGTGGCGTTTGCCACCATCGCCGACCCGGCCGACCTGCAGTACAACCCGGCGACGGTGGGACAGGTGGTCAAGGGCGTCAAGGTCAGAATCCTCGACGACAACGGCCACGAGCTGCCGCGGGGCGAGGTCGGGCGGATCTTCGTCGGCAACTTCTTCCCGTTCGAGGGCTACACCGGCGGCGGCGGCAAACAGATCATCGACGGGCTGTTGTCCTCGGGCGACGTCGGCTACTTCGACGAGCGGGGCCTGCTTTATGTCAGCGGCCGTGACGACGAGATGATCGTCTCCGGCGGCGAGAACGTCTTCCCAGCCGAAGTCGAAGACTTGATCAGTGGGCATCCCGATGTCATCGAGGCCACGGCTTTGGGAGTCGAAGACAAGGAATGGGGTGCGCGGTTGCGTGCCTTCGTGGTCAAGAAGGAAGGCTCCAGCGTCGACGAGGACGCCATCAAGGTGTACGTCAAGGAACACCTGGCCCGCTACAAGGTGCCGCGCGAGGTGGTGTTCCTCGACGAGTTGCCGCGCAACCCGACCGGGAAAATTCTGAAGCGCGAACTCCGCGACATGTAGCCGCTTCGCTGGCGCGAGCGCGCGTGTTTGTCCACCGCCACGCCGGTGTTTGCGCACAACCGCGCCCGCTCGCGGCACTCTCACGCGCCGAGGCTGACTGCCTGTTCCCAAGTGGCGCCGCTGATATCGGTGAGTACGAGGGTGTACCGGTGGGTGGCATCCCACCGGGTTTTCTCGGTGGGAATCGTCAGTTGCGCTTTCGCGCCCAACGGGATCACCAGGCTGTGCGCGCCCGGCTTTACCTTGGCGATGTAGCGGTTGGCTATCGCCGCCTCGGGCAGCCGACTCAGCTGAGTGCCGTCCAGCTGCACGACGGTATCGCCGGTGCTGTCGTCGCGGACGCTGACGCCGATCAGGAAGGAGCCGTACACGTCGACGCCTTCGGTGCGGAACACCTGGAATTGCAGGCTGTTTCCGACAACGTGGGCATCGGTGATCTCGATGAGTGGCGCGACGGACTTGTTGTGCAGCGGGCCGTACAGCCCGCCGTGGAAATGCTGGTTGGTGAACAACGCCAACGCCAGGACGGCCCCCGAGCCGGCAAGGACCGCCGGCTTGCGGACGCTGATCTCGCCGGACGCCAACCAGCACAGCCATTTTCGCTGCGCCAGTGTCGGAAGCCGGTCGGCAAGAACACCATCTAGGGAGTAACGTCCGCCGCCGCTCAAAAACAGCATGAGCCCGCACGCCACCCCGAGGATGCCGATCTGCCACTCATCGACGCAGGTGGTGCCCAGCCACCCGGCGCCGAGCAGGATGCCGAACGCCAATCCCAAGACGGCCAAGCTCATGATCCTGGTGAAAAGGCCGAGGATCACGCAGAACCCGACGATGCCTTCCACGATGGTGAAGGCCGTCATCGCCACGGCCAGCAGGCCGGGGTGGGTCAGCAGGTATTCGATAATCGGGCCGATGCCCAGTGCGTTCGGTAGAAAGTGGTTGAACTTCTCGCCGACGTATCCGGGTAGGTCTGGATTCAATTTGTCGGCGAGACCGACGCGACGCCAAAACGCGGAGAAATAGGTCCATCCGATGACGAGCCGGACCGGCAATGCAAAGAGGGCGGCGGTAGTGAAATGGCGGTCGGTGATCCTGGCTTCGTCGACGGTGTCAGCAGTCACGTGGCAGTCCTGAGGCTATGGCTTCTTGGGATCCCGCCCGCCATGCTAGCAGCGCGATCCTCTTGCGCCGAGCAGTCCCCAGCGGGGTATCGCCAGCGAAAGCCGCCAAATCTGCTGGAATTTGGGGGCTTTCGCGACTGCTCGCGGAACTTACGGGTCGCGGGGCAGCCCCAGCAGCCGCTCGGCGATGATGTTGAGCTGAACCTCCGATGTGCCGCCGTAAATCGTTGTGGCACGGCTCATCAGCAGGTATTCGGCCCACTTGCCCGGCAACTGCTCGCGGTCGCCGATCGCGGCGTCGCCGCCGAATGTCCCCACCGCGAACTCGGCGTACCCCTGGGTGGTGCGCATCGACAGCAACTTCGACACCGCCGCCGCCGGCATCGGATCGCGTCCGGCCAGCGTCAGTAGGGTCGAGCGCAGATTGAGCAGCTTGGCGGCGTGACCCTCGGCGATCAGCTCGCCGGCTCGACGGTGCTCGCCCTGGTCGAACTGGCCGTCGCGCATGAACTCCACGAACCCGTCGAGGCTCGCCAAAAACGGCATCTCAGAGCCGCCGATCGAGACCCGTTCGGCCGTCAGCGTGTTGCGGCTGACCTCCCAGCCCCGGTTCACCTCGCCGAGCACCAACTCGTCCGGGACGAACACGTCGTCGATGAACACCGTGTTGAACATCGCCCCGCCGGTGAGTTCGCGCAGCGGACTGACCGTCACGCCTTCGCTTTTCATGTCCAGCAGGAAGTAGGTGATGCCATCGTGTTTGGGAACCGAGGAGTCGGTCCGTGCCAGCAGCGCTCCCCAGGCAGAGAACTGCGCGGCCGACGTCCAGATCTTCTGGCCGCTGATCCGCCACCCCCCGTCGACCTTGGTGGCCTTGGTGGTGAGACTGGCCAGGTCCGAACCCGCGCCGGGCTCGGAAAACAGTTGGCACCACACCATTTCGCCGCGGAACGTCGGTGGCAGGAAGCGCTGCTTCTGTTCGTCGGTGCCGAACGCCACGATCGACGGGATCAGCCATGCCGCGATACCCATGCCCTGGCGGCGCACTCGACCGGTGGAGAATTCCTGCTCGATGATGATCTGCTCGATCGGTTCGGCGGCCCGTCCCCACGGCTTCGGGAGGTAGGGCAGCACCCAGCCGCCCTCGGCGATCGCCACCGTGCGCTGCTCGCGCGGCATGGCTTTGAGGGCGGCCACCTCGGCGCGGATCTCGGCGCGCAGCTTCTCGGTTTCGGGGTCCAGGTCGATGTCGATCTTGCGCATACCACCGGCGGTGGCGGTGTCGAGGACCTGCTGCGGGTAGTCGGCGCGGCGGCCGAAGGAGGCGGCAAGGATCAGCGCCCGCCGGTAGTAGACGCCGGCGTCGTGCTCCCAGGTGAAGCCGATCCCGCCGTGCACCTGGATGCAGTCCTGGGTGCAGTGTTGCGCTGCCTCCGGGGCCAGGGTGGCCGCGACCGCCGTGGCGAATGCCACCGTGGAACCGGCGGCGTCCCAACCGCTTTTGTCGGCCTCGTCGATCGCCCGGGCGGCATCCCACACCGCGGCGGTGGCCCGCTCGGTGGTGGCGATCATCTCGGCGCACTTGTGCTTGATGGCCTGGAACTGACCGATCGGCCGGCCGAACTGTTCGCGGATCTTGGCGTACTCGGCAGCGGTGTCGGTCGCCCACCGGGCCACCCCGACCGCTTCCGCGGACAGTAGGGTGGCGATCAGCGCGTGTGCCCGCGCCTGGCTGAGGTTGCTCAGGACGGCCGCCCGGGCGACCTCGACGCCGTTGGCCCGCACGTGGGCGATCGGGCGCAGCGGGTCCACGCTGGTCACCGGTTCGATCTCGAGTTGGTCGGCGCCCAGCACCACCCACGCTTCGCCGCTGTCGATCGCCACGGGCAGCACCAGCAACGAGGCCTGGGCTGCCGCTGCGACGGCGCGGGCCTCACCGCGGATCACCAATCCGTCGCCGTGCGCGGTGGCCGTCAATCCCGGGCTGAGCGAGTAGCTGGCGATGACCTCGCCGGTGGCCAGGCCGGCCAGCTCGGCGGCGGCCGGGTCGTGGGCGGCGATCAGGGCGCTGGCGATCGCCGACGGCACGAACGGGCCCGGCACGGCGCCGTAGCCGAACTCCGCCAGTACCACCGCCAGCTCCAGGATGCCGAAACCCTGCCCGCCGGCCTGCTCGGACAGGTGCACCCCGGCCAGGCCCTGCTCGGCGGCGGCCCGCCAGTACGGCGGCGGATTCTCGATCGGCGTGTCCATCGCCGCGTGCAGCATCTCGGAGGGCGCCGCCCGGGTCAGCAGGGACCGTACGGAATCGGCCAGGTCCTGGTGTTCAGAAGTGATCGCTATGGGCATGATGCGCCTTTCGGTGGGTACGTTGTGACCAATCTACGAACCGGTCGGTTGGTTGACGACGTGGGTCAGGGGTTGGCCCTCTCGCAGCCGGCGGCAGTTGTCGACCGCCGCGCTCAGATAGCGCTGCATGGTGTCGGCGGTGTACCAGCTGACATGCGGGGTGAGCACCACGTTGTCCAGGCCGAGCAGGGGGTTGTCGGTGCCGACCGGTTCGACGGCGAACACGTCGAGGCCCGCGCCCGCCAGCCGTCCGCTGGCCAGCGCCTCGGCCAGGGCCGGTTCGTCGACGACGCCGCCGCGGGAGGTGTTGATCAGCACCGCCTCCGGCTTCATCCGCGCCAGCCCGGCGCGGTCGATCAAGCCCTGAGTCCCCGCCGTCAGCGGCACGTGCAGCGACACGACGTCGGCTTCGGCCAGCAGATCCGGCAGCGGCCGCCAGCCGGGCCGACCGTCGTCGCCGGTGCTGGTGTGCACGACGTCCGCGCCCATGGCGGTCACGATTCCGGCCACCCGCTGGGCGATGCTGCCGTAACCAACCAGGCCGACGGTGCAGCCGCCGATGTCGCGGCAGCGCTCAAGGTCGGGATCGGTGGGCCAGCCGCGGCCCTGGCGGGTCGCGCGATCCAACGGCAGCAACCGGCGCAGCACCGCTAGCATCAGCAACACGGTGCCTTCGGCCACCGCGGCCGCGTTGGCGCCGGGCATGTTGGCCACCGCGATGCCGCAGGCGGTGGCGGTGTCGACGTCGATGGTGTTGATCCCGACGCCGAATTTGTGCACCAGCCGCAGTTTCGGCGCGCTGCGTAGCTCCTCCCCGGACAGCGGCCGCAGCACATGCCAGATCACCTCCGCCTCAGGAAGTTCGCGCCGGAAGGTGAGGGAGTCGTCGGCGGCGCACCACCGGATGTCCAGCCAATCAGACTCGGGCGCAACGTAGTCGCGAACCATCGGGCCGGGGGCGAAATGCGCCAGCACTCTCAGCGCCACCGTCGGCTTATCCTTCCTCGGCGTAGATGGCCCGATAGAACACGTTGGCCAGGGTGCGGATACAGGCGGCGTCGTCCACGTCGTCAGGCTCGGAACCCGCCGGACGTGACGCGGCCAATTTGACGTAGCAGAACTGGTTGAGCATCGACACGATCGCCACCGCGAGCAGTTCCGGGTCGTCATCGGCACAGTAGCCCTCGGCTTGGGCGCGTTTCACCATTTCGGTAATGAAACCCGCTGGTACCGCGCAGATCTCCGCCCAATAGCGGGCGAAGTCGTCGTTGATCATCGCCAGCTGCGAGACCCCGACCATCTCGGCCAGTCGGTGGCGGTAGGTATGCCAGTGCGCGGCGGCGGCCTGCTCGATCCGCTCCCGGTTGGAGAGGCCGTGGCGCACGGCGCTGGATGCCCGCTCACCGGCCTCGTCGCGAAACCGCAGTGCCCACTCCCGGACCATCGCCTCTTTGGAGTCGTAGTAGTTGTAGAACGACGCAGCCGACCGGCCGGCCTCGGCCGTGATATCGGCGATGGTGGTGGCCAGCACCCCTTTGCGCGCGATCACCGTGCGCGCGGCCGCATCGATAGCAGCCTGGGTGCGCCGGCCCCGTTGGGTGGGTAACGGCTCGCGGGGAGTCGCCTGCTCGGAAAGGGCCGACACCGAATCACCGATTCCTATCGCTGCTGGGTCTGGAACATAACTAAATCTGATGTTAGATTCAGATCCGGGTGCTGACCAGAGGGAGTCGCGATGATCAAACCGCACGGTGTCAACACCGAGTTCGAGATCAGCGGGATCAACCACGTCGCGCTGGTCTGCGCCGACATGGCGCGCACCGTCGACTTCTATAGCAATGTGCTCGGCATGCCACTGATCAAGTCACTTGACCTGCCCGGCGGGATGGGCCAGCACTTCTTCTTCGATGCCGGCAACGGCGACTGTGTCGCGTTCTTCTGGTTCGCCGACGCGCCCGACCGCGTACCGGGGATCTCGTCGCCGGCCGCTATCCCGGGCGTCGGTGAGATCACCAGCGCGGTGAGCACCATGAACCACCTGGCGTTCCACGTGCCCGCCGATAAGTTCGACGCCTATCGCCAGCGCCTCAAAGACAAGGGAGTCCGTGTCGGCCCCGTCCTCAACCACGACATGTCCGACTTCCAGGTCAGTGCCACCCTGCACCCAGGCGTCTACGTGCGGTCGTTCTACTTTCACGACCCGGACGGGATCACATTGGAATTCGCCTGCTGGACAAAGGAGTTCACCGACGACGTGGAGCACGTCACGCCGAAGACACAAGCCGACCGGCGGATTCCGGCGGCCACCTAGTCTCGATACAGCGCCGGATCACCCAGTTTGTCGAGCAGTGCGGCCAACTGCTCGATCAACCGTTCCGGCTTGAAGCGCACTTCCCCGGCCAGCCAGGCGCTGATCGTTTGGGCCACCCCACCGACCACGAAGTGCCCGGCTGCCTTGATCCGGTCGTTCTCCGGCAGCCGCAGCGCAGTGCCGGCGTGCTGACCGGACAACATCGCCAGTAGCGCACTGGATTCCACCCGCTTACGCACCACGACCGCGTTGCTCAGATGCACTCCGAACAACAGCCGGCCGATCCGCGCGTCGCCGGCGATGGTTCGCACGATGTTCGCGACGCCGGCCCGGGTCTGCTGGTCCGGTGGCGCCGACTTGACGATCGCCTGCGTCTTGGCGGCCAGGTCGGTGATCACGGAGTCGAAGACAGCGCTGACGAACTCATCCTTGTCGGCGAAGCTTTCGTAGAAGTAGCGGGCGGTGAGGCCGGCCTGCCGGCAGATACCGCGCACGGTCAGCTCAGCGATCTGCGGGACGTCGGCGCCGAGTAGGTCGAGCCCGGCCTCGAGGAGCCGGGCGCGGCGCGACGCACGCCGGTCAGCAGCGTCGACCCCGCCGTACGGGCGCGCCCCCGAGACGTTGGCGGAGACCATGCCGAACATCTTGACATCGAGGCCGAACGCGGAGCAATATCAGGAAACGCGCGTTCTCAGAATTGGATGGGTGGGCGATGGCAACAAGCGCAGTACTTCAGCAGGTGGAGCGCCCGGTGAGCGCGCCGCCGGACCCGAACCGCCGCCGCGCTCCCAAGCAGCAACACGGCGGGAACGTCTCCGACGGCATGTTCGGCCTGTCGTTGTTGGCCGGCTCGGCCAACGTGATCATGCAGTTGGCCCGCCCCGGCGTGGGCTACGGGGTGCTGGAGAGCGCGGTCGACAGCGGTCGCGCGGATCTGCACCCGTTCAAGCGGGCCCGCACCACGATCGGCTACCTGGCGGTGGTGGCGCTGGGCAGTGAGGCCGAACGGCAGGCGTTCACCAAAGCGGTCGACGGCTCCCATCGTCAGGTCCGCTCCACCAAGGACAGCCCGGTCAAGTACAACGCCTTCGACCCGCAACTGCAGTTGTGGGTGGCGGCGTGTTTGTACAAGGGCTCGGTCGACCTGTACCGGATGTTCTATGGCGAGATGGACGACGAGCTGGCCGAACGGAACTATCAGGAGGCCAAGGTCTTCGGCACCGCGTTGCAGATGAACGAGGAGTTGTGGCCGGCGGACCGGGCGGCATTCGACAAGTACTGGCAGGACCAGTTGGACACCAATATCCACATCGACGGCCCGGTTCGCGACTACCTGTATCGCATCGCCGCGGTGCGGATGCGCGGGGTGACGCTACCCGGCCCGCTGCACAAACTGGTCGAGGGGCCGATGCTGTTCGTCACCACCGGCTTTCTGCCGCAACGATTCCGGGACGAAATGCGACTGCCGTGGGACGCCAACAAGCAGCGCCAGTTCGACGCGCTGATCGCACTGCTGCGGATGATCAACAATGTGACGCCGGGGCCGCTGCGGCGCTTCCCGTTCAACGCTTTGATGGCCGACATGCGGTGGCGGATGCGGACGGGCCGGCCGCTGGTGTGAGGCGCGTTCACTCGTCGGCGCTTCGTCCCTTGGCTAATGCTGTCAGGTAGTAGGACGTCAGGTACAGCAGGGCGAACAGGCCGGCCGAGGAGATCGTTGCGATGACGAATTGGAGACGTTGGCCTCGCGCGATGGGATAGCTGAACTTCGCTTCGCCGTAGCCGAACCCGACGCTGAACAACACGCAGAAGCCGAGCATATACAGGATCAGCTCTCGATCGTCGTGAAAATTGAATCTTTCGCGACCGGGAAGAAACGAACTGCACACTGCGGCGTCGAAGGCGAGGGCGAGTCCTGCGACAATCCACCACATCTTCGCCGGGGTGGCGATCAGTTCGTGACGTTGAAGATTGGCGCTTGCATCCTTGGACTCGGCATTGATGTGAACTGGTTGGAAGGCGTAGATTCTGCCGCGAATCCGAAGGTACGGCGTGAACGCGTATGCTGAGCCCACCGTCGTCAGCATTACGATAAGAAGTAGCGCGAGGAGCATTTGCAAGTCGTTGTAAGAGCCAAGGATTACGAATATCGCGGCGAGGGCTGAAAGATACCAGTAAATACGACGCCGCGATTCCAGAGGCATTTTCAATCGGTCCACGCTGATTCCAGCCACGATGCACACACAAGCCGCAACTATGAATCCATTGCTCATCTAGTATCCCAAAATCCTATCGACTATTTCTTGTCCCGCTTTTGAGCCCCCGATTATTCCGCCGATCACTACGACGGGCACGACGATCTCGGGGGCGCCCACCAAGGACATCGCCAGTCCAGCGCCCCACGCACCGGCTTCACCGCCCACAAAGCGGCCGCCGAATTCCGCGATCCCTTGTTGAGCCGAGATCTCGCCGGCCTTTATGTCCATGAGAGTCAGTGCTCCGTCGAGTCCTGTTGCCGCGTGGCCCAAGTCATTGCCGACTTTCGTCAGCGCCTCGGCATCCGCTTTCGAGAACACGTGACCATCGAGCGTGTGACGTCCGGTAGGCAAAGTCGCGCCGCGCGCCTCCAAGCCTCCACCCACAGCGGAAGTTGCATTCGAAAGCTGGTTGAAGAACTCCCGGGGCGGCATCCCGTTCTTGATGGCGGTGATGGCCTGTTGGACACCTCCGGCGGAGACGCCGCCCCGGCGGAGGCGGTCGGCGAAGCTGTTGATCGCAAATGAGCGGGCAGCCGATTCGGCGTCGTCGAGGACCCGGGTGGCCTGGTCCGGGGTCATGGGTGAAAGGTAGGGGGCCAGTGATCCGGATTCCAGGCGGCGTTGCAGATCCAGCCGGTTGGCGGCGTTGCTCCGTGCATCGCCACCCAGCACCGGGTCCATCGGCAGCGGCCCGATGAAGTTGGCCATCCGGTAGTCCTCGAGGCGCTCGCCGGCCAGGCGCCGGGCCTGCGGATCGGCGGCCGGGTCGGTAGCGGTGGCGTAGTCCCGCAGCCG
>NZ_LZJK01000128.1 GCF_001667945.1 Mycolicibacter sinensis | reverse complement strand
GGGGCGGCGCCGACCATCAGGGCGCCCGCGGCGGCAGCGGCTGCCCGGACCGGCGAGATCGTCCAGCCACCGCCGCGCTCGAGTGTGCGCATGGCCACCAACCTCTCTGAGTCGCCGCGCTAACAGCTAGCGCTCAGGGAACTATAAGGCAATGGCGCGCCGGGTCCGGCCGATTAAAGCCCGCCGGCTTACCAGAGATAGGGCAGCAGACGGTAGCGGACGCGTTCGGTGTATTCGCGGTAACCAGTGAGCTCTTGGGTCAGCAACTGTTCCTCGTCGAGGATGCGCAGCATCAGCAGGGCCATACCCGGCAACAGCAGAACCAGGCCCCAATAGGAGCCGAGCGACAGCGGCACGCCGGCCATCAGGAGGACATTGCCGGTGTACATCGGGTGGCGCACCAGCCCGTACAGGCCCGTGGAGACCAGCGTCTGCCCCGCCTCGACGGTGACGTTGGCTGCCGCATAACCGTTTTGGACGATAACGGCCATGGCCAGAACAAGTCCGGCCGCCACCAGGACGTCGCCGAGCAGGCACACCGGCGTCGGCACGGTCGTCCATCCGAAGCGGTGATCTAACGCGCTGATGACGAACAGCGCCGGAAAGCAGATGAAGATGGCGGTGATGACGATCCGCTGCAGTGGCCGGGTCTCGGCCAGCGGGCCGACCCGCATCCGCCGATCCAGCGCGGCTGGATTGGTGCGCATCAGATAGACACTGGGAATCCAGGTGGACAGCGCGAACACCGCGAGGAACACCCAGGCCTGCCAGTAGTGCAGTGTCCCGGCGGGCGCGAACAGCAGCACTCCGAATGCGATCAGGCCCAAAAGGGCTGAAACGAATCCTTTGCCAACAGCGTTCATCTGTGCCTCCTCAGATCTGCAGATCCCTGCGGCGGAATGCCCGGGCGCCCGCGGCGATCAGGGCGGCATCGAGAGCCAACAGCACCGCGAGCGGCACGATGCTGAAGCTCTCGCCACCGACCAGCGGGATATGGGCGAACGGCTCGAGGTCGAGGACCCACTGCGGCAGACCAGAAATCGTGCCGAGCAGATACAGCGCGACGAACCCGATCAACACCGCCCATGCCGCGGGAGCAAAGCGGGGGATGGACCCGAAAAGTGCCACCGCAACGGCGGCGGGCAGCCAGACCGCCGGCAGCTGCACGGCGGCGCTGCCGATCACGGTGGCCAACTGTGCGCCGACATCGCCGGCCGCCACCCCGTAGACGGTCCCGGCCACCACGCCGGCGGCCAGGATCGCCGTTGCCGATCCGGCCAGCGCGATCACCAGATGGCTTGCCAGCCACCGGGTTCGACTTAAGGACCCGGCGAGCAGCGTCTCGGCGCGGGCGGCGGCCTCCTCCTGGTGCAGCCGCAGCACCAGCGACACCGCGAACGCGGCTGCCACCATGCCCAGCATGGTGAACGCCACCGCGACGAAGGCCTGCTCCAGCGCCGCGGTCCCGCCCAGCCGGACGACGATGTTGCGGGCGCTGTCGCTGCCGACCTCGTCGGCGATTCCATGCACCACGCTGCCGACCAGCAGCCCGTAGAGCACCAGGGCAGTCGTCCACAGCAGCAACGCACCGCGATCGAGCCGCCACGCCAGGCCGAACGCCCCGGCCAGCGTCGGCGCCGCCCGGCGCGGCCCCGGACGGTCGGGCAGCAGCCCGGCGCCGACATCCCGGCGGGCGGCGAGCCGGTAGGCCAGCCAGGTGAGCGCGGCCGTGGCCGTCAGGTGCAGCAGCAACACCCCCCAGCGGTCACCCGCGTAGGGCCGGACCTGCAGCGACCAGCCGAGCGGTGAGAGCCACGACAACCCGCCGGAGCCGGCGTCGCCGACCGCTCGCAGCGTGAAGGCGGCGGCAAGCACGCTGAACGCGGCGCCGCGGGCGAACCGGGCGCCGGGAGACAACTGCGCGGCCACGGCGGCCACGGCGGTGAACACCAGCCCGGAGCAGGCCAGTGCGGCCCCGAACGCCCACGACCCGGCCGCCGGAACATCGGTGGTCAGCAGGCCTGCCGCACCGATCACACCGGTGGCCAGCGACGCGCCCGCCGCCAGCAGTAGCGCGCCGGTCAACCCGGCATAGCGGCCCACCGCGGTCGAGTCGATCAGCTCGCTGCGGCCGGTCTCCTCGTCGGCACGGGTGTGCCGGATGACGGTCAGGATCACCGCCACCGCGATGAGCAGATGAAATATCCCCGCCTTCCAGATGCCCACCGCGCCGAGACTGTCGTTGTAGACCTGGCCGTACATCGCGCGCTGCGCCGGGCTGGCCATGATGGTCGCGGCCAGTCCGGCCCGGTCGGCGGCGGTGGGGTAGATGGCCTCGATGCTGGCGAGGTAAACGCTGGCCAACGGCAGCGACAGCAGCAGCACCCACAGCGGCAGCACGACGCGGTCGCGGCGCAGATAGAGCCGAAGCATGCCCAGGGTGCCGGAGAACTCCGACCCGCGCCTGGACGGCCGCGATCCCGGGTGCGCTTGGGGGACAACGGCGGTGCTCATGCCCGAACCGTGTCGTAGTGCCGCAAGAACAGCTCTTCCAGGGTCGGCGGCCGGCTGGTGAGGCTGCGCACGCCGGCCGCGCCCAGAACGGCGATGAGCTCACCCAGGCTGGCGCCGTCGACCTGCGCGTGCAAGACGGTGCCGTGGTAGCGCACGTCCACCACCCCGGGAATACGGGTGAGATCGCCGGGGTCACTGAGCAGGTCGGCTTGGATCGAGGTGCGGTGCAGGTGACGCAGCGAATCCAGTGAGCCGCTTTCGATGACGCGCCCGGCCCGGATGATCGTCACCCGCTGGCACAGTGCTTCGGTCTCGGCCAGGATATGGCTGGACAGCAGGACGGTGGCCCCGCGCTGGCTCGCCTCGGCGACGCACTGCTGGAAGACGTTCTCCATCAACGGGTCCAGGCCGCTGCTGGGCTCGTCGAGCAGCAGGAGCCGGGCCTGTGAGGAGAACGCCGAGATCAGGGATACCTTCTGGCGGTTGCCCTTCGAGTAGGTGCGGGCCTTCTTGGTCGGGTCCAGGTCGAAGCGCTCGATCAACTCGTCGCGCCGGCGCTCGTCGATGCCGCCGCGCATCCGGGCCAACAGGTCGATGATCTCGCCGCCGGTCAGCGACGGCCACAATGTGACATCGCCGGGCACGTAAGCGATCTCACGATGCAAGTCGACCGCGTCGGTCCAGGGGTCGCCGCCGAGCAGCCGCACTGTTCCGCTGTCGGCCTTGACCAGGCCGAGCAGGATCCGCAGGGTGGTGGACTTGCCGGCGCCGTTCGGGCCGAGGAAACCGTGGACCTCACCGGCGTAGACGGTGAGATCCAGTCCGTTGAGCGCCTTGACTGCACCGAAATTCTTCTCCAGTCCGCGGATTTCGATCGCCGGCCAGGGGTGCTCAGCTCGCATCGGTTGCTCCTTGTTGGGATGCCAGGAAGGCGTCGTACATGGTGCGGTCGGTCATCAGGCCCTCGGTGTAGATCTCCAACGCGGGCAGGAGCATGTCTTCGGCGTAGTCGCGCAGCACCGAGCGCAGGTCGGTCGGGTTCTGGTGCATCTGCAAATACAGCAGGAATCCACCTCCGCTGGTGATGGCCAGGTAGCGGGCTCTGGCCTTGGGATCGCGGCTGGGCTTGAGGGTGCCGGCACGCACGCCCTCGTCGAGGTAGCCCTCGGCGTTGTCGATCATCCGGCGCCACAAGGTGTCTGCCAGCTGGCCGCCGGACTGCATGCTGCGCACCAGGTAGGCCATCAGCGACGCATAGGACTCGATCTCCGCCATCGCGGCGAACCAGGTCGCCGGGTCGGCCGAGCGCAGGGCCTCGGATTTTCCTGAGCGGATCTCTTCGGCGACGTACTCGTCGCAGGCAGCGCGCAGCCCGTCTTTGGAGCCGAAGTGGTGGATGACCAGGGCGGCGCTGACCCCGGCGGCCTCGGCGATCGCCCGGATGCTCACGCCGAACCCGTGTCGCCCGAACTGGTCGATGGCCGCATCACGGATTTTGGCGGTGGCCGTCAGATCCGCTGAACGCATGTTCAATAGACTAAACGCGCGTTCAGGCGGGCGTCAAGAGTTTGCCCCATCCGCGCGAGGGTGCGTGTTTGCCCGTCACCACGCGGCGAGTCGGGTACGACTGCGCACGCTCGCGTGCGACCGAGCGGAGAGCTGAGGCGTCTAGTCGCGGACGGCGGCCAGCAGCCCGTCGCCCAGCGGGATCAGGGCCGGGGTCAGCCGCTCGTCCTCGGCGATCAAGCGGGCCGCCTCACGCACCGCGATCACCTCGGCGTCGTTGGCCGCCGGGTCTCCGGCGCGACCGCCCAAGGCCGCCCGGTGCAGCACGACCACCCCGCCGGGCCGCAGCAGGCGCACCGCCTCCAGCACGTATCCCGGCAGGTCGATCGGATCGGCGTCGACGAAAACCAGGTCGTAGGACTCGTCGGCGAGACGGGTCAGGACCTCCTGGGCGCGGCCACTGATGAACCGGGTCCGGCCAGGCCCGATCCCGGCATCGCCGAAGGCCTGCTTGGCGGTGCGCTGGTGTTCGGGCTCGATGTCGATGGTGGTCAACACGCCGTCTTCGCCCATGCCCGACAGCAGCCACAGTCCGCTGACGCCGGCCCCGGTGCCCACCTCGACCACTGCCTTGCCGCCGCTGAGTTTGGTCAACAGGCTCAACAACGCGCCCACCGCCGCACTGATCGAGGCGACGCCGATCTCACCAGCCCGGTCGCGGGCGGCGGCCAGAACCGCGTCTTCAGACATCGAGCCCTCGGCGTGTGCCAGGAGGGCGTCAGCCCGGCTGTGCGGCGGCTGCGGCCCGGAAGTGTCGTCGGTGCTGGCCATGTGCGCAGCGTAGGACACGGCCACCCTCGGCGGTGTACAGGCTCGCCCGCCCGACACGCCCGAGATGCAGCCCGTGTCCGAACCGTTATCCAGAGCCATCGGCGCACCGTACGGCGCATTCGAACACAAGTTCACAGTCGGCGTTCAGGGGCGGCACAGAGCCGACACACCGCGATGGGTAACCGTAGCGGCATGGAACGAGGTAGCAACCCTCGAAACGCTCGGAATACGAGGGCCCCGTCGCACGTTGACCGCGATACCACGCTGTCGTCGCCTGACGGCTGCCCGGATACGGAGGACGTCGCCATAACCACACTGCTGCCCCCGGTCGCCATGTCGCATCCGACCACCCACTCGGACCGCTACGCCGACACCGACTGGGTCGAGCCTTCCGACGAGCCGCAGGGGACCGCGGTTTTCGACGCCACCGGGGATGTGTCGGCGATGCCGTCCTGGGACGAGCTGGTGCGGCAGCACGCCGACCGGGTATACCGGCTGGCCTACCGCCTCTCCGGCAACCAGCAGGACGCCGAGGATCTCACCCAGGAGACCTTCATCCGGGTGTTCCGCTCACTGCACAACTACCAGCCCGGGACATTCGAGGGCTGGCTGCACCGGATCACCACCAACCTGTTCCTGGACATGGTGCGCCGGCGGGGCCGGGTTCGGATGGAGGCACTGCCCGAGGATTACGACCGGGTGCCGGCCGATGAGCCCGATCCCGAGCAGATCTACCACGACGCACGGCTGGACCCCGATCTGCAGGCGGCGCTGGATTCCTTGGCGCCGGAGTTCCGGGCGGCCGTCGTGCTGTGTGACATCGAGGGTCTCTCATACGAGGAGGTCGGGGCCACCCTCGGGGTGAAGCTGGGTACCGTGCGTAGCCGCATCCACCGGGGTCGGCAGGCGTTGCGCGACTACCTCGCCGACCGTCCCGGCCAGCGTGACGGTGCCGTCGCCGGCGGAGCCGCGGCCGGCTGAGTCCGCACCCCGGGACCGGGTTGCCGCATAAGGGCGCGTTCTCGCGCTACATTCTTATAAGGACATTTCTTATTGGGGCCTGTCTTCGGTGTAGACGCCGGGCATATGGGGCCGTGCGACGGAGGGAGTCCGTGGTGACGGAGCGGGGCGGTGTCTTCCGTCGCGCGTTCTCCTGGCTTCCCTCGCAGTTCGCCTCGCAGAGCGACGCGCCGGTCGGCGCCCCGCGCCAGTTCGGCTCCACCGAGCACCTGTGCAGCGAAGCGATCGCCGCCTACGTCGACGGCGAATTGCGGATGAACGCCCACCTGCGCGCCGCCCACCACCTGTCGTTGTGCCCGGACTGCGCCGCCGAAGTGGAGTATCAGAGCCGGGCCCGCTCGGCGCTACGCGATTCGCATCCGATCCGGATCCCCTCGGCCCTGCTCGGCTTGCTGGCCCAGATCCCCGACTGTCCCGCCGACTGTCCACCCGATGAGGCCACGACGCCGATGCCCGCCCGGTTCGCCGACGGCAAGCCGCAGGATCGCCGCAAACGTCGGTAAGGTGGATGCGATGCGGCGCCAGCGCGCCAGTAGCGCTTCGGTTGCGGCGCCTGGAAGCCGACGCGGGACCGGAAGAGGAATAGGTGAGCTCCAACAACGAGAACGCCGGCGGTAACCGCCTGGCGCCGCGGCCTGTCTACCGGCCCCCCGTGGACAACGCGTCCCAAAAGGCCTTCGGCCGGCCCGACGGGGTGCCCGGATCGTTCATCCCGGCCGAGGTGCGGCCCAAGAAGTACCGCGACCAGGGCGAGTACACCCCCCGCGACCTACCGCCGGACCCGGTGCTCAAGGAGGCGTTCGGGCGTCCCTTCGGTGCCGGCTCCTCCTTGCAGCGCCATCCCGCTGATGCCGGCGCATTGGAGCGCAACGGCAAGCCGGATGAGTTCACCGAGACCGACGACCCGTGGCGGGACCCCGCCGCCGGCGCTGCGCTCGGTGCGCCCGCGATCGTCCCGGCGCCGCCGCGGGCACCCGGTGAAGTGGGCGGTCGGCTCGGCGTGCGCGACGTGCTGTTCGGCGACCGGGTCTCCTACCGCGCGCTGGGCGTGCTGGCGGCGATCGCGCTGGCCATCGGCATGGTCGGGGGCTGGGTCGGGCGAACCACCGCACAGGTCGTCGAGGCGTTCACCACGTCGAAGGTGACCCTGTCCACCAAGGGCAACGCCGAAGAGCCGGCCGGGCGGTTCGCCAAGGTCGCCGAAGCGGTCGCCAATTCGGTGGTGACCGTCGAGTCCGTCAGCGACGACCAGGGGATGCAGGGTTCCGGGGTGGTCATCGACGGCAAGGGCTACATCGTCACCAACAACCACGTCATCTCCGAAGCGGCTAACAATCCCAGCAAGTTCAAGACCACGGTGGTGTTCAACGACGGCAAAGAGGTGCTGGCCAACCTGGTGGGACGTGACCCGAAGACCGACTTGGCTGTGCTCAAGGTCGACAACGTCGACAACCTGAGCGTGGCGCGGCTCGGTGACTCGGACAAGGTCCGGGTCGGCGACGAGGTGATCGCGGCGGGGGCGCCGCTGGGGCTGCGCAGCACCGTGACCCACGGCATCATCAGCGCCCTGCACCGGCCGGTGCCGCTGTCCGGCGAGGACTCCGACACCGACACCGTCATCGACGCGGTGCAGACCGACGCTTCGATCAACCACGGCAACTCCGGGGGTCCGCTGATCGACATGGATTCGCAGGTCGTCGGCATCAACACCGCTGGAAAGTCGTTGTCCGACAGCGCCAGTGGTCTGGGTTTCGCGATCCCGGTCAACGAGATGAAGACGGTGGCCGAAGCGCTGATCAGAGACGGCAAGATCGTGCACCCCACGCTGGGGGTGAGCGCGCGGTCGGTCAGCAACGCCATCGCCTCGGGCGCGCAGATCGCCAACGTCAAGGTTGGCAGCCCTGCGGAGAAGGGCGGCATCCTGGAGAACGACGTGGTGGTCAAGATCGGTGACCGCACAGTCGCCAACGCCGACGAGTTCGTCGTGGCGGTGCGCCAATTGACCATCGGCAAGGAAGCGCCCGTCGAGGTGGTCCGCGACGGGCGGCACGTCACGCTGAACGTGACCCCCACCGGCGACGGCTAGATGTTCGGCTGATGTTCGCCAATGTCGGCTGGGGGGAGATGCTGGTCCTCGTGGTGGTCGGGTTGGTGATCCTGGGCCCGGAGCGGCTGCCGGGGGCGATCCGATGGACCGCCAACGCGCTGCGTCAGGCCCGCGAGTACGTCACCAGCGCCACCGATCAACTGCGCGCCGAGATGGGCCCGGAGTTCGATGACCTGCGCGTCCCGCTGAGCGAATTGCAGAAGCTTCGCGGGATGACTCCGCGGGCGGCGCTGACCAAGCATCTCCTCGACGGAGACGACTCGCTGTTCACCGCGGTCAGTTCCTTGGCCGAAGATCCGCGCGCCGCGGTACCGGCGCCGATCGCGGCCCCCAAGCTCACCGGGCCCGCCCCGTTCGACGCCGACGCGACCTGAGCCGCTGGCGACGCCGCGAGATTGAACTCACGCAGGTGCGCACTCGCACTTTTGCTGCAGGGTTTCACTCTCGCGAAGACCGCGATGCGGCGCAAGAGGTTCAGCGCCGGGTGCTGCCGGTGTTCAGTCCCAGCGACATCCCGACCAGCCCGCGTCCACGGGTGGCCAGCTGATCAGCGATCCGGCGCAGTTCCTTGCCGGCCGCCGAGTCCGGGGTGAGCACCACCGGGGACCCGGAGTCGCCGCCGGTCACCATCTCACTGTCGATCGGCACCTGACCCAGCAGCGGCACGTCGCGGCCCATCGCCCGGGTCAGCCGCTCGGCGACCCGCTCGCCACCGCCCTCGCCGAACAGGTGCATGGTGGACCCGTCGGGCATCGCCAGCCCGGCCATGTTCTCCACCACACCGACCACCTGCTGGCGGGTCTGCAGGGCGATCGCCCCGGCCCGCTCGGCCACCTCCGCGGCGGCCTGCTGCGGGGTCGTCACCACCAGGATCTCGGCCGGGGGAACCAACTGGGCCACCGAGATGGCGATGTCCCCGGTGCCCGGCGGTAGGTCGAGCAGCAGCACATCCAGGTCGCCCCAGTAGACATCGGCGAGGAATTGCTGCAACGCCCGGTGCAGCATCGGGCCGCGCCAGACCACCGGAGTGTTGCCCTTGGTGAACATCGCGATCGAGATCACCTTCACGCCGTATCCGATCGGCGGCATGATCATCGAGTCCACTTGGGTCGGCAGTGCGGTGACGCCCATCATCCGCGGCACCGAGTGGCCGTAGATGTCGGCATCGAGCACCCCGACCGACAGGCCGCGCTCGGCCAGTGCGACAGCCAGATTGACTGTGACACTGGACTTTCCGACCCCGCCCTTGCCCGAGGCGATCGCGTACACCTTGGTCAGCGAACCCGGCTGCGCGAACGGGATCACCGGCTCCTTGGCGTCGCCACGCAGCTGTTTGCGCAGCTCGGCGCGCTGCTCGTCGCTGAACACGTCCAGGCTCACCTTGACCGGGCCGGTGCCGGGCACGTCGTTGATCGCGCGGGTCACCATGTTGGTGATCTCGGTCTTCATCGGACAGCCGGCGATCGTCAGGTAGATCGTGACGTGCACGCTGTGGTCCTCAGCGATCTCGATGCTTTTGACCATGCCCAGCTCGGTGATCGGACGCTGAATGTCGGGGTCCAACACGGTGCCCAGCGCGGCGTAGATCGCGTCGTGCAGGGCGGCGGTGTCGTCGTCTTGTGTCTTGGACATCGAAGACGAGTCTAGTGGGCGCCAGCCCCCGCCTGCGATCTCGGTCAGGCCGGCGGGCCTGCTTGCGGCGCCTCCGGCGGCGCGGCTGCTGGGGCCGCAGGCGGCAGCTCCGGTGACGCGTCCGCGGGTGCTGGCAGCGCGGGCGCGACGGCGTACGGCGGCATCGGCGCCGGCGGCGCCTCCGGCGGAGCGATCGGGGCCTGCGCGTACGGGGCCGGTGGGACGGCGCCGGGCGGTGCCGCCGGGGTCGTCCCGGCCTGCGGCTCGAGGCAGATCATCCGGCAGGCGGCCGAGGGACGCGGCAGCTGCGGCTCGTTGGAGCTCATCCACGGCGGGAGCCAGGGCAGGTTGGCCAGCTGGGTGTCCATGCTCGACTGGCCCAGGTCGATCAGGGCGGATCCCGCGGTCTCATGGACCGGAGACAAGCCGTGCAAACTGATCGACTCCGGCCCGAGGCCCTCGGGGTGCTCCAGGTGTTCGAGGTGCAGGTCCGCGATCGGCGGTGCCGGACCGATGATCGGAGGCAGATCCACCGGAGCCACCCCGGTGGCGTAGGCCGCAGCCCAGCCCATCACGTTCTCCGCATAGGCCATCGAGTTGTTGTAGCGCAGGATCGCGGTCAAGACCTGCGACTGCTCCCGCAGGTTGAGGCCGCCGCTGCACAGATAGCGCGCTGCTGCCAGCGTTGCGTCGAAGACGTTCTGCGGGTCCGCCTTGCCGTCGCCGTCACCGTCGGCGGCGTAGCGCGACCAGGTTCCGGGCAGGAACTGCATCGGCCCCATGGCGCGGGCGTAGACGACCCGCCCGGGGGCACTACTGGCCACGACGACTTCGTTTCCCGGCAGCGAACCGTCCAGCGTCGGCCCGTAGATCGGCTGCAGCACGGTGCCGCGGGCGTCGGTGGCGCCGCCGTTGGCGTGCCCCGACTCGATGCGCCCGATGCCGGCCAGCAGATTCCAGCTGATGCCGCAGTCGGGGGCGGCGACGGCCATCTGGTGTTCGGCATTGCGGTAGGCCGCCAGCGCGGTCTTGGGGATGCCCAGCGTGCCCGGCGCGTAGACCACGGCCGCCGGTGGCGCCGACGGGGCGCCCGCCGCCACCCGCAGGTTCGGCTGGGGACGCTGCACCGCGACGACGGCCGGGCCCGAGGAATGGCCGGAGGGGCCGGTGTTCACGGCGGCCGCCAGCGGGGTCACCGCGGCGTTGCGCAGGGGGAGCGAGGTGGACGGGGAGCGCGGTGTGGCGCCCACGGCGCCGGCGAACACGAGCGGGGTGATGAACGTCAGGCCGAACGCGGGGCGCAGCGCAGCGCGGACCGCCCGCCGGCATCTGGCCGCGCGGGACCGGTGCTCGGCTGCGCCGCCCCCTGAAGGCACTCGACCGTCCCTTGTCCGTCTCGCTAAAGCAGTGGCTAAAGCCTCGGTGAAGCCGCGTCGGCTTCGTGAACTAGGTCACCATACCCAACACTGGTCTCGCTGGTGCCGGTTATGCCCGTCCGTCACGGGGTAAAGCCGGCCGGCCGGGTGCGGACTCGGAAGTGGCGCGGTCAGGCTGGGGTCGCATCTCCTCGAGCAGTTCCCGGACCCGCTCGAGCTCATGGTGCAGGTAATCGCGGGTGGCGACCTCACCGACCGCCAACCGCAACGACGCCAGTTCCCGGGCCAGGTACTCGGTGTCGGCCTTGGTCTGCGCGGCCCGGCGGCGGTCTTCGTCCAGGCTGACCCGGTCGCGGTTCTCCTGCCGGTTCTGGGCCAGCAGGATCAGCGGGGCGGCGTAGGCGGCCTGGGTGGAAAACGCCAGGTTGAGCAGGATGAACGGGTACGGGTCCCAGCGGAAGCTGACCGCGTAGACGTTCAGCAGAATCCATCCCACCACCAGCACGGTCTGGATGGCCAAGTAGCGGCCGGTGCCGAAGAACCGCGCCACCGACTCGGTGAACCGGCCCAGCGCGTCGGGATCCAGCCGCAGGCTGGGCAGCCGCGACGTTCGCGGCGTGGAGAGCCGCTGCGATGACGAGCGGTCGGTCACGACGGCCTCCCGGCGAGTTTCGGCCCCAGGTTCGGCTCGGGGGTTTCACGCCAATCGCGCGGCAGCAGGTGATCCAGCACGTCGTCGACCGTCACCGCGCCCAGCAGGTGATTCTGTTCGTCGAGCACCGGCCCGCAGACCAGATTGTAGGCGGCGAAGTAGCGGGTCAGCTCGGCCAACGACACCTCCGGGTTCAGCGCCGGCAGGTCCGAATCGACGAACCCGCCGATGAGTTCGGCCGGGGGCACCCGCAGCAGCCGCTGCAGTGGAACGCAGCCCAGGTAGTGGCCGGTCGGGGTGGCGGTGGGGGCTCGGGTCACGAACACCAGCGACGACAGCGCCGGGGTGAGGTCCGGGTCGCGCACCCGGGCCAGTGCCTCAGCGACCGAGGTGTCGGCGGTCAGCACCACCGGGTTGGAGGTCATCAACCCGCCCGCGGTATCGGGGGAGTGCTCCAGCAGGCGGCGGACCGGGTCGGAGTCGTCGGGGTCCATCCGCGCCAACAGCGCCTCGGCCTCGGTGGGGTTCATCGCACCCAGCAGGTCCGCGGCGTCGTCGGGATCCATCTCCTCCAGCACGTCGGCGGCGCGTTCGGTGCCCAGCTGACCCAGCACGGCGGCCTGGCGCTCCTCCGGCAGCTCCTGCAGGATGTCGGCCAGCCGCGCGTTGTCCAGCGCGTTGATCACCTCGTAGCGGCGCTTGGGCGGCAGCTCGCGGATGGCGTCGGCGACCTCGATCGGACGCCAGCCCTCGAACTGCTGCAGCAATTGGGCCACGTCCTGGCCGGGCATGGCCAACGCGGACGGGGTCAGGCCTTGTACGTTGTGCCAGTCCACGATGTGCACGGCAGCGCGCCGGCCCAGCCGCCGCGAGTGCCGCACCGCGATGCGGGTCACCAGCCAGTCACGGGTGCGGCTCTGCTCGATGGCCAGATCGGTGATGGTCACGTCGACGCCGGCCAGCTCCGGCAGCTCGGGATCGGTGACCCGGACCTTGGTGTCGAGAACCTGCCCCAGTGCCAGCACCTCACCGGGCCGCTGGTTGAACTTGCGCAGCGACACTGTTCCGGTGTTGAGGGTGACCCCGTTGGGCTCGATCGCCGCAACCCGCAGAATCGGCACGAAAATTCTTCTGCGCGTGGGTAATTCGACGACCAGCCCCAGGACACGCGGCTGCTGGCGCACGATGCTGAGACTGAGCACGACGTCGCGGACCCGCCCAACGGATTCACCGAACGGGCCTAGCACCAGCATCCGCGCGAGCCGCGCTGCGTAAACCCTGTTGCTCGACGCCATGGTTGAAAGGGTAGGAGTGTTTAGGTGACCAACGCATATCGCCCCCGCCGTACCTGCCTGTCGGTACCCGGCAGCAGCCAGAAGATGATCGACAAGGCCAAGGGTCTGCCCGCCGACGAGGTCTTCCTCGATTTGGAGGACGCCGTCGCTCCGGCCGCCAAGGAGCAGGCCCGCGCGCAGGTGGCCGACGCGCTCACTGCGGGCGGCTGGACGGCGCCGCTACTGGGGGTGCGGGTCAACGACTGGACCACGCCGTGGACCCACGCCGACCTGATCCAGGTGGTCTCGGCCGTCGGCGCCGCCGGCGCGCGCCTTGACGTCGTGGTGCTGCCCAAGGTCTCCGACGCCTCCCACGTGCAGGCCCTCGACCTGCTGTTGACCCAGTTGGAGACGGTGCATGGCCTGCCGGTCGGGCAGATCGGCATCGACGCCCAGATCGAGGACGCCCGCGGGCTGACCAACATCAACGCCATCGCCGCCGCACCGCGGGTGCAGGCGCTGGTGCTGGGCCCGGCCGACCTGATGGCCAGCCTCAACACCCGTACCCTGGAGGTCGGCGAGCAGCCCGAGGGATACACCGAGGGCGACGCCTACCACCACGTGCTGATGACGATCCTGGTCGCCGCCCGCGCCCATGGGATCGCCGCCGTCGACGGGCCCTATCTGAAGGTCCGCGACGTCGAGGCGTTCCGCCGGGTGGCGGGGCGTTCGGCCGCTCTTGGTTTTGACGGCAAATGGGTGCTACATCCCGACCAGATCGCGGCCGGCAACGAGATCTTCAGCCCGCGGCAGGCCGAGTACGACCATGCCGAGCTGATCTTGGAGGCCTATGCCTGGCACACCTCGCAGGCCGGCGGGGCTCGCGGCGCGGTGATGCTCGGCGACGAGATGCTTGACGAGGCCAGCCGCAAGATGGCGTTGGTGGTGGCCGGCAAGGGGCGGGCGGCCGGGATGCGCCGTGCGGCACCGCCGTTCGAGCCGCCGAGCGCCTAAGCCCTGGGCCGGATCAGTTCAGGGCGATCATCGCCAGGATGAACGAGAGCACCACCGCAGCGGAGCCGACGGCGGTACCGGCCACCGCGATGCCATGACCGGCCTCACCGGTCCGCTTGATCTGGCTCAGCGCGACGACACCCAGCACGGCGCCGGCGAGCCCCAGCGGCCAGAACAACAGGCCGAGCAGTGCGACCACCAGGGAGCTGACCGCCAACACGTTCGTCTTCTGCGGCTGGCCCGGATTGAAGTAGCCGCCCGGATAGGGCGTGCCGTAGCCCCCCGGCGGGTAGCCGGGTGGTGAGCCGTAGCCGGGCGGGTAACCGGGCGCAGTGCCAAAGCCGGGATAGTCGCCCGGTGCGCCGTAGCCCGGCGGCGGATAACCGCCTGCCGGTGGGGGTGGCGGAAATCCGCCGGGCGGTGGGGGCGGGGGAAATCCGCCCGGCGGGTAACCCGGCGTCGAGGGAGGATAGGCATCGAAACCCGACGGATAGGGCCAACCGCCCTGGTCAGGCCCGGATGCACCGGCGTCGGTCCAGGGTTGGTCGGTATTGGCTCGGGGATTCTCGCCAGAATCGTCGCCGGGAGCTGTCATGCTGTTCAACCTAGCGGATGCGCCGGGCCCGGCTTGTTGTCCGACAGCCCCCTAGCGTGCCGGAGCGAGGAGAGAGAAATCCCATGACCAGCCCTTTTCAGTCCGGACAGACCCCCGATCCGCTTGGCGCGGCGGCGGCAGCCCCGGGTCGGCGTGACGTGGCGCGGCTGCCCACGCCGCCCAAGGGTTGGCCGATCGGGTCCTACCCCACCTATGCCGAGGCGCAGCGCGCCGTGGACTACCTGTCCGATCAACAGTTCCCGGTGCACCAGGTCACGATCGTCGGTGTCGACCTGATGCAGGTCGAACGCGTCACCGGTCGGCTCACCTGGCCCAAGGTGCTCGGCGGCGGCGTGCTGACCGGGGCCTGGCTGGGTCTGTTCATCGGCCTGGTGCTGGGCATCTTCAGCGCCAACCCGGCCCAGGCACTGGTGACCGGCCTGGTCGCCGGGGTGTTCTTCGGCTTGATCACGTCGTCGGTTCCGTACGCGATGGCGCGCGGCACAAGGGATTTCAGCTCGACCATGCAATTGGTCGCGGGCCGCTACGACGTGCTGTGTGATCCGCAGAGCGCCGAGCAGGGCCGGGATCTGCTGGCGAAGCTGACGCTCTGACTTCGCGTTGTTGCACAGCGCGGTCGGGCGGCCTTACCGTCGTGGCACGAAGCGGCAACGGGAGGCGGGTGGCGTGGCGAGTCGGCGCGGTCGCGTACGGCGGCTGGGCGCGGCCGCGCTGGCGGCGCTGAGCGTCGCCTCGGCGGGAGCGGCCTGCGGTTCGGCCGGGCAAGCCGGTGACGGTCTGGTGATCAGCGTGTACACCCCGGCCAACGACACCGCCACGTTCCGCGCCATCGCCCGGCGCTGCACCGAGCAGGCCGGTGGCCGCTACCGGATTCAGCAGTTCAGCCTGCCGCGCGCCGCCGACGACCAGCGCCTGCAGCTGGCCCGGCGCCTCACCGGCAATGACCGCACGCTCGACGTGATGGGCCTAGACGTGGTGTGGACCGCCGAGTTCGCCGAGGCCGGCTGGGCGCTGCCGCTGTCGGCCGATCCGGCCGGCAAAGCCGAGGCCGATGCCCAAGACGACACCCTGCCGGGCCCGCTGGCCACCGCCCGCTGGCGACAGCGCCTGTATGCCGCCCCCCTCATCACCAACACCCAATTGCTTTGGTACCGGCCGGATCTGATGGCCACGGCGCCGTCGACTTGGGATGGAATGGTCGCCGAGGCGGCCCGCTTGCAGGCCGCCGGCAAACCGAGCTGGATCGCGGTGCAGGCCAAGCAATACGAAGGCCTGGTGGTGTGGTTCAACACGCTGCTGGCCAGCGCCGGAGGGCGGGTGCTCGACGACGACGGCAAGACGGTCACCCTGACCGACACCGCCGAACATCGGGCTGCCACCGTCGCCGCCCTGCGGATCATGCAGCAGGTGGCCTCGGCCCCGGGTGCTGATCCGTCGATCACCCAAAGCGATGAGGGCACCGCCCGGCTGGCTTTCGAGCAGGGTAAGGCGGCACTGGAGGTCAACTGGCCGTTCGTGCTGCCGTCCATGCTGGAGAACGCGGTCAAGGGTGGGGTCGGATTCCTGCCGCTGGACCGGCGTTCGGATCTGGCCGGCAGCATCGACAGTGTCGGCTCGTTCGCGCCCAGCGACGAGCAGTACCGGATCGCCTACGACGCCAGCCGCAGCGTGCTCGGGTTCGCGCCGTACCCGGCGGTCTCCGACGGCCACCCGGCCAAGGTGACCCTGGGCGGGCTGAACCTCGCGGTGGCCAAGACCACCCGGCATCGCGCCGAGGCGTTCGAGGCGGTGCGCTGTCTGCGCAATGCGGCCAACCAGAAATATGTCGCGATCGAGGGCGGCCTGCCCGCGGTGCGTGCCTCGGTGTACTCCGACCCGCAGTTCCAGCTGAAGTACCCGCACCACAACCTGATTCGCGACCAACTCACCAACGCTGCGGTACGTCCGGCGACACCGGTCTATCAGGCGGTGTCGACCCGGATATCGGCGACGCTGGCGCCGATCACGGCCATCGACCCGGAGCGCACCGCCGACGAGCTCACCGTGCAGGTGCAAAAGGCCATCGACGGCAAGGGGCTGATCCCGTGACGTCCCGTGCGGATGAACGATCACAGCGGCGGCTGGCCGTGGCGCTGGTCGCCCCGGCGGTGATCCTGATGCTGGCGGTGACGGCCTATCCGATCGGCTACGCGATCTGGCTGAGCCTGCTGCGCTACAACCTGGCCACGCCGGGCGATACCGCATTCGTCGGCCTGGCCAACTACCAGACCACCTTGACCGACTCCTACTGGTGGACCGCCTTTGCGGTGACGTCGGGCATCACCGTGGTCTCGGTGGCCATCGAGTTCGTGCTGGGCCTGGCGCTGGCGCTGGTGATGCACCGCAGCCTGTTCGCCAAGGGCATGGTGCGTACCGCGGTGCTGGTGCCCTACGGCATCGTCACGGTCGCGGCCGCCTACAGCTGGTACTACGCCTGGACGCCGGGCACCGGATACCTGGCGAATCTGCTGCCGGACGGCAGCGCGCCGTTGACCCACCAACTGCCGTCGCTGGCGATCGTGGTGGCCGCCGAGGTGTGGAAGACCACGCCGTTCATGGCGCTGCTGCTGCTGGCCGGGCTGGCCCTGGTCCCCGACGATCTGCTCAAGGCGGCGCAGGTCGACGGCGCCGGCGCCTGGCGGCGACTGGTCAAGGTCATCCTGCCGATGATGAAACCCGCCATCCTGGTGGCGTTGTTGTTCCGCACCCTGGACGCGTTCCGGATCTTCGACAACATCTACGTGCTCACCAACGGCTCCAACAACACCGGTTCGGTGTCGATCCTGGGCTACGACAACCTCTTCAAGGGCTTCAACGTGGGCTTGGGATCGGCGATCTCGGTGCTGATCTTCGTCTGCGTGGCGCTGATCGCTTGGGTGTTCGTCAAGGTGTTCGGCGCCGCGGCGCCGGGATCGGGCCAGAAATGACCGACCTTCGCCGCCGCACCGCCTGGCTGATCGTCGACCTGGCCGTGGTGGTCTATGCGCTGGTGCCGGTGCTGTGGATCCTGTCGCTGTCGCTCAAACCGACATCAACGGTCAAGGACGGCAAGCTGATTCCGTCGTCGGTGACTTTGGACAACTACCGCGGCATCTTTGCCGGTGACGTCTTCGGGTCGGCGCTGATCAACTCCGTCGGTATCGGCCTGATCACCACGGTGATCGCGGTGGTGATCGGCGCGATGGCCGCGTACGCGGTGGCGCGCCTGGACTTCGCAGGCAAGCGGCTGCTGGTCGGGGCCGCCTTGCTGATCGCGATGTTTCCCCAGATATCGCTGGTGACACCGATCTTCAACATCGAGCGGGCGACCGGCCTGTTCGACACCTGGCCGGGATTGATCATCCCCTACATCACCTTCGCGCTACCGCTGGCGATCTACACGCTCTCGGCGTTCTTCCAAGAGATTCCGTGGGACCTGGAGAAGGCCGCCAAGATGGACGGCGCCACACCGGCTCAGGCGTTCCGCAAGGTGATCGCGCCGCTGGCCGCGCCCGGGATCGTCACCGCGGCGATCCTGGTCTTCATCTTCGCCTGGAACGACCTGCTGTTGGCGCTGTCGCTGACGGCGACCAAAGCCTCGATCACCGCTCCGGTGGCGATCGCCAACTTCACCGGCAGTTCGCAGTTCGAGGAACCGACCGGTTCCATCGCCGCGGGCGCGATGGTGATCACCGTGCCGATCATCATCTTTGTTCTAATCTTCCAACGACGGATCGTGGCGGGACTGACCTCCGGCGCGGTGAAGGGATAGGCCGATGGCAGAGATCGAACTCGTCCACATCACCAAGAGCTACCCCGACGGCGCGGTGGCGGTCAAAGATCTGTCGCTGAGCATCGCCGACGGCGAGTTCATCATCCTGGTGGGCCCGTCCGGCTGCGGAAAATCCACCACACTGAACATGATCGCCGGCCTGGAGGAGATCTCGTCGGGGGAGCTGCGCATCGGCGGCGAACGCGTCAACGAGCGCGCGCCCAAGGACCGCGATATCGCGATGGTGTTTCAGTCGTATGCCCTCTACCCGCATATGACGGTGCGCGGCAACATCGCATTCCCGTTGACCTTGGCCAAGATGAAGAAGCCGCAGATCGCCGAGAAGGTCGCCGAGGTCGCCAAAATCCTTGACCTGACCGATTTTCTGGATCGCAAGCCGTCGCAGCTCTCCGGTGGGCAGCGTCAGCGGGTTGCGATGGGGCGGGCAATCGTGCGGCAGCCCAAGGCGTTCCTGATGGACGAGCCGCTGTCGAACCTGGACGCCAAGCTGCGCGTGCAGATGCGCAGTGAGATCGCCCGGCTGCAGCGGCGGCTGGGCACCACCACCGTCTACGTCACCCACGACCAGACCGAGGCGATGACGCTCGGCGACCGGGTGGTGGTGATGCACGGTGGGATCGCCCAGCAGATCGGCACCCCCGACGAGCTCTACGAGCGGCCCGCCAACCTGTTTGTCGCCGGATTCGTCGGCTCACCGGCGATGAACTTCTTCCCCGGCACGCTGACCCCGAGCGGCGCGCGAGTGGCGTTCGGGGAGATCCCGCTGGCCGCGGAGGTCCGCGACGCGATCGGCCGTCATCCCCAGCCGCACGGCAATGAGGTCGTCATCGGGGTGCGCCCCGAGCATCTCGGCGACGCCGGGCTGCTCGACGGCGCCCAGCGCGACCGGGCGGTCACGTTCTCCGCGCGCGTCGACCTCGTCGAATCTCTCGGCGCCGACAAATACCTGTACTTCACCCCGAACGAGCCGGCCGGTACGTCGGCCGAAAACGAACTCGTGGCACGGGTTCCCGCCGCGTCGAAGGCGGCCGGCGGGCAGCCGATCGAGCTGGCCCTGGACGCCGGCAAGGTGGTGGTGTTCGACGCCAAGTCCGGGGTGAACCTCAGCGTCGCGCCGGCCGGCCGGTGAACCGCCGGTGAGTGACGATCTGGAGCGGGTGCGCGCCCACCTGCGGGCGCACTTCACCGCCGTGGGCATCACCTCAGAGCCCGACGCGGCGCGCGTGACCTTCCTGGGAGTCGAGCCCATCGAGGTGCTGCGGTTCGGCCCCGGCCCCGACCGGATGGTGCACTACGTCTCGGTGGGCTGCTCGCGGCATCCGATGGGAGATCCGGGCCAGATCCTGGCCGACCCGGTACACGGTCCCCGCGCAGAACTGGTTCTGCGGCTGCGGATTTCGGGTTCCGACGCGGGACTGGCCCGCAGCCTCGCCGCGGTGGCGGCCGCACCGGTGGTGGAGGGCGTGGTCTTGGCCCCCGACGCGCTGATGGATCTCGGGGAGCCGCTGTGGAGCCGGCAGTCGGGGGCGGTGCCGTTCACCGCGCTGCTGCTGGGCGAGAGTGATATCGCCGAGTTGCCGCTGGAGCCCCCGCGCGAACCGGTGCGGTTCTGCTCGGCCACCCCGATCACCGCGACCGAGGCCGCCTGGGTGCGGCTCAAGGGCGCCGATGCGATGCGCGAGGCCTGGCAGGCCGACGGGGTGGACGTGTTCGACCCGAACCGGCCGGCCTCCCAGCCCGGGTAACTTCCTGCGCGAGAGCGCGTGTTTGCCCGCCGACACGCCGGTTTTGCCGTGCAACAGTGCACGTTCGCGGCCGGCGAAGGTGCGCTCAGAGCCAGCCGTTGCGGCGGAACGCGCGATACAACAGTGTGCAGATGGCCACCATCGCGCACAGCACCACCGGATAACTGAACGTCCAGTGCAGCGCGGGCATGTGGTCGAAGTTCATGCCGTAGATCCCGGCGATCATGGTGGGGACGGCGATGATGCCGGCCCAGGCCGACATCTTGCGCATGTCGGTGTTCTGCTGCATTCCGACCCGCGCCAGTGCCGCCTGCACCAGGGAGCTGAGCATCTCGTCGTAGCTGGCGATCTGTTCGGCGGCGCGGGTCTGGTGGTCGCCGACGTCCCGCAGGTAGCGCCGCACCTCCTTGGAGATCAGGTCCTTGTAGTCGGTCTGTATCCGCTGGAACGGCACCGACAGCGGCGCGACCGCGCGCCGCAGCTCGACGACTTCGCGCTTGATCTGGTAGATCGGTTCGACGTCGGTGCGGGTGCCGGGCGCGAACGCCACCTCCTCGATGGTGTCGATGTCGCTTTCCATGAGGTTGGTCACCTCGACGTAGCGGTCGACCACGTAGTCGGCGATGGCGTGCATCACCGCATACGGGCCCAGCCGCAGATGCTCGGGGTCGGCTTCCATGCGTTTGCGGACTTGCGCCAGGCCGCTGTGTTCGCCGTGGCGGACGGTGACGACGAAATTCTTGCCGACGAAGATCATGATCTCGCCGGTTTCGACGATCTGGCGGGGGAGCACCACCGATTCGTGGGGGACATAGTTGACGGTCTTGAGCACCAGGAACAGCGTCTCGTCGTAGCGCTCCAGCTTGGGCCGCTGGTGGGCGTGCACGGCGTCCTCGACGGACAGTTCATGCAGGTCGAAAGTCGCCGCCACCGCCTGCATCTGGCGCTCGTCGGGCTCGTGCAGGCCTACCCAGACGAACGCCTCGCGCCCATCGGTCTCGATCTGGCGCACCTTGGCCATCGCCCCGGCCGGGGTGAACTCGCCGGGAATCCGGTCGCCGTCGGCGTAGACGCCGCAGTCGATCAACACCCGGGGAACCGGGTCGCGCAACGCCGTCATGGCGGCCCTCCCTCCGGCGCACACTGCCGGTGAAATGCTACGCGCCTGGACCCAAACCGACCGGTCAGCGCGGTTCGGCCGGGGTCCGGAGTTTTCGTGCCGCCGGCGGTGCGCTAGTTTCGACCCGGACCAATCCCAGACCAAGCCGAACCCGTTCGAGGAGCACTTGACGTGAGCACAACCCCACTCAAGGTGGCCGTCACCGGCGCCGCCGGTCAGATCGGCTACAGCCTGCTGTTCCGCCTGGCCAGTGGCTCGCTGCTGGGCCCCGACCGGCCGATCGAACTGCGTCTGCTGGAGATCGAGCCCGCCCTCAAGGCGCTCGAGGGCGTGGTGATGGAGCTCGACGACTGTGCGTTCCCGCTGCTGTCCGGGGTGCAGATCGGCTCGGACGCGAACAAGATCTTCGACGGCGCGAACCTGGCGCTGCTGGTCGGCGCCCGCCCGCGCGGCCCGGGTATGGAGCGCAGCGACCTGCTGGAGGCCAACGGCGCGATCTTCACCGCGCAGGGCAAGGCGCTCAACGAGGTCGCGGCCTCCGACATCCGGGTGGGGGTGACCGGCAACCCCGCCAACACCAACGCGCTGATCGCGATGAGCAACGCCCCGGACATCCCCAAGGAGCGCTTCTCGGCGCTGACCCGCCTGGACCACAACCGGGCGATCTCGCAGCTGGCCGCCAAGACCGGGGTGAAGGTCACCGACGTCAAGAAGATGACGATCTGGGGCAACCACTCGGCCACCCAGTACCCCGACATCTTCCACGCCGAGGTCGGCGGGCGTAACGCCGCTGAGGTCGTCGGCGACCAGGCCTGGATCGAGAACGACTTCATCCCGACCGTCGCCAAGCGCGGCGCGGCGATCATCGACGCGCGCGGTGCCTCGTCGGCCGCTTCGGCGGCGTCGGCCACCGTCGACGCCGCCCGGGACTGGCTGCTGGGCAGCCCGGACGGGGACTGGGTGTCGATGGCGGTGATCTCCGACGGCTCCTACGGTGTGCCGGAAGGCCTGATCTCGTCGTTCCCGGTCACCACCGCAGGCGGCGACTGGAGCATCGTGCAGGGCCTGGAGATCGACGACTTCTCCCGCGGCCGGATCGACGCTTCCACTGCCGAGCTGGCCGAGGAGCGTGACGCGGTCACCGGGCTCGGCCTGATCTAACAGCGTTACGCCCGGCGGGCGACCTCCTGGGCGAGCTGTACCCGGGAGGTCAGCCCCAGCTTGGTGTAGACGTGAGTCAGGTGCGTCTGCACGGTACGCGGTGAGACGAAAAGCCTTGCGGCGATGTCCTTATTGCCGAGACCGTCGCTGACGAGGCGGACGACGTCGAGCTCGGTCGGGGTCAACGAGCCCCAGCCCTTCGACGGGCGCTTTCGTTCGCCGCGGCCGCGCTGCGCGTACGCGATCGCCTCGTCAGTGGACAGCGTGGCACCGTCGGCCCAGGCCTGCTCGAAGTCCTTGGCCGCCATGGCGTTACGCAGCGTTGCCACCGATGCTTCGTATGCCCCGTCGTGATACTTGAAGCGAACCGCGCCGATGCGCTGCCGGAGCCCGTCGGCCGCTCCGAAAAGGCGGGCCGCTTCGCGGTGGCTGCCGGTGCTGCACGCCACGGCAGCCAGGCACTCGAAAACCTCCGCAATCCCGGTCTGCGCCTTGGTTTCGGCGGCGATCGCCAGCGCCTCGTGCAGATCACGCTCGGCCCGCCGCGGGTCAGCCCGGGCGATGGCCACGCGCGCACGCGGCACCAGTCCCATGATCCGGTACCACCCGGTCGTTGCGGCGACACCCTCATCGGCCCACTGCTGCGCGGCGCTGAGATCGCCGGCGGCCAGGGCCGTCTCCGCTCGGCACCAACGGAATATGGCCGCGATTTCGTCGTGGACGCCGATGTGATGCCACATCAGGTCCTGCGCCTGCTTGGCGGCGGCGGCATCGCCGCGGGCCAGGGCGGCGACGCCGGCCGCCATGTGGGCGACTCCCTCGTGTACCCGGCTCAGCACTGCGCCGGTGTCGATGAGCGCACCCACCACGGTCTCGGCCTGGCTGGTCTCGCCCTGGAATGCCAACACCAGGGCGAGGTTCTGTAGGCCGAGGAACCGATTGAGCATGTCGCCGGCCGCGTCGGCCTCGGTGATCATCTCCCGGCACCGTGCGGCCTCCCCGGCGAGATCACCCTGCATGTAGCTGGCCGTCCCCAGCCAGTTGCGGCAGTAGCGCGAGTGGAACTGGTCGCCAAGGGATTCGGCCAGCTCACGGCCCTCCTCGCCGGCCTCCCGGACCCCCATCAGGTCGCCCGCCACCACGGCTGCGTACGTCTTCCACCCGAGGATCTGGGCCAGCCGCCACTGGTCTCCCAGCCCGCGGGCGATCTCGATCGCCTCGGCGAAGTACGGCCGCGCTACCTCCGCCTTATAGGCGGCAATGCCCACGCAGGCGGTGAGCGCCCTGGCAAGCAGCGCCGGATCGTCGAGTTCGCGGGCGATCGCCACGGCTTCCTGGGCTTGCTCGGTGCTGTCCAACGCCAAGCCCCACGCGTTGAGCAGTGCCTTGTCGGCCAGCGCCCGTGCGCGTACCGGGCGGGGCAGATCGGCGCCGTCGGCGGCGAGGACGGCATCAAACCAGGCCGCCCCTTCCACGATGCGCCCGCGAGACAGCCAGATCGGCAACAGCGACGACGCCAGGCCCATCGCCAGTTCGATGTCGCCGTTCTCCTGGCTCCACGCGAATGCGGCACGCAGGTTGTCGATCTCGGATTCGACGTGTTCGAGCGCCTGGGCGTGGGAATCGCTGTTCGGGGTGTCGAGGGTGGCGGCCAAGGCCGTGTAGTGATCACGATGACGACTGCGGGCGTCATCGGCCTCGCCGGATTCGCCCAGCTTTTCCAGGGCATACTGGCGCACCATCTCCAACATGCGGTAACGGGTTCGGCCCGTGGCGTTTTCGGCGACCACCAGTGACTTGTCGACCAGCAGGGTGAGCTGATCGAGCACGTGGTGGCCCTTGATGGGAGCGCCGCTCGCCACGAACTGCGCGGCGTCGAGATGGAAGCCACCCATGAAGGCGGCCAATCGACGGAAGAGCACCCGTTCCGGGTCGGTCAGCAGCGTGTGCGACCAGTCGACGGAGGCGTGCAGGGTTTGCTGTCGACGCACTGCTCGCCGCGCGCCGCCGGTCAGCAGTCGGAAGCGGTCATGCAAACCGTCCAGGATTTCCTCCAGCGACAGCGCCCGAATCTGCGCTGCGGCCAGTTCGATCGCCAGGGGCATTCCATCGAGACGTCGGCAGATCTCCGCGACCGTGGTCGCGTTGGCGTCGGTGAGGACGAAGTCCGGGCAGGCGCGCCGCGCCCGGTCGGCAAACAGTTCGACGGCCTCGTCGAGCAGCGATAGTGACGGCACCCGCCAGGTGACCTCGCCGTCCACCGCGATCGACTCCCGGCTGGTCGCCAGGAACCGCAGTTCTGGACAGGCGCCGAGCAGTTCGATGGTCAGGGCTGCGGTGGCGTCGAGCAGATGTTCGCAATTGTCCAGCACCACCAGCATGTTCCGCTCGCCGAGGAATCGGATGAGAGTGTCGATGGTGGAGCGGCCCGGCTGGTCCGGCAGGCCCAGCGAACGTGCCGCGGCCACGGGCACCAGTTCCGGGTCGGTGATCGGCGCGAGATCGACATACCACACGCCGCCGCTGAACTCCTCGGCCGACAGCGCCGCGATCTCGACCGCCAGGCGGGTCTTGCCGGCGCCCCCGGCGCCGGTCAAGGTGACGAGCCGGTTGTCGGCGAGGAGCGCTCGCACGTCGGACATCTGGCCGGTGCGTCCGATGAATCGGGTCAGCTGCGGTGGAAGGTGCTGTGAGCCAACGGGTCCCGCTGTTCGCAGCGGAGGAAATTCGTTGCGCAGATCGGGGTGGCACAGCTGCACCACCCGTTCCGGCTTGGGTACGCCCCGCAGCGGATGGCAGCCCAGGTCGATCAGCCAGGCATCGGCGGGAAGCCAGTCGACCACCAGTGCTTCGGCCGCCCCGGAAAGGACGGTCTGGCCGCCGTGCGCCAAATCGCGGAGGCGCGCGGTGCGGTTGATGGTGGGGCCGATGTAGTTGCCCTCGTCGCGCAGCTGCACCTCACCGCTGTGCAGGCCGATACGCAGCCGGATCGGCGCCAACGGTGCCCGCTGTAGCTCCAGCGCGCACCCCACCGCGTCGCTGGCCCGGGCGAAGGCCAGCACGAAGCTGTCGCCCTCGCCCTGCTCCACCGGCCGCACGCCCCGGTAGGTGGCAACCAGCTGCGCCAGGGTGCGATCCAGCCGTGCCACCGCCAGGGTCATCTCATCCGGTTGGGATTCCCACAACCGGGTGGAGCCTTCGACGTCGGCCAGAAGCAACGTCACCGTTCCGGTCGGCAGCTCGTTCACGCCCACCTCACTCCACGTCACCAGCGGCGTGTCAACGCGTTCGCTCATGCTAGCCAGCATGCGGTGGCCGGGTAGGGCAAAACATCAGCACATACGCGTAGATTGCGCGCGGATTTACGACCCCGCCCGCGGCGATCTACGCGTCCTGACCGATGGTTTTGCCTTCGGCCCCTCCGATAGTCGATGTCACCCGACCAAGGAGGCCCCCATGACGACCGTCCCCACCAGCAGCCGCCCCGACATCTTCAGCGCCGATCTCCCGCGGCTGGCGTATGACCATCTGCACGACCCGGACGCAGCGCACCAACGCATCGCCGCGGCCCGGCAGCTAGCACCGCTGGCGATGGGACCGCACGGACCCGAGATCCTCAGCTACGAGCTGGTGCGTACCGTACTGCGCGACCCGCGGTTTGCCACCGCCCGAGGCCTCGGGCTGGATCTGCAGGGCATCACCTCGGGACCGCTGTGGGACCGGGCCGTTCGCAACATCCTCAGCCTCGACGGCGAGCAGCATCATCGGCTGCGCCGGTTGGTGTCCAAGGCCTTCGCGCCCCGCTCCGCCGGGCGGCTGCAGTCACTGATCATCGCGGTCATCACCGACTTGGTTGCGCCGCTGACCCCTCGTGGCCGCTGCGACGTGGTCAGCGAGATCGCCCGGCGATACCCGACGCCGATCATCTGCGCGCTGCTGGGCGTGCCGCGCCAAGACTGGCAACTGTTCTCGGACTGGACCGATGACATCAAGAAGATCTTCGACTGGAACGTCGGGAACGACGCTCCGGCGATCCTGGCGGCCTGGCAGAGCCTCGACGCCTACCTCGAGAAGTTGGTCGCCGCGCGGCGCGCAAACCTGACCGATGACGTGCTCTCCGACCTGATCCGCGCGGAAGACGACGGTGACCGACTCGCCCACGCCGAGCTGTTGATGCTCGCAGCGACTCTGTTGGGCGCAGGCACCGACACCACCCGCAATCAGTTGGCCGCCGCCGTCCAGGCGCTCTGCGATCACCCCGAGCAATGGGCGGCACTGGCCGAACGCCCGGAACTGGCACCGCGCGCCGCCGAGGAACTCATGCGCTATTACCCCGTGGTCTTCGGCACGCTCCGCAAAGCCGTTGACGACGTCGAACTCGGCGGGGTCATCATTCCCGCCGGCACCCTGGTCGTCGCCAACATCGCCGCCGCCAACCGCGACCCGGAGGTGTACACCCACCCCGGCCGCCTGGACATCACCCGCGGTGACGCAGCGCCGGTCCTGACGTTCGGCGGTGGCCTGCACTACTGCCTCGGGTCCCATCTGGCCCGGCTTGAACTCATCGAGGCGCTGCGCGTCATCACCCGGTGCCTGCCCAACCCACGGCGGAGCGGCCCGGCCCCCTGGAAAGCCATCATCGGAATCACCGGACCGGTCACCGTGCCTATCGAATTCAACGCCGCGCGTTGAGCCGCCCGGTGGCACAGCCCGGCCGACCTGAGGGTTTGAGAGCGCGCACAGTACCCTGGACTATCGATGTCCGAGAACCTTGCGAATACGGCGAACAACTCGCCGATCGTCATTGGAGACGAAGAGATCTTCGAAGCCCACATGGGCGGAAAGATCTCCGTCGACCTGAAGGCCCCGCTGGACAGCCAGCGCGCGCTGTCGATCGCCTACACCCCCGGGGTGGCGCAGGTCAGCCGTGCCATCGCGGCCGATCACACGCTCGCGGCCCGCTACACCTGGGCGCACCGGCTGGTGGCGGTCGTCAGCGACGGCAGTGCCGTCCTCGGGTTGGGTGACCTGGGTCCGGCGGCGTCGCTGCCGGTGATGGAGGGCAAGGCCGCGCTGTTCAAGACGTTCGCCGGCTTGGACTCCATTCCTATCGTGCTGGACACCAAGGATCCGGACGAGATCGTGCAGACCCTGGTGCGGCTGCGCCCGACGTTCGGCGCGGTCAACCTGGAGGACATCTCCGCCCCGCGCTGCTTTGAGATCGAGCGCCGCGTGATCGAGGCGCTGGACTGCCCGGTGATGCACGACGATCAGCACGGCACCGCGATCGTGGCGTTGGCGGCGCTGATGGGGGCGGCCAAGGTGCTCGGCCGGGATCTCTCGTCGTTGCGGGTGGTGGTCTCCGGCGCGGGCGCGGCCGGCGTGGCCTGCGCCAACATCCTGCTCTCGGTGGGCATCTCGGAGTTGATCGTGCTGGATTCGCAGGGCGTACTGCATCCGGACCGCACCGACATGAACGATGTCAAGGCCGAGCTGGCGCAGCGCACCAACCCCGGTGGTCGCACCGGCGGGCTCGCCGAGGCTCTCGCCGGCGCCGACGTGTTCCTGGGCGCGTCCGGGGGAGTGGTGCCCGAGGAGTTGATCGCCTCGATGAACCCGGGCGGTGTGGTGTTCGCGCTGTCCAATCCGGACCCGGAGATCCACCCCGACTTGGCGGCCAAGTACGCGGCGGTGGTGGCGACCGGCCGCAGCGATTTCCCCAACCAGATCAACAACGTGCTCGCCTTCCCCGGCGTGTTCCGCGGTGCGCTGGACGCCGGCGCCCACCGGATCACCGAGGCGATGAAACTGGCTGCTGCCGAAGCGATTTACTCCGTCGTCGCCGACGACCTGGCGCCGGATCGGGTGGTGCCGAGCCCGTTGGACCCCCGGGTCGAACCGGCCGTTGCTGCGGCGGTCGCGGCGGCCGCCGGCTCAGCGTCCTGAGCGCACGGTGCCCCGGCTGCAAAGACATCACCTGCGCCCGTTGGCGCTCATAGGGGCAGCGCTGCTGATCGCCGGCTGCACCGGGCAGCTCGCCCCGCCGCTGCTGAGTGTGGGAACGTCACCGGACCCGCAATCGCAGGTTCTGGCGCACCTGTACGCCAGCGCCCTGCGTGGCTCGGGTGCCCCGGTGCGCGTCGCACCCGTCGCCGACCCGGTCGCCGCGCTCGATGCCGGCGAGATCACCGTGGTGCCCGGCTTCACCGGCCGATTCCTGGCGGTGTTCGCCCCGGACTCCGCGGCGCGCTCCGACCGGCAGGTCTACTGGGCGTTGGCCGGCGCCCTGCCGGAGAGCCTCGCGGTCGGCGACTACGCCATGACGGCCGCCGACAAGCCCACCGTGGCCGTGACCAAAGCCACCGCGACCGCGTGGGGCGGCGCCGATCTGCGTGCGCTGGTACAGCACTGCGCCAAGCTGACCGTCGGCGCCGTCACCGGTGCGCGGCCACCAGCCGCAGTGGGCCGGTGCGTACTGCCCAGGCTGCGTGAGTTCGCTGACGACGCTGCCTTGTTCGCCGCGCTGCGCGGCGGCCGGATCACCGCGGCGTGGACCACTACGGCCGATCCCGGGGCGCCCGACGACGCCGTGATGCTCGCCGACGGCACACCGGCGTTGGTGCGCGCGGAGAACGTGGTGCCGCTGTACCGGCGCAATGCGCTGACCGAAGCCCAACTGCTGGCGATCAACCAGGTGGCCGGGGTGCTGGACACCGCTGCCCTGGTCGACATGCACCGCCAAGTGGCTGGTGGCGCCGACCCGCAGGCAGTGGTGGACGCCTTTTTGGACGAACACCCGCTCGGGCGGTAGCCGATCGCCGCCCCGCGGGCCGCGAATCGGAATCTGACGACACGACACGCCTATGTCGCGTCGTCAGATTCCTACTGGATGCGCTACCGGGGCATGAATTTCGGGATGACGAACGTGAACAGCCGTTGGTATCCCGAACCCAGGACACGCACGAGCAGATCGAGAACCTTGGCGTCCTTGCCGATGAGCACCCGAGCCCGGTTCTTGCTGACCCCGGCCAGGATCACGCGGGCAGCCTCTTCGGCGGTGGTGGCGGCCAACCGCCGGTCGAAGAACTCGGCCATCGCGGCGGCGTCCAGCCCCTCGGCGACGGTGGCGTTGCGGGCGATCGCCGTCTTGATGCCGCCGGGGTGCACCGTGGTGACCTTGACCGGGTGCCCGGAAATGGCCATCTCCTGACGCAACGCCTCGGTGAAGCCGCGGACAGCGAACTTCGCCGCGTTGTAGGCGCCCTGGCCCGGTGTCGACAGCAGCCCGAACAAGCTGGAGATGTTGACGACGTGGCCGTCGCCGGAGGCGATCAGGTGCGGCAGGAAGGCCTTGGTGCCGTTGACCACGCCCCAGAAGTCGACATCCATCACCCGCTCGATGTCCTTGAACGGGCTGACCTCGATGTTGCCGCTGTAGGCGATGCCGGCGTTGTTGTAGATCTGGTTGACCTTGCCGAAGTGCTCCTTGACCTCGTCGGCGTAGGCGAGGAACGCTTCCCGCTCGGTGACGTCGAGCCGGTCGGCCTTGACCCGCACGCCCAGCGCGGTCAAGCGCCGCTCGGTCTGGGCGAGCCCCTCGGTGTCGACGTCGCTGATCGCCAGCTGCGCTCCCGCGCGGGCCAGCTCGATGGCCAGCGCCTGGCCGATACCCGAACCGGCACCGGTGACGACGGCGACTTTCCCGGCGAATCCCTGCATGTGCTCTCCCAGCAGTCGGTGGACCCCCCGAGCTTATCCGGTACCGGCGGTACTGGATTAGTCGGCCTCGGTGAGCGTGCGCAGTTGCTCAGCACGACGCGGCGTGTTGCGCACAGACGCTCGCCGGTGTTGAGTGCGTTCGCTCAGCCGAACGCCTCGTCGGCGTTTGATGCTCCTCGATTGTTCGGCTTCGTTCCTCAGCCGAACGCCTCGTCGGCGTTTGATGCTCCTCGATTGTTCGGCTTCGTTCCTCAGCCGAACGCCTCGTCGATGATCTCCTGCTGTTCGACGGCGTGCACCTTCGACGAACCCGACGACGGCGCCGACATGGCGCGGCGCGAGATCCGCTTGATCCCGGTCAGCTTGTCGGGCAACAACTCCGGCAGCTCCAGGCCGAACCGCGGCCACGCTCCCTGGTTGGCCGGCTCCTCCTGCACCCAGAAGAACTGCTCCACGTTGGGGTAGCGGTCCAGGGTCGCGCCCAGCCGCCGCTTGGGCAGCGGGGCCAGCTGTTCGATCCGCACGATCGCCACGTCGTCGCGGCCGTCCTTGGCTTTGCGGGCGGCCAGCTCGTAGTAGAGCTTTCCGCTGGTCAGCAGGACCCGGGTGACCTTGCTGCGGTCGCCGTCGCCGTCCTCGTAGGTGGGCTCCTCGAGCACCGAGCGGAACTTGACGTCGGTGAAGTCCTTGATGTCGCTGATCGCCGCCTTGTTGCGCAGCATCGACTTCGGGGTGAACACGATCAGCGGCCGCTGGATTCCGTCGAGGGCGTGCCGGCGCAGCAGGTGGAAGTAGTTCGACGGGGTCGAGGGCATCGCGATCGTCATCGAACCCTCTGCCCACAACTGCAGGAAACGCTCGATGCGCCCGGAGGTGTGGTCGGGCCCCTGGCCCTCATGGCCGTGTGGCAGCAGCAGCACCACATTGGACAGCTGACCCCACTTGGCCTCACCGGAGCTGATGAATTCGTCGATGATCGACTGGGCCCCGTTGACGAAGTCGCCGAACTGCGCCTCCCACAACACCAGGGCGTCCGGGTTGCCGACGGTGTAGCCGTACTCGAAGCCGACCGCAGCAAACTCCGACAGCGGCGAGTCGTAGACCAGGAACTTGCCGCCGCTCGGGGTGCCGTCGGGCGTGGTGGCCAGCAGCTGCAGCGGGCTGAACTCGGCGCCGTTGGTGTGGTCGATGATCACCGAGTGGCGCTGCGAGAAGGTGCCGCGGCGGGTGTCCTGTCCGGACAGCCGAACCAGCTTGCCTTCGGCCACCAGCGAACCCAGCGCCAGCAGTTCGGCGAACGCCCAGTCGATCTTGCCCTCGTAGGCCATCTCGCGCCGGCGCTCCAGCACCGGCAGCACCCGGGGATGCACGGTGAAGCCGTCGGGAATCGCCATGAACGCATCGCCGATACGGGCCAGCATCGCCTTGTCCACCGCGGTGTTCAGCCCGCGCGGCACCTGCTGTTCGGACTCCACCGACTCGCTGGGCAGCGCCGCGTGCTTCTCCAGTTCGCGGATCTCGTTGAACACCCGCTCCAACTGACCGTGGTAGTCGCGCAGGGCGTCCTCGGCCTCTTTCATCGAGATGTCGCCGCGGCCGATCAGGTCCTCGGTGTAGCTCTTGCGCACCCCGCGCTTGGTGCCGATCACGTCGTACATGTACGGGTTGGTCATCGACGGGTCGTCGCCCTCGTTGTGCCCGCGGCGGCGGTAGCACAGCATGTCGATGACGACGTCCTTGTGGAACTTCTGGCGGAAGTCCACCGCCAACCGGGCCACCCAGTCACACGCTTCGGGGTCGTCGCCGTTGACGTGGAAGATCGGCGCGCCGATCATCTTGGCGACGTCGGTGCAGTATTCGCTGGACCGCGAGTGGTCCGGCGCCGTGGTGAACCCGATCTGGTTGTTGACGATGATGTGGATGGTGCCGCCGACCCGGTAGCCGGGCAGCATCGCCATGTTCAGCGTCTCGGCCACCACGCCCTGCCCGGCGAACGCGGCGTCGCCGTGCAGCATCATCGGGACCACCGAGAATGCCGGCTGGCCGTCGCTGTCCGAGGCGCCCCGGTCCAGCAGATCCTGGCGGGCCCGCACCAGCCCCTCCAGGACCGGGTCGACGGCCTCCAGGTGCGACGGGTTGGCGGTCAGTGACACCTGAATGTCGTTGTCGCCGAACATCTGCAGGTACACCCCGGTGGCGCCCAGGTGATACTTGACGTCGCCGGAGCCGTGCGCCTCGGCCGGGTTGAGGTTGCCCTCGAACTCGGTGAAGATCTGCGAGTAGGGCTTGCCGACGATGTTGGCCAGCACGTTGAGCCGGCCGCGGTGCGGCATGCCGATGACGACTTCGTCGAGCCCGTGTTCGGCGCACTGGTCGATCGCCGCGTCCATCATCGGGATGACGGTCTCGGCGCCCTCCAGCGAGAAGCGCTTCTGCCCGACGTACTTGGTCTGCAGGAAGTTCTCGAACGCCTCGGCGGCGTTCAGCTTGCTCAGAATGTACTTCTGCTGCGCCACAGTCGGTTTGATGTGCTTGACCTCGATGCGCTCCTGCAGCCACTGCTGCTGCTCGGGCTCGAGGATGTGGGTGTACTCCACGCCGACGTGGCGGCAGTAGGCGTCGCGCAGCACCGACAGGATCTCGCGCAGCTTGCGGAAGTCGCCGCCGGGCAGGCCCTCGACCTTGAACTCGCGGTCCAGATCCCACAGCGTCAGGCCGTGGGTCAGCACGTCGAGGTCGGGGTGGCTGCGGAAGCGGGTGTTGTCCAGCCGCAGCGGGTCGATGTCGGCCATCAGGTGGCCGCGGTTGCGGTAGGCGGCGATCAGCTCGACGACGCGGGCGTTCTTGTCCACCACCGAGTCGGGGTTGTCGGTGCGCCACCGCACCGGCTCGTAGGGGATGGACAGTTCGAAGAAGATCTCGTCCCAGAAGGCGTCGGAGAGCAACATCTCGTGCACGGTGCGCAGGAAGTCACCGGATTCCGCGCCCTGGATGATGCGGTGGTCATACGTCGAGGTCAAGGTGATCAGCTTGCCCACGCCGAGTTCGGCGATGCGCTGCTCGCTGGCCCCCTGGAATTCGGCGGGGTACTCCATGGCGCCGACACCGATGATCGCGCCCTGACCGGCCATCAGCCGGGGCACCGAATGCACGGTGCCGATGGTTCCGGGGTTGGTCAGTGAGATCGTCACCCCGGAGAAGTCCTCGGCGGTCAGCTTGCCGTCCCGGGCGCGGCGCACGATGTCTTCGTAGGCGGCGACGAACTGCGCGAACCGCAGGGACTCGGCGCCCTTGATGGCGGCCACCACCAGGGAGCGCTTGCCGCCGGCGCCCTGCAGGTCGATGGCGAGTCCCAGATTGGTGTGCGCCGGGGTGACCGCAGACGGTTTGCCGTCGACCTCGGCGAAGTGCCGGTTCATGTTGGGGAACTGCTTGACCGCCTGCACCAGCGCGTAGCCCAGCAGGTGGGTGAAGGAGATCTTGCCGCCGCGGGTCCGCTTGAGCTGGTTGTTGATGACGATGCGGTTGTCGATCATCAACTTGGCCGGCACGGCACGCACGCTGGTGGCCGTCGGCACCTCCAGCGAGGTGGACATGTTCTTGACCACGGCGGCGGCCGCCCCACGCAGCACCTGCACCTCGGCGTCGGCGGCCGGAGCGGGGGCCTGCGAGGGGGCGGGCTTGGCGGGCTTCGCCGACTTTGCGGGTTTCGCGGCGGTCGCCGGTGCAGCTGGGGCAGCCGGTGGTGCAGCTGGCGCCGCCGGTGCAGCTGGGGCTGGTGGTGCCGCTGGCGCAGGTGGCGCCGGCGGGGACGCGGGTGTCGGCGACCCATCACCGCCGGGCTTGTAATCGGCCAGGAACTCGTGCCAGCTCGGATCGACCGACGACGGATCGTCGCGGAATTTGCGGTACATCTCCTCGACTAGCCATTCGTTCTGACCGAAGGGTGAACTCATACCGCTCACGACTGCTTCTCGCCTCGATTCCTGGTCGTCCGGCGAGGCATGTGCGCCGCGCCCGCCTGCCTCATAAAGGCTAGCCTCTCCCAGTTATTCCGCCAGGCTCGCCGCCGAATGTCCGCCGGCCTGATCAGGCCGACGGTTGCGCGGGACTGGCATCGTCGTCCCGCAGGGCCGGCAGCAGATGCAACGTGACCGGCCAGCGGTCGGCGGCCGGGCCGAACGCCTTGCGGGCATTGCCGATGATCTTCTTGCCCATCATGCGGTTGCCCAGGGCCCCGATCACCGCGCCCAGGCCGACCGGTAACAGCTTGCCGAACGCCAGCGCCCCGCGCCGCAGGGTGAAACGCTTGACGAAGTACCGCAGCAGCCGGGAGTTCAGCTCCGACACCGCCGGCAGGGGCAGGGCGGCCGTCCCCTCGGTGAGCCACGCGCCGCTGGTGCGGCCCGAGCCGAGCAGGTCGGCCACCGCACCCTTACCCTCGTCGCCGACCAGCACCGCCAGCACCAGGGCGCGACGTCGCTCCCGGTTGTCGACCGGAATGCCGTGCACCTCGGCGACGGCGAGCACGAAGAACGCGGTGGCCTCCAGGAAGACCGCGGTCTCCCCGGCGACCGCCGACAGCGCGAGCAGGGTGCCGATCGCCGGCACCGCCGCGGTCGCGCCCACCGCGGCACCGCTGGCCGTCGCCGCCGCCAGGTAACGCCTTTCCAGCTTCGCCACTACCTGCGCCGGGCTGGTGCCGGGCTCACTGTGGCGCAGTCGCTCCACGTAGGCCCGCACCGCCGGGCCCTGCACCCGCTCACTGCGCTCGATGACCCGCGACAGCACCCGGGCCGCCATGCTGGGCTTCTCAGCGCCGGGGGCCGGCGCCGGTTCCTGCGCCGACCGCCGTCGTCGAAAGATGCCCATGTTGCCTCCCGTTTCGCCGCCGTGGTGTTCAGGCTAACGCCCCGCTAGAGGTTTACCCGCTTCAATAGCGCAGTAGCCATCCAGCAGCGAATCCCCGCGTCGGGGCCGCGAGTTGTTCAACGCAAAATCTGTCCGTAGCGTCGGATCAAGTGGCTTCATGCCCGCAACAGCAGAGCGCAGCGAGGGGAGGGGCGGCGCTTGTGAGCACCGCGAGCAGCCGGACTCGACCCGGCGATCACGGGAGGCATGGCGAGGCCGTGCGAGTCGCGGCCTCGCGATCGCCCGGTTCGGCGGATGCGACCAATCCGTGGCACGCGCTGTGGGCGATGATGCTGGGGTTCTTCATGATCCTGGTGGATTCCACGATCGTCGCGGTCGCCAACCCCAGCATCATGGCGGCGCTCGACATCGGCTACGACACGGTGATCTGGGTCACCAGCGCCTACCTGCTGGGCTACGCGGTGCCGCTGCTGGTCGCCGGACGACTCGGCGACCGGTTCGGTCCCAAGTACCTTTACCTGGCCGGGCTGGCGGTGTTCACCGCTGCCTCGCTGTGGTGTGGGCTAGCCGGTGGGATCGCGATGCTGGTCACCGCGCGGGCGGTGCAGGGCGTCGGGGCGGCGCTGCTGACACCGCAGACCCTGTCGGTGATCACCCGAACGTTCCCCGCCGACCGTCGCGGTATGGCGATGAGCGTGTGGGGGGCGACCGCCGGTGTCGCGACGCTGATCGGACCGCTGGCCGGCGGGGTGCTGGTGGACCGGCTCGGCTGGGAGTGGATCTTCTTCGTCAACGTTCCGATCGGCGTCCTCGGCTTGGTCCTGGCGTTCCTGCTGGTCCCTGATCTGCCCGTGCATCGGCATCGGTTCGACCTGCTCGGGGTGGCGCTGTCGGGCATCGGGATGTTCCTGGTCGTCTTCGCCTTGCAGGAGGGGGAGTCGCAGGGGTGGGCGCCGTGGATCTGGGCGCTGGTCGTGGGAGGCATCGGCTGCCTGGCCGTCTTCGTCTACTGGCAGGCGGTCACAGCGGGCGAGCCGCTGGTCCCGCTGCACATCTTTCGTGATCTGGATTTCGGCCTGGCTAACTTCGGGGTTGCGGTCATCGGTTTCGCGGCTACCGCGATGGTGCTGCCGGTGATGTTCTACGCGCAGGTGGTGTGCGGGATGTCGCCGACCCGGTCGGCGCTGCTGACCGCGCCGATGGCGATCGCCACCGGCGTGCTCGCCCCGGTCGTCGGCAAGATCGTCGACCGGGCACATCCTCGCGCGGTGGTCGGGTTCGGTTTCTCGGTGCTGGCGATCGCGCTGACCTGGCTGTCGATCGAGATGACGTCCACCACCCCGGTGTGGCGCCTGCTGCTGCCGTTCGCGGCGGTCGGCGTCGGGATGGCGTTCATCTGGTCGCCGCTGGCGGCAACGGCCACCCGCAACCTCCCGCCGCACCTGGCCGGTGCCGGCTCCGGGGTCTACAACGCGACCCGCCAGGTCGGAGCCGTGTTGGGCAGCGCCAGCATGGCCGCCTTCATGACATCGCGGATCTCCGCCGACCTGCCCCCGATGCCGGGCGGCCCGCACCCCGACGGGCGGCAGCTGCCCGAGTTTTTGCACGAGCCGTTTGCGGCGGCGATGTCGGAGTCGACGCTGCTGCCCGCCTTCATCGCCCTGTTCGGGGTGGCCGCCGCGTTGTTCCTGGTCGGCATCGTCATCCCGCCGGCCCGCCGGACACCGCGGGCGATCGACGGCCCCGATGACCTGCCCGATTTCAACGATCTCGACGAACTCGACGACGGGATTCGCCTCGCCGATGCACGCGTCGTGGAACGCGTCAGCTTGCCGCGCCACTTCGCGGCGTTGCGCGCGGCCCGCGACGTCGACGAGCCGACCGAGCTGCTCCCGACCGTCGCCCCGAGCGAGCCGGAGGCCCACCGCGGCGCCCCTCGACCAGTCCGGCATCCAGCCCGACATGACGATCCCGTCACCGAGCCGCTGACCGTCGAACTCCCACGGGCGCCGGTGCCGGAGTCGGAGCCGGTGAGCCACAACGGCTTTCATGTCGACGCCGAACAGCACTTCCGGTCGGTCACCAACGGCACGCCGGTGCCTGACGTGTTGGCGAAATTCGGTATCACCGGCAGGGGCCCGGCGCGCCGCAACCGGCACTACCGGGAGGATCCCGACGACACCGATGATCTCGGGCGGCCCTCGCACCGCGACCATTAGCGCGGGTGCGGGGCCGGTTCGCGGCTATCGGCCGGTGTTGCCGATGATCTCCACGCCGGTGCCGTTCCAACGGAACTTGACCAGCCCACTCAACCCGGCGATGCCGCTGGCGTTCTTCAACGCCACCGTGTCGGCAGTGCACTGTGTGAGGTCGATTCCGTTGAACCCGTAGGTGTCCGGCACCGATTGCGGAACGAACACGCCGCGATGGAACAACACCGCCCGGGTGCTGGGACGTTCGGCGTTGGTATTGGCCTTGACGATCACCGCCGACAGGTCGGCACACTCGCTGTAGTTGCCGGCGACGGGTTCCGGGCTCCACGGCTGACCGCTGCGCGGGTCGCGGGGCAGCTCCGAGACGGCTTTGACGATCGCTGGGGCGGCCAGGTTGACCGCGCACGGGTCCGCCGGCGCCGGGCCGGCGCTCGTCGTCGGCCCGGTCGTGGGGGAGGTGGCAGTCCCGTCGGCGGCGGCCGGAGGGCTGGTGTTCTGCGGAGTCTTGGCGACGGTGGAATCGCCTGAACTGCAACCGGCCAGCAGCACCACGCCCAGCCCGCCGACCACGACAAGGGGTCTAGCGGCAGCAAACACACCGGGCACCGTACCGTCGCGCGCACGACAACTCCGGGAGGCGCGGCCGACACACCGGCGCCTTGGCGGGTGCGCCTCGGCTGTGGCGATAGAAGGGCGCGGTTGCCCGTAGACTGCTAGGCGCGATGACCTCCCCTGATGCCCTTCCCACGACCTTTGCTGACCTGCAGATCCACCCTTCGGTGTTGCAGGCCGTCGCCGACGTCGGCTACGAGACGCCCTCGGCGATTCAGGCCGCCACCATCCCGGCATTGCTGGCCGGCTCCGATGTGGTCGGCCTGGCGCAGACCGGCACCGGCAAAACCGCAGCGTTCGCCATCCCGATCCTGTCGCGCATCGACACCGCCAGCAAGGCCACCCAGGCGCTGGTGCTGGCGCCCACCCGGGAGCTGGCCCTGCAGGTGGCCGAGGCGTTCGGGCGCTACGGCGCGCACCTGCCGCGGGTCAATGTGCTGCCGATCTACGGCGGAGCGTCCTACACGGTGCAGCTGTCCGGGCTCAAGCGCGGCGCCCAGGTGGTGGTCGGCACTCCGGGCCGGGTCATCGACCATCTCGAACGCGGCAGTCTGGACCTGTCGCACCTGGACTACCTGGTGCTCGACGAAGCCGACGAGATGCTGCAGATGGGGTTTGCCGAGGATGTCGAGCGCATTCTGGCCGACACCCCGCAGTACAAGCAGGTGGCGTTGTTCTCCGCGACGATGCCGCCGGCGATTCGCCGGATCACCGCCCGCTATCTGCATGACCCGGTCGAGGTCACCGTCGAGGCGAAAACCACGACGGCGGAGAACATCTCCCAGCGCTACATCGAGGTCGCCGGCCCGCGCAAGATGGATGCCCTGACGCGGGTGCTCGAGGTCGAGTCCTTCGAGGCGATGATCGTGTTCGTCCGCACCAAGCAGGCCACCGAGGAGGTCGCCGAAAAGCTGCGTGCCCGAGGGTTTTCCGCGGCCGCGATCAACGGTGACATCGCCCAGGCGCAGCGTGAGCGGACCATCGCCGCGCTGAAGAGCGGCAACATCGACATCCTGGTCGCCACCGATGTCGCAGCCCGCGGCCTGGACGTTGAACGCATCTCACACGTGGTCAACTACGACATCCCGCACGACACCGAGGCGTACGTGCACCGCATCGGCCGCACTGGGCGGGCGGGGCGGTCCGGCACCGCGCTGCTGTTCGTCAGCCCACGGGAACGCCACCTGCTCAAGGCGATCGAGAAGGCGACCCGCCAGAAGCTCACCGAGTCGGCGCTGCCCACGGTTGAGGATGTCAACGCGCAGCGGGTGGCGAAGTTCGCCGACTCGATCACCGCCACCCTCAGTGCTCCCGGCACCGATGTCTTCCGCGGCCTAGTCGAGGAGTACAGCCGCGAGCACAACGTTCCGATGGCCGACATCGCCGCTGCGCTGGCGCTGCAGTCCCGCGACGGCGAGGCATTCCTGATGGAGCCCGAACCGCCCGCTGCCCAACGTCGTTCGCGGGAGAGGGCCGATCGGCCCGATCGCAAGGACGACCGCAAGAGCGGTCCCAAAGACGGCTTCGCCACCTACCGGATCGCGGTCGGCAAGCGGCACAAGGTCTCTCCGGGTGCGATCGTCGGGGCACTGGCCAACGAAGGCGGCCTGCACCGCAGCGACTTCGGCAACATCAGCATCCGGGTGGATCACTCGCTGGTGGAACTGCCGGCGAAGTTGTCGGGCAAGACACTCAAGGCGCTGGAGCGCACCCGCATTCAGGGCCAGCTGATCAACCTGCGCCGCGACCGCCCATCCGGCAAGCCCGACCGCCACGGCGACGGGGGGACGTACCGGAAACGGATGGGATGACGCTGCCGCAGGAGGAGGTCGCCCAGGGCGGACTCGAGCAGGTCTCCCGCGCCGACCGGGTCGCGTCGCTCACCGGCGTGCGCGCGGTGGCCGCGATATTGGTCGTCGGCACCCACGCGGCCTACACCACCGGCAAGTACACCCACGGCTACGCCGGCCTGCTGGGCTCCCGGATGGAGATCGGGGTGCCGATCTTCTTTGTGCTCTCCGGTTTTCTGTTGTTCCGGCCCTGGGTGCGCGCCACCGCCTTCGAGCGTCCGGCACCCTCGGTACGCCGCTACGCCTGGCACCGGGTGCGGCGCATCATGCCCGCGTACGTCGTCACGGTGCTGCTGGCCTACCTGATCTACCACTACCGCACCGCCGGCCCGAATCCCGGCCACAACTGGATCGGTCTGCTGCGCAACCTGACATTGACCCAGATCTACACCGACAACTACATGTTCGGCTATCTGCATCAGGGCCTCACCCAGATGTGGAGCCTCGCGGTGGAGGTCGCCTTCTATGTGGTTCTGCCGCTGCTGGCCTGGCTCACGCTGGTCTGGCTGTGCCGGCGACAGTGGCGGCCGGTGCGCCTGCTGGCCGGGCTGGCGGCAGTGGCGGCGATCAGCCCGGCCTGGCTGATCCTGGTGCACGCCGGTGACTTTCTGCCCGACGGTGCCCGGCTGTGGCTGCCGACCTACCTGGTCTGGTTCGTCGGCGGAATGGCGCTGGCGGTGCTGCAGGCGATGGGTGTGCGCTGCTACGGTTTCGTGGCGATTCCGCTGGCGCTGATCTGCTATGTCATCGCGGCCACCCCGATCGCCGGGGAACCCACCACCTCGCCGGCCAAACTTTCCGAGGCACTGGTCAAGGCCGGCTTCTACGCCGCGATCGCCACTCTGGCGGTGGCGCCGCTGGCACTGGGCAACCAGGGCTGGTACGCGCGGTTGCTGGCGAGTCGGCCGATGGTGTGGTTGGGGGAGATCTCCTATGAGATCTTCCTGGTCCATCTGGTGCTGATGGAGGTGGTGATGGTGGAGGTGCTGCGCGCACCGGTGTACACCGGCTCGATGCTCAACCTGTTCGTTGGCACGATGGCGGTCACCATTCCGGTGTCCTGGTTGCTGCACCGGTTCACCCGGGTCAAGGCCTGAGCCGCGTTGCCGGCCGGACCCACAGGGCTAGTTGCCCGGCTCTGCGCGACAAATCGCGGTCGGCTCGGCCACGCACCCGCCGTTGTCGCGCAAAGCCGGGCAGCTCTCCTATTCCCCTGAACCGGCCCCCGCCGACCTGAGTCGGTCCGGTGCAACGACGACCGGCACCACGAACTGCATCAGCATCGCCCGCTCGTCGTCGGGGTCGCGGCCCGGGAAGCTCAGCAGCGACGTCATCACCCGCACCACCCAGCGGGCGCGCTGCTGCACCGCCGCGGTGTCGTCGGTCCCCAGCGCGGACAGGAAGGTCGTGACCATCACCGTGATGACCTCGGAGCGCTCGGCCATCGCGGCACCGATCGGCGGACCGGTCTCGGCGAACCACGACGCCAGCGCCGGGTTGGCCCGCACCAGCGCCAGCGACTCGGTGATCCCGGCGACCAGCCGCTGGGCCGGATCGTCGATACCGGCCAACCGCTCGGTCAGCTGCTGATACAGCGCGTTGGCCCAGCGGTGCACGTAGGCGGTGTAGAGCGCGTCGCGGCTCTCGAAGTAGCGGTACAGCGTGGCGCGCGAACACCCGGCCGCACGGGCGATTTCAGTCATGCCGACCGAGCCGGGGTCATGCTGGGCGAACAACGTCTCGGCCGCGTCGAGGATCTTCTCGGCCGCCAGTTCGCCGCGCTGATCCGACAGCCAGGACCGCCCGGCCATCATGACGCGGCGGTGAACGGAACCGACAGCGGTCGGCGCACGTAGCTGCCGCCGGCCCAGCGGATCCCGGCCTCGTCGATCGCATAGTCCGGGCAGCGGGCGAGCAGCTCCTCCAGCGCCACCCGCGCCTGCATGCGTGCGGCCTGGTTGCCGATGCAGTGGTGCGCGCCATAGCTGAAGGTGAGGATCTGGTGCGGCTTGCGCAGCACGTCGAGTTCGGCGGCGTCCGGCCCGAACTGGCGCTCGTCGCGGTTGCCCGAGCCGTAGAGCAGCAGCACCTTGCGGCCGGCCGGAATGGTGGTGTCGCCGACGGTCACGTCCCGGGTCGTGGTGCGGGCCAGACCTTGCACGGGCGAGGTCAGCCGCAGCAGCTCCTCGACGGCGTCGCGGATCAACTCCGGGCGGTCCACCAGCAGCCGCCGCTGGTCGGGGTAGCGTTGCAGCAATTGCACTGAGCCGCCGAGCATTCCGGTGGTGGTGTCGTTGCCGCCGGTGACCATGGTGAAGGTGAACGCCAGCACCGCCAGCAGTCCCTTGATGTCGCCGTCGGCGCCCATCCCGGCCGCCACCAGATGCGAGACGGTGTCGTCCTCGGGTTCGGATCGGCGGCGTTCGATGAGCGCGGTGAAGTAGGCCATCATCTCGCCGATCGCGTCCCCGGCCGAAGCGACCCCGTCCTCGCTGGTGGTGGCGGCGACGATCGCGTCGGTCCAGCCGTCGAACTGGGCCCGGTCCTGCTCCGGCACCCCCAGGTAGTGCGCGACCACCATCGACGGCAGCGGCTTGAACAGGTCGACGACGATGTCCCCGCCGCCGTCGGCCTGCAGCCGTTCGAGGCGTTGCACGACGAACTCGCGCACCTTGGGCTCCAGCCGCTCGACCTGCCGCGGCATGAAACCGCGCGCCACCAGCTTGCGGAACTCGGTGTGCACCGGCGGATCCTGCATCACCATCGGCGGGTTGTCGGCCAGCCCGATCATCTCCAGCTCGCCGTAGTTGATGGTCAGGCCCTGCGCGGAGGAGAAGGTCTCGTGGTCGGCGGCCGCAGCCCAGATGTCGGCGTGCCGGGATAGCACGTAGTAGTCGTGGTCGGGCTTGTCGGCGGGGACCACGTGGTGAACCGGGTCGTGCTCGCGCAGCGCGGCGTACATCGGCCACGGATTCGGCCAGGTTTCGGCGTTGCACGGCTCGAACTTCGGATGAGACAAGGCGGTCGTCATGTCTCATTGATACGACAATCGCGCGCCCGGTGTCAATGGAATCGGAAATCCACGACAAGACACGCGGGGGAAGCGTCGCAGGATTCCGAGTCGCGGTGCGGTCAGATCCCCGAGCCCGGGTTGAGGATGTTCAGCGGGTCGAGTGCGGCCTTGACCCGCTGGTTCAGCGCCATCGCGTCGGGGCCCAGCTGCTCGGCCAGCCAGGGCCGCTTGAGCCGCCCGACCCCGTGCTCGCCGGTGATGGTGCCGCCCAGGGCGATCGCCAGATCCATGATCTCGCCGTAGGCCGTCTCGGCGCGGCGCACCTCGCCGGGATCGTTCGGGTCGTGCACGATCAGCGGGTGGGTGTTGCCGTCGCCGGCGTGGGCGATCACCGCGATCATCAGCCGGTGCTCGGCGGCGATCTTCTCGATCCCGGTGATCAGCTCGCCCAGCTGCGGCAGCGGCACCCCGACGTCCTCGAGCAATAACGGCCCCTTGGCCTCGACGGCCGGGATGCAGAACCGCCGGGCCGCGACGAAGCCTTCGGCCTCGATGGGATCGTCGGTGGAGAACACGTCCTTGGCGCCGTGCTCGGTGAACACCGCCGCCATCAGCTCGATGTCCTCCGCGCCGGCATGACCCCGTTCATCGGAGGCGGCCACCAGCATGGCGGCGGCGTCGCGATCGAGCCCCATCCGCAGTTGGTCCTCGACGGCGTTGATCGCCGCGGAGTCCATGAACTCCAGCATCGATGGGCGCAGCCGCCCGGAGACGTCGAGCACCGCCTCGGCCGCGGCGCCCACCGAGTCGAACGTGGCCACCACCACCGCCGACTTGGGTTGGGCCGGCAGCAGCCGCAAGGTCACCTCGGTGATCACCCCGAGGGTGCCCTCGCTGCCGACGAACAGTTTGGTCAGCGAGAGGCCGGCGACATCTTTGAGCCGCGGCCCGCCCAGGCGCACCGCGGTGCCGTCGGCCAGCACCACCTGCAGACCCAGCACGTAGTCGGTGGTGACGCCGTATTTGACGCAGCACAACCCGCCGGCGTTGGTGGCGATGTTGCCGCCGATGCTGCAGATCTCGAACGACGACGGATCCGGCGGGTACCACAGGCCGTGCGCGGCGACGGCCTTCTTCACCTCGGCGTTGAGCAGGCCGGGCTGGCACACCGCGGTGCGGGTGACGGGATCGACGGTGATCTCGCGCATCTTCTCGGTGCACAGCACGATCCCGCCGTCGACCGCGGTGGCGCCGCCGGACAGTCCGGTGCCCGCGCCGCGGGTCACCACCGGCACCCGATGCGCGCTGGCCCAGCGCATCACCGTCTGCACCTCCTCGGTGCGCAGCGGCCGCACCACCGCCAGCGGTGTGCCCGCCAACGGGTCCAGGGCGTTGTCCTGCCGGTAGCCCGCGGTGATCGTCGGATCGGTGACCACCATCCCGTCGGGAAGGTCGGCGATCAACGGGGCGAGCGCGTCGGAATCCACGCAGGCGATCCTACGGAGCCGGGTGCCGGCCGTGTCGCTACGGATCGACGGTGAACTGCTGCTCGCCGTGGGCTGAGCCGCTCGGCTCGCCCTGCAGGTCGACGACGTAGGTGTAGGTGCCGGGTTTGGTGAGCTGGAAATCCCAGCCGCCGCCCCCGTCGCAGGTCGCTAGTCGCTGCTTACGCGTCAGCACCACGCCGCCGCCGCTGTCGAGGACCTTGGTCTGCTCGGTGCAGTAGGAAAACAGCCCCTTGCCGTCGCTGGTCTTCCAGCGCAGGCCCAAGTCGACCCAGAACGTGCCGTCGTGTTTGGACTTGCTCAGCTGAAAATGGTTGGGCGCCAGCTCGACTCCGGTGTCACCGGGATTGGTGTGCGAGTGGAACACGCTCAGTTTCAAGGTGCCCATGCCGCGGGCCGGCGCGGTGGGTCGCTGTCCGTTGAGGGTGAACTCCAGGTGATTCTTGCCGGTCACCTCGCCGATCGCGCCGGCGATGTTAGCGAAGAACTGGTCGGGCAGGGTGGTCACCAGCGACAGGGCCACGCCGGTCCGATGCACGACATCGCCCAGATACGCCGGGTCGGCGCCCGCTGCGCCACTGATCGGCCCGCCGGCGGCACCGATCCCGGCCAGCAGGCATTGGGCGACGCTGCCGTACTGATCGCGGGCCTGGTAGGCGTCCTTGGGAAGCTGCACCGCGTTCATCGCGGTCAGCGCGCAGTCCCAGGCCGACCGGCTGTTCTGGAACACCGTGACCAGCTGGTCGCCGTCGATGCCCAGCATCCCGAGCCCGGTCAGAATCGAATTTAGTTGCAGTGCAACCGGATTCACATCGACATTGATCGTGGCCGTGGTGGTGCCGGCCGGTAGGACGAGCTGGCCGCCGGAGCGCGGTGTGAGCAGCCCGTTCTTGTCGCCGAACAGCCAGACCGCGAGTTGGTCGTTGCTGTTCAGCGGTGTCGGGTTGGTGAAGGTCCCGGCGGGGGAGGACGTGAGGCCGTAGAACTGGCTGCTGCTGTTGGCGAAGTCGACGCCGACGGCGCCGGCGCCGGCATCGCGTAGGCAGCCGGTGACCGGGGCGTCAGGTTTGGACGCGCTGAGTGTGTAGGAGATCGATCCGATGGTCAGTTGACTGCTTCCCGTGCAGCTCGGACCGGACGTGGTGCCGGGTAGCAGCACCCCTCGGATGGTGTCGACCACCTTGCCCAGGTCGGCGGCGATGACCTGGAACACCGACAGGTGGTCGGTGGCGGCGCTCACCGTGCGGGTCGCCGGATCCCAGGCGGCCGGCAGCAGGTCGATCACCGACCCGTCGGCACCGGAGACCGAGCGGATCACCGGCTTCACCGAATCGCTGAACGCGCCGGCCAGCTGCGGATCGGCGGACAGGTCGAACCGCAGCTCGATCGGCTGCTTGGGCTGCAGTCCGGAGCCGAGCGCGATCGACACCGGGGCACTGGCGGCCACCGCCGCCGCAAACGGTTGGCCGTGCGGTTGCGACCCGCGTGAGATCGTCAACGGCACACCCGGGTCGCCGACGCCCGCCGGTGCCGTTGCGGTGGCCCGCATCCCGCTGAGGGTGATCTCGACGGTGGCCCCGTCGGGGCCGATCAGCGCCGACGGTGACGGCGCCCGGGAGGGCGTCGCGGTGGCTGTAGCGGTGGAGTCGACCGTCTGGTGGACCGAAGAGCAGCCGGTCACCCAGGACGCGGTCAAGACGATCGCCAGCGCGATATGTCCGCAGTACCGTCGCATTCCGGGCCGTCCTGTTCCCCGAGGGCCAACGCCTGCCGGGAGTGTAATGGCGGTCGTCGGACTACCGGGCGAACTCTGCGAACGCGGCGGCTTGCCCGCTCTGCGTCGTTGGCCCCGGCCGGAACGTGGCGGAGCAGCTTGTGCGTAACCGCTTCTAATCGCCGGTGCACTCGGCGGCAGGATGGTCTCATGCTCAACCACCCCCGCACCGGACAGCCCTTCGACTCCCCGGTGCGTCCCGGTACCGGCTGGCCCGGCGACCCGGCGACCCCGGCGACGCCACCGGCCGCCGATGCCGCGCACGTGGTGCAGCTGGCCGACCAATCCGAGTCGATCCCCGAGCTGGACGCCTTGATCAGCGTCTGCCGGGCCTGCCCGCGGCTGGTCAGCTGGCGCGAAGAGGTAGCCGTCGCCAAACGGAAATCCTTTGCCGATCAACCGTATTGGGGCCGGCCGGTACCTGGATGGGGGTCGCCGACGCCGCGGATCGTCATCGTCGGGTTGGCGCCCGCGGCCAACGGGGCGAACCGGACCGGGCGAATGTTCACCGGCGACCGCTCCGGCGACCAGTTGTATGCCGCGCTGCACCGGGCCGGTCTGGTCAACCAGCCGACCAGTATCGACGCCGCCGACGGCTTGGACACCAGCACGATCCGGATCATCGCCCCGGTGCGCTGCGCCCCGCCGGGCAACGCTCCCACCACGGCCGAGCGCAACACCTGCGCGCCGTGGCTCGACGCCGAGTGGCAGCTGCTGGCTCCTCACGTGCGGGTGATGGTCGCCCTCGGCGGCTTCGCCTGGCAGGTCGCGCTGCGGTTGGCCGCCGAGCGGGTGCCCAAACCGAAACCGAAGTTCGGTCACCGTGCGGTCGCCGAACTCGGCCCCGGACTGCGGCTGATCGGCTGCTATCACCCCAGCCAGCAGAACATGTTCACCGGCCGGCTGACCCCGGCGATGCTCGACGATGTCTTCGCCGATGCGGCCCGCCACGCCGGGCTCGCGGACTGATCGGGAAGGTCCGGCGGCGGATGCGCGTTGACCCAAGGGTGCGCCTTTCCGTCCTTGATCTCGTCCCCGTCCGCACCGATCAGTCCACCGCCGATGCGCTGGCGGCCACGGTGCGGCTGGCCCAGGTCGCTGACCGGCTCGGTTTCACCCGGTATTGGGTGGCCGAGCACCACAACATGCCGTCGGTCGGGGCCACCAGCCCGCCGGTGCTGATCGCCTACCTGGCCGCACAGACCGCACGGCTGCGGCTCGGATCCGGCGGAGTGATGCTGCCCAACCACGCCCCACTGGCCGTCGCCGAGCAATTCGCATTGCTGGAGGCGGCCGCGCCGGGCCGCATCGACTTGGGTATCGGCCGGGCGCCCGGGTCGGACCCGGTCACCTCGGTCATGCTGCGCGGGGGCCACGACGAGCAAGAGATCGCGAACTTCCCCGACTACCTCGACCATGTGCGGGCGATGATGAGCAGCCGCGGCGTGCAGGTTCAACTGCGCGACGGCGACTACCTGCTCAAGGCCACTCCGGCCGCGGCGAGCGAGCCGCGGCTGTGGCTGCTGGGGTCGAGCATGTATTCGGCGCGGCTGGCCGCGGCCAAGGGACTGCCCTACGTGTTCGCCCACCACTTCTCCGGGCACGGCACCGAGGAGGCCCTGGCCACCTACCGAGCTGATTTCGTGCCCAGCGCGTGGTGTGCCGAGCCGACGACGTTCCTGACGGTCAACGCCGCGGTCGCCGAAACCCGCGATGAGGCAATGGCGTTGATGCTGCCGAATCTGCAGATGATGGCCCGGCTGCGGACCGGGCGACCGCTGGGCGCGGTGGACCTGGTCGAGGATGCGCAGGCGGCTCGCGTCTCCGATCAAGAACAGCGCATCATCGACGGCGGGCTGCGCCGGGCGGTCGTCGGCGCGCCCGCCGAAGCCGCCGATCAGCTCAAGGCGCTGGCGGAGCAGTTCGGCGTCGACGAGGTGATGGTCAACCCGGTGGCCTCGGCGCGCCGTGGCACCGACCCGGCCACCGCGCCCGGCCGCGAGCACACCCTGGAACTGCTGGCCAAGGAGCTGTTCTAAAGCGTGTCGAACAACTCTGGTGGGTGTTCGGCACCGCCCTTCTCGGGCGCATCGGTGATCCGGGCTACCTCTGTGCCGCCGGTCGTGGCGGCGACGACGAACGCGGCCAAGCCGCAATCGACCCCGACCCAGCTACCACCATCTGCGGTGTTTCAAGTTCTGCCTCGATCCCACTGTCGAGCAACGCCTGCGGCATCAGAGGACGTCGTCGCGAGCACCGCATTCGGCCTGCTGGGACCCAGCATCGAGATCGCCGCGATTCTGGAGAACCATCTCCGGCATCGCGCACGAATTCTCGGGTGCCGCCTGACGGGCCTCAGCGGTCAAAGACCGTCGACCCGAATCCGCTGGGGCGGTAGTCGATGTAGATCGGGTTCTCCGAGAACGGGAAGTAGCCGGAGTTCATCGAGGTGTTCGACCACACGTACGGGCTGTTGGTCGCGGTCGTGGTGAAGGAGTACAGCAGCTTCTCGCCGTCGGCGGAGTACACCGAGATGAGGGTGCCGGCCGGTACCTGCGTACCGATCCCGGCGCTGGGGAACAGCCACTGCGGAACGCTGCCCAACATGCCGCCGGAGTCGATCGAGGTGGACACCGCCACCGGGGCACCACCGTTGATCGACACCATGGTGTCGACGAACGGGGAGCCCGGAAGCGACAGCTCCGGGTCCAGCTGGTTCGGGCCGAACACCACCTCGCCGCGGGTGGCATCGATGAGCACACCCTGGTTGAGGGCACCCGGCAACGCCGAAATGATTGTCGAGGTGCCGGAGAAACCGTTGTTGGGCCCGATGCCGAGCACCCCGGCGATGCCGTACTGGTTGAAGTAGCTCGTCATCAAAGCGTTCGATGCCGGGTCGACGATATTGACCGCGGTGGGATCGGTGACCAGGTCCGTGGGGCAGGCGCCCGCCTTGTCGCAGAAGCCGACCGTGGTGTCGTAGGTGTGGTAGCTGTAGGACTGATTGCCCAGGCCGGCGTAGCTCGCGCTGCCGGCATAGACCGAGTCGCCCAGGCCCTGGCTGTTGCCCAGGATCGTCAGCCCGGTGGAGCCGGTGTCGATCTGAACCGGCACCGGCGGACCGCCGTTGATCGAGATGTAGACGATCGGGCTGATCCCGTTGCTTTGTAGATACAGCGGGATGGAGGCGTTGACCGGGCCCTCCGGGCCGCCGGTGGCCCCATGGGCTGCCGTCCCCGACCCGGCGCCGCCGACGCCCCCGGCGCCGTTGGCGCCGGTGCTGCCGACCGTCCCGCCGTGGCCCCCCGCCCCGCCGTCGCCGCCGTCGCCGCCGCGGGCTCCGGCACCGCCGGCGGCGATAAGGCCCGCGGTCCCTCCGGCGCCGCCATCGCCGGCCGCCCCGCCGTGCACGTTCGTCGAGGCCAGGGTGGCGGTGCCACCATCACCGCCGTCGCCGCCGTGGCCGCCCGCACCGGCGTTGCCACCGCTACCGGCTTGCGCACCCGAACCGCCCGCTCCGCCGGTCCCGGCGTTGCCGCCGGCGCCGCCTGAGCCGCCGTTGCCGCCGCTGGAGCCCTGCGAATAGAAGCTGCCGGTGCCGTCCCCGCCGTGGCCGCCGTAACCTCCGACACCGCCGTTGCCGCCGGTGCCGCCGGTGAACCCGGCAGCGCCGATCCCGCCGGAACCGCCGGCGCCCGCACCGCCACCGTCACCGCCGACGCCGCCGATCCCGACCGGCGCCTGGTTGATTCCGGGCTGGGCGTAGAAGCCGGTGCCGGGGGCGCCGCCGGCACCGGCCGTGCCGCCGTTGCCGCCGTTGCCTCCGGCGCCGCCGGCACTGGCTACCCCGGTGCCGCCGGTGCCGCCACCGCCGCCGGTCCCGCCGCTTCCGCCGGCGCCGCCGTCACCGTTGGTGCCGAACCGGCCGTGCTCGCCCAGGGCGGCGTTGCCCTGGTAGGCCGAGCCGCCGGCCCCGCCCTGGCCACCGGCGCCGCCGTTGCCGCCGTCGAAGCCGGCGTTGGGACCGGCCGCACCGTTGTCGCCGCGCCCGCCGCTGCCCCCGGCCCCACCGGCTCCGCCGGCCCCGCCGCTGCCGTACTGCACATTGTTGGGCGCGTCCACCGTGGCGATCCCGTTGCCGCCGCCGTTGCCGCCTGCCCCGCCCTTACCGCCGGCCCCGCCGGTGCCGGTGCCGGCCCCGTGCGCGCTGGCGCTGCTGCCGCCCGCGCCACCGGTCCCGCCCTGCCCGCCGTTGCCGCCGCTGCCGGGAAGGGCGGCGCCGACGGGCTGGCCCGACTGGTCCAGGCCGCGGCCCCCGTCGCCGGCCGCGCCGCCGTTGCCGCCGTGGCCGCCGTGGCCGTCGCCGAGGGAGTTGCCGCCGGCGCCGCCCGCTCCGCCGTTGCCGCCGTTACCGGCATTGCCGCCGTTGATGCCGGCGACACCGTTCTTGCCGGTCGCCCCGGCTCCGCCGTCGCCGCCGTTGCCGCCGTTGCCGTGGGCGCCGCCGGTCCCGCCGTCGCCGCCGTTGCCGCCGTTGGCCCCCGCAACGGTCGCGTGGTAGCCGTTGCCGCCGTCACCGCCGTTGCCGGCCGGACCGGTGGGCGCGGCGCCGGTCACCCCGGTAGCCCCGAGGGTCGAGCCCGCCCCGCCGGTGCCACCGGCACCGCCGGCCCCGGCGTTGCCGCCGTTGCCGCCGGCTCCACCGTCCGGATGGGCGGCGTCGCCGTCGCCGCCCCGGCCGCCGTTGCCCGGATCGCCGCCGGTGCCGCCGGTGCCGCCGGCCCCGCCGACGCCCTGCAGGCCCGCGGCGCCGTGGACGGATGCGCCCCCCGCGCCACCGACCCCGCCGGTGCCGCCGGTCCCGCCGGCGCCGCCGTCCTCGCCGCGCTCGCCGGTGCCACCGGCGATAGTGGCGGGGGCCCCCGCGGCGCCGGGGCCGCCGGGGCCCCCCGGGCCCCCCCGGGCCCCCGGGTCGCCCGGGGCCCGGGGGGGGGAA